>JBELJN010000085.1:0-3548 GCA_042090345.1 Halieaceae bacterium | reverse complement strand
TTGCGACTGGCACACCCGAACAAGTCGCAAAGAACAAAGCGTCACATACTGGTCGATTCCTAGCACCACTCCTGAGTTAACGCTTTCCTTTAGAGGGGACAGGAGGACAAAGACACATAAAAAAAAGCCCGGCAAATGCCGGGCTTCTCGCTACTGCCTCTACTTAAAACCGCATACCTAGGGTCAAGCCGTAAGTGCGTGGCTCCAAGATGAATTGATTGGTGAACAGGTTCGAAACCGACGACGTCAGGTAACCGCCTGTGATGTTGTCATCATCCAAGATGTTACGAACCCAAAGCTCTGCATACCAGCCGTCACCCATTACACGGGCGTTAGCGTTCCACATTGCCCAATCCTCAATCTGATTAGAAGAGCTGTTGAAGTTGGTGGTGTACATCTTGTCCTGCCAATAGTAGTTCGTCCCCATCACAGCAGGCATGCCACCCAGTTGCGTGCGATAAATCACGCCCAAGTTGTAGTTGAACTCTGGCGTGTTTGCAATCTGATTACCAGCCAAGCTTTGGCGATAGCCCGCGCAAGGGAATGGCGCCGGTTGATCGCAACGACTGTAGTCTACGGGCACGACGTTACCACTAGCGTCCTCGTAAGGTGTGATAAAATTAACGCCATTAACGCTAGTAACACCCTCCGTGGTGCCACGGGCATTTGGGTTCGCCGTATCGACCGTTTCAAACTCACCAATCTCAGCCTTAATCCAGCCAACATTAGCAGTCAACTCAAGGTTTTCGGTCGCAGCCCATCTGAACTCGCCTTCAAAACCTGTGATTTCAGCATCTGAATTCTGGTTAAGCGAGGTTACCGAGACAATCTTTGACTGCTGCATGTCTTTGTAGTCGTAGTAAAAGAGTGCACCGTTGAACTGTGCCGCGCCGTCCATAAAGGTGGTCTTCATACCTAATTCGATGGCATCTACAAACTCTGGTTTGAAGCCTAGGTTTGCAGGATCACCACCGGCCGCTGGATCTGCAAGGTCGTCATCAACTGAAATTGGATTCACACCACCCGACTTGAAGCTAGACGAGACGGTACCGTACACCAAGGTCTCATTGCTCACGATGTAGGTTGCATTGGCCTTCCAAGTAAACTCACTTTGCTCATACTCGGGAAAACCGTAGGCGTTATTTTCAGAATCAAGTGGTGGAAGATCTGAAAAAGTCACATAAATCGTACGCTGCTTGGCCTTCTTCTCTTCATCCGAATACCGAGCACCCAAAGTCAATCGAAGGTCGGGAGACACATCGTAATACAGCTCACCAAACACCGCTTGGGCGTCAAGCTCATATAAGCGCGTATCGTTCTCGTAACCCCACATGTGTGGATTAACCTCATCATGTGCATTAGCTGCGCCAAACGGTGCGGGGAAGACAGCTGGATTGATGGGTAAGACTTGTCCGGGGAACGAGAGACCCGAGCTTCGAACGACATAACGGTTTCGACCCTCGTAGTCCAAATTGAACGCACCAACCATAAAGTTTAGATTGCCATCGTAGTCGGACTGCACTCGAAACTCATGCGACCAGCCTTGGTTGTCTGAGAAAGACTCATCCGCACCTTGGGCATTACCTACACTGACTAACGTACCATCTGGCAACAACACAGGCACACCTGCGCCATAACCACCCAGTAGGGCACTGTTGCCAGCCCAAAGAGCCTGATCTGTTCCAGGCGAAGCAACCATAAATGGTGCTAATGCATCAAGACCTGTTGCGGCCCCTAACGTTGGAACGTCCGTTTGACCCGCGATTCCGCAAGCAGCTGCAGGAACACCCGCTGCACCGCAAAGCACCGCTTGATATTCTGGGAAAGACAGAGGACTGGCATTACCTAGATCGACAAATGTATCGAGTGTTGGCTGCCAATCAGCTGTCGCAACACCTTTTTCATAGTCTTCTGTCGAGGTATAGGCCGTCTCGGTGTAGCCGGACGACCAACTAAACGCCAAATCGCCAGCATCATGCGTGATCTGCAGTTGGAACATTTCCTCTTCGGCGAAGTAGGTCGGTTCGAAATCCATGTTCACAGTGCGGCGGTCGTCGGGGTTGTTATCAACCAAAAAATCAGAAGGCGAAAACCCGGTAGTGCCCGCCAGCACGTTGTTGATGAGGCTTGCGTTGGCTGGGTTACCAATCGGGACACCACCTGAATACACGCCCAACGCGGCTTGAGCGAGAACCCCTTGAACACCGCCATTAATACCGCTAATCGTATTCATGAGGGCGCCGGCGATACCTCCGGAAGAGTTGGTGACTCCATAGCTTGGTTCACCTGGTAGGCAGCCAAGAATGCCCGCCGGGTCGAAATTACAAGACTGCTTTTGCGATCGCATGCGCGAGTCGTCTTCCTCGAACAAGCTATACATGAAATTGACCTGAGTATCTTCACTCGCATCCCACGTAGTTGAGAGTCGACCTGACCACAAGCTGCGATCATCGACGTCATTTCCCGTGAACTCGTTGGTAGTGAAACCATCACGCTCCAGAGACATACCCGCAATTCTTAACGCAAAGGTGTCACTTAAAGGTGCATTGATGTGGAATCGTCCTTGAGTTGCTCCATAATTACCGACTGTTGCGTCAAAGCTGGCGCTGGATTCGGTTGAGTCTGCTTTCGCGGTTATCAAGTTGATAACGCCACCGGTGGTGTTACGACCGTAAAGCGTACCCTGCGGTCCACGAAGCACCTCGACTCGCTCCATATCCAGGAACTGAGTTTCGAAGATTCGGGTCGATACTTGATAGATACCGTTGACGTGAATACCGACACCCGAGTCGCCAAAGGTGCCGACGGCGCCCGATCCAATGCCGCGAATCCGTATATCACCGGCTGTAAAATTGCCTTTGGTCATGTTGAGGTTTGGGACCGAGAACTGCATTGCAGAGGAATCGTTAATTAACTGCGAATCGAGGGCCTCCTGAGAGAACGCCGTCACAGCGATGGGGGTATCCTGAATCGAAGCTTCTACCTTCGCCGCTGTTACAACAACTTCTTCCAGCTTCTGCGCTTGGGTGAGCCCCGACAACGAGAGTGAGCAAGCAGCAACTGCGACTGCAAGCTTGTTGGCGTGAGACTTCATACGCTCTCCTTAAATTATTTACCGAGTTAACAGGCTTAAAATGGCTAATTTATTAGTCTTATTCCTAGCCAGCAGAAAGTATAGCTGGCGGTATACGCTATTACTCTTTGCAGACAATGACAACCCCTTAAATAAGGCAATTTAGACATATCTTGTCAGGGGGTGAAAAAATGACACTGGGACGGTACGATCGATAAATCGTAAAAATATAATAAAAGAGGAAAATATTAATGAACACTCCCTCACATCGCCGATCATTGACCGATCAAGTCTTTAGCACCCGAAATCATTCGTTGGCAGATCCCGCTAATGCATAGGCGACGCACTGCAACAGGAGAGGTCGAACTCGGTG
Organism: Halieaceae bacterium; assembly: GCA_042090345.1. Taxonomy (GTDB): domain Bacteria; phylum Pseudomonadota; class Gammaproteobacteria; order Pseudomonadales; family Halieaceae; genus Luminiphilus. The sequence continues at coordinate 102 of JBELJN010000085.1, read as the reverse complement.
GTAAGTTAATCAAGAAAGGCAACAAGGTTGTCATGTGATATGTGTTTGGCAACCGAGACGAATCGGTCATTGAAAAAGCCAACGAATTTATTATCGACCGCG
>JBELJN010000012.1:0-76541 GCA_042090345.1 Halieaceae bacterium | reverse complement strand
TGGTCAAAAACTGCTACTCAGATGCGCCTATGACGTCTGAGTAGCAGCACTAGAGGCAAGGTTACTGTTTTGCGTAACCCTTTAGGATTTGGATTTGAGATGTATTGACGACAGTTCTCATGCTACCAACTTCTTCGTTGAACTGAGCAAAGGCAGGGTGCGCTAAAAGCTGTTCGCTTATTGCATTCACCTCAGGAATTGTTCTACCACCTGTCCAAACCCAATGTGTGAACTTGTCGCGACCAAAATAAATAGCACCAAGACCGTAGGATCGCAGATCTATATCTTTCGCCGCCGCCTTCATCATTTTTGCATAGGCAGCAGCGTAGGCAGCCTGATCTTGAGGCTTGACGATAATGTCAAACTTCGAGAAGACAGCGTCCTGAGTCCAGTCATTTTCGTCTACTGCCGCTGGACCCATGTATTGCGTTGTTGGAATCGTCCCTGCTGCAGCTAACTCCTGCAAAAACTGAATGCCACTAGGACACGAGCGCATTATTTCAGCTGCTTTCGCCTGATCTGTAGAGTTCTGGAACGTGTTGATTATAAAGTGTGTAGAACTGTATCCCCCGTTGAATACTTCCTGTGACAAAGCCACATCCGCAGGATATTGTTTCCCGCAATCAGATGCCCAAAAGCGGTCCATTGACTCGACCAAAGCGGCAGGATTTGCGACTTGGAGATGATAAAAAGCGTAGTACGGACCGTTGTCCTTGTGTTCGTTTGCAAATGCGCTAGCGGAAAATAAAACTACAGCTAACATTGTTAGCAATCTCATGTTTTCTTCCTCATTGGTTTGCTGTTACTCGATTCACGCTACTTTGAAGCACACAACTTGTAGCTCCTTGAACGTAGCACCTCGTTTGCGAACTGCCTAATTAAAAAATTATTAACTTGGTCAAAAAATAACCAATATTGGTCTAGGTATTACGAGTAGAAACAGTTGAAAACATTGGTTTTTCATGAATAGATATTAGAAAATAAATGGCGGTAAGTTGTACCAGTAGTCTCAGATAAGCGACTTACTCACCGCCACCGCCTCCACCATCACCACCTCCGCCATCCATGAACGTGCCAGAGTCACCAGTGTATGAACCGTCTTCGTGGAATTTTCCTGAACCGCCACTCATCCAGACTACGGAGCCATCAGACGCCACGTCTCCTCTGTACTGACGGTCACCACACCGTTTGCAAACGACATAAGCCCTACCCTCTGGTAGATCAGCCGCATGATCTTGGCTAAAAGCATGATTGATGCTGCCGCAGACTTTACACCTCCCGAAGAAAGCTATGATCCCCGTTACAGCTACTCCTAACGCCAGACAGATTAGGACTACTTCCATAAAAACGCACCTCAGTGAACGCACTACTCAGCTGACTCAAACTACTCACGAGCCATACTAGAGCCTAATCGTAAATTCGGCACCTTGAGCTGTCACAATTAACGCTTTAGCCGGACCACATTGTTATTTGATGTTGGAGTTGGGCTGTTGGGACTGGGCAAACCATCCACTAGTGTCTCTGTTAACTCTCTAAACTCACTGAGCATGGCATCGCTATAGGCTCTGCTGATGCTGTTTGTGTTACCTATGCAGCCGAACAACGTTAGAGACTGGTGTTGCCTCCAGTGTCAACAGGTGTTTAAACACTCTCTGCTGACTCTTCTGTAGCGCCTTAAGAATCTCAGAGCTTTGTAGACCACTCTGACCGTACGACAACATACGCCTAGAGAACTTTTCGTTCTTACCAACCGCTTGCCAGCCACCAATTAACGCTCTGTGAATCAGGTCAATATCTGCGGCACTAGCCATCGTATTCCATGTATGACGCAGGGAGTGCGCTGTAGCTTCAGGGTTACCAGTAGCGCCTCTTAAACGGTGTTGTACTACGTGGGTATGGTTAGAGTCAGTGGTACTGTTCAGCCACGCCATGCCCTCTTTCAGGTGCCTTTGCAGCAACTCAAGTCCAACCACAATTGGAATGATTCGCTTACGAGCTTCCTTCTTTGTTTTCTCTTTGACCAACAAGTAAGGAATACTTCCGTCCAGCACAACGCTGTTATCGTAATCAGCCAACATCCTAGCCAACTCAGTAAACATCAGACCGCTATGAAGCTGGGCTAAAACAATAGCTGCTAAGAAACCATCATTGCTATTGTCCGCACTGAGACACCACTGAACAATCGTCGCCTGTTCCTCTTGAGTAAACACTGGGCGCTCTTCAGCTGGCACTGTTTTAACTTCAGGGACTTCGATGACCCAACGCAGCTTATAAACCTTAGAGACCCGTCTGAAGGTCGCTACCGTCTCCTTCCAACTTCTTTCGATACTCTGACCAACCATGCCGGACTCTTCTGCCATCGTGTCAGCGTAAAGTTCTAGACCCTCAGTGATATGTCTATCAACATCAGGCTCTTCAGTAGGACGATCACCAATGAAGCTAAGTATCTTAGCAAACCTGCGTTGAATCTTAAGGTAGTCACGGCCCTCTCTAGGCCAGTCAGCTTTACCGTTAGGTCTGTTCACGCAGTACCAGTCAAAGCACTGAGACAAGTAGCGTGGAGGACGCTTGCGGGGCTTTAGGAGCGCATCTTTAGCCCTCAGCATGGCTTTGTACCGTAACTGTTCCTCAGCCGTTAGAGGACGTTCTACGCCGCCCTGTCGGGTGTCATCAATGAGGTCATCAATGCCTACTAACTCATCAGCACCGAACTCATCAACGGGCTGCTCCTGTCCGTCAATGGTCTCAGTCTTCGGCGGGTAAAGATCACCTGCTTTTAACTCTATCTTTCTCAGGATAGCCAGTGCGGCTGTTTCTATCTCAGCATCATCCAAGGCATCTGGTGACGTGGCTGACCGTATCTTTAACTCTGTCTCGTACTGAGCAGATAACGCTGCTGCTTCTGCTGCTATCTGAGAGTCAGGACTGCTCTGAGTAGAGTTCATTGCACGAGTAAACTCACCCGGCAACTTGTTGAATCTACGGCGGTACTGAAGAGCTTTAGCACCTCTTCGTCTTACGTGTTTTGGTAGATTATTTGCCATTTGTGGTCAATTTTGTGGTCACTAGGGAGACCACTATAGCATATAGCCTCTTACCTAAGACGTTTATTTATACTATTCAGTCCCCTTATGGGGCCTTGAACGGACAATCCTTACCCGCTCCGTCAATACCGCTGTATGCGCTGAAAATTCCTGTTAGGGCGATACGGTTCTAATACTGAGGAAGGTACGCCTGTGATCAGCTCCTCTGAGACCAATTCGCCAACTATGGGCGCCAGGGACACACCACTGTGCATAATGGCGATGTAACTCTTAGGTTGCGTCGGGCTTGCCCCCAAAACCGGGTGCCCATCGAGCGGCAGCGGTCGCCAACCAATTAGGACCTCTTCAAGCGCGATATCTGTGGGCAGCGAAGGCAAAAAGTGTCTCGCCATCTCCAGCAATCGACTCGCATGTTGCTGAGCAAGCGTGGTCGATGGAAAGCGAGTGGGTTGCGCAGACAGGCGCTTTGCATGTGCCTCGGTCTCCGGTGGCCCCTCCTGTTCGCCAAGAACAAGTCGACCGTCCCGACGCTGATGAATGTGCACACCAGGCGCGACAAAGATCGTATTGAGCAGTTTCGGCACTGGCTTGGTGATCACAACAACACCGGGTGTCGTACGCTGGGGAATATCAATACCCGCCAGGTTCAATGTTGCTTGTTGATTTGCCCCTGTCGCCAGTACGTACTTGTCCACGGCGATCTCACCGCAGTCGGTCTCAAGCACCGCGAGCCCTCCGACCCCCTCCTCCCTCACTCTGTTGACACTGCAGTTGTCCAGTAATCTAAGCCCTAATCTTTCGGCGGCGCTGACCAGCCGCTGCGACGCACGCATAGCGTCCACGGCACCATCTCGTGGTGAATAAGCGACCTCTGTGGCGCCACGAAAATCCGACATGGGTTCAAGCGTCTGAGCCTCGCTTAGGTCAATCATTTTTGCGGGCTCACCCCACAACTGCTGTTCGAGGATATCGCTTGCTAAACGTCTCTGACGTGCCTCACTTTCAAACCATTCGAGCGATCCACCCCACTTGACCTCTAGGTTCAACTCGGCCTGCAAGCGCTGCCAGGCGGCAATGCCTGACTGATTGAACGCATGGTAATGCCGTGGCTGCTTGGCCCATGTCGCGTTAATCCAGGCGAAGGTACCTCGACTGGTGGCGCCACCGACAGTAGATCGATCGATCAAGGTCACGCGCGCGCCCCGCTTCACCAAATTGTAAGCGATACTTGAGCCGACGATACCAGCGCCAATAACCGCTACGTGGGGCGGCTCATTCGTCAGATTTCGGGCATTTGCGACACCGCTCAACGCCGTAGCAAAGAAAAGCCAACGATTGAACATCCGACGGTCCATACCCTTTTTCCCTTGCGACACGCGGCCTCCGTTAACTCACTTCAAATAACTGTTTGGATACCCCACACGTTATATCTGATATCCGCTGCTCGGTGCGACACAACAAAGCGGCCGTTAATCCAAAAATACTAATAAATGCCACAGTTCTGACCTCTTACGATTACCGAATTTACCCATGTGGCGCTGGAATAGGTTGCTCACAACCGATAGGCTTTTGCGCTCGTATTTTTTAAGTTCTCGCTTTCACTTTTTAGGATGCAGCGCAATGACACTCGTGGTTTTTGATATGGATAGAACGCTGCTGAACGCTCAATCCCAAATCTCGGCGTACACACAAGATACCCTCCGTATGATGCGGCGAGAAGGCATCGATTACACCATCGCAACAGGCAGAACATTACAAGCAGCCCTACAACCACTCGATGACAACGGTTTCGACCGGTCTATGGTGCTCAAAAACGGGGCTGTCATCTGGGAGCCGAGTCTGGGTTCTTACAGTCACCATCACCTGCTAACCCCTTCTGAGGTCAATAATGTCATTGGCATCTTCACCCAGAATCTACTTACGCCGTTCGTGTTTACGCTCGAACAGGGTGAGCGACATGCGGTGTATCACGCCCCACTCAAGGAAGGCTACGAAACAAAGCTCGCGCATCTTTTCGAAAAAGAACGGGAATTACCGCTTCAACGTATCGAGGAGATGCCCCAGGACGCGCACGTTATTAACGTATCGGCCATGGGCACACAGGAAGCGGTTAATTGCGTTGTGGATTTCGTCGCTCACCATCCTCATCTTGTTGCTTATTCCGGAATTGCGCTGAAAGAGCAGGGACTGGCGTGGCTAGACGTCCATCATAGCGAGGGATCAAAAGGAAACGGTGTCAGTCACGTTGCAAAGCGCGCAGGCTATACACAGATCATCGCCTTTGGAGATGGGGACAACGACCTCAGCCTTTTCGAAGTGGCCACGGAAGCCTATGCCGTGGAGAACGCAGATGATGAACTCAAAGAGATCGCAACGGAGATCATTGGGCATCATGATGAGGATGGCGTTGCTCAATTTTTACGCAAACGATTTAACCTGTCTTAGTCGGCAACTAAGCAGATCGTCGGCAACTATGCGGATCAACTCTCGGGTCTCCGGCCGACCAGTTTGAAGCGCAGTCCATCGGTGATGCGTCTCACACAATCGTGTACTCAACGACAAGCGAATCATGACGGTCGCCGCTGTGACTCAAAACACTGAGCCTCAATTTACCGTCCCGGCACCGAGTCAGCGTTAAGCGCCCTAATGAAAAGCCTCCGTTTGAAGCCCGCGTTATACTCAACACGGGCGAGCGGGCCACCCACTATCCATGGAGAATTTAAACCAGTGCTATCTGCGATGACTGCTGTTAAGTACGGACTTTACGTAACCCTTATACTCGGTTTCATCTTCGGAATCGCTTTCCCATGGCTCGGTTTAAAATCGGGATCTGAGCCACTCCTTGACAAGCAGCCTAGTCGAGCTTTTGAGGATATTGTTATCGATAGTGAGGGTTTACGCCTTGAGGGATGGTGGATGCCGGCAACAAGTCCGCGGGCGATTGTGCTGTTCGTCCACGGCGCCGGGTCGAGCCGATTCTCTCCTTTTTTCAACACGCTAGGGTTTTACGATCATCTGAACAGCCGGGGCATTTCTGTTCTTACGTTTGACCAACGCAACCATGGGAATTCGGAGTATACCGACGGATATCTGCGCATGGGTGCGACCGAATACAGAGACCTTCAGGCAGCAAATCGCTGGCTACAAAATCGGAAATCTGGAGACGTTCCAGTTATTGTATGCGGTCTTTCAATGGGCGGCGCTACAGCGATCTACGCCATTGCAAACGGAATGTCCGCCGACGGTTTATTACTATTTGATCCAATGTTAAACACCTACGATGCGCTCGCTCAGGGCGGTTACGTCGGTTACGGATTACCGCCAGCACTCTTTAAGCCTATGGCTTGGCTAGCGCCCCGGTTTTGGAGCCTCCCCAAAGGGGAAAATGATGCGTTGAGGTTGGGTGCAGACCTTTCCCTTCCCATTCATATCGTTCAAAACAAAGATGACCCTATTACCCGCGCCGTGTGGAGCGAGACATTAGCCAAAAACAATAGCTCGGCAACATTGACTTATGTGCCGCGCATCGAGCCAGATCACCCCTGCTTGGCTGATAAAGGACGATGGGGCACGCACGCGTCTTCCTATCATTGTCATCCCGAGTGGACCATGGCAGAGGTAGAGCGGCTACTCAGTCGACTCTGACGCGCTTGTTGCGCAAGCAGCTATGCTGGACAGGCGTTCGACGAAACATTCGACTAATGAACCGAATGGTTCGGTTTGACCTATACTCCCATAACCCAACGGAGGAACTCCCATGAAACGCACGTTACTAGCTTTGACACTCGGTATGACAGCATCAGCGACAACGCTCGCATGCCCAGAGTTTTTGAACACAGAAATGCGCAAGCTCAGCTCCAAAGACACGGTTAACTTTTGCGAGAGTTACGCAGGTAAGCCTATGCTGATCGTGAACACAGCGAGTAATTGTGGCTACACCCCTCAGTTCACGGGGCTTGAACAGCTTCACCAAGATTACAAAGACAAAGGCCTCGTTGTCGTCGGCTTTTCTTCAGATGACTTCTTCCAAGAAGAGAACGATGAAGCCGACGCGGCAACCGTGTGCTTTGAGAAATACGACGTCTCGTTCCCCGTTATGGCAACTACGTCTGTTCGGGGTCGTAACGCTAATCCCGTCTTCCAGGGCTTGGGCGAAGCGAAAGGATACCCACGTTGGAATTTCAACAAGTATGTCGTCTCAGGAAGCGGTGAGGTGGTTGCAAAATTTGGTTCAGGCGTCGGGCCCGATAGCAGTGAATTACGCAATCTAATTGACGAGGTAACCGTCGGCGGAGAGTAATCTCCTGGATGGTTAATCACGCCGCCCTACCGCCCTGTGCTTGTTGTGGCAGGGTGGTGGTGCTCACCTTCCATCATTTGATCCCCAAAAAGGTTCATCGTCGAAAAGGCTTTCGAAAACGGTTCGCTAAAGAAGAACTCAATGTCGGTGTTCATATTTGTCGCAAATGCCACAAAGGCGTCCACACTCTCTGCGATGAGATGACGCTCGCTACGCGCTTAAACACACTTGAGAAATTGCTGACCGACGAGACCCTGGCGGCACACTTTCGCTGGGTTTCTAAGCAACGAGAGTCACTTTGAGTGCATAAGCAACGTCGGGTGATCGGCTACCACCCTTAAGAAACACATGCTCGCCGTCAATGCTGCGTTGTACTTCCGAGAGATGAAAAGCCAACAAAGTGAAGCCGTGGCATCACTGACCCGTGTCAGCTAGTAACCACGCGCTCAATTGTTCATGGGCCACAGATAGGTCTCGCTCGCCACTGAGCACCAGATCCGCTTTATCCCTCCAGGGCGCAACATACTGCGAAAACATAGGCGCTGCCCGCGTTTCCCAGAAATCACGGACTGATCGCTCTGAGCGCCCTCTCTCTGTCCTGTCACGCTCGATCCGCCGCTTGAGGCAGGTAGCAAGCGACGTCTCTATAAAAACGATCTTATCGATCAGCTCGACAGTACTAGGATCCGCCAAGACAAGGATGCCTTCTAGGATAACGACATCCCTTGCATCGATCGCCTGTGTCTCGGCTGCACGGTTATGCACGCTAAAGTCATAAACCGGAGCCTCGATGCCCTCCCCCGCTTTCAGTGACCGGAGATCTTTGCACAGCCGCTCAAATTCTATCGCATCGGGATGATCGTAATTAACGCGATCACGCTCCTCAAACGTAAGGTGCGAAAGGTCGCGATAATAACTGTCGGCATGAACGACCGAAATACCGCCTTCGCGGCCTGCTGTAAGTCGCGCGACCACACTGCTCTTGCCACTGCCCGATGCGCCTACTACGGCGATTACTTTCGTCATGATGCGCGATACCAACTCTTATCAATGAGGCGCGAGTCAGTCCGGTCAGAGTACCGACGTGGTTCCAAACTCATCCTCAAGCGCCTCACGAATCGAGTTGCGCAATGCACGCACATCAACATCAGCACATTCACCACCATTCCAGCGTCGGTAGGCGCCATAGGCGGGATCACCGAGTGCCGTTGCGAGCTCCCAAGCGAGAATACAACGCTCATTGGAAGATAAAAGATCGGTATCAGCGACCTCGGCAAAAATGGCATCCATAGAGGCTGCGTCGGCTCTTAGCTCGTGATCCCCCAGCGAATCGAGCACCATGTAATGCGGTGCCCGCGACACAAAAGGTGCCCAAGCGTCGCCCTTGACCGTGCCCGGCCTACCATCACGCGCAAAATTGCCCCAAGCGGTCATCATGATATCGGTCATATCGCGAGCGGACTCGCTATCGGGGTACATATAAGAACCAATCGGCCCATACATTGCCTTCCCTTGAATAAATGAAATTTCACTCGCGTGAGCGGCACCTAACACCTCAGAAAATTTAATGAGGAAGCTGTCTTCTTGATCATTCCAGTCGTAACGATAAGCGTATAAGGATGAGTAACCCGCTGCCTCTAGTGCAACCAAGGGGCGGTCAACGCCCTGCGCCTTCCAGCCTTCTGAGCGTTGTCTAACCCAAAACTTATACAAATCAGGGTTTTTCAAAGTGACTTTAGGCGGTAACCACTCGGTGAGTGGATACGACGCATTCACAAAGTAACGATTTAAGCCCATCCACAAAGTGACCTCCTCGTTATTAGCGCCTGCCATGACGGATACATCGGGCTTCGCATAAGCAGGATTACTCAGTGCTTGGGCAAAACCCTCCGTTGGTATTACAACGCCGTCATTGATGATGCCGGGGCTACGATGATCAGATGGCATAGCAAAGAAGGTGGAAATAATAGTGTCTGCGTCAATCGCTCGGAGTGCACTCGCCGTTGCACGCTCATCATCTAAACCAAGTTCTTGCGTAAATTCCCAACTTCCGCGATCGATCTCTGGAAATTCACGATCCCGGTTAAACGCTTCGCGAGGACTCATAGATCGGACATAGCCCGACTGCGAAATCGCTTTGTGAAACAACCCATTGGATAGTGGCGAGGCCAACAGCGTGAACACATTGTGTCCCCCAGCGCTCTCGCCAAATATCGTTACGTTATTCTTGTCACCACCAAAGCCATCAATATTTCGCTGAACCCAGCCCAGCGCTGCAATGATGTCGAGCGTGCCAAAGTTGGCGATTGCGCCTGGCCCAGTATCGAGCGCTGGGTGGCTAAACCAACCGAGCGGCCCAAGGCGGTAATTGAACGTGACAACCACCACGTTTTGCTTTGCAGCCAATTTGGAGAAGTCATAGTCATTTTTGTGCCCTGCCGTGTTACCCCCACCATGTATCCAGAACATTACGGGCAAACTGCCGTCTGCATCGGCCGGTGCAGTCACGTCAAGGTAAAGGCAATCTTCAGTGCCTATACTTGACTCACCCTTAACCCCACTCACATAGCCTGCTTCTTGAGGGCACATAATGGCATCTGAGCTACGTCTGATGCGTCCATCGGTCACGGCAAGAGCTTGTGGTGCTCGCCATCTCAGATCACCCACAGGCGCCTGAGCGTAAGGAATGTCGTACCATTGCAGCAAATTGTCTTCAGACTCGTATGCCAAAACCGAACCCGTATCCGTAACCACAGCCTCTTGATTTGACAATTTTTGGCTGGGCGACGCACACCCTGCCAACCACAACAAGACCACTGCAAATCCAATTAAACGCATATTCAAATCCCAGATAAAAAAAGACCCGGCATTGCCGGGTCGTTTTACTAACTTAGCTTAGCGACCTTTCCAATTAGGCTTACGCTTCTCAGCGAAGGCCGTTGCACCTTCAATCGCATCTTCGCTCGAGAAGACAGGGTTCACGATTTCCTGCTGCTTCTCAAACATCTCGTCCTGCGACCAGTCGATAGACTCTTTAATCACTTGCTTACTGCGTTTCACTGCAAGTGGACCATTTTCAGCAATCTTTGCCGCCAAAGCTTTGGCTTGAGCCAAGGCTTCACCCGCAGGTGCTACCTGATTGATCAGGCCAAGGCTCAACGCGCGATCTGCATCCATGAAATCACCCGTAAGGGCCATCTCCATCGCAACACGGCTCGAGATTTGACGAGGAAGACGCACCAGGCCACCCGCCGCCGCCGCCAACCCGCGCTTTACCTCAGGAATGCCAAACTTCGAATTGTCCGCAGCGACGATAAGGTCACATGTAATCGCCAATTCGCAACCACCCGCAAGCGCGTAACCTTCGACAGCAGCGATAAGCGGCTTGTCGGTAGAGCGTTGAACCATACCGGCGAATCCGCGCCCCTCGACGTAAGGTGTCTCGCCCGTAACGAAGGCCTTAAGATCCATGCCCGAGCAGAAAGTACCGCCCGCGCCCGTCAGGATTACCACGTGGGTATTCTCATCCGCGTCAAGCTGATCCAGAGCCGCCGCGATCCCTACCGCAACGTCCTTATTCACTGCATTCTTTGCGGCGGGACGGTTAATTGTAATTGTCATGACGCCATCGGCGACGTCCGTTAATACAGCTGGTTCACTCATTATCGTTCTCCTTATCGATTCACCGTAACCTTAACGGGGTTGCATACGGATGCCACCATCCATACGGATAGTTTCGCCGTTAATGTAGTCATTATCTATGATTGCTGCTGCCAATTTACCAATTTCCTCCGGCGCACCTAGGCGCTGAGGATATAGAACTGCGGCCGACAATGAATCGATAGAATCTTGTGGAAGACCTGCGAAAAGCGGTGTGTTGATCATGCCGGGAGCAATCGTATTCACTCTAATACCCATTTTTGACAAATCACGCGCTATCGGCAGAGTCATACCCACGATGCCGCCCTTGGTTGCGCTGTAGGCTGCCTGCCCCATCTGTCCTTCAAAGGCCGCAACCGATGCGGTATTGATAATCACACCCCGTCCCATGTACTGATCAACAGGCTCGTTGTGCTGCATTCTAACCGCGCATAGGCGAATGACATTAAATGTACCGGTCAGGTTTACGGCAATGACCTTGTTCCACAGATCAAGGGGGAATGCACCGTCCCGACCAACAGTACGCGACGCATTCGCAATACCTGCGCAATTGACCACCGCGTAGATCGCACCAAATTTCGCGATTCCCGCTTCAATACCCGCTTCAACAGTGGCCTCATCAGCGACATTGACCTGCGCAAAGACACAACGATCTGCGCCCATTTCCTCAACCATCGCATTGCCCGCGTCTGCATTGAGATCAAATACGATGACATTGCCACCGTCGGCATAAATTCGTCGGGCAACTGCCTGACCGATACCTGATGCACCACCTGTGACAACGGCCGCTCTTCCTGAAATATCCATATAAATCCTCTGTAACTAACGTTGCGTCAGGCAAGCCCGACAACTTTGTGCGTGTTTTGCGTATCAGGTTCAATGCGAACCCTTGCACCGACAGGATCGCCTTCGACACAGAGGTCTTTCAGGTCACCCGGCTCCAACAGTGAAGCTGCGACAACACGCTCTCCAGCCTCGTTTAAAGCGAGTACAGCAAGCCAAGTCCCCTCAGCCAGCTGCTTCATCATAAAAGTCTCTACTGCGGCGGTGCCGCTGAATTCTGAGGCAAGCGCCCGACTATTTCCAGCGCCTTCGAACTTCAAGTCGCTCGCTCTGGGATCGACATCACCCGGCGCACGACTGTAGATACCCACAGCATGCTTGGACATGTGACCACCCAGTGCGCCAACGAGCACTGTCTGATGCTGTTTACGCTGAATAGTTGTAACCGCCGATGCGATGCCATGCATTGAATAGTTGTTTCCGGGCCCACCGAAAAATGGCAGTCCGCCCGTGAGACTGACGGCTCTTTGTTCACCTACCTCAAGTCCCAAAGCCTCCATCGCCTCAATGACAGCAACGGGAAAGCAACTGTATAAGTCGAACGCGTCGACTTCCGAGAGCGTCATATCCGCAGAGATGAGCGCATGCTCATAGGCCCAACGCAGCGCTGGCGATACTGACCAGTCAACCCGCTCTAGAAGGTCCTGCTCGGTGGCCTCTGCGAAGCCTCTTAAAAAAACCGCCTGATTCTCAAGGCCTAGCTCACACGCCCTGTCATATCGCATAACAATGACAGCCGCAGATTGATTGACACCATCCTTAGCGACCATGGATTTAAGATGAGGATCCCCGACCACGCGATTCCGCCCCGATGGCGTTGAGATTTCATTTGCCGCTGGCACCGACTCAAACATAGTGATGGGGTTCTCGCGTGCTGTGTCAGCAAGCGGCGCGAGAACATCACCCAAAAAGGTCTGATATTGGCTACGACTCATGCCACGAGAGACGCGTTTTTTGTGCTCCATTAAGGGATAAATATCGATCGGGGCGATCACCTTATGCGCGGCTAGGACGGGAACGAATTGATCCTCAAGGCCCATGCCGTGATCTTCGGAGGTGCCCTCGGGACTTTCCGACCAATCGAGCGTTTCGCCAGATCGCTGATACGCGCGCATTGTCGCTATCGCTTCCGCACCACACAGTGCGATAACGTGGGCACGACCTTGAGCGATCTCGGAGCAGGCCGTTGCAACATACTGCTGCGGACTCTGCCCACCTGCCGTCGCATAAATAGCCTTTGCGCCTTCCATACCCGCTCGGTTCGCAACAGATCGGGCAAACTGATCGCTTGATCCAAATGGTGCTAACAAGGGCTTAATCCGCTCGGGCACAGAATCCACGAAGGTCCGCATCACCATCAACTGATCAACCGTGCTAGCAAGATCTGTCACATTGGTCGCTGCCACGGCCGCGTTGAGCGCTTCGGCAGCGAGATCTGCGGGTGATAAACCGCGCCAACCGTCACCGAGTCGATCAACAATCTGGCCCGAGGCCACTAAGACCGGCGTATTGTCACTGATCTGCATTAAACCTAACTCCCAACCGATTGACAGATATTTAAAAACGTTCTGGCGTTCAAGGATGCCCCTCCCACAAGAAGACCATCGATGCTATCGCAGCTCGTAAACTGACTCGCATTAGTTTCATTGACACTCCCGCCATACAAGACAGGCACAGGTTTGCCAAATCTTTCCCCCAACGTTGTTTTAATCGCAGCGTGCATCGCTTCTGCTATCTCGGGTGTTGCAGCCTCTCCGGAACCAATCGCCCACACGGGCTCATAAGCAATGACCGGAGGGCTTTTCAATAACGCACAACTAGCTAGGACCTGCGCCGCCACAACCTCTTCCGCCTTGCCGCTCTCTCTATCGGCTTTCGACTCGCCAACACAGATCACAGGACGTATCTGCAACAACTCGAGTCTCAGCGCTTTTTTGGCCACCAAAGCATCAGACTCGCTCCACGAAGATCGTCGCTCCGAATGTCCGACTAATCCGTGGCTGCAACCAAAATCGTCCAGCATCTGTGCCGACAATTCTCCGGTGTGTGCACCCGGCTCGTTGGCTGAAACGTCTTGGCCGCAGAGCGCTACACCCGCCATACTGTCGAGGTCTGATAAAAAAATGGCGGGAGGTGCTACAAGGATTTTTGCCTTGCAAGACGCCTGATTCGCTTCCCATTCATTGCGGAAATGACGAACTGAATCCCGATCGATCGCCATTTTCCAATTGGCTATTACGAGCTTTGGTATCATTGTTGTTTCGTTCTCTTTATTGCAACGGTAGCCGCTCGATCATCGTCGAGGTGTGAGTGAGCACCACGCAGAGGTATTTGCTTAACGTGAAATTTTCGACTTATGCGCAACATTACAGCAGTGAAAGCGGAATCGTCCAGCTCATGCAGGATCTCACGATCGCTGCACCGCCTGGAGGGAAACTTTACCCCATGGGTGGCGGAAACCCAGCCCACATTCCAGAGGTTGGCGACGCGCTTCGTCAAATCGCCAGTGAAGTCGTAGACGATACGAAGCGCTTTACACAAATGGTGGGCGACTACGATGCACCACAGGGTCATGAGCGCTTCAGAGCCGCGTTAGCAGAACGTTTGTCAGGCCTTTTTAAAAAGCCCCTTTCGGCGTCCAACATCGCGATTACAAATGGTAGTCAGGCGAGCTTTGAGATTCTCTTTAACGCCTTTGCGGGGGCTTTTAGCGATGGAAGCTGGCGACACATTGAGCTCCCCATAGCGCCCGAATATGTCGGCTATAACGACATGGGTCGCCAAGCGCGACCCATTCTTCGATCAACCCCCGCTCGCATCGACCTTATTGGTGATCAACAATTTAAATACGGCATCGACCTAGAACGCTTTGAGCTGAGCCTAAAAACCAGTGGGGCGGTGTGTCTCTCCAGACCCACAAACCCCTCAGGGAATGTCGTGACTGACGCAGAGCTTTCGCATGTGGCTCAGCAATGCGCTGCGACCAACGTGCCGCTCATCATCGACGGCGCATACGGTCTTCCCTTTCCCGGCATGATTTACACCCAAGCCGCTCCTTACTGGGACAACAACACGATCCTCTGCCTCAGTCTGTCGAAACTTGGGCTACCGGGTGTCCGGACCGGCATTGTTGTTGCCGCAACAGAGGTGACAGAACTGATACGATGCGCCAATGCAATCAATGGACTTGCACCCACTAGGGTGGGCCCTGAGCTAGTCCTTCCACTGCTCGCGAATAACCGTTTGGATGCGCTTTGCGAAACGGTAATCAGACCCCACTACTTATCGAAACAGTCGCTCGCGTTAAATACATTGTTGAAAGCCGCAAAGGGGCTCCCAATCAGAGTCCACCGGCCGGACGGTGCCATGTTTTTATGGGTTTGGTTCGAAAATCTCCCGGGCGGGACCCAAAAGCTGTACGAGCTTGCCGCCGCAGAGGGGGTGGTAACGGTAGCGGGACATCATTTTTTCCAAGGGCTAACCCGCCATTGGCAGCATGCTAACGAGTGCTTGAGGGTCAACTACGCCGGCGATCCCAACACTGTCGAGACGGGAATCAAGCGTCTCATTACCCTAGCGAGACGCCTTTATGATCAGGACTCATCAAACGTCTAAGGACTGATAATAATCCATCAGAATTTGTGCCACCTCGGGACGCGAGAATTCGGGTGGAGGCGCAATGCCCTGCCCCAGCATTTCACGCACCTTGGTCCCAGACAGTAAAATGAAATCCGCTTTGTCGTGATCGGGTGCATCTTTCATCATGACAACACGATCAAGTTTTTTGCTGTACGCCGTGTGATCTGCTCGGTAAATACGAATCGCTAAAGCGTCTTGAGGCACACGATCATCAAAGATGGTTTGTGCATCAAAGCCACCATAATAATCGCCAACACCGGCATGATCGCGGCCGACAATGAGCTCCGTGCAACCGGCGTTCTGCCTAAATAATGCATGCAACACTGCTTCACGCGGCCCCGCATATAACATGTCAAATCCGTATCCTGTGACCATCACTGTATTCGCAGGAAAATAGTGCTCGACCATAGTTCGGATAGCGTTATCACGCACCTCTGCGGGGATGTCGCCGGATTTAAGTTTGCCCAACAACATATGGACCAAAATACCGTCGGCATCCAGATCGTCCATTGCCATCCTGCACAATTCCTCGTGGGCTCGGTGCATGGGGTTACGCGTTTGGAAGGCAACCACGCGTTGCCAACCCCGCTGCGCAATCTCATCTCGAATTTCCATGGCCGTTCTAAACGTCTCGGGAAAATCAGCCTGAAAATAAGAGTAATTCAACACCTCGACAGGTCCCGACAAGAGTACTCGCCCCTGACTATTAAACGTTGCCACACCTGGATGTGCGGGATCTTCAGTGCCAAAAATTTCGCGCGTCATAAGCGACATATCATCGTCAGATAACGTATCGATGCCCGTAATTTCCATCACAGCAAGCACAGGGTTGCCATCTACGTTAGGGTCTCTCAACGCGACTCGATCCCCAGCTTCTCCCTCAAACTCCGGCACCATATTTAAAACAGGAACAGGCCAAAACAGCCCCTTGGTCGTGCGCAGATCACGGGCTACGTCCAAGGCGTCAGCTCGATCCATGTACCCGGACAAGGGTGTGAAATACCCTGCAGCGAGCATCACAGCGTTCGCAGCAGCGGCAGACGAGATGGTTATCGCCTTCAAATCTGTCGCCTCTTGTGTCAGCGCGGTCAAGCGCTCGCCTGTAACGATTCTCGGTATCAGTGCCTCAGCACCATGAGGTTTTATTAAGCTCATTGGATTCTCTTGTTCTCGTTCGGATAAGGGGGTAATGGTGGGTGTTGCTATCGAGCTGAAGGCAACAGCTAGTGAGGAATTAAACCGCGCGCTTGAAGCTGCTCAATAATTTCGGCGACCTCTTGTTCAAGGCTTTGCTCATCAGTTCTCAGGTGAATTTCTGGATTTTGTGGCGCCTCGTAGGGATCGTCGATGCCCGTGAAATTTTTGATTTCGCCCGCGCGTGCTTTTTTGTATAAACCCTTCGGGTCGCGCAGCTCTGCCGCATCCAAGCTGCAGTCGACGAATACTTCAATAAAGGCCATACCTGCATCCTCGTGAACTTGTCGAACAAGCTCGCGATCGCGCACATACGGCGAGATGAAACTCGACAGGACCAACACGCCCGAGTCGACAAACAGCTTAGAGATCTCGCCAACACGCCGAATATTTTCAGCACGATCTTCCTCACTAAAGCCAAGATTCTTATTAATCCCGAAGCGGACATTGTCCCCATCTAGTCGGTAGCAAAGCACCCCCCGATCATGAAGCACGCCCTCAAGAGCCACCGCCACGGTGCTTTTCCCGGAACCAGACAAGCCAGTAAACCAAAGTGTTGCGCCCCGATGTCCAAGAAGGCCAGCACGTTCATCCCGCGTCACCTCTCCCTCGTGCCAGTGAATATTCGTTGCTTTTTGCTCTGCCATGTTCTTCTCCAAAATTCTGGCGCAAGTCTAGGGGATATCATTTATAAATAAAAACGGTTTAAATAGATTAGATCTATCGAAATTACTGGTTAATATGCATTTCACCCTCAAACAGCTAAGCGTATTTATAACCGTCGCAAAGCTCGAATCGACCACGGCTGCAGCGAGAGAATTGTCGCTATCACAGTCCGCCGTGAGCTCAGCGATACAACAGCTTGAAACACAGATTGGACAAAAATTATTCGACCGAATTGGCAGACAGCTAAAACTAAATCGGGTCGGTGCGTCGCTCTTACCCGCTGTCACCGAATTACTCGCCCATGCAGAACGTCTAAATCTGCAGTTAAAAGGCGAGACGATAGCGGGCACGGTATGTATTGGTGCGAGTTACACCATCGCCAACCACATCATCGTGGATACCATGGTGGACTTCCAACGAGAGCATGGGAATGTCGATATTGAGATAAACAGCGATAATTCTCCTGGTATCATCGACTCAGTCATCGAGGGGAATGTTGACTTTGGTCTAATAGAATCTTCTGTTGATGACCCACGCGTTTTAGTCGAAGCGTGGTTGCAAGACGAACTCGTGGTATTCGCGAGCCCCGATCACCCACTTGTTCGTCAAGGCCACGCCTCGGTACGGGAGTTAGAGCGCGCCGCGTGGGTCTTGAGGGAACTGGGTTCCGGTGCGAGAACCGTATTTAATGACACCTTCCGCGGGGCATTGGCCGATCTCCAAATCGCCATGGAGTTCCGTCATAACGAGCCTATTAAACGGGCTGTTGCCAAGGGGGTGGGTGTTGGCTGCCTCTCCGCTCGTGTCCTGGAGCGTGAATTAATCGACGGCACACTCGTTGCACTCAAAACCCCCAAGGAGCGGAAAATGCCTCGACGCCTAGCCATGATACGGCGACGCGATGGCGTACTCTCTGCCCCCGCGCAAGCATTCTGGCAACAATGCCTAGCTATGCGGTAGCTAGCTCAGTATTATTCACGACTCACTTAGTGCCGAGATTTCAGTATGCGCATAGCCATCATAGTAGGTAGTCATCGCAAAGATTCGCAAAGCGCAAAGATTGGTCGCTTTTTGCAGGCGCAGATCGAATCGATTGGCGATCACAGCTGTTGGACCTGTGATTTGGGAAAGCACCCTTTGCCACTGTGGGATGAAGAAATCGGCACCGACGCAGCCCACTGGGCGCCGCTCGGTGAGCTCAATGCGCAGCTCCACAGCTCTGAAGCGATCATCGTCATTTCGCCCGAGTGGCACGGAATGGTTCCCGCCGCAGTAAAAAACTTTTTTTTAGTCTGTGACAGCACTGCTTTATCGCATAAACCTGCGCTGGCGGTGGGTGTATCCGTGGGACCTGGGGGCAGCTACCCGATAACTGAGTTACGTATCAGTAGCTATAAGAATAATCGCATGTGCTACTTGCCTGAGCACTTGATCGTTCGGAATTGCATGGTAGTTATGAATGACGACACGGCAACAAACGATACCGATGAACACAGTTACATATCAGAACGGAGCTTGTACTGTCTCAGGCAGCTCATCGCCTACGGTGACGCACTGATTCAGGTCCGAGCATCGGGTGCTACAGACTTAGAGCCGTATCCTAACGGCATGTGACGCGTTGGCTGCTTATTAAAGAACCCGCCATTTAAGACAGGCGTTTATAGCCCCCGCCATAGAACAACAGGGGCTCACCGTCTTCAGTCGTAAACGCCTCAACCTCACCGACAATAATATGATGATCACCACCTTCGTGGATGGCCTGCGTGCGACAGGAGAACGTTGCGAGCGCGTCTTTGATCAGCGGCGTGCCGTTTGCATCGTGGGTCAAATCTGAAGATTCGACTTGATGATCCATTGAGCGGGCATATCGGTTTGATATGACTTCCTGCGATTGCTGCAGTACGGAAATACCGTAACGTTCACACTGAGTAAATTCGTCAAAACAGTCCGAGGTATTTTGAATACTCCACAACACCAAAGCGGGTTCTAGTGAGACGGCGGCGAACGAGTTCACCGTCATACCAATTGGCCCCGTACTCGACTCAGTTGTTAATACGCAGACACCCGTAGCGAACTGCCCCAGGGTGTTTCTAAGCTCTCGTGTATCCAAAATACGCCCCTTTTCCACAGCGTGAGATTACCATTAGCGAAGCGCAATTAAGGCGTCCTTTTAGGGTAACGAGACCATCGTCCAGATGGCCTACGACGTCTTCAATCGATTTGAGCAACTAGAAATAGTGGCCTAAGGCCGTTTTACGCTTAACACACATGCACGAGATCACCCCGCCGGACATTAAAGCAAATACCCACTTCTTTTTTTAGCTCGATTTCGTCTAATGTGATGATCGCGCGTTGACAGCGCCTTCCGACTGCCTAAGCTGTGGCCTGTGAAATTGAGGTGCTAAACACGATGAGTAACCCCCTTAAAAGCCTAAACCACGGATTGAGCGAAGAGCTCAATATGCTCCGAGATACCACGCGACAGTTCGTAAAAAATGAACTGCTTCCCATTGCGAGCGAGGTAGATTCATCAAACGATTTTCCTCATCACCTATGGCGCAAAATGGGGGATGTAGGTCTTTTGGGTATTACGGTTGAGGAGCGCTTCGGTGGATCCGCGATGGGGTACTTGGCACATATCATCGTCCTAGAAGAAATCAGTCGTGCCTCGGCATCAGTTGGTCTGTCCTACGGCGCGCACTCCAACCTGTGCGTTAACCAACTCCAGCGCAACGGTACTGAGAGTCAAAAGGAGAAATACCTACCGGACCTCTGCTCCGGTGCGAAAGTGGGTGCGCTTGCGATGAGCGAGCCCAACGCAGGCTCTGACGTAGTCAGTATGAAGTTGCGCGCCGAGCGTCGCGGAGATCACTTCATTCTCAATGGTAGTAAAATGTGGATCACGAATGGTCCCGACGCGCACACCTACATCATCTACGCAAAGACCGAGCCAGAAGCTGGCTCACGAGGCATCACCGCCTTCATTGTAGAGCGCGGCTTTGCCGGATTCTCGCAGGGTAAAAAACTCGATAAATTAGGCATGCGTGGCTCCAATACCGCGGAGCTGATTTTTGAAGACTGTCCGGTACCGGCCGAGAATGTGCTTGGGGAAATCAATGCCGGTGTTGCGGTACTCATGTCCGGACTCGACTACGAGCGGGCGGTTCTCTCAGGCGGTCCTGTTGGGATCATGCAGGCTTGTCTCGATACGGTTGTCCCCTATATCCATGAGCGACGACAATTCGATCAACCCATCGGCGAGTTTCAGCTCATCCAAGGGAAGCTTGCTGACATGTATGCCTCGACCGCCGCCTGTCGCGCGTACCTCTACGAGGTCGGTCGTGCACTCGATCGCGGTGAGGACAGTCGCAAAGACGCCGCTGCTGTCATCCTCTATACCGCGGAGGCTGCAACCAAAGCCGCGCTCGATGCGATACAGATACTGGGGGGCAATGGCTACACTATGGATTACCCAACGGGTCGATTCTTAAGGGATGCAAAACTCTACGAGATCGGCGCAGGCACCTCCGAAGTGCGGCGGATGCTGATCGGGCGAGAGATATTCCAAGAGACTGCCTAGTTAAAAAGGCTTTCCCAACATCCTCGGGGACTTGGGACGCGGTACTTGCGCTCAATAAGGAGGGCAAACGAAAGAGCAATAGTTGATCGCAGGCGATATACTGGCGATTCACGCCAATGAGTAAATTAGGAGTAGTTGTGTCCCTTGAAAACGTGTCCACCATCGACGACGTACGAATCGATGGAATCGACGACCTCGTCTCTCCTAATGAGATTATCGCTCGTTACCCGGTCCCCACTGAGACAGCCGTGTTGATCGAGACAACTCGCAGCCGCATTGCCAAAATCATGCGTGGGGAAGACCCTCGCCTACTGGTCGTGATTGGTCCCTGCTCCATTCATGATGCTGATGCAGCGCTTGACTACGCGCAAAAGCTCATGCGTATTCGAGAGCAATATGCCGATAAACTCGAAATAGTGATGCGCACCTACTTTGAAAAGCCGCGAACGAGTCTGGGTTGGAAAGGCTACATCAACGACCCATTCCTAAACGACAGCTTCAAAATAAACGATGGCTTAGCGCTCGCAAGAGAGCTCTTACTTTCGATCAATAATATGGGATTACCTACTGCGGGCGAGTTCTTAGATGCGATTACGCCTCAGTATGTCGCGGACCTAATGTCTTGGGGTGCGATCGGTGCACGAACAACAGAAAGTCAGAACCATCGTCAGCTCGCCTCTGGCTTGTCATGCCCTGTTGGCTTTAAAAATGGAACCGAAGGCAACGTTCAAATTGCAGTCGACGCCATCAGAGCGGCTGGCGCGAGCCATCATTTCTTGTCGGTCACAAAGACTGGCTCTGCTGCGATCGTTAAAACAGCGGGGAACCATGACTGCCACTTAATTCTACGCGGCGGACTCAAGCCAAACTATGATTCGACGAGTGTCCGAGAGGCCGAACTTTTATTGGAAAATGCGGGACTTACCACGGGACTCATGGTGGACTGCAGTCACGCAAACAGTCAGAAAGATCACGCAAAACAAATCGGTGTTTGCCAAAGTATCGTTGATCAAAGGCGCGAAGCAGCATGCCCGATCAAAGGTGTGATGATAGAGAGCCATCTGGTTGGCGGAAATCAGCCCATTGCGCGGCCTGATGGGCTCACCTACGGACAAAGCATCACCGACGCCTGCCTCAGTTGGGCAGACAGTGAAATGCTACTAGACGCCCTCGCTCAGGGATAACTCAGGCGGCAAGACCGCCCGGCACATCCCTCACGAGCGGTCCCATTTTCCTTGAGATCGACTCTAACAAGTTGGAAATGTGTGTCTCGAGCACCCCAAATGCGCCGCAACACGTCATCGATCGCTACAGATCCCTTCGCCTTCAGCAAAAGCGCTTTGGCGTGGCTTGGTTAGGGATTTCACCCAGAGCGTTTCCTCACCGTAGGGTCTAGCCGCTAGGAGAATGCGGGGGCCGAAATGGGCCCGTCAGGCTCATCTGACTCAATTAGCTCAATGATAGGCTGGTTAAAACCCCGTTTTAGTCCTGCAAGCGATCGCCTGTTTTTACCCATCATAGGGGCTGCCAACTCGAGTCCCATCTCTTCTAAATCATCCATGGATCCCGTGGCATCGACGACTTCGAGGTCCAAAGCACGACTCGCTGTTAGGCGCTCCCCTGTTAACAGCGCTGCCCTGATTGCCAATGGGCTCAGCTTGCTGCACACAAGCTCGTTCATTCGCACGGTCAGTGTCATATTCAGATCGACCTCAGGTAGGCAGAAAAACCCTCGGTCTTCTCTCATGACACTGTAGTCAGACGCCAAAACAATCATGGCCCCCAAACCAAACGCATGCCCTGTCACCACTGAAACCACAGGTAACGGCGCGTCGAGTACGCGAGCAAGGACACGCATACATAACTCGGTGAACTCCTTGTCGTCACTTGCCATCAAGTAATCTAAGTCCAGTCCCTGACTGAAGTTTTTTCCCTCGCCCGCGAGCAGCAGAACTTGGCATTCCTCATCCGCTATGGCGTTTGTAATTGCCTCATCAAACTGACCCAAGGTTTCAGGGTTGAAGCGACCTTCTCCGATAAATTGATAACGATGGATAGCTGGCATGGCGGACACTCTCGAACAAATTGTTAGCCGAGAATACTACATGAGCCGGGCAGCTATGAGGTAGACTCGTCGCTCTTGTTTTAATTCAAAACCATTGGGGGATGCATGACCAAGCTTGAGCAGCTAGCTGCCATGAGTACAGTAGTCGCGGATACAGGTGACATAGACGCAATAGCCAAGCTAAAACCGGTTGACGCGACGACTAATCCCTCATTGTTGCTCAAGGCAGCCGGGCTTGCGCGCTTTGAAGCAGATGTAGCTTCGCTAAAAGCTACGCCAAACGCGGCTGACGAATTTGCTGTGAGAGTTGGCTCACAAATCGTGGCCCTAGTCCCCGGAGTCATCAGTACCGAAGTCGATGCTCGCCTCTCTTTTGATACCTCACGCACCATCGAGAAAGCAGAAAAGCTCATTGAGCTTTATGACAGGGAAGGCGTGGCAGCTGACCGTGTACTCATCAAGATCGCCTCGACTTGGGAAGGCATTCAAGCCGCTGCTGAGCTGGAAAAGCGCGGTATTCATTGTAATCTGACGTTATTGTTTGGCTTTGGGCAAGCGCGGGCCTGTGCGGATGCAGGCGTTTTCTTAATTTCGCCTTTCGTGGGAAGAATTACTGACTGGTACAAAGCCAACACGGATGTGGTTATTGACACGCCTGCTCAAGATCCCGGCGTGCAGTCAGTGTCCAAGATCTTCAATCACTATAAAACCCACGGCTACGACACGGTGGTTATGGGCGCGAGTTTTCGAAATACAGGGCAGATTGAGGCGCTTGCGGGTTGCGATAGGCTTACCATAGCACCAGATCTTCTCGACGCGTTAGGTGCGAGCGAAGGTCACTTGCCTGAGGCGCTGAATAAAGCGCAGGCGGCGTCAGCTGTAGGTCAACCCATATCAGAGGCCGAATTTCGTTTTGAACACAACGAAAGCGCCATGGCTAGCGAGAAGCTCGCTGACGGAATTAGGCGCTTTGTCGCTGACCAGGTGAAGTTGGAAGCGGCGCTCGCCTAATTAAGGGTCGTTGCTTGCTCCCAACGGGAACATCGTGTCGACATAAAAAAAGCGCCCATAGGCGCTTTTTTACAGGAGCGTTTGAGGCCCACTCGCCCCTTTATTGTCCTAGCCAAACTTCGCCTCGCGCTTCTCGAAAAACGCCGCCACAGCCTCAAGTTGATTGGGCTTATAGATAATCTCAGTCTGCTCAACTGACTCGGCCAAAAGCAGTTCGGCATCGGAAGCCTCACCCATCATATTCGAGATCTTTTTTGCGGCGCGGATGGCATCTGGATTTTTACCCGCAATGATTCGAGCCAACTCCAGCGCCCTAGCAATGGGCTCCTCGTTAACCTCGGTCGCGAAACCATAGCTCTGCGCATCCTCACCCGAAAAAATCTCATTGGTGTAGACAAGGCGGCGCAGAATATCGTCACGCACGTTACCCCGCCACAGAGGATAGCCCGACATATCAGGAACGAGCCCCCATCGCATCTCCATAACGGCACAACGGGTATCAGGGTGAATGATCTTAATGTCGGAGCCCGCCATCAATTGAAGTCCACCGCCAAAACACACGCCGTGCACCGCAGAAATAACAGGCACAGGCAGTTGTCGCCATCCCCAACCGAGATTTTGCACCCAATTGGCTTTTCCATGGGTACGAGGAACCAGGTCTGAAGGCGCGTCATCCTGTAGGCCAAAGCTTCCTAAGTCGAGTCCGGCGCAAAATGCGTCGCCCTCACCACTCAACACAATGGCACGGACATTACCGCTAGCCGCAAGTGTCTCCAGCGCCGCAGTGATGCCCTCAAACATCGCTGGATCGAGCGCGTTCATCTTATCGCCCCGGTTTAGCCGGATGTGACAGACACCGTCTGTCGTGGTCATTAATACCCGCTCTGCCATCTCTCTTCCTCTCATTGCCGTGTTACACGCGGCGATCGATATTGCGAATATGTCATCATAAAGAGATGCCAATCGACGGGCAATTCATTCTCTCAATCGCGGTGATTCGACGTTTTATTATCTAACAGCGGTTTCTGCAAAATGCGATGCGTCAAACGTTTGTAAGGTGACGCTAGACCTTGCTCGATTGACCTTAAAAAACCCCGCTGGCGCTATCCCCTTAGGGGCTATCCATCCCGCCGCATGTGTTTCGCTCACCCTTTAATGCTGTAACTAATGCTGTACCTAATGCTGTACCCGCGGGGCCAAACGGCGCGGCCTCGCCCCAATCTAATGGCAGGGGTACGCCGACTATCGACAAGAGCCGCTATCGTGTAGGCGATTTATGAATTCGCTGATGATTTGCAAACCGTTGAGCACAGCGGTATTTTCCTGACTCCACCAACAATAACGAGAACATCATGAACTCGATCGCTGATATCAACCCAACGATAGCCGGGTCAATCGAACAGGCCGAAGCCATTCGCGGCTCAATGCAGATGAAACTGGACGAGATGCGCCGGGCGTACCACCAAGATCCTAACCCCAGCGAGGCGGAGCGCAAGCACCACTTAAAGCAGCTCAAGAAGCTCATTGGTGAGAACACCGAGGCTATTTCGAAGGCAATCTCTGAAGATTACGGACACCGCTCAGAGCACGAGACCATGTTTGCCGAATTTATTGGTACTGGGGGCGGTATTGATGACATTCTCAAAAATCTTAGAAAGTGGATGAAGCCCGAGAAGCGACACATCGATTCCACCATGTTCCCCTTCGCCAGCAACACGGTCATTCCACAACCTCTAGGCGTAGTGGGTCTCATTGTCCCATGGAACTTCCCCGTGTTTCTCTCGGTGTCCCAGATCGCGATAGCGTTTGCGGCGGGTAATCGCGTGATGGTTAAAATGTCAGAGAACAGCCGCTCACTGACCCGCCTACTAAGAGAGCTCTCCCCAAAGTACTTGCCAGAAGATAAGCTCGTATTTATTGAAGAGACAGGTGGCGTTGGCATCGAGTTTTCCAAGCTCGCCTTTGATCTCATTATCTTTACTGGCTCTGGCGCCACGGGCAGAAAAGTCATGGCCTCCGCCGCGGAAAATCTGACACCCGTTATTCTGGAGTTAGGCGGTAAGTCACCTGCCATTATCGATCCTGACTATGACCTTGCCAAAGCGGCAGAGCGCATCATGTTTGCAAAGCAGTTCAACGCAGGCCAGATATGCGTGAACGTCGATTACGTAATGGTCCACAAATCACAGTTGGATGAATTCATTGACCACTGCACTGCTTGGCTAAAGACAAACGTACCGACGATTAATTCTGACGACTACACGTCCATGATTGATCAACGAGCCTATGACCGGATGATGGCAACACTCGACGACGCACGCGCTCAAGGTGCGAAAATCATCAATCCTACGGGCGAGGAGCCGAACCCTGACACGCGAAAAGTGCCGGTTCAGTTTGTCGTGGATACATCTCCCGAGATGATCATCCGAAACAGGGAGACCTTTGGCCCGCTTCTCATGATTATGACCTATGAATCGGAAGATGATGTCATCGCTCACGTGAATTCAGGTGACCGACCGCTCGCGATGTACCCGTTCACAAAGAGTAAAAAACTCGCCGAACACTACATCAAATACATCATGTCCGGTGGCGTGAGCATCAACGATGCCCTGCTGCATGTGTCCCAGCACGATCTGCCCTTTGGAGGCGTGGGTGGCAGTGGAATGGGTCATTACCACGGTAAGGAAGGCTTTACGTCGTGCTCTAAGATGCGTCCTGTGTTCCACCAGGCCAATTTCACGATCAATAAGTTCATGGGCCCTCCCTATGTAGGGTTTAAAGACAAGATGTACCGGGCTCTAACAAAGAAGAGTATGAAATAAGATCCCGCGCCGAGAGCTTCACAAAAAAGGCCCCATCTGGGGCCTTTTTTTTGTCACAACTTAGGGCTAATTGTTTACCAAAATGCGACGTAAATAAGCACAAGAATCAAGCATATCGCGATGGATGCAACGTTGAACCCTTGTGTAGTGCCAAATCGAATATCTCCCAACACGACAGGCTGACCCTCCTCGGGCGCGCGTGTCAGGCGTGACACGACAACACCGAATGCCACATTTAGCAGAAACACCAGCCAGATACGCAAGACAAAGGGCAAATCAGGCATACTCATTTTCAGGGCTAGACTTGCTACCACAGAGCCAACAAGCACGGCGTAAGCGCTTGCCTCATTAGCACGACGATCGAAAAAGCCGAGTAAGAAAATGATTACCACGCCTGGGGCGATAAAGCCTGTGTACTCCTGAATGGTTTGAAAGGCGCTCTCCATGCCACCGAGAAATGGCCGAGCAAGCACCAAAGCGAGTAACATCGAAACAAAAGCGACCACGCGGCCTACTGTAACAAAGTGCGCCTCGTCTCTGTCTCCCGCCGTGTATTGCCGATAAATATCCATCGTGAAGATAGTGGCAATCGAGTTCATCATGGACGCGAGTGATGACACTATCGCTGCGATTAATGCCGCAAAAACGAGCCCACGCAGCCCCTCAGGCGCAAGCTTCATCAGCTCCCCATAGGTTCGATCTGACTTCTCATTCAGCACGTCGTAGGCCAGAGCGCCGTCTTGTGCGAGAACGAGCGCCGCGATACCGGGTATCACCACGATAAGCGGAATCAGCAGCTTTAGAAATGCGGCGAAAGCCAGGCCTTTTTGGGCCTCAGCTAAGCTCTCTGCACCCAGTGCTCGTTGAATGATGTATTGGTTGAAACCCCAGTAAGAAAAATGAAGCACCCATAGGCCGCCCAGTAGGGTCCATATTCCCGGTAGATCGCTATAATTTGGGTGCGATTCGTCGAGAATCATTTCAAAATGACCCGGCACCTCTTCACCCAGTCTCGAGAGTCCTGCGCCTGCACCATTACCCGCACCTACTGCATCCAACGCTATCCAGGTAATGGCTAAACCACCAAAGATGAGTATGACAACCTGAATAATATCGGTCAGTGCCACAGCCTTGAGACCGCCATAAATGGAGTACACGACCGCGAAGGCCGCAAGCGCCATCATCGCTAGAGTGACATCAAGGCCCGTAAGGCTCTCTATCGCCAAACCGCCCAACCACAGAACGGCTGTGAGGTTCACCGCGGTGTACAGCACTATCCAATAAAACGACATCAGCGTCTTCACACCGGTGCCATACCGCGTTTGTAAAAACTGCGGCATAGTATAAATCTCGCGCTTCAAGAAGATGGGTAAGAAGTACTTGGCGACCAGCAGCAGTACAATGGCGGCCTGCCATTCATAGGCTGCAATCGCCAAACCGACAACAAAGCCTTGACCCGACTGTCCAATGATTTGTTCAGCCGAAATGTTCGCAGCAATGAGAGACGCTCCGATCGCCCACCAAGGCAGCGTTCTACCTGCAAGAAAATAGTCCTCGGTCGTTTTTGCTTGTCCTGAATCGCGTGAAACCCACTGAGCGATAGCAAATAAACCAATGGCATAAACTGCCACAATTGCCAGATCAATAGAGCCCATATTTCCCCCTTTTATTCTTCGTATACGACAAGCAAACCGTCATGCTAGTCGAGCAGCAGTGTGTCGTTAACGAGGTCAGCACACGAGACGATCGAGCGAATCTCTGGCATCGTTGTCAACTTAATTCCCGATATGTCGAGCGTTATATCACCCTCAGTCGCCAGAACGAAGGCTGTGTTTACTTGCGCTAAGTTCAAGCCCGCCTCTTGGAAACACGCCACCGGAACGGCCCGCTTAGTCCACTCACCGAGAGGGGAATCCAGCAGGACTTTCGTGAAGCGCACAGCGCCCGAACATGGGTATTTACAGTCCATGCGCAGTTCGACCACCGACGTCGGCATACGCTGCACTCTAAACTCTATAGACAAGGCTCCGCCCGCGTCATTGAGCGCCGTTAAATCTGTCGGATACTCTGACTGCATGTAGACTTGGGATACACCGGCCCCATTCCCTACAAAAGTAACTCGACGAGCGTCCTCTTGAACCAACCGGTCAATAGCCTCAATCGTGACGCTACCTGTTGATGACTGTGAACTGCTGGAAGTTACCTCAACTTCCCAGTCACTCGCATCGCCGGAAAAGAGTCGCCAGGATCCGCGTGGGCCGCCATTAAATACTTCTTGGTCCAAGCTGTTATCGGCTCCGATCATTACCTCAGAGAGCGCGACCCAGGGACGGGACTCATCTACTGTTAGTCCATAGCCAAGAGGGAAGATGAACTCGTCCACAGGGAGATCCCGATCGCGTGCATTGACGTCCAAACCGGGCCACGCCATGGGTAGCTTTCCCGCAAAGTCGTATTGCACACGACCCGCGGCATCTCGTAGAAGAACGTCAGCAACGCCCTGCCCCTCGCTTCCGGGAAGCCAGGAGACCACGAAGGCATCGCTGAGGTTGAGAATATCGTTTACCCACATTGGGCGACCTGTCAAAAAGACCGCTACTACAGGAATACCGCGTTGCTTCAACGCTTGCATACGAGACCGCTCTGCGCGCTGGTCATGCCAAGCGACCGAATAGACGTCACCCTGCATCTCAGCGTAAGGCGTCTCACCGAAAACAAAGATCGCCGCATCAACCTCCGCCGACTCGTCAGTCGTGACGCTACCTCCTGCCGACTCGATTTGCTGGGTCAAACCCTCAAATATTGACATCGCACCCGGAAAGTCTGTGTTGGCGTTGCCAGTACCCTGCCAGCTTATGGTCCATCCACCGCTTTGCTGTCCAATATTGTCAGCGCCAGGTCCCGCTACCAAATAGCGGCGATCTGCATGCAAAGGCAGTAGGTTGTTGCTGTTTTTGAGTAGAACTTGCGATTTGCGCACGGCCTCGCGCGCCAAAGCACGGTGCTCAGGGTGCCCAATTTGATCGCGATACTCCGCGGCAAAGGTCGATGGCTGCCCACGAGTAAATAACCCTGCTTTTATTTTCATTACGAGGATGCGCGATACTGCTTCATCGATCCTCGCCTCAGCGATCTCGCCAGAGGCCACTTGCGCAAGTGTATTGTGATAGAGCGACTTCCACTCGGCAGGCACCATGAGCATGTCCACGCCGGCGTTAATCGCTTGCGCGCAGTCATCGTTGGTGCAGCCCGCAACCTCACCAATACCGTTCCAGTCGCTAACGACCATGCCTTCAAAGCCCATTTCACCTCTAAGCAAATCGGTAAGAATTGCTTTGCTGCCGTGAATTTTGTCGCCATACCAGCTATTAAAGGATGACATGACACTCATAACATCCTTATCAATCGCTTCGAGGTAACCCTGTCCATGGACTGCAATTAACTCGTCCAAAGGTAGGGTCGTTTCGCCTCGGTCATCTCCACGCAACGTACCGCCGTCCCCAATGAAGTGCTTAGCGGTCGATGCGATCCCTTCGGCCTGCATCGCTTCGACGATTGGGGCAACGAAACTCGCGGCGATGACTGGGTCCGAGCTGAACGATTCGTAAGTTCGTCCCCATCTGGCATCCTTAGCAACCGCAACGGTCGGCGCGAAAATCCAGTCGATACCCGTTGCTTTGACCTCTCGAGCCGTGGCTCCAATGATCTGTTTCACCAGCTCGGGGTCACGCGTTGCACCCAAACCAATGTTGTGTGGAAACAACGTGGCACCTATCACATTGTTGTGACCGTGAACGGCATCTGTCCCCCAGACGATGGGTATACCCGCGCTGCCTTCTGTGGTGTCTACCGACGCTTCATAGTAGGCATTAGCGAGATCGACCCAATCCTCTACCGTCGCGTATTTGTTTTCCTGAGGAAATGACCCACCACCGTTTAAGACGCTGCCTAAACCAAACTCGCGCACATCCCGCGCAGAAACATCACGAATTTCGCCCTGAATCATCTGCCCGACTTTATGCCGCAAGGTGAGTTGACTGGTTATGGCGTCGGCACAGGCTTTTATGTCCACTGAAGTGGTCGCAAGTTGAGCACAGCTCAAATCAACATGGGCGCCCTGTGTCGCTGGCTTCATGCCGCAAGCTGCTAAGGTCATAACTACTAATGTGGAATAGATGAGGTGTCGTGCAAGACGCATAGATTACCGCTCGCTCATTGTCAGGAACGCATTTACCACCCCGACGGCGCTGTCTCACTACTTAAGAAGCCCCAACGGATGTGACTGAGCCCCAAATTTACTGCCGGAGGCTGGGCTGTCGCGAGCAATTTGCGACGGCTGGGGCACCACAAAAGCTCAACCGGACTCAGTCACGTCCGACAATGCACCGACCAGTCCGTCGCGCTTATCCTCTAGATTTTTGGATAGACCGGGACGCCTCAAAAGCTAGCCAAGAGAACGCCTTGCAGCGACTGCATTCAGAGCTTCCCATTTACCGCACCGATATCCCGACTTGTCTCAAGCTCCCTGTCCTACCGCCAGCGCTCATGGGATGTTACCGTCTGGAAAAAATTCAAACCAATAAACTAGTCGGGGTTACTCCAAACATGGATCGTCACTTGTTTGCAAAAAAACGCGTTTCGCTTGCAGTCTCTGTTGCTCTCGGAGCTGTGGCCGCATCTCCTGTCATGGCACAGGACGGCGAGAACGCCAATGGCCAGATGATGGAAGAAGTCGTCGTCACGGGTATTCGTTCAAGTCTCAAGCGCGCAATGGACACGAAGCGAGATGCGACTGGTGTCGTAGATGCTATTACGGCTGAAGACATCGGTGACTTCCCCGACACAAACTTGGCCGAAGCGCTCCAACGTATCACTGGTGTAGCTATTGACCGAGACCGCGGTGAAGGTGCTCGAGTCACGGTTCGAGGGTTTGGCGCTGATTTTAACTTGGTCACGCTAAACGGCCGCCAGATGCCAACGCACAGTGGCCTTGGACGCTCATTCGACTTCGGTGATATTGCCTCGGAGAGTGTTTCGGGCGTAGAGGTATACAAGACGGCGCAAGCCAGTGTCCCCACGGGTGGCATTGGTGCAACCATCAACGTGCTGACAGCGAAGCCGCTGGATAATCCCGGCCTGTCTGCATCGCTCGCCGCTAGAGGCGTGAAGGATCAAAGTTCCTTCACCGGTGATGAGTGGACTCCCGAAGTGGCGTTCCTGCTCTCTAACACATTCATGGACGACACGGTTGGTATCGCAATAACCGGTAGCTTCCAGGAGCGACAATCGGGACAGGCGTCTGGATCAAACGGCAACTGGCTCGAGCGCGATGGCGTTGGCGTGCCCGATAACGGTCAACAGATCAATGGCCCCGTACCGGGCGACATAGTGGGCTTGCCACAGCAGCAGACCTACACACTCGACGAATGGGACCGTGAGCGAACAAATGCTCAGGTCACGTTGCAGTGGAGCCCTATCGAGACACTAACAGCAACTCTCGACTACACCTACGCGGAACTTGATCTTCGCCACACGGCCAACAGCATGTCAGTTTGGTTCAGCCCAACAGGTCAATCGGGTAACTGGGTTCGCGAGGGCAACGTCGTTAGCCCATTGGTTTACACCGAGACAAACAACCAGCCCGACTTCTCTATGGGTGCGTTCTCTGATGCATCGATTAATGAGCGCAAGTCGACTGGCTTAAACCTCAAGTGGGATCCTACAGACCGCTTGAGTCTGGAACTCGACTACCACGACTCCGAAGCAACACGAAACCCCAACAGTGTATTCGGAAGCTCTGGTCAAGTTTCAATGTCAATCTTTGGACGCGAATTGACCTCGGTCAACTACACCAATGAGCTGCCTGTGTTAACCCTTGGGATGGCCGATCCTATTTCGCCTGACGACCTACAAATCTCTGGGTCAGTTTTCAATAACAACTGGGCAGACATGGGCATCGAGCAGGTCCAGTTTGACGGTAGCTTTGAGCTGACAGACACGCTGGTACTGGACTTTGGCGTGGCTCAAACAGAAGTGGATAACTACACGGCTGGCTCAAACGTGCAGCGTAATACATGGGGACAAAATCAGACGTCTGCGTTTGGCAGTGTTGCCGACCTCGTTGTACCGGCCTCTTTGGCGGGCGTTTTTAGCGAGTTATCAGGTGGTGATCAAGTCAACAACAACTTCTTCATGGCAAACATGGAAGACCTGGCAGCACGTGCTGAGTTCCTGCAGAGTTTGCCTGAGAGCAACCCAATGCATCTGGCGACAGCGTCCAATTTGGGCGACTGTGGAACCGGCTTCTGTGCTAGTTCAACCCCTGACAGCGAAGATTTCTTTGAAGAAGATACATTCGCTGCTTATCTGCAACTTAACTTTGCGGGCGAAATTTTCAACCGCCCCTTCAACGTTCGCGCTGGTGTGCGGCACGAAGAGACCGAGGTGGTTTCAAGTACAGCAGCACAAGCGTATGACCGCGTTGAATGGCGCTCAACGAACGAATTTGAAATTATCCGAGCAGAAGGCAGCGTACCTTCTGCGCTCGCGGGTGAGTATGACTTCACGCTCCCTTCTATCGACTTCGATATGGAGTTAACCGACAACTTGGTGTTACGCGCATCGGCAAGCCAAACGATTGCTCGCGCGGGATACGGGTCGCTCGTCGGCACCTTGAACCTTCCCACCATTACGCGGGTTGACCAAGGCATTCCCGGCGAAGCAATTGCATCGGTCGGTAACCCAGGTCTCCTACCTTACGAGTCGGATAACCTCGATTTCTCGTTAGAGTATTACTACGGAGACGCGAGCTATATCTCTGCAGGTTACTTTGACAAGAAAGTCCGCAACTGGATCGCCGGAGGCATTCTCGAAAACGTTATCCTGAATGATCAGCTGGCAAGTCCAGGTCTTGGCCCACTCTATAACGACGCGGCTGCGGCACTGCAGGCTCAGAACGGTGTCTACCCCGGAAACGCAGAGATTCGTGACTACATCTTCGCAAACTTTGCTGACCAACCAGGCGTTGACGCCGCGAACCAGGTTATTACCGGTGTGGTAGGTCGAGATGATGCTGTGCCCTTCAACGTCAATACGCTCACCAACAGTGATCGTGAAGAAGGGATCGATGGCTGGGAATTGGCATGGCAACACAACTTCTGGGATACAGGTGTTGGCTTTATTGCGAACATGACCATCGCGGATGGCTCTGCTGTCTACGATAACCAGCTGAACGAGAGCCAGTTCGCGCTTGCAGGCTTGTCCGACACCCGTAACTTCATCCTGTTCTACGACAAATATGGTCTTCAGGCTCGTGTTGCGTACAACTGGCGTGACGGTTACTTCACAGGTGGCGATATCAAGCCTGGCTACCAGACCGAGTACGAGCAGTGGGATGCAAACATCACCTACGAACTTACCGATGGTTTGGTTGTATTCGTAGAAGGCATCAATATTACCAACGAGACATTCCGCTCTCATGGTCGTAGCCAGTACCAGACCTACGGCGTCGGTCAGATCGGTGCACGCTACAACGTAGGCTTCCGCTACAACTACTAAATCGGCACCGCAAAAACCTATTGAAAACCGCCCTTTTGGGCGGTTTTTTGTTTGTGTAGATGGCGCAAACTCTTACACTCACCAGACACTTATTGTGCAATTCACCATGGCTCAACACGATATCAAAGACATTGTAATTGTTGGCGGAGGCACCGCTGGCTGGTTGACCGCGAATATCATTGCGGCTCGATTTTGCCCCGAGAGGAGCCGCGGTCTCCAAGTAACACTTGTCGAGTCGCCCAATGTGCCCACTGTTGGCGTCGGCGAAGGTACATGGCCGTCGATGCGAACAACCCTCAAAGATATTGGGATTGCCGAGGCAGACTTCATCCGCTCATGTGATGCCTCGCTTAAGCAAGGTACGTGGTTTAAGGACTGGATTAACACGGGTGATACGCCTTACTACCACCCCTTCTCATTGCCAGAAGGGTTTGACTCAGTAAATCTTGCTGAGCACTGGCTCGCGGGAGCCGCGGGCAATGTGCCCTTTGCAGAGGCTGTGACGCCACAGTATGCCGTTTGTGAACTTGGGAGGGCACCGAAACAAATTGGCATTCCTAATTACGCTTATACCGTTAATTACGGGTACCACCTCGACGCGGGCAAATTTGCGGCGCTGCTTACGAAAAATGCCACCGAAAAACTTGGGGTCAAGCACCTTCATGCGGACGTGGTAAGCGTTAACACCGATGAAAGCGGGTACATAACAGGCGTAGTGACTGAGCAAGCAGGTGAAATCTGTGGAGACCTATTTATCGATTGCTCCGGCTTTCAAAGCCTACTCCTTGGTCAGCATTACGGTACGGAGCAAGTATCTGTTGAGTCAATACTCTTCAATAACGCGGCTGTGGCCGTACAAGTGCCCTACCCCGACGAAACAACGCCTATTGCGACAACGACACACTCGACTGCCCAAAAGAACGGTTGGGTCTGGGATATCGGGCTTCAGCACCGTCGTGGTGTTGGACACGTCTTCTCCAAAGCCTTCCAGTCTCATGAAGAAACCCTTCAGGTCCTTGATCAGTATCTCAAAGAAACAGGTCGACCTGAGGGACTGGAAGATCTAAATCCCCGACTGCTGAGTTTCGATCCAGGTTACCGCAAAAAGTTCTGGGTAAAGAATTGCCTTGGCATCGGTTTGTCGGCGGGTTTCATTGAGCCGCTGGAAGCATCCGCGTTAGTGCTCGTAGAGCTCAGCGCAACCGCCGTCGCTAATCAGATGCCACGTGATCTAAACGATATGACGGTGATTGCGGATCGCTTCAATCGAGAATTTGAGGCGCGCTGGTCGCAAATTATTGACTTTCTCAAGCTCCACTACGTGCTGTCGAAGCGAGATGACTCAGCCTATTGGACCCATAACCGCACCGACTCCTCCATACCCGATACACTGCAAGAAAATCTCATTGTTTGGGCTAATCGTGCGCCTTGGTATCATGATGACTTGCGGCGTGATGAGATGTTCCCTGCAGCTAGCTACCAGTACGTATTGTACGGTATGGGGTTCGAATCGCGACTGACCTTTGATGCCTTACGCTCTAGTGAGGATAAACAGTCAATGGCAAAGCAGCTATTTGCAGAGACGCAGAAAAAGGCGCAAAAGTATGGGCAATTTCTGCCTCCTACACGCTTTTTAATGAATCAAATACGCGAGCAGGACTTCGCGCGAATTTAGGTGGATAACGTTGGGAAACATACAAAAGTTAAACAATGTTGAGCATGCTCAACTAAAAATTAAGCAGTCAGCCTGCGATGCTGATCACGTTATGTTCTCGCCAATTTACACCACCGAAATGCGGGCACTACAAAGCAATTTTCCGCTCATGTTTTACAAGTCACCCAACGATGGGAACTTTTCACCCGTTGCACTTTTTGGGTTTGAGCAGGGCGAGAACCTATTTATCCATGAGAATCGCTGGACGAGCCAATACATCCCTATGCTGATACAACGTGGTCCTTTGATGATTGCGACAGAGGGGCAGACCGCGACGGGTGAGACGTCGCGTGTGATCGCGATCGACATGGACCACCCCAATGTGTGCGATACCGAGGGCGAACCACTTTTCTTGGAGTTTGGAGGCAATACGGCTTACCTGGACCGGCTCGCCGCGATGCTCGAGGGGATCCATCAAGGGCACACCCTAACACCGTCCTTTGTAGCCGCCCTTAATCAGCACAACCTCATTACAGCCGTAACGTTAAAAATCACGCTCAACAACGGACAGGAGCATGCACTAGAGGGGTTCTACGCCATCGACGATGAGACGCTGCAAACGCTCAACGAAGAGGCGACCACTGACCTCCACCGGCGAGGGCATCTACTTCCCGCCTACATGATGGTGGCGTCTCAATCTCAACTAAAGCGTTTGATAGAATTAAAAAACGCTAAGGTTACAACTTAGGTTAATGCCTGTGCTTAAGCACGCAACTGCTATAACGGAAGTCCAGCTATCACCAGGCACCCCGCCGTCTCAAGCACTCTTGCTTTCGGACACGCCATGGGTGGCCCGTGGCTATGTAGCTGACTGGCCGCTGGTCAAAGCCGCGGCAAGTGGAGCGGACGATGCGCTGGCCTACATTGCCGGCTTTTACCAAGGTCGGCCGGTTAATGCTTTTTTAGCAGAGCCTGAATTCGAAGGCCGTTTTTTTTACAACGACGACCTCACCGGCTTTAACTTTATACAGGTTAATACGCAATTAACTCAGGTCTTTGAAAAGCTGTTGGCGTTTTCGACAAGCAATGAGAAACCCCCCGCCCTTTATGTTGGAAGCACTCAAACGAGTGCTTGGCTACCGGGCTTTAACGAGGCTCACCCACTGCCCTGCGATATACCAGAACCGATGACCAGCCTATGGATTGGGAACGAATCACGGGTTGCAGCGCACTTCGATTTTCCGCGAAATATTGCGTGCTGTGTACTGGGTGAGCGGCGATTTACAGTGTTCCCACCGGAGCAAGTAGAGAATCTTTATGTTGGACCATGGGACCTTACGCCCGCGGGACAGCCCATCAGCATGGTAGATTTTCACAGCATTGATTACGCACAGTTTCCCAAATTCAAGGAAGCCGAAGAACACGCTCAAACGACAACTCTAGAACCGGGCGATGTCATTTATCTGCCAAATATGTGGTGGCACCAAGTAGAGTCTCTGAGTCCTATCAATGGACTAGTCAACTTCTGGTGGCAAGAGACGCCTGGTGTTTATGGGTCACCAACTGAAGCCCTAAAGCATGCATTTCTGAGCATACGTTCGCTACCCTTGCATCAACGTAAGGCCCTTAAGGCGATGTTTGATCACTACGTCTTCGCAGATACCACAGAACACCTCGAACACCTCCCAGAAGCCAGCTGGGGCCGGTTGGGCGATATCTCTGACACACTCGCCCGACAGCTACGTGCTGAACTCACTAATTCGTTAAAACGGTAGCCAAACCATGAAGCAGCGCACAGTAAACAATGTTGTTATCGCAGGCGGTGGAACCGCGGGCTGGATGGCGGCCGCCGCACTATCACGTTTAGTGGGCAGGAAGATTAACGTTACGCTCGTCGAATCGGAAGAAATCGGCACCGTGGGAGTAGGCGAAGCGACGATCCCCACGATACTTACAATTAACCGCCTCCTTCAAATACCCGAACCCGACTTCATTAAGTTAACCAGTGGCACATTCAAGCTAGGAATCCGCTTTGAGAACTGGCGCAAGCAAGGCGAGGATTACATACACTCCTTTGGTGACACCGGTAAGGGCAGTTGGGCTGCTGGGTTCCATCATTTTTGGCTACGTGCGAAAGAAATGGGCCTCGCGGAAGAGTATGGCGAGTATTGTACCGAGCTTAAGGCGGCAGAAGCGGAGCGATTTGCGATCACCAGCCAAAATAAGCTGAACTACGCCTATCACCTTGATGCGACAAAATACGGTATGTATCTCAGAAAGCTTGCCGAGTCGTCAGGTGCCACACGTATAGAGGGTAAGATTAAGCGTGTTGAGACATCGTCTGAAGATGGGTTCATCGAAGCACTTCATCTCGAAGATGGTCAGCGCATTGAGGGCGATCTATTCATCGACTGCACAGGGTTCAGAGCGCTCTTAAGTGAAGGTGCGCTCGCCACTGGTTTTGATGACTGGAGTCACTGGCTCCCCGCGAATCGCGCTTGGGCGGTGCAAAGCGAATTAAATGAACACCCCA
Source organism: Halieaceae bacterium (assembly GCA_042090345.1). Lineage (GTDB taxonomy): Bacteria > Pseudomonadota > Gammaproteobacteria > Pseudomonadales > Halieaceae > Luminiphilus. Next base: position 37,973 of record JBELJN010000012.1, on the reverse strand, counting down.
AACCTTATACGCGGGCTATCGCTCATAAAGTCGGCTGGCAATGGCGGATCCCGCTGCAACATCGAGCGGGCAATGGACTTGTCTACAGCAATGAATTCATGGATGACGACGCCGCGAGAGAACTCCTACTGTCGAATGTGCCTGATAAGCCTCTCACCGAGCCACGTCCTATCAAGTTTGTAACGGGACAGCGCAGGCAGTACTGGAACAAGAACTGTATTGCGATTGGTCTGTCGAGTGGCTTTATCGAGCCTCTAGAGTCGACGAGCATCCACTTCATTCAAAACGGCATCATGTGGCTACTACTGATGTTCCCAGATGCCTGCATCGAGACAAGCACAGTAAACGAGTACAATCGAACGATGCGCTCGGAAGCAGAGCATATTCGGGACTTCATTGTCCTTCACTACACCCTGAATCAGCGCCACAGTGATCCCTTCTGGGATCATTGCAGAAATATGGATTTGCCCGATTCACTCAAGCATCGCATGGAACTCTTCGAGCGCTCCGCGCGGGTATTCAAACCCCAGGACGATGTCTTTGCAGAGAATTCCTGGGTTCAGGTGATGATGGGCCAGGGTATGGAGCCACAGGCCTATCACAACATCGCTCAAGCAATGTCTGAATCCCAAATGACGGCGTTTTTAAAAGGCATCCAGCACGAGGTCGCGCAAACCGTTGCCAAGCTTCCTGAACACGGCGCGTTTGTTAAGACCCTTGTCCAGCACGCCCGTGTTTAAGGACGAGGCTGAGTGTCTTTCTGAAAGGGAATAAGATCGTCTGGTGGCTCTGGCTGATAAGGCTTAATCGACTCTAAAGCCGCCCAGATCAACACTTGACTGAGGGGGCGAATAGGTTCATCGCTTGGGTCAAGGGGATTGGATCCTGCCTCCACCTCCTCGAGGTCAGTGAATCCGTCATTGTCATCGTCCAAATCTTGGTTATTTCCCTGTCCATCTCCATCGGAGTCGATCGATTCACTGTCATCCAGAGGAAATTGATCTGCTTGATCGCCGATGCCGTCACCATCACTATCGGCGGTTTCTGTAGGATCATCCGGAAATTGGTCCGAATTATCACCCACACCATCTTGATCCGTATCTAGGCTCTCTGTTTCATCGGTTGGGAAAGCATCTGTGTTGTCACCAACACCATCACCGTCGGTATCGACGTCTTCCGTTGGATCAAGCGGAAACGCGTCTGCATTGTCGCCTGTTCCATCACCGTCACTGTCTGCTGATTCAGCTGGGTTCAGAGGAAACGCATCATCGTTATCACCGACACCGTCTCCATCGCTGTCGCTGTTTTCCGAGGGATCGTCAGGGAATTCGTCCGTATTGTCACCGATACCATCGCCGTCAGAATCGACTGTCTCAGTGGGGTCGTCGGGGAAGGCATCCGCATTGTCGCCCACGCCGTCGTTATCGGTGTCTGCGGACTCGCTTGCGTCGTCTGGGAATTCATCCGAGTTATCGCCAACCCCATCACTATCGGAGTCTATCGTTTCGTCTGGATCCTGAGGGAAGGCATCAGCGTTGTCTCCCACACCGTCACCATCAGAATCTGCTGATTCGTTTGGATCAAGTGGGTACAAGTCGCTGTTGTCGCCTACCCCGTCACCATCAGTATCTGTGGTTTCCTCTGAGTCCTGAGGAAATTCATCAGCATTATCACCAACGCCGTCACCGTCAGAGTCTGCAGACTCATTCGGATCAAGCGGGTATAGATCGCTATTATCGCCAACGCCGTCACCATCAGTGTCTATCGTTTCAGAACCGTCATTTGGGAAGACATCCGCATTGTCTCCTACCCCATCGCCGTCAGAGTCAGCCGACTCATTAGGGTTGTTCGGGTACAAATCTGCATTATCGCCAACACCATCGCCGTCTGAATCAGCTGACTCACTAGGATCGAGAGGAAACAGATCTGCGTTATCGCCAACGCCATCACCATCCGAATCAAACGCCTCAGTTGAATCCAGTGGGAAGATATCCGCATTGTCTCCAACACCGTCGTTATCACTATCGACAGACTCAGATGCGTCAAGCGGGAAGGCATCATCAATATCAGGCACACCGTCAGCATCATCATCGCTATCTTGAGAAAAACCCGCATCCAGACAAGCCAGCGGGCATTCATTGGGCAAGCCGTCGAGATCAAAATCGGCAAGCACTGTGAGGTCAAATTGCGCAACGATAGAAAGTCCATGCCCATCGTCTACCCACAAGGTCAAATCCTCATGAACCCCCACATTTTCAGCTCCAGGCGTACCAAGTAGCAGGCGCTCAGAGGCGGCAAAGTCAGACCATACGGGTAAATTAGTGGCTGAGTAGCTGAGCGCATAATAGTCGGATTCGAGTTCAAAGGTGTAGCTGTAGGGAGTAGCCACAACCGCCACCGTGTTGGGAGCGATATTGGGCACGTACACATCCTTAATAACATTGAAGCCCCTTATCTCACCTGAGTTTAGAACCGTGATATCGCTATTAGGTGAACCCGACACAAGTACCCGTGCATCCTCAGACAGCGCAACTGACCAGCCCAAGTAGTCGCCCGCGTCACCCAAAATGGGGTCGCTAGTTGCTATCCACTGCCCGTTATCAAAGTGAAAAACTGACGTCTCTCCGGAACGGTCGCCATTGCTGTTACTAAGCTGCGAACCAACGGCAAGCCGATAGCCATCTGCTGACAGGGAAAGGGAAGAACCAAAGTTATCGCCTGCGGATCTCCCATCTAAATCATTTCCCAACTGACGCCATACAAATCCATCGTATTCGTAGACACGCACGTGTCCGGCACTCTCTCCACTACCGCTATTTGACCGCGCGCCAATTGCGACCACATTACCGTCCGACGATAACGCTATGGACCGGCCCGACCGGTCGAGCAATGACTCACCATTTAGGTCGGATCCCTTCTGTACCCATTCATCGTCTGAGAGTTGAAATACTTTAACTTGACCCGCGAGTGTATTTGTTCCGTCATCGCCAATGGCGCCAAATGCTAGCGTTGAACCATCTGCCGAGAGCGCTACACTCCAGCCGGCATAGTCTCCCGGCTCATCGCCATAGAGGACAGGAAAGGGCACAGGCGTCCCATTATTAATCCGATAGGAATGAACTGCGCCGGCACTGGTCCCGGCGTCATCGTTGTACGGTGCGCCAATAGCAATGGTGTTACCATCCCGCGATATGGTTGTGCTGGCACCGAATTCGTCCCCAACGCTGGACCCACTAATCGACTCAATAATCGGCTCCCACCCCGCGTCGCTTAATGTATACACTGACGCAGACCCAACCCTGCCATTAGAATTGGACGCCTTTGGTGACCCTACAATGACCGTTGAACCCGTGGCATCCATATCCAAGGAGGAGCCCAGGCGTTCAAACAATCCGGTCCCAAACAGTGGCTCACCATAAGCCCGCCACTGTCTATCGATCCATTGGTAGGCTTTGATAGATCCTCGGTCTGACCCCTCAGTGCTATCTCTTGGTGCTCCAACAACAAGTGTCTTTCCGTCAGCAGACAGGGCAACTGCGCTTCCGAACTGAGCATTCGCTGAACCTCCAGGGACGGTTGCATCTAAAACTGTAGGTGGATCACGGTATTCCCCGAACACATAAATATTAACCCTCTCACTGATCCCTCCGACGTCGAGACTCAAAAGATCGTCGCCCAGAAATAAAACGTCGGGGATGTAGGTAATATTTTGGTCAAGGACCACACTTCCCAAAGACAACACAGCTCCCGAGCTATCTAGCACCTGGCCATTGTCGGGTAATTGCGTCACGGTAACCGACCCAAGGCTTATTTCTCGCTGCCACGGCAGGTGAATGAGTATCTGGGAAGTCAAAATGGGGGACTCGCTGGTCCGTCCGCTAACGAAGAGACCATCAGCGGCGATAGCGCCACTTTCACTGAGTATCGTGACTGTAAGTATCGAAAGTAAACGTTTATTAAGAGCACTCGGTAGTCTCTTAAACATCTGGACACATCTATGTAACGACACCACAAAACGATTCCTGAGAAATTCAGAGGGAATGTGGACCCACAGATGATTTTTACTGCGCCGCGAATGCTTGTCCCTTACATACACTCCTGCCATACGTAAGTTTGCGACAATTTCGCTGGTTATCTTAGTAAAAACGGCTTTCTAAGCGTTAATTAGACATCAATGTGACATACCCCGGACCCAAATGTCGGTGGCGATCACTTTTCGATACCTAACTTCGCCCACTGACCAATTGTTTTAGCTTGGATTACCTCAGCCCGAGCCCACGTCTGTTCATCCCGAACTTTCTAGTCTCACGTTCGCTGCTTTTGGGTAAGAGACGTGCGGTTGAAACCCCTTATTCCTACGCCCTCTTTACGTCTGCGCGTATTCCCAGCATCCATATTGAGCTCGTCTAAGGGACGAGCAAAAAAAAGCCGGGCATAGCCCGGCTTTGATTTGCTCGTAGTGACCTTAACGAGTCAGCAGGTAATTCCACCAAACGCCATCACCCGCTTCAACACTGACCGACATCGTGCCGTCTTCGTTTAAGTACGCGTTGTAGTCAATGCCCGCTGGTACCGCGGCGGCCGAATCGATTTCCGCACCGTTAATCGCTTTAGGAATGCCGATGTAGGCCCCTGCGCCAGAGAGCGATAGCGTGTTCATTTCAGCATCGAATATAAACGATGCCGGAGCCGAGCCATCATGTGGAGCGACGGGAGCACCACACTCCTCCGCACCACCTGACTGCCACGGCTCGAGCCATGTATCGCCATCCTGAACGTTACTGAATGAACCATCGGCGCCAAAGACGTAGGCATCATCGAAGTAACAGGCGCGAAGCGCTGTGACACCCGCATCATTGCTCCACCACGTGACGTCAAACTCAGCCGGACCCACACCCAACGATCCATCAGATTGCGCCATGTACCAAGTACCGGCAATCGGTGATGGCTCAGCAGGACCTGCAGTCTTTACGATTTTGTAGTTCCACCAAACACCGTCTCCAGCCTCAACCGTGACAGCGTAAGAGCCATCCTCTTGCTCGTAGACGTTGTAAGTGATGCTTCCTGGTACGTCAGCTGCTGAGCTGATCTCCGCACCATTGATCGCCTTTGGTATCCCAACGTAAGACCCTTGGCCACCAATAGTAAGCGTACCCGCTTCTTGATCATGGCTCCAAGTACCGGGAATCGAGCCATCGTGCGGCGCTACAGGTGCCCCACATTCCTCAGCACCACCAGACTGCCATGGCTCTAGCCACGTCTCGTCCTGATACTCGACTCGGAAACTACCGTCTGAATTAAAGACGTATTCATCATCGAAGTAGCAAGCACGCGCAGCAAGTACGCCCTCATCAGCCATCCACCAAGTGACATCAAACTCGGCAGGTCCCACACCCAAGGAGCCGGGTTCTGGAGCCATCATCCAAGTGCCCTCAAAGGCAGATGGTTCGGGTGGTTCAGCCGTCTTGATGAACTTATAGTTCCACCAGACACCTGCACCGGCTTCAACCGTGACGAGAAGCGAACCGTCGTCCTCTTCGTAAGCGTTGTAAACGATGCTTCCGGGCGTATCAGCAATCGACGCGAGCTCTGCACCATTCACAGCCTTAGCGAGACCCATGTAGGAACCCTGACCGTTGATAGTAAGCGTTTGAGCTGCTTCATCGTACTCAAAGGTGGCATCAATAGACGCGTCATGCGGTGCAATAGGCGCGCCGCATGTGTCAGCCTCGACACCCTGCCATGCCTCTAGCCACGTCTCATCGCCGAGGACGTTTCGGAATGATCCGTCACGGCCAAAGACGTATTCGTCATCGTAGTAGCAATCACGCAGCGCAATAACGCCGTCGTCCCCGCTCCACCATGTCACGTCAAACTCCGCTGGACCCACACCAAGAGAACCCGCCTCAGGCGCCAACATCCAAGTTCCAAGAATACCGGTGTCTTCTACTTCCTCACCTGCAAGACGCTCCAAACGAACATTCGCCACTTTCAGAGACTTTCCACCCTGCTCACCGTTGGGTGAGAGGACGAGGAATGCCTTGACCGCTGCGAGGTTAAGACGCCCACCTGGAGGGTTGTTTAACTCCGCATTCGTAGAAAGAAGTAAATCTGCAATCGGTATCTCAAAGCTCTTCCAAGTACCTGCGACATAGCCGGCAAGGTCGAGCTCGATAGGACCAGTGCCCTGCGGATACTCGTTCTCAACCTTGTAGATGACTCCATCCGCCGCAGTCGCAGCCGTGAGGTTAATATCGAACTTCAGTGTGCCGCCGTTAGAGTCGCTCAAATCGAGACCCTGGTCATCCTTCACAAACCAAGCACCACCGGCGCCTGCACCGAAGTCAACCTGCACAGCATTTACGCCAACCGAGTCATCACCCGTCGGAACAACTGACCAAGTGACCTGATTTAAAGTATTACCATCGCAGTAATCATCAGCGAACGCATTTTCAGCAGAGACTGCGCAAATACCGGGTGACCAAGCAGAACCGGCCTGACCGTTCTCATCAATGACTGTAATAACCAGATCGTCAGTGGCACGTGCCGGTGCCGACACACCACAATCGCCACCTGGAGTACCGCAGACAAGGCGAATGTTGTCCAGTTGAACGTGCGCCGCAGCGCTCGGCTCAATTACAACGAGGTTTTGTACCGCGCCTAGCGCCAAAGTGCGGTCTCCGCGGTTCGCGAGTAATTGATTAATCGAGACGCTGTAGGAGAACCACTCGTTTGTCGGCATGTCAGCAACATTGAGCGACACGAAGCCCAGCGCCGGATAGCCGCTGTCCATTTTGATGGCAATAGAACTGCCGGGAGCCGTCATGGAGCTGTCAATGTACATGTCGAACTTGAGCTCACCACCACCGCGGTGCCCATAGACATCAATGATTTTGCCATCAGCGGCATTAATGACGACGTTACCGCCACCGTCACTCATAACATCCAGAACGTTGCCTCGACCTTCGACGGCAACCTCTGACACAGTTATGCCAATAGCACCGTCGTTGTCATACCCCACCATAGCCTGGAGATCGCGCGTCACATCACCTGTAAGGAATTCCCAAGTAAGGGGCCCAACTGAATCTGTGTAAATATCAGTAGTAACGACCTCAGGGCTTTGCGCATCAGGGGACTCTAAAGAACGATCAGCGTATGTATTACAGCCCGTACCGTTACCCGTTGCGTAGTTACACTCATAAACGCGAATGTAGTCGACCACCATCTCACCGGGGACAGCCGCAGGGTCTAGTTCAACGCCGGGGCCAACACCGCCTACTGCGAGGTTCACGAGGAGGTGGAAATCTCGGTCAAAGGGTGCGGCAGGATCGGTTGCAAGTTGATAACCGTCCGTGCTGTCTTTGAAGTAGTAGCTGTAGTACACGTCCTTGCTAACCGTGCGCAAATGCTCTCCATCAACAAACCAACGCAGGTAGTCGCCGGACCACTCAAGCGCGTAGGTGTGCCAATCAGTCGCGTCGTCCACGTCGGCTCCAGCGGTTGAGATTTGGTTCAATGGCCATTCAAAACCGTAGTGCGCCGCGAGGAACACACCTTGGTTCTCGGTTCCTGCATTGACCACTTCCATGATATCGACTTCGCCACTGGCAGCCCATACACCGTAGGGTGAGCTGGTTGGCAACATCCATATGGCAGACCACATACCATCGCCAGGTGCGGCCTTCGCCTTGATTTCTACGCGACCATATTGGAAGTCGAACTTGTTAATCGAACGCATGCGAGACGACGTGTAGGCGCTGCTGCCAACGCTTTCCTGTCGGGCTTCAATGACCAGAGAGGACTCTCCGTCCACCTCTTGGATTGACGCGTTGTCGGCTTGGTAATACTGAAGCTCGTAGTTACCCCAGCCTGGCAGACCATTGTCGCTTCCGTCACCAGTCTGAAATGTCCAATTGCTCGAATCAACGCTGCTTCCGTTGAATTCGTCGGCCCACACAAGACTCCACTCTTCCTGCTCTTCTATATAGAACGGCTCGGTATCAGGCGACGAAGCACCTCCCCCACCACAAGCGTTCAGTAGTGCTGCCGCTAAGCCGATTCCTATCAGATGGCCATGACGATGCAAACGATCAAACATGAGTAACCCCAATTCATTGAATATTTAATTAGTTTTAGCAGTGTGCTTTATCCCATATCGATGCGGGTCGCTTAATACAAACGCGACGATAGGGACTTGGGGCGAGACAAGTGGGAAAGGCGTTGTTTTGCCTTATCCCATGAGGTCTTGAACGGCAGAGCGGTAGTTACGACTGACCTTTAAACTGACTTCATCATCGAGGTGCAGCAGGCACTCACCCTTCGGAATGGCATCCACAGATCGCACCTTATACAGGTTTACAATCGTCGAGCGATGAATCCTGACAAACTGCGCGGATAGCTTTTTCTCCAACTCTTTCATGGTCGAACGCAGGATGTAGGTTTGATTACCCGCGTGCACACACATGTAGTCACCCGCAGCATCAATCCAGTCAATAGTCTCCAATTCGACGAGATGGGTATGCGGCCCATCCTTAATCGGCAGTCTCGCAGGACGCTCCTGAAAGTCACCAGCAAGTAGTTCCGAACCCCCTTCAAGCCCTGCAATTGCAGCGACCGCCGCCTCTTTTCCACTCTGTAATGCGACGGATAAGAGACGATCCTTTGCGCGAGCCACGGCTTCTGTAACGCGCTCCGACTCAAAAGGTTTTAGCAAGTAATCGACAGCGTTCGCCTCGAATGCGCGGACTGCGTATTCGTCGTACGCAGTGGCAAAAACCACTGCGGGCATAACATCACTCTGGCAACGCTTCACCACATCCAGTCCATTGAAGCCCGGCATTTGGATGTCGAGAAACATAAGATCAACAGCTTGTTTTTGTAGTTCGGCTAACGCCTCTCTGCCGCTGCGGCATCGGGCGACAATCACAATATCGTCTAGCGCACCGAGCAGCCGCTCCATGTAGTCCAGTGCCAGGGGTTCATCGTCAACGATGAGCACTCTCAATTTCTCTGTCATCTTCGTCGCCCTCTGGTCGGCAAGTGTAAAGCAAGTTTCAGACCTCCTAGACGCGATGTACCCGCGTTAAAGCTGAAGGAATCTCCGTATAGGTTTTCCAGGCGCTCGGCAGTACTCCTCAACCCAAAACCAGGTGCGTATAAGAGCTGATCAAGTTGCGGCTGCTTCTCCCCCCTACCGGAACCACTATCCTCAACAGTGACAACAAGTTCCTGGTCGTTCAATTTCACCGTAATCAAGATTCGGCCACCATCCTCAGCTCTACCTATCGCATGCTTGATTGCATTTTCGACAAGTGGCTGCAGAAGCAAACTGGGGACCTGCTCCCGCAGTGCACGTGGGTCTATCTCTTGTTCCACGACTAACCGATCAGAAAACCTTACCTGCTCGATGCGCAGGTACAGGTCCAGCGCCTCGATTTCGTCTCGCAAAGGCACCGTAATGTTGCGATCCGTCTCCAGCGAGAACCTCAAAAATGTTGAAAGTTCAGCAATCATACTCTGGGCATCATCACTTCGACGGGCACTGACAAGCGATGCAATGGAATTGAGCGTATTGAACAGAAAATGGGGGTTCAATTGATACCGAAGAAGCTTTAGCTGAGCCTCGCGCGCGGCCGACTCGGCTGACACCAACTTGAAGGCTTCTTTGCGTCTGCCGGCTTCTAGCACAAGTAATGACTCTCTCTCGCTTTGCAGGAGCTGCGCATATTTCACGAGGTGATAAAGCGCAACCCAGGCCAAAAATACGAAAAAAGAAGGGAATAAAAAACCCCCGAAATCATCCCAAAGATCGGTCTCACCGGCGATCACAATGAGAAGCTCAAGGCGCAACGCCGCCCAAACCGTCGCAAGAACAAGAATTAGCAAGATGGCGATGATAACGCGAGTCGTAGCACTCCAATTCCACGTAGCTTTAAAGGCCTGTCTCAGAGGAATGCTCAACAAAAACCCAAGGACAGACTGAAGGATATTATGCGCAATGTATGCGAACTGAAGCTGATCATATGGGAGAGACAGGCTCACATAGGTGACGACCGACAAACTGATCCAGCCGCCACTATTCAACAGCCAAAACAGCCGGTCAGAGTCGGTGACCGTCTGCGAAAATAGCCGGGGTACAAGCCCTGTGCTAGCCGATGTCTGATTCAAACCGTATCAACCTACCAAAGTCACTGCCCGGTTAAACCTTCAAGCCGCCGGTATCGATATCGATAAACTTACCACCGCTTGCAACCAACTGAGTCAGAATCGGAGAGACTCTGATGGAATCGTCATCGGCAGCCAACGCAGTCATAACGTCTAGGACTTTTTCAGCACCCAATGTATCGGCGTAGTACATCAGTCCACCTTTACCCAGTGGCCACCCGTAGCCATTTAGCCACACAACGTCGATATCAGAGGGCCGCTGCGCTTTATTTTCCTCGAGAATCGCCAGCGCCTCGTTGATCATAGGCACGACGCACTGATCAATTATCGCAGCGTTTGACATCGAAGCATCCGCAGCCCCCGTAATGTCGCGAATAATGCCAGCCGTCACATCGGAAGGGATGTTTTTCCTGCTCTCGTCATAGTCGTAGTAGCCAGCACCGGTTTTTTGACCTCGTCGATCTAATTCACACAGCGCATCACGGATTGGATTAGCGGTTTTTGCACCTTTTTTCCAGCCAATATCGAGGCCGGCAAGATCCGACATCTGAAATGGACCCATTTTAAAACCAAACTCGTTGAAGGCGGCGTCGATGTCCCAGGGCATGATGCCACGGTAAACCAAAGCGTTAGCTTGGTACTGCCTTGCAAACAAGATTCGGTTACCCACAAATCCGGGGCAGACGCCAACAAGCGCAGCCACTTTCCCTATCGTTTTGGCAAGATCAACTGACGTTGCCACTACGTCGTCAGCGGTTTTCTGCGCGCGCACAATCTCGAGGAGCCGCATCACATTTGCAGGGGAGAAAAAGTGAAGCCCAATCACGTCGCTTGGGCGAGACGTGACGGCGGCAATTTCATCAATATTCAGCGCCGAAGTGTTGGTTGCGAGAATGGCACCTGGCTTCGCTATTTTGTCGAGCTGACTGAACACCGACTTTTTGATCTCCATGTCTTCGAACACCGCCTCGATGATCAGATCGCAATCAGCCAATGCTGAAAAGTCCAATGTTGGCGTGTATTGCCCCATGCAAATCGCGACTTCCTCTTGCGGAAAGCGACCACGGTCAGCGCTGCGCTGGTAGTTTTTTTGTATGACACCCAAGCCCCGATCGAGGGCTTCCTGTTTTGTTTCAACGATCGTCACAGGAATGCCCGCAGAAGCGAAATTCATAGAGATGCCTCCACCCATGGTCCCTGCTCCGATGATCCCCACTCTCTCTATGGGGCGGCGGGGAAGATCGTCAGAGATCCCATCCACATTCCATGCCGCCTTTGCAGCTTGTTGAATATAGGCGGCAACTTGAGCATCGGAGCTGGTGTTCGTCATGTATCGTATCTCTCGTTGTTATGTTTGGATGTTGGTGTCGTTTCAGAAGACGACCGCTAGTGTATCGCCTTATCAGCACAAGCACAGCGTTACAGGTTTGAGGCCGTAGCTTATTCTGGGAAGCGCGAGGGATCCACCGAGAATTGCGGCGCCGGTGTCTCAACAACCGCCTGTCGACGTGTGTTTGTGCTGTCTATCCATCTGCGCTCAATCTGGTCACAGGCATGGCCATCGCTAAGCCACGTCGCTTTGCAACGCATAGTTGGTCCGTCTAGTCTCTTTGGTGTTGCGACGACAAACGGGTTTCATCAGGATCAGACTTCATCACTTAATGGTGCACCATGAGTTTATCGATTCCTCTCCTATGTGCCGCGGTTTTGTCTGTTTGTTCAACCGCCGGTGACCCAAATGCAGATACCACGCCTCCCGCCATCACGCTGAATACACCCGGGACCGTAACCCTCTTCGCTGGGGACGAGTATATCGAAGCGGGGGCTGTTGCGCTGGATGACCGAGATGGCGAATTATCCGTTGTCGTAACAGGCTCTGTTGGCTCTGAACCTGGCACCTATACCATCACATACACGGCGACAGATTCAGCGGGCAATACCACGCAAGTGACGCTGGAGGTTGTGGTCATTGATGGAGACTTTGATCTATTTTCGGCCTCAACCGCCCGAATCGTGTCTGAGATGACGCTTGAGCAAAAGGTTGGGCAAATGATTCAACCCGAAATTGCCTATGTTAGTGCACAAGACATCCGCCAATACGGCATAGGCAGTGTGCTAAACGGAGGGGGCAGTCATCCCTATGGAGACCGTGCCGCCACACCCGAAGATTGGCTGCAGTTTGCACGCGAGCTCCGTGAAGCATCGCTAGCCACTTCGAGCAGTAGTCTGGGAATTCCATTGATTTGGGGAACCGACGCGGTGCATGGCCATAATAATCTACGAGGCGCCACCATTTTCCCGCATAACATCGGATTGGGAGCGGTCAATGACCCCGATTTAATTGGGGAAATAGCCACGGCAACCGCACGGGAGGTCGCCGCAACAGGCATCGACTGGACATTCGCCCCCACACTCGCGCAAGCCAAAGATTATCGATGGGGGCGCACCTACGAGAGCTATTCGGACGACCCCGCCATTGTAGAAGCCTATGGGCGCATCATGGTCGAGCGGATCGAGGCAGAGGGGATCGCAGCCACCGCAAAGCACTTTATCGGAGACGGTGGCACCCAAGCGGGTCGAGACCAAGGCAATACGCTCGTGTCATCCAGCGACCAGTTAATGGCGGAGCATGGCTCGGGCTACACCGGAGCGTTTGAAGCGGATGTCGACACGGTCATGGCAACGTTTAACAGCATCAACGGTCAGAAAGTCCACGGCTCCAAATCACTTTTGACGTCTTTGCTGCGAGATGAACTGAACTTCAATGGAATGGTTATTTCAGACTGGAATGGGATTGGTCAGGTTACTGGCTGCTCCAACGCCAGCTGTGCACAGGCGATCAACGCCGGTATTGACATGATTATGGTACCGACTGAGTGGCTTGCTTTTCGTAACAATTTACTCGCCCAAGTCAGACAAGGCGAAGTAAGCGAAGCGCGAATCGACGAGGCGGTGACCCGTATTATCGATCTTAAGCAGAAGTTGGGGTTGATCAACCGGGACTTCGATCCGGCACGTCAACCCGTAAGCGTAGTGGGTAGTCCTGAACATCGGACCATTGCGCGTGAAGCGGTGCGACGCTCTCAAGTTTTATTGAAAAATAACGATGCAACGCTACCCATCAAACCGAATCAGAGGATCTTACTGGTAGGTTCCGCAGCAGACAGCATTCCGCTCCAAGCGGGGGGTTGGTCAGTAACTTGGCAAGGTACAGGCACAACAAATGCTGACTTCCCCGGCGCGACAACGATTCGAAAGGCGTTTACAGATGTCGTTGAAGCAGCGGGAGGCACATTAGATTACTCACCCACGGGTAGTTACGCTTCCGTGCCTGATGCTGTCGTCGTGGTGCTCTCAGAGCAGCCCTATGCCGAGGGCAATGGTGATCTACAAAATCTAGACTGGACGGCAAACGCCCCACTACTTCAAGTTCAATCGCTGCGTGATTTAGGCGTGCCCATAACGACCTTGCTCATGAGCGGACGCCCCATGTTCGTCAATCCAGAGCTAAACCTATCGGACGCATTTGTAGCAAGCTGGCTGCCTGGCACTGAGGCCTCAGGCATCGCAGACGTGCTATTTAGTGACACCCAAGGCAATGTCGTCTTCGATATGACAGGCAAGCTGAGCTTCAGCTGGCCAGGCGGCGCCATCAATCCCAATAATGCCGATGCACCCGTCGCCGCTCACTTGTTCGACCGTGGATACGGGTTGAGTTACGCCGACACAACCCAGCTACCCTCTCTTACGCAATCACCGAACAACAGTCAGTCCGGTATTATCGAGGGATCAGGTTCAAACGAGGGGAATGAGGGCGATGGCAGTGGCTCAGGCGACCCCAATGCGGACCCATTCTGGGTGTTCGAAAATGGCAATTTTACTTCTTCATTTGATCTAGGCGCACGGGCTTTTGACGCTGCAATCAACTTTGACTTGTGCGCTAACGACAACGGCGCTGCCTGCCCTAGCATCAGTTGGTCATATCCTAGTGACAATGAGCGCGGCACCGTGCTTGAGATTAAACATGAACCCTCCGCGTCTTTTGCCGCGCTGTTCACTGAATCATCCGCAGGCATAGATCTCAGTGATTATCAGTCTGGCCACCTGGTACTGGATCTGAGACACATAGAAGGCCCTAACGACTATCGGGTAAAACTCGACTGCTTTTACCCGTGTGAGTCAGCTCACATCGATTTAGCGGTGTTACCGGGAACTCAGTGGCAAACCATAAAAGTGCCCATTAGCGCCTTTACATCGACAGGTTTGGAGCTGTCGAACGTCAATACGGGCATCGTAATTTGGGCGCGAGACCATAATGGCACAAGATTTCGCATCGATCAGGTGCGGTTTGAGGCCAACTAAGGAGGCGACGACGCCCTCTCGCCCTCTAACAACCTGTTGTGCCTAAAAACGCGTCCTCAGACTGGGAATGAGGACGCCGGTGCACACCTAAGCTAAACCACCCATGAGCACGTATTTAATCTCGAGGTAGTCCTCAATGCCGTATTTGGACCCTTCGCGACCCGACCCCGATTCTTTTACGCCACCAAACGGCGCCATCTCATTAGAGATAATGCCCTCGTTAACACCCACGATCCCGTAATCAAGGGCCTCGCTAACGCGCCAAACCCGACCGATATCGCGGGTGTAGAAATAACTGGCCAGCCCAAATTCGGTGTCATTAGCGAGCTGGATGACTTCTTCCTCCGTGTCGAACGTCGTAATGGGTGCCACAGGGCCAAAAATCTCATTGCGAAAAACAGCCATATCCGGCGTAACGCCCGTCAAGACGGTAGCTGAATAAAAATTGCCACCAAGTTCGCTTGGAGCCCCGCCACAGGCAACGGTGGCCCCTGCCTCAACCGTTGCCCTGACCAAGGCATCGACGTCCTGAACGGCGCGCGCATTGACCAAAGGACCAAGGTCAACACCGTCGGCAAGACCACTCCCGAGGTTGAGCTTTTTCGTCGCGGCGACTAATTTATCCGTAAAGGCGTCCGCGACCGAGGACTGAACCAAAAAGCGGTTTGAACATACGCAGGTCTGACCACTGTTTCGATATTTAGAAATCAGTGCACCTTGCACCGCCGAGTCTAAATCAGCGTCCTCAAATACAATGAACGGTGCGTTCCCGCCCAATTCCATAGACGTTTTTTTGAGCGTCGGCACACACTGAGCTTCAAGTAATTTCCCAACTTCTGTGGAGCCTGTGAAGGATAGTTTACGCACGATCGGATTACTGGTTAGCTCATTACCAATATTCGAGGAGCTACCCACCACAACATTCAGTACGCCATCGGGTATGCCCGCCCGCCTTGCAAGCTCTGCCAAGGCGAGTGCCGAGAGAGGCGTCTCACTGGCGGGTTTAATCACGATAGAACACCCTGCTGCAAGTGCGGGTGCCGCTTTACGCGTAATCATGGCGTTGGGGAAATTCCACGGCGTTATGGCCGCACAAACCCCTACGGGCTGCTTAATGCAAACAATACGCTTATCCGCTGAGGGAGCCGGAATCACGTCGCCGTCAATCCGCTTCGCTTGCTCGGCGAACCATTCGATATAGGACGCACCGTAGGCAACCTCACCACGACTTTCAGCAATTACTTTGCCTTGCTCGAGCGTCATGATGAGCGCTAGGTCTTCCTGATTCGCCATGATGATGTTGAACCAGTCTCGCAGAATATTTGCGCGCGCTTTTACTGGCAAATCACGCCAACGCTTCATAGCCTCGGACGCCGCTTCAATGGCCGTAGCGGTCTCAGCCGAGCCGACTTTTGCAACGCTGGCAATGACCTCTCCTGTTGCGGGATTGGTTACATCGAGCGTCGCACCGTCATTCGCATCGACCCAGCGCCCATTGATGAACGCCTGAGTTTGCAAAAGACCCGGATCTGACAGTTGTTCTATCACTTGCAAGTTCCCCCTGACGCGAAATGCACTCGCGTCATCTATTAATTAGCTAACCAACTTCTCCAGTGTCGCAGAATCGAGACTCAACGCACCCAACACCTCAGCGGTATGTGCACCGGGCACAGGTACCACCCCTGCCGAGCCAGGCGTCCCACTCAACTTTGGTGCGGGGCTTGGCTGTGCAATCCCATCACGGGTGAAGAAGGTCTCACGCGCCACATTATGAGGGTGCGCCAGCGCCTCGGAAAAATTCAGAACTGGGGCGAAACAGACATCAGTTCCTTCGAACTGTTCACACCACTCTTTGCGGGTTTTAGCGGCGAAAATGGCTCTGAATTTCTCCTTGCCAGCCTGCCATTGATCTTTGTCCCATTGATTGGCAAACGTTGGGTCTTCGGTCAGGTCCAAGCTCTGGATTAACAGCGCATAAAACTGTGGCTCTAGCGCGCAGACAGTAATGTAACCTCCGTCTGAGCATTCGTAAGTATCGTGCCATGGCGAGCCGAAATCCGCCCAACCCGAGCCGGGCTCATCCGTCATTTGCCCCGAGTTATGCATGCCCCACAACAACGTTGAGATATAAGCAGCCCCGTCAGTGATGGCCGCGTCCACGACCTGCCCCTTCCCTGTGCTTTTAGCATGGATAATCGCGCTCAAAATGCCAAAGACCAACATCATGGTGCCACCGCCCAAATCGCCAATCAGCGTTAAGGGGGCCGTTGGACGATGCTCGTGACTCCCACCCGCCCATAGCGCGCCCGTGAGCGCAATGTAGTTAGGGTCGTGGCCCGCTGCGTGTGATAACGGACCCGTTTGTCCCCAGCCAGTCATGCGACCGTAAACCAGTCTTGGGTTTCTAACGCAGCAAATCTCGGGCCCTAAGCCAAGCCTCTCCATGACGCCCGGACGAAACCCCTCGATAAGGACATCGGCGTCATCAATGATTTTGAGCAACGCATCCACCGCGTCGGGATCTTTTAGGTTCAGCGCCACCGAGCGCTTGCCGCGATTAAACAACGCGTACTTAGCAAAAGCGGCAGCAGCCTCGGGATCTGGAACAGGCCGATCGATGACGGTGACTTCGGCACCCATATCGGCAAGCATCATGCCTGCACAAGGCCCCGGGCCGATCCCTGCTATTTCTGCGACTTTGATTCCGTTAAGTGCACCCGCTGTCATGATATTACCTCTCATTTCGAAGGCACTGATGCTCGCACCTAGCGTGAAGCGATGCAATCTACAAACGGTGCTGAGAACGCCCGTCCCCTACCCAAAGCTTAGCCTGACTCACGATCTCGATTTACCCAAAGGACTTACATTGCGCCTCAGACTTCAATTTGGGCCCTTGGCCCACGCAACCACTCACGTTATCTTGTTCAGAAGACGGCATGCCAAAACTTTTTGGGCCCGTCGCCAAGCCAGACCCACTCACAATAACGAAGGGAATCGCTATGAACTTTTTCGTAACACACAGTAAAAACGTCCTTGCCCTTATAATGATCTTTGCAGCATCCACGGTGTCAGCGACCGAGTGTGTACCCTCACACTGGGGGGCAGATGATCAGATCGGTGCCGCCAATCGAGTGAATCCCGATAGAACGGTGGCCGCTGCAAAACTCATTAAAAAAGGCATAAGCCATCCGCTGGGTATCGAAATCGATCCGAGCATGCCAGCCTACCCACCGCGCTACACGCAGTTGCAAGTTGTCCAGCCTACCCAGCAGTTTGGCGCTGATATGGGCGTAGGTTGGAACGGAAGCTACAACGACGACATACTTCAAATGTGGCTTGGCACGGGGCCTCAACTCGATGGGCTTGGGCATATGGGTGAGGCGGGACAGTTTTATAACTGTAACGAAGGAAAAGACTTTTCGTTTATCACCGGCCTAACAAAGCTTGGTATCAGCGACATTCCACCCATTGTTGGCCGAGGGGTTCTGATCGATATCGCGAAACAGATGGGCGTTGATTCACTGACTGCAGGACAGCCCATTACCTCTGATGATATCAAGGCCGCCATGAAAGCCCAGAAGATCACCGTTGGCGAGGGCGATATTGTGCTGTTACACACAGGCTACACGGACGCCAATCTCAAAAACAACCCTGCGCTTTGGGCTGGTAGCATTCCAGGGATCACTAATGAAGCATCGGTATTTTTAGCGAGCCTGAAACCAACTGCTGTTGGCGCTGACACCTGGGGGTTGGGTGCGGTTCCTCCCAGAGAGGGTGACAAGGTGTTTTATGACCATGTCGTATTGCTGAAGGAGAACGGCATATACATCCTTGAGACCATGAACACTGGGCGCCTAGCAGCGGAATCAGTTCATGAGTTTATGTTTGTTCTTGGGCAAGCTCGGCTCAAGGGTGCGGTCCAAATGATCATTAACCCTGTCGCCATGTGGTAGCAGGATGAAGAGCATCGTGAGTACAAAAAAGGCAGCCTTGGCTGCCTTTTTTACGCTCTCACCGACAGTCACTCATGACAGGAGGTCACGCCCAATGATCAGCTTCATAACCTCGCTGGTGCCGCCGTAGATACGCTGGATCCGTGCATCGGCATAAGCGCGCGTAACTGGATACTCCCACATATACCCGTAACCACCATGCAGCTGCAGGCATTGATCCGTCACGCGACCTTGTAGCTCCGTCGCGAGCAGTTTTGCCTTTGACGCATCAACGGTCGTCAGCTCGCTTTTTAATAGAAGCTCCGCACATCGATCAATAAAGATGCGCATGGCCGTGACCTCAGCTTCGAGCTGAGCCAACGTGAACTGCGTGTTTTGGAAATCGGCAATACTCTTTCCAAATGCTTTTCGCTCTTTCACGTAATTTACCGTTTGCGCCATAACCGATTCACATCCGGCCATCGCAGACACAGCAATACTGAGCCGCTCCTGAGGCAATTCACGCATAAGATAAATAAAGCCCATGCCCTCCTCACCCAAAAGATTCTCCTTGGGTACTTTCACATCATTAAAGAATAGTTCAGAGGTGTCTTGGGCTTTCTGCCCGAGCTTATCGAGATTACGGCCGCGCTCAAATCCGGGCATGCCGCCTTCGACAATCAGGATGCTGAACGCCTTTGCACCCGCGGCGGGGTCAGGGTTGGTTCTACAAACCACCAAGACGATATCTGCCTGCTGGCCACAGGTGATAAAGGTTTTGGACCCGTTGAGGAGGTAGTGATCCCCCATATCGACAGCAGAGGTCTTGATTCCCTGAAGGTCAGAACCGGTACCCGGTTCCGTCATCGCGATGGCAACAATGCAGTCACCCGAGATGCATCGCTGCAGGTACTTCTGCTTTTGCGCCTCGTTTGCCACATTGGTGAGGTAGGGCGTCGTTACATCGTTGTGTAACGAAAATCCGATTCCCGTCAGGCCCAACCGAGACACCTCTTCTGAAACAACCATGTTGTAACGAAAGTCCGCGCCGACTCCACCGTATTCTTCCGGAGCACCAGGACATAGCATCCCCTGCTCACCCGCTTTGTACCAAAAGTTACGATCGATCTGACCGTCCTTTTCCCATTGAACATGCTGCTCGTAAGCTTCTTCCATAAGAAACTTTCGAACCGTATCTCTGAAAACATCGTGTTCGGACTCGAAGATGTGACGCGGTATCATGGCTGCCCCCTTTTTATTGAATTAGTTTAGCGCACTCAATCGTGCTCTGCGGCTGTTTTAGCGCACCGGTACAGCACCAATGTCCGATGACGCACTATCCCACGACCACCCGATCAGATTGAGAGAGACCCCAAAACACGACCGAGTGAAGATGATAAATTTCTAGGGGATCCTGAGGACGAGTTTACCTATATGGGCTTTGGATATGAATGCTTCCTGTGCCTTGGTAATGTCAGCCAGCGGATATATTGCCGCTACCACAGGCTTTACATCGCCCTCCTCAATAAGACGGATCACCCTCGCAAAGACGCCCTCATCGACAATTGTGCAACCGAAAAACGACTGGTCTTTTAGATAAAGTGTACGCAGATCCATCGTAACAACGGCGCCTGCAATAGCCCCAGCAACGGCGTATCGGCCATAGGGCTTGAGCACGTCCGGCAATTTAGACCACTGATCTCCCCCAACCAAATCAACCACCACGTCCACCGCATTGGCACCCAGCGCACGCAATAAACACTCGTCACGATCAAGCGTCACGTCAGCGCCAAGCGCTCTTATTGGGACTGCCTTATCGGCCGAGACCACGGCAATTACGCGAGCGCCTCTGGCTTTCGCTAGCTGAATAGCCGCCGAACCCACACCGCCTGAAGCACCCGTAATCAATACTGTCTCACCGCGGGAGAGCCCCGCGCGAGTCAGCATGTTCTCTGCTGTCGAATAAGAGCAGGGAAACGAGGCTAGCTCCTCATCACTTAACTTAGAGTTAATGTGGTGCGCATGAACACTCGCCACCTTGGTGAATTGCGCAAAGCCGCCATCACACTCGGAGCCGAAATAATGTGCGCGCTCTAAGGTTTCACCAGCAACTTCGCGTAAGACGGGTTCAATAATGACACGTTGTCCAATCCGCTCAGTAGACACATCGCGACCGACAGCAACAATTTCCCCGCAGACATCGGCACCCTGTATACGAGGCAGTGTGAGCGGTGCACCATTCCAAGTGCCATCATCAGTGTCGCTTGATCCCTTTGAGTACCAACCGGTTCGAGTGTTGA
Source organism: Halieaceae bacterium (assembly GCA_042090345.1). GTDB lineage: Bacteria > Pseudomonadota > Gammaproteobacteria > Pseudomonadales > Halieaceae > Luminiphilus. The sequence continues at coordinate 17,215 of JBELJN010000012.1, read as the reverse complement.
TATCAGTATTATTGATACCGGCGGCTCTCACGCGAATCAATACCTCGCGATCCCCGACTTCGGGGACGGGAATCTCACTCGAGGCCAACAACGCATCAAATCCTCCGTGCCCTGTCAGCAGTACTGCAGTCATATGGCTCGGAACTGAACTCATGGCAGCGCGCTCCCAGACGATGGCTTCTCGGTAGTGCTAGGCTCAGGAAAACCCAATCGAGCGATGATGGCGGTAGAGTTCACTGCCCACTCTCAGGGGATTCACGATGCCGATGAGCGTAGAGAGGGAGCGCAATCAAATAGGTCACGCTCAGGATCGTCAGCGTTTCCCAAGGATAGATCAACAAACTGGCGATCAATAAAGTGAAAAGCGGTACCGCGAGAAAACCATAGGCTTTCGGGAAGACCAGTGACTTCAACGACAACGTCGGCAACTGTGAAACAGCCAGAAAACCGCAGCCAATCACATACAGCGACACCACCGCCGGCCACTGAGTAATACACTCAAATTCTAGCAAGTGCAGGTACACCGGTAACAAGGTAAGAAGAGCGAGTACCGGCGCAGGTACACCTTCAAACGTCTGGGCGATTTGCGTGTCCTGACTCGCATTAAAGCGCGCCAGTCGAAAGGCACAACAGGCCGCTACCAGCATGATCGCGACCCATGTGAAATCTACGCGTGTCGACTGATTGAAAAGTGCCAAATGAAGAATGAGGCCCGGGGCAATACCAAAGTTAAAGAAATCAGCGAGCGAGTCGAGTTCCTTTCCTATGAGCGATGTCGAATTCAAGGCACGCGCTAAGCGCCCGTCTAAGCCATCCATAAACATCGCAACGACCAGTGCGATAACCGCGAGATCGATTCGCTCATCTAATGCAAAGCGAACGGCTGTAAGACCGACACAAACAGCCCCCAATGTCACCATGTTGGGAATAAGGTGTGCAAGCCGGTCTCGACCGCGCAGGGCCCCAGTATCAGGCTGAAGCTCATTGCTCATTTAGAGACGCCGACCCGTGCGACCGAAGTATCTAGGGCAGCCAGTATGGTTTCTCCCGCTACCGTCGTCTGGCCCAAGCACACCGCAGGCGCAACGCCCTCAGGCAAGTAAATATCAAGGCGACTCCCAAATCTGATGAGTCCGAACCGCTCTCCCGCCGACAGCGAATCGCCCTCTCTGACAAAACACACAATCCGCCGTGCAACGAGGCCTGCTATCTGCGTAATACCAATGGCGGTTCCGTCATCGCGGGTGATGGTGATCGAGTTTCGCTCGTTGTGCTCTGATGCTTTATCGAGCGATGCGTTCAAAAACTTTCCGTGGTGGTAGGTCACGTTCGTTACCGTACCCTCGATACAAGCCCGATTAACGTGGCAGTTAAAGACATTCATGAAAACAGAGACGCGAGTCAACGGTTGATCACCCAAGCCCATCTCAACGGGTGGCGTGACGTCTTGAATCAAGGACACGACGCCATCCGCTGGGCAGATAACCAAGTTTTCACCTTGAGGCACAACACGCGCGGGGTTACGGAAGAAGTAGTAGCACCAAACGGTCAGTCCAATGCCGATCCAAAATAAAGCCTCGGAAATTAATCCAAGAACAAGCGCTACCGCTCCAAAAATAGCCACGAACTTGCGCCCTTCTGGGTGCATCGGAACGATCACCGCATCCATCATATTCATAGTTTGCCCCACACCGCCTGCACGGTATTGATTTGCCGAGTCTGTTCTCGGGGCCGCAAGTATAAAAGGTCTGAAGAGACTGTCGAGTTTACTTTTTTCATAAAGCACAAGTTGGGGGAGGTGTATCAGAGCCTTGTCAATGGGAAGCGAGAGCCGCGCTTATTGCTTTGGCGTGTGAAGTGCCTTAGGGAAAACATCTAGCGATGCAAGGACCCCAGGCCGGTATCGTTCAAGCAACGATATTAGTCGTGCCGTGGATTCGTTATCGAAGAAGCCCGAGTAGCTGGCTGGACGAAAGTGCATCTGAAATGCTCTGACGGCAAGCTGTGAGCGCTCATCTTCAAGCCCTGTTATCGACAGATCGTAGCCATAGGCGGCAAGCAACGCCTGTTGTTGCCTGATTGTTAAGGGGTGCTGCTCCAACCGCAGGGCGAGCTCAGATGCGCGGGACTCATCAAACCAAGCACCAATACCCGCAGCGTGTAATGTCTCCCATGGAAACAAAGGTCCCGGATCGACTTTTCGACTGGGTGCAATATCCGCATGACCTACCACGGACTCAGGTCTAATATCTGGGTACTGCTTAAGAAGCTCTTTTAGCAGACGGGTCAACAACACAATCTGGTCATCTCGAAAAGGCACGAAATGACAGGCGACACCGAACTGTGCGCTGTTCCCAAGCTCTGCAATGTCCCTGTTACACCCTGACAAGTTTACGACTTCAATGCCAATCGACTGATCATTCAAGCCCGTCTTTCCTGCCCAATAGGACTGACCCGCATGCCATGCCCGGTCCGAGGTGTTTACCAAGGCATATACCTTCAACTTCGCCGATAAATAACTCTTGTCCGCTGGGTCAGGTAGTAAGAAGTGTGCGCTCACGCGCCGGTCTGTTTGACCTGTCAAAATAGCGAGAGAGCGCTCGAAATCCTCTGATGTGAAGTGAATAACCAGATGATTAACACGCGAATTAAAATTGTCAGACTGGGAATGGACCATGGGGAAGGCGCTGCAGGCACTCAACACTAGGCAGCCGGCAGCAACCAAAAGTCTCTTCAGAAGTTGATCAATACTGAACGATCGATCATCCGCACACACCATAAGCCACCTCCGTCACCAAGTAATGCATTCTCCAACCCAACGGCACGGTAACGTTATCATGTCGTCCACTGACTGATTAGCCCGTGACTAAGACCTTATAAAAAACGCATGCCGAAAAGCGCTGACAGTAAAAATCTACTTGTTCGCACATTTAGGACAAGCGTACTCACACATCAAAACATTAAGGCAGCCAAACGATGGGTTCAGCACATTTTGGAAACAGAGCCCGCCCAATATTGACAGTATTTATGCCATAACATACCGTCTTATGAGCCACTCTCACGAGCGTATAGCAATGACTCAACCCCCCTACACACTGTCACTGGATCTTGAGGACTTTCGACAGCACAAAGTGGGGAGTTCCCTGCGTGAAACGACACCACTGAACGAAGGAGAGGTATTATTTCGCGTCGATAAACTCGCGCTCACTGCGAACTCCATCAGCTACGGCTTTGCAGGTAAATCAGGGCTAATTCGTTACCTGGACATCTTCCCTGCGGATGAGGGTTACGCCAACCTCCCCTGTTGGGGTTATGCTGACGTGGTGAGTTCTAAACACCCATCGCTCAGTGTGGGGGACCGGGTCTATGGCTTTCTGCCGATTGCATCTCATGTCGTTATGAAACCCGGTAAAGTCAGTCCGGGCGGCTTTACCGATATGCGAACATGTCGCTCGGTCGTACCGCCTTTTTACAATGAGTATGCGATGACGGCTAACGAACCGGGTTACGCCCCAGAGTTTGAAGAGGCAATCATGCTCTTTAGGCCCCTGTTTGGGACGTCCTTCCTCATGCAGAGTTACTCTGAAGATCACGCCTTTCATGGCGCCAAACGCATTATTGTTACCTCAGCGTCAGCTAAAACCGCTATGGGTTTCGGGTACTTAATGGGTAAAAACTATGCTGGAACGATAGAGACTATTGGCCTCACCTCGCTCAAAAATCGATCTTTTGTAGAAAGCTTAAATTGCTACTCCCAAGTACTGACATATGACGAAATCGACACCATTTTGCCTGGTGAGCAAACGATCATTTTTGATGTCGCCGGAAACCAGGGGGTGCTGGAAAAGCTTCACCGACACTTGGGTGAGTCGATTTCCTACTCTGGAGCAGTGGGTAAAACACATTGGGATGCAGGTGCCTTTGGTGCGGCGACAGGCCTACCGGGTGCAAAACCTCAGTTCTGGTCTGCCCCTGAACAAATTGCGGTGTTACGTGAACGCATCGGTTCGGGTGAGATGATGCGTCAAATGAGTGCGGCCATGGCGGATTTTTTGCAAGCGGCGCAGGGCTGGATCCAAATTTCTGAGTCGCGGGGTCCGAACGAAATGGCCGATAAAATAGTCGCGATGCTCGACGGTGACGTGAATGCGCAAGATGGCATCATCCTTCGGCCTTAGGTGATAGGAAGCAGACCTCTATGCTAAAAGTTCTTAAATACGGCGTCATAGCAAGCACAGGTCTGGTGGTTGTCTTATTTTGGCTGGCCTATTTGTCACCCAGACCGCCTCTAACAACCGATCCTGCCACCTTGATGGGCGATGGCTCGGAATTGAACTATTGCCAATTACCCAAGCTCGACAGCACAGGGTTAGTGGCAAGCCAAATCCCCAAGGGCAACACACCCGGCTGCGGCTATGATCACTTTCCGCTGCCCATTTTGAGGGAGTGTACCGAACCGCTCAGTGAGGGCGCAGATGATATTAGAGGGCTTTGGCGGGCCGTGAGTGGCGCGCGAACAGGGCATGTTGAACGCGTTGAGCAATGCGGTGAACGTGTTGTCATTACGACCGCGGGCGTCATTCATGACTACGGCCCCAACAGTTCGGGTGGACTCAATACTAACGACACCGAGGGAAGCGTCTTCTTTACCGCTGCTAATCGAGAATTCTGCATGCGGTCATCAGCCTCAATGATTTGGAAAGACAACGTACTCAACTTTCATGTCTTCGGTTGGGGTCCCAAAGTCGTGCGGCGGTACAGAGAGGGTGACGCTCTCATATGGGAGTACGCTGACGGAAGCATCAACAAAATGGAGCGGCTTTGCCATTTACCTGAGGGCCATCAGACCCCCAAGCCAAGAGGTCCCCGCTACAAGCTCTTCTGAGGTGCCTCACTCAACCGGTAACGAGCGCCTGACGGACAAGCGGAAGCTGATCATTTCCAAAATAAAGCTGCCCATCGTTGACGATCATTGTGGGCGATCCGTAGGCACCCTTGACGATGGCCTCCTGTGTGTTGGCTCGCAGTCGGTCTTTGACGTCCTGTTCGGTCGTCCTTTGAATCAACGCTTCGCCCTCTACCCCAACGCTCTCTGCAATGTCCGCCACCACCTGAGGGTCATCGATGTTTTGTCCATGAGCAAAGTAAGCATCAAATGCGGCTTTACTAAAGGCATGTAGGACCTTTTGATCATCTTCAAGCGCACAGCAGGCGCGCATGGGTAGCACAGACTTAACCGGATGGTGTTTTGTTGGAAAATCTAGTCTGAGATTTGCGAGAGAAGCCCACTCGTGAAGCCAGGTGAAGTTATGTTGAACTTTCGGATCGCTGGGATTCGAACGGGCGGCATAAACGCTTGGATTAACGGCATTAAAAACACCCCCGACCAGAAAGGGACGCCAGATCACCTGCGCACCGGTCTCCTCCAAAATAGCCTGAACATTATTAAACGCCAGATAAGTCCACGGTGAAGATAAGTCATAAAAAAAGATCAACTTGGCCACGGGCAGCTCCCCAAGAAAAGTAGCGATAAAATAGGTTGGCGGGTAATAGTCATGGCTTGCGCGACAGCTTGCAAGCGCGCGCGCAACGAAGCACCCAGTAGTGCTAGAGTGTGGCCTCGTACATATACAGTTATCGAAACGACAGCGCTTACCAAGAGGTATACATGCTAAAAGTCCACGGCGTTCACGGCTCTCCCTTCGTTCGGAAAGTGCTCATTGCACTGGAGATCAAAGGGCTCGAATACGAACTAGCGGTTCAAATGCCCTTCACGGGTTCCGAGGAATATAAAAAGTTAAATCCATTGGGAAAGATCCCAACTCTGGTCGATGGAGATCTCACATTAGGAGACTCAAAAGTCATTTGTCGATACCTCGAAGCCGCCTATCCTGACGTTCCAGTCTACCCTACTACGCTTCAAGACAAAGCAATGGCAGATTGGTATGACGACTTCGCCTCGGGACCGGTTGCCGAACTCGCAGCCGGTATTTTCTTTCAGCGCTTTATGCGTCCGAGAGCCTTCAAGCAGGAGCCTGACGAGGCACTCATTAGTAATATCATCGACAAAAAACTGCCACCGCTGCTCAATTACATTGAAGGACAGTTGCCAGAGCAAGGCTTTATTTTCGGCGCGTTCACACTCGCCGACCTAACACTGGTCACGCCGTTCATCAACGCAAGCTACGCGGGGTATGACGTTCCTGCAGAGAGCTATCCGAAATTCTCAGCACTATTCAAAGCGGTTAAGGCAGAGCCCGCCGTTGCGAAGATTCTGAGCCAGGAAGCCAAGGCCTTGGGTTTCGACTAATTTTCTTCATCATGAAGCCGGGTCGCCAAACAGCCGTTACAGGGCTTGGCTGCCCGTCTTTTTAGTGTTTATCACTAGTGACTGCTAAAAGGCGCGAGAACTATCAGAGATCAGTCTTGTGTGCTTAAGCGCCGGATCTCCCTGGCCACGAGCCACAAGCGATCTTGTCCCCATATTTCCAGCTGGACCGACCCCTCTGCGTCGATCAAGCGGTAACTGGGGACACCCCAGAGTCCTCCCTCGTACATAGACAGGCGATTGTCCTCAAGCATACTTTCCCACTCGGTCTCTCCGAGGTGAGCTTGAGCCTCGCGCCAGTCAAGTCCCGCAGCTTGCACCACTCGCTTGAGTCCTCGATTGTTATTGGTGTTCACACCCATTGAAAACGCATGCTTGAGGAAACTTGATAGCAGCTCAGTCCCTCGCCCCTGCGAAACGGCCCAAGGGTAAATCGAGTAACACCTCCGAACCGGGTTGCCAATAGGGTCATGAAAATTGCCGTACGGTACGCCACGCCGCCGCGCTTCACGGGCGGTATCCGAAAAGATGTACATGCCCTTCTCGCGGGTTGCAGGAACACCCCGCATCACCATAGGAAGCACTGGACGCATCACAAAGTTGATACCAATGCGCTCTGCCAGCGCCACGGTCTCGTCAAATACAATCGATGTGTAGGGGCTCCGCAGAGAGGGGAAGAACTCAAGTGTCAGCGTTGAAGCATCCGATACACCCTCGACGGAGACATTAGGACACGGCGCAACGAACTGCTCAGTAGGCGCGCGGGAAGCGCCAAGACTCACCAAGCGCTCTTCAAGATAATGGAGTCGATCGATACCCCAGTACCACTCACCCTCGTAATAGAACATCGCGCCAGAGTAATGCTTTAGTTTGGCACGCAGTTCGGTACCTGCATCCAGCGACGCCTCGACCTTAAACTCAGTTGCCTTACCCAAGCTTTCGGCAAGCGCCTCAAGAGCGCCCGCATCGTTACGCCACAGCGCCGCGCCTATTTTAGGGAGACTCTCCGGTAGGTCTGTATCTGAAAGGGAGGCAGCAATAGCCTGAGCCAGACGAATATTTTCACTGCTCGGACTGCCACCATCGATAGGAAAATCTAATCCATACTCGGATGCGATCATCGAAGCGTCGTAGCGCGACAGCTTAAGCAGCAACGCGGCGTCCGGCGCATTCTTACCCTCAGGCCCCCGAACAAGATGACATCGAAGCTCGACATCGTAGCGCTCCATAAAACGTTGCAATACCTGAGCGGCGAGATAGCTATAGCCGTCCTCAATCTGATGAAAATAATCCACGACATGGCGTCGACCCGCCTTTATTCGAGACCGCTCAGCCCGCTCCCGACGATTCTCAAAGCGACCCTCGCTGTTCATGTGCATGGCAAGTCGAGACGTCAACCAGCGCTGCAACGGTGTTGGATCCATAGTGGCCGCGCCACCCTGGTCTTTAAACTGCTTTGACATGCGTCTCCCCTGAAGTGACGGCTAACGAATTTGGTGAGCGACTCGACCTCATTTCAACTTGCGCTTATTGAGCGTTTTTTTACTTTGATTTGCGCTTGTACCTTTTCTTTCGCTGTCGTTTTCACTCTCATTTTCACGCGCCGCGATCGATAAGATTGATTTGTGCGAGACCTCTCACAAACATATGGCACAAAAACTGCCATATCAACATCTGATTCTTACAAACGGGTAGAAACTTATAACCGCGCGGAGTGAAGTCGCGTCTCTGACTGAAGCGTCAGATCAATTTACGAAACGCTGCCATAATGGCAGTACGTGCCTCTATCAATGACATCCCCTGAATCTCGCGGAAGCGATGCCACATTTCAAAAGAAAGATAGGCGTCTGCAAGATGTCTCTCTTCAGGAGTCAACGATTGGAATTCGGGAATCCAGGCCTCTTTATTCTTAACCGAGAGCGTTTGATAACGGGCGTAATTATCCTTAAGTACCTGAGAACTCCATCGAAGTGATTTTGTCGCGGCGAGAACGTTTCTATGTTTTTCGAACGCTTCCGTATAGGTCTGAACCAGAGACACCAAGCGCTGATCTAAGGTTCCCTCCCGCTCACCTCGATTGAGGAAGCTGTCGACCACCGATTCCGAAATTTCCGCATCAACAGCTAAAAACAAACTGTCCATATCCTCAAATTGCCGAAAGAATGAACGAATTCCCACACCCGCTCGCTCGGCAACTTCGCGCGCTGTCGGCACAAAGTGCCCCTCTTGGATCAATGCCAAAGCCGCATCGATCATTGCTTTTCGACTGCGTTCAGTGCGTTTGCGACGCCCGTCTGTAATCTGGGAAACTGCTATCATAATCAATAAAAAAAACGCATGGAGCGGTAAGTGCTTAAGTTTTACCACAAACTCTCACCTGGCGTGAGGCAGGCAGACTTATCCCCCCACACAAGATGCTACCCTATGTCTCGCTGAAGACGCTCTTAATTAAGCCACTTAGGCCAATAAAGACACTTAGGTGACCTGCAGGTCTCTCGCAGGCGTTGATCGAAATAGAAATGCACTAAAGACGCGAACTCAAAAAGCGTGTAAAAAGACGCATTAGTCGAAAAAAAATAACAGCTCCAAATAACGCCAAGTAACGAAAGCAACGACGATCTATCTAATGAGAAATCAAACACTGCCCCAAGAGGAAGCTTCAGCCTCTTTTATAGAGCGATGGATGGGCGCGCCCTTAAACCTCATTGAGGAGATCGGCCACTATTTATTAGTCCTGCCGCTGAACGCCGCGTTACGCCAGCTAGACCGCTTGTCATACAAACTCGAGGGCACTCTTCTCAGGGAGATCATCTCGCACACTCTCTTTCCGATAACGCTTATTGTGTCGATGTGGCTCGGTTTCAAAGCTACCGAACAGGGAGCATCAATAACTTCCATTGCTACCCTGGCATTGATACCCGTGGTCTACGGACTCTTTGCGGCCCCACTCGAGCGGCTTATGCCGTTCAGCCGCAAGTGGCTGGAGGGTGGTAACGACATGACAGTCGATATCATGATGTTCGTATCGAATGCCTTTTGGAATGGCTTCGCAAAATACCTTATTCAAGTCTTTTTCTTGGTGTCGCTCGTCGAGTTTCTAGAGCCTTATGGCCACTCGCTATGGCCAGATCAGTTTCCAGGCGCAATTCAGGTAATGCTATTTATCTTGATCAAGGATTTTTTCCGATACTGGCTGCATCGCGCATTGCACGAGAATGCCTTTTTATGGCGATTTCATGCAACGCACCACTCGGTAAAGCGCCTCTACTGGCTAAACGGAATTCGCAGCCATCCGGTCGAGGTCATTATTCAGGCTATATTGTTTGCAGCGCCATTCGCTCTGCTGCAACCCTCTGCTGAGATCGTCATGGTAGCCATATTCATGCAACTCAGTATCGGCATTTACCAGCACTCTAATATCGACCTCAAATTGGGCTTTTGGGAATACATCTTCTCTATCGGTGATAACCATCGTTATCACCACTACCCCAACAAAGCGATTGGCGACTGTAATTACGGTGGCGAATTCATCGTCTGGGATATTTTATTCGGCACCTTCCACAAGGTGAAAGGTGAGCGTCCCGATGATGACATCGGAATTGGGGGATGTCCCGATTACCCCATGACAATGATGGGACAGCTCATCGCACCGTTTCTCAAAAATCAGCGTTTTGATTCGGAAACACGACAGGTGGATTAAGCCAGCAACGACCGGCAACTAGATAGAACTGACGCGTTACGCATCCAGAATTGAGCTCCGAATTAACTTGCTCAGGCGTAGCGCGCAGACCGGCCTTCTGTTGCGAAGGCGATGAGACAGAGCCCTGCCTGTTTTGCCGTATCGACTGCCGCCGACGTTGGTGCCGACACCGCCACTATCACAGTCACTCCCGCAGTAGCAGCCTTGCTCACCATTTCAAAACTCGCGCGACTACTGACGAGCACAAAACCTTCAGTGGGGTTCAGTGCGCGCCAGCCGAGTAGCTTATCCAAGGCATTGTGACGCCCCACATCCTCCCGCAGAGCGAGAATATCGCCATCAGCCGAACACCAAGCTGCTGCGTGCGCACCACCGGTTTTGCGCGAGACGTCTTGCAAAGGACGAAGTCCCGCAAGTGCTCGGTTCAACGCTTTCTCTGATGGCACCAAGCGATCACCGCGATCAGGAGTTACTGGCTTTACGTCTCGCCTTAGCTGTTCAATTGACTCTATACCGCACAACCCACAACCACTGGGGCCCGCCATTGAACGGCGGCGATCTTTCAACTTATATGCCGTCTCGTTCGACACTGAGGCGTTCACATCGATCCCATTCGCCGCTTGAGTTATTTCAATATCATAAATTGCAGAAGGGGTACTAACGATGCCCTCTCCAATGGCAAACCCTCTTATGAAATCCTCAAGGTCGGCAGGTGTCGCCATCATTACCGCGTAGGAGACACTGTTAAACGATAGCGCCACGGGTACCTCACAGACGACAAGATCATCTGTCTCCAACGAACCCGTATCGTTTGATAACGTCCTAGCGACAAGGACGGCTGATTCCGAAAGACCGCGATCAGTCAACGACGGCTTCCTTAACAAATCGCTTTTGTTTTTGATCAAAGGACTTCTGACGCTCCTGCCATTCGGATGGCTGTGATACGCGTATCACTTGCACGGCCGTAACTTTGTACTCTGGACAATTTGTCGCCCAGTCAGAGTTATCCGTGGTGATGACATTGGCACCTGAAACCGGGTGATGGAATGTCGTATAGACAACGCCCGGTCGTACACGCTGCGACAATTTAGCGCGTAACACCGTATCGCCGATGCGACTGGATATACCGACCCAATCACCCTCGGCAACACCGCGCTCTTGCGCATCCTCTGGATGAATCTCCAAGACATCCTCCTCATGCCAAGCTGAGTTTTCCGTTCGACGTGTCTGTGCACCAACGTTGTACTGACTCAGGATACGACCGGTCGTCATGATGAGCGGGAATCGTCGTGTACAGCGCTCTTCCGTTGGCACGTACTCCGTCACAATGAACTGACCAAGACCACGCGTGAAGGTCTCCTCGTGCATGGTCGGTGTACCCAAGTGGTCCTCGTCAGTGCACGGCCACTGAACGCTGCCGAGCCGCTCAATTTTATCGTAGGTCACCCCGCTAAACGTAGGCGTAAGTGCCGCTATTTCTTGCATGATTTGCTCGGGGCTGTCGTAGTCCCAATCACAACCCAAAGCCTGCGCCAGCCCCAGTGTGGCCTGCCAGTCGGCTTTACCACCGAGCGGCTCCATTGCTTTGCGAACCCGAGAAATTCGCCGCTCAGCGTTGGTAAAAGTCCCATCCTTCTCGAGAAACGATGATCCAGGTAGGAATACGTGCGCAAACTTAGCCGTCTCGTTCAAGAAAATATCCTGAACAATCAAACATTCCATGGACGAAAGCGCGGCTTCGACGTGCTGGGTGTTGGGATCCGACTGAGCGATATCCTCGCCTTGGCAGTACAAACCTTTGAAGTTGCCGGAGAGCGCTTCTTCGAACATATTCGGTATGCGGTGACCCGGCTCTGAGTCGAGTGTGACACCCCAAGCCGATTCGAACGTACCGCGAACCTCGTCGTTACCCACAGGTCGATAACCGGGTAACTCGTGCGGAAACGAACCCATATCGCAGGAACCCTGAACGTTGTTCTGTCCCCTAAGTGGGTTTACACCGACACCCCGACGTCCGATATTTCCCGTCAACATGGCGAGATTCGCAATCGCCATAACCGTTGTCGACCCCTGACTGTGCTCCGTTACGCCCAGCCCGTAGTAAATTGCTGCGTTGCCACCTGTTGCATAGAGTCTCGCAGCCGCTCGCACATCCCCGGCGTGCACACCCGTGTGCACTTCCATTGCCTCAGGTGAGTTCTCTGGTTGCTGAATAAACGTCAGCCAGTTGGTGAAGGCTACCTTTTCACAGCGAGCATCGACAAACTCGAGATCGGCCAAGCCTTCGTCGACAATCGTATGCGCAATCGCATTCAGTAACGCGACGTTGGCGCCAGGCCTAACAGGTAAGTGATAATCCGATTTAATATGTGGTGCACCAACCAATTCGATCCGGCGTGGATCGATAACGACGAGCCTCGCACCTTCTCTCAAGCGACGCTTGAGCCTAGATCCGAAAACCGGATGCGCCTCGGTAGGATTCGCCCCCATCACGACAATGACATCCGCGTCGGCAACCGAGGCAAAATCTTGTGTTCCCGCGGACTCTCCCAGTGTTTGCTTCAAGCCATATCCGGTTGGCGAATGGCAGACACGAGCACAGGTATCGATATTATTATTACCAAACCCCGTGCGCACCATCTTTTGCACCAGCCAAACTTCTTCGTTCGTGCATCGTGATGATGAGATCGCCCCAATACTTTTCTGACCGTATTTATCCTGAATACCGCGTAAGCGCGCTGAAGCGAAGGACAAAGCCTCATCCCAACTCACTTTTTTCCAAGGCGCATCAATCGAGTCTCGGATCATGGGCTCAGTCATGCGGTCCTTGTGCGTCGCATAACCAAAGGCGAAGCGTCCCTTAACGCAGGCGTGTCCCTCGTTCGCTTTACCGTCCTTCCAGGGGGTCATACGGATGACTTCCTGACCACGCATCTCGGCCTTGAATCCACAGCCGACACCACAGTAGGCACAGGTGGTTGTCACCGAATGCTCGGGGATCCCATGATCAATGATGCTGTTCTCAGTCAGTGTGGCTGTTGGACAAGCCGCAACACACGCACCGCATGACACACAGTCTGAAGACAGAAAATCCGACTCAGCACCGACACTCACACGAGAATCAAAGCCACGCCCCGAAATCGTCAGCGCAAATGTACCTTGAGTCTCCTCGCAAGCACGCACACAGCGAGAGCAGACAATGCACTTGGAAGAGTCGAAAGTGAAATAGGGACTACTTTCGTCTTTCTGGAGCTGCGTGTGGTTTTCTCCTGCAAACCCGTACCGGACATCGCGTAAGCCCACTTCTCCCGCTGTAGATTGCAGTTCGCAATCGCCGTTGGCCGGACAAGTAAGACAATCAAGTGGGTGGTCGCTGATATACAGCTCCATCACGCCACGACGGATCTTTGCCAGCTGATCGCTTTGCGTTGTTACCGACATGCCCGCTTCAACGGGTGTGGTGCATGACGAGGGGTAACCGCGTCGACCTTCAATCTCAACAAGGCAGACTCGACACGAGCCAAAAGACTCGAGGCTATCTGTCGCGCACAACTTTGGTACCTTGATGCCCGCCTCGAAAGCCGCTCGCATCACCGAGGTACCCCCCGCTACCGTAACGTCCCGTCCATCGATCGTCAGGGTGACCGTTGCATCTGATTTCGATTCGGGAGTACCGAAATCCGCTTGGGGCTGATAGAACTCCACCATGCTGTTCATACTGCCACCTCAAAGTGATTGTCTGTGACACGAAAATCTTCGGGAAACTGATTCATTGCGCTTTTAACGGGTAACGGCGTAAGCCCACCCATAGCGCAGAGTGATGCCTGCTCCATGGTCTCGCAGAGATCGCGAAGCAAAATCAAATCATCGCTTGATGCAGTATCGGCACAAACGCGATCAAGCACTTCGCGACCACGCACAGCGCCAATCCGACAAGGTGTGCACTTTCCGCAGGATTCCTTGGCACAAAAGTCCATCGCAAAATGTGCCTGCTTAGCCATATCAACTGTGTCGTCAAAGACCACAATGCCCCCGTGCCCAAGCATGCCGCCGATGGCCGAAAGCGCCTCGTAAGTCAGGGGCACGTCCAGCTGTTTAGCCGAAAGGTAGGCACCCAGCGGTCCGCCCACCTGGACAGCTCGAACAGGCCGCTGCGAGCGCGTACCCTCACCCCAAACCTCAATAATTTCCCGCAAAGAGATACCAAACGGCACCTCAATCAGTCCGCCGTATTTCACATTGCCCGCCAACTGAATGGGTAGCGTTCCAGTGGATCGGTCTACACCGTGACGTGCGTACTCGCCACCACCGTCCGCCAGAATCGACGTGATTGACGCCAGAGTAAGCACATTGTTAACCACTGTTGGTTGACCAAAGAGCCCCTTAATTGCAGGCAGCGGCGGTTTTGCCCGCACGACACCACGCTTTCCCTCTAGCGAGTTCAATAAAGACGTTTCTTCACCGCAGATGTACGAGCCCGCGCCTAAGCGAACTTCAAGTTTGAATGAAGCCTTCGAGCCACAGATATCATCACCAAGCAAACCTGACTGCTCGGCGATCTTGATAGCACTCTCTACGGCTAGCCTGGCTTTAGGGTATTCTGAGCGCAAATATATGAAGCCTCGAGTCGCACCGACGCCAAGCCCTGCAATTGTCATGCCTTCAACAAGCTGAAACGGATCTGCTTCCATCAACAATCGATCAGCGAAGGTACCGGAGTCCCCCTCGTCTGCATTGCACACAATGTATTTCTGTTCAGAGTGTGTATCGAGAACCGTTTGCCACTTGATACCCGTTGGAAAGGCCGCTCCGCCACGCCCGCGCAGCCCCGACGTTTTGACCTCATCGACAATGGCTTGAGGCGACAGTGTAAGAGCGCGCTGCAAACCCTCATAACCACCCAGCGCACGATAATTGTCGAGACTCGTTGGCACCCCGATGCCACAGCGCTTGAACGTGATTCGTGTCTGAGCTGAAAACCAAGGGATATCTGCGGATGACCCAAGACACGTTTCGTGCTCATATGAGCCGCTCGTGAGGCAGTCAACTATGCCCGGCACGTCCGAGACCTTGACCGCGCCAAATGCAACACGGTCCTCTCCCCTCTCAACTTCGACCAGGGGTTCGAGCCCAAAGGCGCCTCGCGAGCCGTTGCGAATGATTTGAAGATCGACAGCTAAGGCCTTAGCGCGCTCTAAAAAAGCGGCAGCGACACGATTCGCGTCAACGGCAACCGCGGTGGTGTCTTGCGGAATAAAGATCGTAAGCATCACGCGTCAGCTCCTTGTGCAACAAGGCTCGATAATTCAGCCAGGTTCACACGCCCATGAACGACATCACCAACGCGAACCGAGGGTCCACAGGCGCAATTACCGAGGCAATAGACCCGTTCCAGTCGATAGGCGCCCGACGCGTGCGTCTCGCCAAAATCGACCCCTAGTGTTTGGGGCGCGTGTGACTCCAGCTCACGAGATCCCACGGCCTGACAGGCTTCAGCACAGCAGATCTGCACGGCAAGCTTTGATGCTGGGGTATCTCGAAAATCGTGGTAAAAGCTGATAACGCCGTGTACTTCCGCCGCAGAGAGTGAAAAGACCTCAGCTAATTGACGATGGGCCTGAGCGGGAATGTACCCAAGGCGCTCTTGAACCTCGTGCAAACACGGTAAAAGGCCACCCATCTCGCCAGCATGTTTTAGTGCAATATCGTGAACAACATCATTCATATTTCCCGGACAATAAACGCCTTTTCTGGCGTCCATTACCCTCCCCCTGTTTCTTCAAGCGACGATCGCAATGTCAGTCGTTTGTTATTGATTATTTGGCGGATAGTATCAACGTCGAACCAACGGCACTACAACGTTTTTGTGGTAGTTCTGCCGCTATTTTTGACGTACTTGAGCCGGCGGAGTCGGCGAGTCAAAAACGGCGGCGAGAGCCGTGATAATGATTGGCCAATACAGAGTCAATACACAAGGAAATGGCCCTGTTGGTTTCGCCTAAATACGACGTCTGCGCTGAACCCACACTTGGGTAAAAAGCGCCTGCGGAACGTCCTTTAAAAAAGCGACCCTTGAATATCGTCGGAGGTCTCTATTTCTATCGGTAACGTTAAATCTAACGAGTTGAGCCTTGCATCGTTGACGCTGCTCGATACTTTATGAACAGCAACAGGGTAATGGCTCATACAGTCACTCGCGGGCGCACCGTCCAACCAGCCCGCAGCCCCTTGGGCCGTAAGCAACACGGGTTGCCTGTGATGAATATGTGCGATCTCCTGCTGTGCCGCCGTCGTGACGATCGCACAGCCACTCAAGGGGTGATAGACGCCCCCAAAGCGTATCAATTCACCTTCTCTGTGGTGATACCAGGGGTATTTCGAGTGCGCAAAGCGCTGCCATTCATACCAGCCATCCGCCAGAAACACACAACGCAGACTGCCTTTGAAGGATGGTTTTTCATTGAGCGTCTCAAGCCGGGCATTAAATAAATGCATCGGCGCCGCAGCCCATGGCGGTGAGAGTGACCATGGTTTCACAGTCAGCCCATCGAGCTGAGTTTCCACCACGACGTCAGACTGCGGGGCGATATTAAAACGATCGAGAACTTCGCATGTTAAGGCCGATAAATCGAGCTTATTTGATGCCGTTAATGTATAGCGCCCACACACGCGTCACTTCCCCTGATGAGGCTGGCAGGTACTCAGACTCATATTCACAACGCGGCGCTAAAGAGGTCGAGGGTTTTCTCCCACGCCAATTCCGCGGACGCCTCGTTATACACTCGGGAATCAAGCACACACCAGCCATGCAGTGCCCCCTCGAATACACAAACCTCTGCGCTAAGCCCCTGAGCGGCAAAGGCCTTATTTAGAACGGTCTTATCGTCAGGGTTGCGCTCATCGTCGTTCTCAGCCAGCGCAATTAAAAATTGTCCTCTCATCTCAGGAATGAGCCTATGTGGACTGTCGTCATCCTCCGTGGCCAGTGAGACGGGGTGATACGTACAACCAGCTCCGATGCGATCGGAGCGCTCCGCCGCAGCCCTCATCACCATGGGGCCGCCCATGCAGTACCCCATCGTTCCCATTGGTCGCGTGGTATCCACAGAGCGTTGCTCATCGAGCCAATCGACAAATGCGCGCGCATCCCTACGGTGGGTGTCAGGGCTTAAGTTACGATACATCGG
>JBELJN010000002.1:17509-178874 GCA_042090345.1 Halieaceae bacterium | reverse complement strand
AGGTAGCGCTCTAACCAACTGAGCTATGGTCCTATGGGGCGGCAGAGTATAAGGGGAGTCTTCGTCTACCTCAAGCACTCATGCGAACCTGCCGTCCTCACTATGCTCTAGGTCTTCAGCGCCTCCTGTAATGCCTCTAAATCACCTACTCCCCCCATGCTCGAGAGATCCTGACGAACGCCCAGAGCATACTGCGGCGGAACGACCTCGGGCTCCTCGCCCGGCGCACCGGGGGGCGTGTAGTAACCCAGTGCATATTGGCCCATGGCGTAGCCGGCGAGCTCCTGTAAGGTCCGGCTGAGATCCTTTGCCAGTTCTGGAGGGCAGCTCAAATACTGGTTTTCTTCTTGTCGCAACCAACCCAATGCATAGGTAATGTTGATACCAATGCGATCACCATCACTGTTATTGGCACCGCCGCCATGGAAGACCGAGCCCGAGTAAATGAGTACTGAACCCGCTTTCATTTCTGCTTGAGTCACCTGCTCGGGCTGTATGTCTTGGTCGTCGGGCCATTTCGTGCTGCCGGGTACGACTTGTGTTGCTCCATTCTCAGCGGTGAAGTCCGTGAGCGCCCAAATGGTGTTGAACTGCGGCTCAAGATGCGACAAATGTTTACCCCATGCCCACTTGTCGCGGTGAATGGGCTGCGCGGTTTCGCCCGGGCGTATGCGGATAATCTGGGTAAGGTGCAGCTGCACCTTTTCGCAGAAAGGCGCGAGGAATTCACGGCAAGGGCTCAGGATGGTCTCGTGCTCTATGAGTGCTCGGCACTTTTCTGAACGTATTAATAGGCCACCTGTTCGTGTAGTACTGAAGCCTGCAAAAGGATCTTCACCGTTACGGGTGTTATCCATGTAGGGGTCAGTCTCTTCACGCAGTGCTGCGATAAACTCGGGACTGATGACGTTGTCCAAGATAACTGCGCCGTCTTGCTCAACTGCGGCAACGATGGTGCTTGCGTCGGCATCGGCAGGGAGGTGTTGTAGTTCTGGCATGTACTCGTCCTTCTTAATCGGTGATGGCAACACACTTAATTTCGATCTTGAAGCTCGGATCAACCAGCGCGACGACTTGCACAAGCGTTTGAGCAACCTCAGGCGACTTCCCATAGATGGCTTGTCTCGCCGCGAATAGCTCCTGAACTTGTGACATGCACTCGTGCATGTCGGTGACGAACCATGTCTCGTCAACCACGTTATTCATGGTGCAGTCGAACTCCTTGAGCACCGACTCAACATGCGCGTAGGCATTGTTCATTTGCTCAACAAGGCTGTCGGGTGCTTTACCGCTGGCATCGGTACCGACTTGGCCCGCCATGTGAAGTGTGTTTCCGACTTGAACACCTTGGCTGAAAAGGTCTGCATAAGGCCCGTCTCTGAACAGTTTTTTGTTGAGTGCCATAAGTCACCTCTCTTTTTTTATTTAGTTATTCGTAGATACAGCTATCTCTTCACTCTCTTTGTAGCCGTATCGAATGGCTTTTGCCAGCAAGCTTTTGCTCGTTGTGGGCAACCTTTAGGCTCAAGTGTCGGTAGCGCGTGTCATCATGTCGACAAAGCGTTGATCGAACAGTGGCGGCTTTCTCGGTGTATTTGCCTCGTGGGCGGCTATAGCACTCAAAATTTCGGCAACGATTTCCGGGTGCTTATTAGCGATGTCTTCCTTTTCACCCAGATCACGACGTAAGTTGTAGAGCTCCGGCTTCTCAAGCGGCTCTCCGCCCTGTGGTTTGTCGAACAGATGAAGTTTGAAGTCGCCTTTCCGATAAGCTCGCAACTCTCCCTTGCGATAGAACGCTAATTCTTCTCGGGGACTTTCTGCGCCTTCCAAAAGCACCGGAGTAAGGTTGTAGCTGTCGAGTGGTTGAGGGGTATCTAAATTCAGGATATGCGAGATGGTTTGGTAAAGGTCGAGCACGCTGCCCATGTCTGAGATGACTGCTGGTTGAATGGTACCGGGCCACCAAAAGATGCCGGGAACACGAACCCCCCCTTCATAAATTTCTTGTTTGGAGCCTTTGAATGGGCCTGTGCTCCCCGCGCGATGAATGCTCGCCAATTGCCATGGTCCGTTATCACTCGAGAAAAAGACGAGCGTGTTGTCGTCGATATCTGCTTCCTCGAGTGCACTGACAATTTTGCCGACGCTCCAATCGATCTCTTCGATGGTGTCACCGTAAGGGCCTGCCAGACTTTTTCCTTGAAAGGGCTCGTCAGCAAAAACAGGTAGGTGAGGCATGGTGTAGGGCAAATAAAGAAGGAAGGGTTCTTCGCCTGCTTCCTTAATGAATTGCGTCGCTTCGTATGTAAGACGGGTGGTTAGATCTGGCTGGAAGGTGGGTTGCTCCAATAACTCGTCTTCACAGACATTTTGGCTGCAGCGACTTCGCCACAAAGGGACGTCGTAGTTCGACGAATCCGGGTCTTCAAAGGCGCTCAAAAAGTCATTAAAGATGGCATTGAGGGCCTCCGCCTTACCGGTCTGCTGCATCAAGAACAACTCTTCGATACCCGGTCTCCCCTCAAACTTCATGTCGTTGGAATAGGGAATACCAAACCAGTAATCAAATCCATGGCGCGTGGGGAAGTACTCGGGTGCGTCACCCAAGTGCCACTTCCCCATAATGGCGGTTCGATAACCCGCACCTTTGAGCATCTCTGCGAGCGTTATCTCGCTCTGGGGAATGCCGTATTTGTCATCGGGAAAGAAAACTGGACTCCCCACACCGTAAAGTCCGGAACGGACAGGGTGACGTCCAGTTAATAATGCTGCGCGGCTCGGCGAGCACACTGGGGCAGGTACATAGAAGTCTGTCCAGCGCTGACCTTCATTGGCGAGTCGGTCTAAAGACGGTGTTTTGATGTAAGGGTGGCCGTAGGCGCCCGTATCACCCCAGCCCATGTCATCTGCGTACAAGATAACAATGTTCGGTTGTGCGTTTCTGGATGAGTCAGTTGAAGACGGCGCGGCAGTCGAGCTTAAAGTGAAGAGCATTAACAGAACGCCAAACGCCGTTAACGCTCGATAGTGCGATTGGGAATGCCGGTGTCGCCGCAGTGCTCCGATCATCATTTTGCCTCTCATCTTCTCTCGAATGAGTTCAGTCAACAGACTCTTTATCTCACACCATCGAAGGATTTAAAACGCGATGAGGCTTAAGGGCTGATCAGCAGGCCTCGGTATGAAATGGCGTTTGTACCGAAGCGTCTCGGATTGTTGCTCGCTTTGGTTTCAGGGTCTTTCACTGATCTTGCGGTGTTGTTTTTATACCGTCTGCTTCGATTGTGATTTTGCGTGCCTTGTAGAGGGTGCCTACCGCCTGCTTAAACACTTTTTTGCTCACGCCAAACGCGGCGTAAATGGCAGAAGGTGGGCTCTTGTCATTGAGTGCGAGGAAGCCTTCACTCTCACTCAATTTTGCCTCGATGGCGTCAATAACGGGCTGAATCTTTGACTCACTGAAGCCGGGTCGATTAAGTGATAAGTCAATTTTGCCGTCGTCACGAACACGCTGAACAAAACCTGTGATCTTCTGACCTCGTCGTATCCGTCGATACAGCTCATTGCTGTAGAGGAGCCCCCAGACCTGATGATTAACGACAGCTTTAAAGCCAAGTTCGGTCTGTTCAGCGATCAGAATCTCTACTTCTTCGCCTACCGAATATGCCGAGGACGTATCCTCGATCCAGCGATCAATGCGTGTCGAGCCTGTTGGCCGACCTTGATTATCTAGGTAGACCTTAACCACGGCAAAAGAGCCCGCTGTGAGAGGGTGCCGTTGCTCACCAAAGGGGATGAATAGGTCTTTGCTGAGTCCCCAATCAGCGAACGCGCCCAGGTGATTCACCTCGCTAATTTTCAGCCAAACGACCTCTCCGATTGTGATCTCGGAACGCCCACTTTCTGAGTCATTGTTGTTAATAGCGTTGTCTTTAATAGTGGGTACCTGCGTAAGCCCCAGTGCACTTAACCCGTGCGTTCAGCCATTGCATTCAAACAATGCATTTAAGAAGTAAGGTGAGTCTATCGGATGAGGCCTGCATCCGATTGCCACAATAGTCACAGGTTACGCGCTTTGAGCGATTATTTATAAAAAAATACGCTGCATTTATTACCAATATCGATGCGCGACTAAAGGAATCGATTCAAGATTTTGTAGGAATTGCATGGTCTAGGCAGTAGTCTCGAGATTCACAATTTCACGCTGATAATAAGGAGACTGATATGGCTATTGGTGTCGTAGCAACACTGCCCGTTCAAGAAGGCAAAAACGAAGAATTCGAAGCGGTTTTTTTAGAGCTCGCTGCACAGGTAACTGCCAACGAGCCTGGTTGCATGTTTTACACACTGAACCGAAGCAAGTCTGACCCTCAGGTCTACAAGGTGCTCGAGTCTTACACTGACGAGGACGCACTCAAAGCACACGGTCAAACCGAATACTTTAAGGCGGCCAACGTTAAGCTGGGCCCACTGCTCGCTGGTCGTCCTGAGATCGAGTACCTCGACGGTATCTCTTAAATCGATCCTTAGCGGGGTGGTTCTGTCGCGAGCTGCTCCGCTTTCCACTCCATCGCCATTCGCACACGACTCTCGACCGAGGGATGCGTGTAAAACAGGAGTTCCTGCAGCGGTGCAGGTCGCGGGTCGCGGTACTCGGCGGTTTTGACCAGCACAGAAGCGAGTCCATCGGGCAATCCCACAGTTTCTAGCGAATATCGATCAGCATCTGCCTCGTTCATCCGCGACAGCGTGTTATTAAAGGGCTGGAATACCGTCATCAGAACGCCAACCAGTAAGATCAAAACAGGCACGTTTGCAGGGTTTTGAATATCCTCATCGGCGCCAAAGGCGCGAGCGACCGGCGTGAAAAGCCTGTCCGCGAGGAGGAACGCAATGACGACCTGTGCGCTCAACAGGAATACTACCCATCAAATGTGTCCCGAAACGTAGTGACCGATCTCATGTCCGGTGACCGCTTTTACTTCATCGAGGTCGGCCTCGTTGAGTGCGACGTCGGAAATCGCAATTCTGGCAGAAGAACCGATGCCTGAGACGTTAGCCGTAAAGTTGTTTGATTGGCGCGAACCGTCGTACATAAAAACACGCTCGGTTGGGATGTTGGCTTCAATAGCCAGTGCCTCAACGGCTTGTTTAACGTCACCTTCGGGAATCGGAGAGTACTCGTTAAACATCGGCTGAATAACAACGGGTCCCAGTAGCATCATTGTTGCCATAAGGCTCGCGGTGATGCCGCCAAACCATGCCCACCAGAGCCGACCGGCTTTTTTAATGAGTACGTAAAATGTTGCGAGTAATAAGCCTAGGACCACGGCATTGAGTGCAAGGCCCAAGCCAGATTGTCCAAGGAAGTCACCCAGCGGTTGATCGGTCATTTCGTATTGGGTCTGCCGATACCAGCTAGTGTAGATGGTCCAAGGGAGTTCGATGATGGCTGACAGAACGACGAAGGCGGCGCTGACTCTGAATGCTCGATTGAAGGCGCCACTCCCAGAAAGTTTGTTAGAGAGTGAGGTTAGGATGCCGCTCTGGATAATCAGCCAAGTTGAGATGATGGTGACGCCGAGTGACCACAGCATTAGCCATTGATTACCAGCTGTGTAAGCAGCCGCCTGTGCAAGTGCCTCCGAACCCAGTGAGTCGATATATGCATTTGTTGCAGCTTCTGTGTCAAAAGCCATGGTCTTTACCCCCGATTTTTTTTATTGTCCTGACCCGGGTGGGCCGTCGCTAACTGTGACGCGCGGCGCCAGATGAGTCAGTTTGCAAAGCCATGATAAAGCCTGCCGCGTATGCTTTAAAGATAAGCGATATCGTCTTTAAGTAAGGATCTAAGATGAAAGCCCTCGAGCTCAGAGTGGGTAAAACAGCGGCAAAGCGCCTTGAGACCGAAGGATGGCATGCGGATCTTGTTGACGGTCTGATCGGCGCCTCCGGCGGACCCAAATGGTTGATCTTGGGCCGTATGGATCGTGTGTTGATATCGGACTTATTAGCCAAGCGAAGTAGGCCCCTTGATGCTGTTGGCTCGTCAATCGGGTCTTGGCGACATGCGGCCATGACCCAGCCTGATCCCGTTGAGGCTTACGATCGATTTGAGAAGGCTTACCTCACCCAGAAGTACAAATCGAAAAAGCCTACGATGCCTGAGATTACCGAGGTGGCGCTGTGGTTAATGCGATCGCTTCTCGGAGAGGAGGGCGAGCGCCATGTTGCTGAGCACCCTTGGCTTAGGTCTCATATCGTCACGGCGCGCGGCAAAGGTCTGAGCGGCCAACAGCCCGGCAAGCGCCTCATTGCCGGCATGGGCGTTGCCGCATTGGGAAATGCCCTGAGTAGACGCACCCTTCCAGCCTCTTTTCAGCGCGTGGTTTTCGCATCACAAGAGGCCACACCGCTGAGTCCGCTGCTCGACGACTTTGCTACTCGGTATGTCGATCTGAGCAAAGCCAATGTCTTCAATGCACTGATGGCGAGCGGCGCCATCCCCTATGTCTTTGAGGGGGTATACGAAATCGAGGGTGCAGGTGAGGGCGCCTTTTGGGACGGCGGCATCATCGACTATCACTTTGACTTGCAGCGGTTACCCAAGGACGAAGTGTGGTTATACCCACACTTTAGCAGCCGCACGACGGTCGGCTGGTTCGATAAGTTTTTGCCGTGGCGGTCTGACCAGCAGGTGTCGGTAGATCAGCTCATTATGATTTGTCCGACCGACGAGTTCCTAGCCTCGCTTCCCTTCGGGAAAATTCCAGATCGCCGTGATTTTGGAAAGATCCCCGAATCCGTTCGAGAACCCTATTGGCAAACTTGTGTCGACGAGTCTCAGCGTCTCGCAGACGAGTTTGAAGACCTTATTCATGGCTCTAATCCGCTAAAGGGGGCGATCAGACTCTAGTCGTTGAAATTACCGTGCCGTCCCGCGCCACCGCTAAACCGCGCGGCACCGGTGACAGCTTCAGTTGTGGCAACCTCATAACCACCAGCACCTTCTTGGATTAGCGCCTCGTCAACATCGAGGCTCCACTGTGCAATCGCCGAGCGACGGTCTGCACGCATACACATCTGGGGGAATTTTGCGATCTCTTCTGCGAGAGTGATGGCAGCGGTGAGTGCATCGGTATCCGTAACTAATCTGTTGGCAAGTCCAATGTTTAGGGCTTCCTGCGCCTCAACGGCGCGACCCGTCAGAATCATATCCATGGCTCTGCTATGACCGATCAGGCGCGGTAAGCGGACGGTACCGCCGTCGACTAATGGCACACCCCAGCGGCGACAGAAGACGCCAAAAACTGCGGTGGCGTCGACTACGCGCATGTCGCACCAGCAGGCGAGTTCAAGGCCGCCCGCAACGGCGTGCCCGGAAACGGCAGCAATCACTGGCTTGTCTACTTGTAGGCGAGACGGACCCATGGGCCCATCAGCTCGTCCCGTGTGTTCAATATGGTTCGCAGCGGGGCTACCAATCGCCTTTAGGTCAGCTCCGGCACAAAACGTCCCGTCGGCACCGGTCAAAATGGCGACCTTGGTTGAGTCGTCCGCGTCGAAGGCGCTAAAGGCTGATAGAAGCTCAGCTGCCGTTGCGCCATCTACCGCGTTTCGCGCCTCGATCCGATTGATGGTGACGATAAAAACAGGGCCGCGGGTTTCGGTGAGTACAAGCGGTTTTACAGTCATCACGACTCCTTTTTGTTTGCTGCATTCTTCAAAGCGCTTTGTTTGCTGTCGATCAACTTGAAGGCGAGGTGTCTTCACCTTTGGCGTGTCCGTAATCATTACTGCCTAGCAGGACTCCCAGTAAGCCTCATTTTAGTCACCCGCGTTATTCTTTCTTGCAAAAACGACACGCCCATTCGAAATCGTAAAATCCACGTCAATCGCGTGAATGCTGTAGGGGTCAACTGTGTAAGGGTCGGATTCGAGCACGACCAAGTCGGCTTTTTTCCCGACTTCCAGGCTGCCTATTTCATCTTCGAGTCGAATTTGCCACGCGGCGTCAATGGTATGAGCGCGTATGGCTTGATCAACGCTTAAGCGCTCATTTTCACGTGCTTGTACAGGGTAATCAGGCGTTCCTGCGCGTTGCCGCGTGACGGCCATTTCAATATTGAACATGGGGTTGAGCGCGTCTTTACCGATCCATGAAACAGGGTAGTCACTACCCAAGGTTATGCGGCCGCCATTTCGATGGATTGACGCCAGAGGGTAGAGCTGTTCGAAGCGCTCAGGCCCTAAAAACTCCATCGCAATCTCGTCGTACTCGAACCAGGTTGGCGTCGTTTGAGCGACGACGCCGAGCTCACCAAAGCGCGCTATATCGTCTCGGTCGACGACCTCGATATGGCAGATGGTGGCGCGGATATCGGCATTGGGATGTTCTTTCTGGCCAGCCTCAATCGCATCCAATGCAGTTCTTACTGCACCATCGCCAATGGCGTGAAGGTGTAAGTCAAAGCCAAGGCTATAAGCCTCATAAACAGCATTGAATACCTGCTGATTAGGGAGTAGTGGGGTAGCTTCGTGGCCTTCGGGCGCGATATAGGGTTCGAGTGTTACTGCTGTCTTTGCCTCGACTGTGCCATCTAAAGAGAGCTTTAGTGTGGTTACTGAAAACAGCTCGTGATTGAACGTACTTTTTAGCTCGGTGAGCTGCGCATGCGCCGTCTGAAGGTCTTTCGGTTTATTGATGTAAAGCGAACCGACCAGTCGAAGGGGCAGCGCATTTGACTGAGCAAGCTCGTCGGCTACCTTCATGCCTAGCGCCATGGTGTCGATCATGCCCGCATCAAAGGCGGCGGTTAATCCCACAGCTGACATGTCTTTGAAAAAGCCAGGGGCCTTTTCACGAAGTGCTTCTTCGCTCACCAAACCCAACGCATTGCTGACAGGGTCTATGGCCGCCCCCTCTACAAGCCAACCCGTGGGGTTCCCAAGCATATCGCGCTGAAAAAAGTGTGCGCCGGGGACAGGGTCTGGCGTGCTTGCCGTTATGTTTGCTGCCTCGAGTGCGAGGGAGTTAGTCCAGGCAGTATGGCCACCCTCGTCGATGATGAGTGCGGGACGCTCGGATACAACGCCATCTAATTGCGCAGCTGTTGGGCCATCGATGCCAAAAGCGCGCGCAAGAAACCCTGATCCTAAGACCGGGTTTTGCTCGGGGTAGCGCTGCGCGTGCTCTGCGATTGCCGCGAGGACTTCTCTGTCGCTTTGTCCGGGGGAGAGCATGACGCCGTTTAACAGCGGCAAGGTGTCCATGGTGTGGATGTGTGTGTCTATGAAGCCCGGAAAAACGGTTCGGCCTTGGAGGTCTATGATATTGGTATTTTCTGTTTTGAAAAGTGCAACATCTGAATCATCCCCGACTGCAAGAATAGTGTTTCCCGCCAGCGCGATGGCGGAGTGGCGATTGCCCTGCGCGTCCATCGAGTAAACCGTACCGCCTTTAAGAATGAGGTCAGCTGCGATTGCCGAGGCATTCGAGATTGAACTGCACAATAAAAGAAGGCAGAGCGTCAGTCGCATCATCGGGATGTCTCACTTGGTTTTTTTATAATTATCGGTTTCTCCACGGCGCCAGCACTGCGCTCGCTGATAGTTTGCTCACCACTTAGATCTGCAAGGTAGACCTGCCACTCAGAGCTACCAACGAGAGAAAAGCACGCTCCTTTGCAACTTTGTTTTTCCTTAATGGGCAAATTGTTTGAGCACTGATCCGATAGTGAGCGTTTTTAAGGTCGTTCCAGCCTCATCGAGCATTTCGGTCAGTCGACCGTCGGGTGCATAGAGGTTAAACAACACCACAGCGCCCTCGGGGCCTCCGCGCTCCATGTGAACATCACCTTGGGGCATGTGCGAGTAGCTGCCCACCTCGCGACAAATGGATGAGACTTCTTTGCCGTCCTCGAACGTTACGACCTCAAGTGAGCCAGCGAGCACGGTTGAGCGGACCTCGCAAAGGTGACGATGGAAGTGGCAGTACTTCCCCGGTTCCCACCGGTAAAGTAAATCTATGTGGTCTTTACCGTCGTAGCTCAGGAGCGCGCCCGAGTAGCCGATAGGGTAGCTAAACCGTGTGTCGGGGCCGTAGTTCTGCCAGTCTAAATGAGAAGTTTCGAGGAGATTAATTTTCATCTTTCAGCGCCGTTTATTATTTCTAAGTGGCGGCAACATCGCATGCGACTGGGCTACATGAGGCCGCCAACATTCTTCAGGACTTAACGGAGTTTACTGATTTTTCAACTCTATCAACAGATCATTGTGCGTATTGAATTGCAGTGTGGGTTTGGTGGCGGATTTCGGGTGGCCATCAGTCGCAATTGTAGAGGGAAAACTTCATACTTCGCCCCCTTCTTGCGCCAACCTGCGGCCGATACCGTATCTGCAAGAGCAGTCGTATTTCATCGTTGAAAATTTGTTATATGTTTGAGCGCGCAATAGTCAGGAACCCAGACACCAGTGATTGGTCATTGTTGACCAATTGTGTCGAAGTAGTGCTTGCCAGTGAACACGCTGGGGTGTTGGCTGCGATTGAAGCCGCCGAGCGACGCGCACAAACCGCGGCGTTGCATGCAGTAGGTTATGTGGCCTACGAGGCGAGCCATGCCTTCGATAGTAAATTCCCGAAGCGTGATATTGATATTCCCCTCGTTTGCTTTGCGCTCTTTTCTGACGAGACACGTCTTTATTCACTGGGTGGACTGTATGCGCCTGAGAGCGCATCTCCCGATAACTGGGAGCTACGAGAAAGCCAAAGCTCTTTTGAGTCCAAGGTTGACGCCATTCGCCAAATGATTGGCGCTGGCGAGGTTTATCAAATCAACCTGACATCGCGCATGCGTCAGGGTGAGATAGTAACGCTCGCTGACTTTGCGCGTTGGTCGCAGGATATGCCTTACGCGGTGTACCTCGAAGGACCTGAGCTGACGATATGTTCAGCATCACCCGAGCTCTTCTTTGAACGAGAGGAGGGGGTCGTTTGCAGTAAGCCGATGAAAGGTACCGTCGGTCGTCGGAGCGATGCTATGGCGGATGAATCCAGCGCCCGCTGGTTGCAGCGCTCGCGAAAGAATCGGGCTGAAAACGTCATGATCACGGACATGGTACGAAATGACTTAGCGCGCATTTCGGCTACTGGGAAGGTGTCGGTGGACGAACTTTTTGGTGTGGAGCGTTACCCCAGCGTATGGCAAATGACCTCTACCGTGAAAAGTGAGGTGGATGCCAGTCTTGCTGAGATTTTCCGGGCACTCTTTCCTGCCGCTTCGATTACGGGTGCGCCAAAACGTGCCGCGCTCGATGTCATCCATAGTTTAGAAGAAGATCCTCGAGAGATTTACACAGGAGCGGTCGGTCGGATTAAGCCCTCCGGGTCAGCCTGCTTCAATGTGGCGATACGCACTGCATGGAGCGCGTCAGCCACAAGAGACAGTCGCTTTGGCTCAGGCTGTGGCATCGTCTGGGATTCAGAGCCTTCTGAGGAGTTCGAAGAGCTCAAAACAAAAGCAAGAATTCTCAAGCAGCCTGATCCCGCATTTCATTTGTTCGAGACCATGGGCATTGTAAGTGGGGCGATCCCGCGGCGTGCGCGTCATTTATCGCGACTCGCAAAGTCGGCAGCTTACTGGTCGTTTGCGTTTGATATCCATACCGCCGAGACCTACCTCGATGCGCTCCTGAGTGAAGTGGCCGAGGGGACGACTTCCAGTGACTCAGAGACTCAGATGCTCCGGTTGCGCCTACAACTCGCACGAAGTGGTGCAATCAGCCATCGCTGTGAACCGATCGAGCTCAGTTCATCGCAATCGAGCTTATCCAGCGAATACCCTGTCGTTGAGTTGGCCCTGGTTCAGTCCGCCGTAGAAGCCAATGACGCCTACCTTGCGCACAAGACGAGTCGACGTGAGGCCTATGATCGTGCGCTGCGAGAGATTCCCGCGGGTTGTGAGCCTATTATGTTCAACACGGTGGGCAATGTTACCGAGAGCGCGATCGCGAATATCGTTTATCAAGTTGAGGGTGAGCTGTTTACGCCGCCGCTCGGTGATGGTTTGTTACCCGGTGTCTTGCGCGATGAATTACTTAATGAGCGAAAGATCTCCGAGCGCGCATTGCCGGTCACCGAGCTGGGAGCAGTTGAAGCGTTTT
The DNA here is from genome assembly GCA_042090345.1 of Halieaceae bacterium. Classification (GTDB taxonomy): domain Bacteria; phylum Pseudomonadota; class Gammaproteobacteria; order Pseudomonadales; family Halieaceae; genus Luminiphilus. The sequence continues at coordinate 166,709 of JBELJN010000002.1, read as the reverse complement.
GGCTGATCAATTCGTTACGCGGCTGGCGCAAGGCTGTTTTGCATGCTGACTCCGCTTAATTGGTTTCGAATTATGAGTCCGGGCCCGACTGTGCTGTTGTCGGCCATCCCTCCAACAAAGAACCCGAACAAAGCCCTAACGGCAAGGCAGGGCCCTTTTCGGGTTGTTAACCTTGGCCGATGACGAACCGACGCGCAGCACTTTCCGAATCCGACATATCTCGTGTCGTTGAAATGGCATGGGAGGACCGAACGCCGTTTGAGGTAATAGAAGCGACGTTTGGACTCAGCGAACCTGAAACAATCAAACTCATGCGACGCACCATGAAGCCAAGTTCGTTTCGGTTGTGGCGAAAGCGGGTCTCTGGGCGGGTTACCAAGCACAGAAAGTTACGTGGTTTTGATGTGGGACGCGGATACTGCCCAACCCAATATAAGCGCTGAAATAAAGGATGACAGATGATTGAGCTGGCGAATGCGGTCGTTTTATTGCTGATAGGCGGTATGCTTTTTTTCCCCATTGTCGTGGCGCCTGTTGTATTCACGTCATTGCCCGAAGTTGAGGCAGGGCAGTTTTTACGGTCGATGTTCCCGCGCTATTACCTTTTTATGATTACGCTTAGCGCACTCGCTTTTGCGCTTTATCAAGGGGGCGTGGGGTTAGTGCTGAGTGTTCCTGCAATCGTCTGCTTGGTGGTGGCTCTGAGTACACTTTGGGTGCGGCAGTCGCTTGTCCCAAGAATTAATGATGCGCGAGACGCGCAGCTTGCTGGGGATGCTACCGCAGGCACTCGATTTGATCGAGGGCACAAGCTATCTGTGACTATTAATATGCTGCAGTTGGTTTGTTTGTTGATTGTTTTGTTCGCTTGAGACCGGATCTTTTAGCGGAAGGACTTCTCTCCAGCGAAGTGATTACCCCGTGTCGTATCGTCAGCCCCTGAGTTTTCCAAGGCTTTGATGTCTTCGTGGGTATGCCTGCATCGTTTGGTTTATTTCGGTAGTCCCTCATGGACATGAGAGAGGTTTATTGGCCTACTAAGCATCTGAATAAAATAGTGAGGGATCCCCATGAGCAAAACCATCGAGTTTATTTTTGACTTTGGCAGTCCAAACGCCTACTTGTCTTACTTCACGGTTAAAGATGTAGCTCAACGAACGGGCGCAACACTCAAGATCACCCCCTGCTTACTTGGCGGTATCTTCAAGTCCACGAACAATCAGCCTCCCATGATGAATTTCGCGGGCGTCTCGGGAAAAAACGCTATGTTCATGCGTGAAATCGAGCGCTATTGCGATCGCCATGAATTGAACAAGTTTGCAATGAACCCCAACTTCCCGGTCAATACCTTGCTGCTGATGCGCGCATGCGTTGCTCACGGACGCGACAATGATGTCACTGCATATGTCGAGGCGGGCGTTAAAATGATGTGGGAAAACGGTCTGAAGATGGATGACCCAGAGGTGTTCGTTAAAGCATTTAATGATGCCGGTTTTGATGGGCAAGGTTTGTTAGAGGCAACGCAGGACCCTGAGGTAAAAGCGGCTTTGGTCGCCAATACACAAGGGGCCGTTGATCGCGGTGTCTTTGGAATCCCTGCTTTCTTCGTTGGCGACGAGCAGTTCTTCGGCAAAGACCACATCGAAGAGATGGAGTGGTGGATACAACACCGGGTTTGAAAGCTCTGACTTCTGGATCAGAGTCGAACTTTTGAAGTGTGATACTGGTACACAAGGGAAAATTCTTATAGTGTGGATTGTGTAGTCAAAGACTACATTGCGTGGATGCGCTTTTTTTACGCAGAAACCAGGGATAGGAAGGGACTGGGTCTGGACGTAGAGGAGCGCATAGCATGAGATTACTTCTCCCTCTTGCGGTTGCCATAGCAACCGCGTCGAATGCCCCAAACCTGCTTGCTGGTCCCAGTGACTCTGCAATCGAGAATGCCAATAGCAACGCAAAATTTCTTCGCTGTGGTACCGAGCACCCTGGTGCGGCAAAAGCGGCCAAAGAAGAAAAGCGTTTTAGAGACCTTTTACGCCAAGTTAAAAACGCAAAGAAGCCTGATCGTCCTGGGGGAGGAAATGGAAATGGCAATGGCGGTGGCGGTGGCGGTGGTGAAGAGCCGCCTACAACAATGGTTCCAAGTCCGGGATCTATCGTTATTGAGACTTATATCAATGTGATTTGCACGGGTGGCGGTTCTTGCCCGGCAAGTGATGCACAGGTCTTAGAGCAGATTCAGGTGCTCAACGCTGCTTTTTCTTCAACGCCTTATTATTTCCAGCAGATCGGTGGGATCGACCGTTACGACAATACAAATTGGTACACCGCCGGACCGGGAAGCGCCGCAGAAGCGCAAATGAAGTCATCGCTTCGCCGCGGTGATCGCGGTGATCTCAACGTTTATATCGGTAATCCAGGTGGCGGTTTATTGGGCTGGGCGACGTTCCCAAGCTCTTACACGAGTGCACCGAGCAACGACGGCATTGTCGTCTTAGGGGCCTCGCTTCCGGGCGGAAGTGCTGAGCCATACAACGGCGGTGACGCAACAGTTCACGAAGTAGGTCATTGGTTGGGTCTTTATCACACCTTCCAAGGCGGCTGTCGTGGAGGTGGAGACTTCGTAGCAGATACACCCGCAGTTCGCTCTCCCAACTATGGTTGCCCTGTAGGTGCCGATAGCTGTAGGAAGTCTCCAGACGATGATGTGTTCAACTACATGGATTACACCGACGACTCCTGTATGTTCCGGTTCTCAAGCGGACAAGTGGAGCGTGCGTACGAACAAACTCTGACTTATCGGAATCTCGACGCTATTTAGGATCATCGCATTGCCTTGAGGGATTCTTGGGGCAATGCGAAATTTAGTGTGGTTAACCTAGCCCTCGTGGTGAACGAGTAGGGAGTTACGACCCCTACTCAATACATCCTAAAACAATCCGAATGATGTCTGCGCCTCCTCCAAACGCAGATGGCTTCATTTTGTTCTCGCTGCCAATTTCGCTTTTTTGACGCTCACTTGACCCAACATCTGTGTCCGGTATGTTGCGACGCTTATGGTTCAAAAAAAAGAGGTATATGTGAAACCAGCCCCTATTAAAAATCGTGTCACTGAGATGACCGGTGTCGACTACCCGATTTTCCAAGCACCCATGGGCTGGATAGCCCGTGCTCAGCTGGCCTCTGCTGTGTCAAACGCAGGTGCGATGGGTATTATCGAAACTTCCTCAGGTGACTTTGAGGCGATCAAAGGCGAAGTTGCCAAGATGCATGAGATGACCGATAAGCCTTTCGGGATGAACGTGGCACTCGCGTTTGTGAAGGGTACAAACGTGATCGATTTCGTGATCGAGCAGGACATCAAATTTGTGACGACCTCGTCAGGAAGCCCCGATTTATGCACTCGCGTATTTCAAGAGGCGGGAATCAAGGTCTTTCACGTTGTACCCACCTTGGATATGGCGCTCAAGGCCCTTGATGCTGGCGTTGATGGCCTCGTGGTTGAGGGCGGCGAGGGTGGCGGTTTCAAGAATCCCAGACCGGTTTCAACCATGGTTCTACTGCCACTTATTCGCGAGCGCACCGAGGTCCCGATCATTGCCGCCGGTGGTATTTGCGATGGACCCACGATGGCCGCAGCATTTGCAATGGGTGCCGAAGGCGTCCAGCTGGGAACAGCTATGTTGAGCTGTACAGACTCACCGGTTCACTCGAACTGGAAGAACGCGATTTACGAAGGTAAAGAGACCGATACAGTATTTTTAAACCAGCAGGGTCGACCTGCACTTCGTGCCATGCGGACAGAGCGAACTGGTGAGCTTGAGCTCATGGGGCAGTTCCAGCCGTTTGAGCACATGGCGAATATTCTTGATCTCTACTTTGGCGGTGATTTAGAGGCGGCCATCCCGTTGACGGGTCAGGTGATGGGACGAATCAATGAGGCCAGATCAGCCGTAGAGATTGTGGAGACTACAATGGAAGGTTTTCACTCTTGCCTAGCGGGTCTCCAAGGGCAGTACCCTTAGACAGTGGGTTAAACGGTCTTCAAAAGATGAAGACGATAAATAGTTGGGGTGAAAAATAAAAAAGCCGGCGATTGCCGGCTTTTTTTGTCGGTATCTCTCTCAAAAGAGTCGAGGAATCAGAGTCGGTGTATTCTTTCGGTAGGCTTGATACTCGGGGTCATCGCCCCAGCGCTCATCGCCAGACTTACGAAGCAGTGGAACGCCACTAATTTTAGTGAGCAGCAATGCAACAAAGAAGGGCGACACCAAGAAGATGTAAGCGCTGCCACTCAGAGAGGGTAAGGCCATAACGGCAACACCTGCCCACAACAAAATTTCCCCGAAGTAGTTAGGATGCTGCGAGCGCGCCCAGATACCGGTGTTGATAAATTTGCCTTCGTTGACAGGGTTGGTTTTGAACGAGCTCTTTTGGTTGTCGGCAATCACCTCGATACCCATACCAATAACCCACATTGCGACACCCACAAAGAAAACATTGCCGAGAGGGCTCGCGTTTGGGGTCATGATGGCGGCCAAGGCAGCGCCGGCCGTAATGAATACCCATGTTCCCTGAAGGGTCCATGTAAGCAGAAACCGCGGTGTGGAAAGTTTGATCTTTCTGAAGCGACGGTCCTCTCCGGCTTTTTGGATCCGCATGAAAAGGAACGGTCCAAGTCGCGCAGCCCAGACAATGACAGTCCCCGCAATCAGTTGTTGTCGTAGACCAAAGTCAGCAGCTTGCTGAATGGCGAGGATGGTAACAGTGATATACGTCAGGCTTCCTACTAAATCGAAGTAGTGCTCGGTCTCAAAGAGTCGCGCGTGTGTAAGCCCAATCCACTGAACAATAAATACACCCAGTGCCATTGCGGCCATGAGCGGCAGTCCGTAAAGACTTGAGCCCGTTTGATCGCCAAGCCACGAGATGCCGAGAACGGCCAACGTGACGACAACAGAAATTGATACGAGTTTTATGCCCATGAAGCTGCCCTCAAGTATTTTCGTCAGGCAGTGTAAACAAAAAGCCCGCCGCCCGCAGTGCACCGATCTCCTCCAAATTATCCCCTTAGAAGTCGGGCTTAAAATGATGTGTCAGGTGCACCTACTGATGGCGGCTTAGCTTGCTGTGTTGATAAACGGACCGTCTACACAAATACGTCGACCATCAGGTGATGCGCAGGCACCGCATATGCCAACACCGCACTTTGTCGTGTAATCAATTGCGCTAAACATTTGTGAGTCACTGACGAAGTCACGTTGGACAGCTTCTGCCGCATGAATCATGGGCTCTGGGCCACAGTTATAGAACTCAGTGCGCGCCAACGTCTCACTGTCGAGGGTTTCTAGGTAAGACCGAAGCGCTTCAGGTACTCGCCCATTGAAGCCTGCACTACCGTCGTCTGTTGCGATATGCACATCAGCGATGTCGCGGCATTCATCCGTAAAGTAAAGGCGGTCGGCGCTGCGCGCGCCAGCAAAGATCTGAGCAGGGTTTTCGTCCGAGCCGAAGTCGCGTGCAATTTGATAGACAGCGGCAAGGCCGGTACCTCCGGCAACGCAGATAATATTGGCGTTTTCTTGAGGTATGACGGGTGCACCGTGAGGTCCGCGAATGTAGACGTCATCGCCAGGCTTTAGCCGATAACAGGCACTCGTGAACTGACCTACGTCGATAACGGCGAGACGAAGTGGTGCGTCAGTGAGGCATGAGAAAGGCTTTTCTCCGACACCGGGTATCCAAACGAAAACGTATTCACCCGGCTGAATATTGATGTTGCCATCGAGGGTCACAACGGTGATGTCGTCGCATACCGGTTCGTTGGTGACCACTTTAAAGGGGGCAAAGTCCATGTCTAGCTCGAGATTGAGGCCGGCTCTAGCTTTGTCGCTACCGAATTCAATATCGTCTTGGAGCTGCCTGAAGTAGACGTTCATGTCTTGGGTGTCCATGCCGCTTAATGCGGAGCCCACACCTACAATACTTGCCCCAGCGTTTAGGGCGGAGCGGCAGTCTTCAGCGGTGGACAAGCCACCGCAGCCGATAATAGGCCTGTCGGTGATCGACGTCAGCGCGCGAATGCACTTTAGTGCGGTGGGTAAAACGCCACTTCCTGACATGCCGCCCATGCCATTACTGAGCACTGGGTGACCGTGACTCTCAGTGTAACCAGGCCCTACCGTATTAATGGCGCATAGACCGTCAGCGCCCGCTTCAAGTGCCGCTTGGCCTATATCCTCAATACGATCTACATTTGGTGTCAGCTTAGGAATAACGGGCACATCAACGGCGGCCTTTACAGCACTGACGATGGCGCGAACCATCTCGGGATCCTGACCCATAGCCATACCGTAGCCCTGCGCGTGCGGGCATGAGAGATTGAGCTCGAGGCCGTCGGCTACCGGGGCAAGAATCTTTGCGACCTCGACAAACTCTTCGATACTGCCGCCAAAGATTGAGACCAACAAGAAGCGGTCGTCGGGCACGATCAGTGACTCAAATCCCTTACGCGCTTCTTCAGCACCGGGGTTGGTGAGACCCACTGCGTTGACAAAACAGCCCGGTGCGTACTGTGAATAGACAGGTTCACGGTTTCCCGCGCGGGGAGACGGGCCCACGCTTTTAGTGGTAACCACGCCGATCTCGGGGAGGTCGTCAAAAATTCTTTGGATAATGCTGGGAGCTGTAGAGACAATTCCTGAAGGAATTGTGAAAGGACCGCTGACTGTTTTTCCAAGAAATTCTGTTTTCACCCAATTCACCCCCGTTCGCCGCCGCGATTATAAAGCCCTTGCATCATTCCAGCCATGGGATTACGCCGCATATCGGAGGTTTTAATGGCGTCTAAGTACCACAAAAAGTGCGAGTCACCTGCTCGGACACACTCGGTGTTGCTGCCCACTCTGTATCGCGAGCCTCCCAGGAAAACGGTGACTGCCACCGCTCAAATGCCTGATGTAAAGTCTGGTAGTCACCCACCTCAGCATCGGCTATGGCTGCCGCTACCTGATGATTTCGTGGAATCACGACCGGATTTGCGCTGACCATTCGGGCATTCAGTTCCTCGCTGGACGCCTTGTTAGAGGCTCTGCGGCGCGCCCACTGTGTGCGCCAGCTCAGCAAGGCATCCGAGGGTTTGAAGAGTTGATGCATCGGGGTGTGATGACTGTCCTCAAGCGCCTCATGAGTTAACCAGCGATAAGCGAGTGTTAGGTCTAGTCCATCGGTCTCTAGCGTTTGAAGAAAATTATCGACTAAGACAGTGTCTTCTTCTCGGAAGGCATCTAAGCCTAATTTGGCCGCCATACGTGCTTTGTAAGCATCGGCATACCACCGCGGAAATTCATCGATGACTGCTTGCGCAAAAGCGATGGCTTTGTCCTCCTCGCCATTAAGTACCTTAAGGAGGCAGGACGCCAGAACGCTCGTATTCCAGTGCGCGATACCAGGTTGGTTTGACAGCCGATAACGGCCCTGTGAGTCGATAGCGCTGAATTTTGCATCGGCCTTGTAAGTGTCGACGAACGCGCAAGGACCGTAGTCGATGGTCTGGCCTGAAAGCAGCATATTGTCGGTGTTCATGACTCCGTGAATGAACCCGAGGCTTTGCCAGTGCGCGACCAGTGATGCGATACGCTTGACTGTCTCCTCGAGTAGCACCTCGGCCTGTTGGGCGATTGTGGTTGCCCCCTTTGCTTCTACCATCGCTTTGTAGTGACGATTTGCTGCATAGCCAACCAGTTCAGATAAACCTTCACCGTCTCGGGTCATTGCAAAGTACTGAATACTGCCAAAGCGCAGATGGCTATCAGCAACACGAACCATGACAGCGCCCGGTTCTCGGTCATTTCGGTAGACTGAATCGCCTGTGGCGATTGCCGCAAGTGCTCGAGTCGATGGCACGCCCAGGCAATGCATAGCCTCGGAGAGTAAGTACTCCCTTACTACCGGACCAATGGGTGATAGACCGTCACCACCACGGGAGTAAGGTGTGGGGCCAGCGCCCTTTAACTGAATGTCGTAGCGGCTGCCATTTTCAACAACCCATTCACCCAAGAGCACGGCGCGGCCATCTCCCAGCTGAGGGTTATACTGACCAAATTGGTGGCCGGCGTAGACCGAGGCGCTGGGCTTCGTTCCCGCTAACTCGCTGTGACCGCTAAAGGCCTGAAGCGCTTCGTCTGTTTGCGACCAGGCGGAAGGCCAGTTAAGCGATGTTGCCAGCCCTTCATTCCAGGCCATCCACTCAGGTTTTGAGGCCTTCTCTGCGGCGGCAGTGCTTGTGTAAAGCGAACCCAGATCTTGATAGCTGTGTTCCCAATTTGGAAGGGTGGTCATAGTGGTTTATGCCTCGGCTAAGCCTTGGGTCGTTTTCTCGTGGGACTGGATGAGACTTTTGGGGCGCTCCAGACCCGCATCGCTTTGATGCCCCCTGCAGGCCATTACTAAATGGCCTCTGATACGTCCAGTTTACACGATTGCCGTGGGCTAGCCCCGCAGGCGTCATGACGGCCTTTGGGTGATGTCGCTAGGAGTCAATCTCGTTGGGTTTCCTCAAAGCGCTTCTGATAACGACGCTCCACATGCTGGCTGAGTATACGCTCTCTCTCGACGGCTACCATTGGATCACTTTTGAGTTGCCATAAGGTATCACGAGCGCGCTTATACGAAGCTTTAAGGTCGACGATGGGGTCCGGGTAGTTAAGAGGGTCTAGCATCCGTTCCATAGGTGACATGAGCCACGGTTGATGGACCAGAGGTGTGGGCAAGTCACGCAGTTCTGGGACCCATTTTCGGATGAAATTGCCGTCGGGGTCATGGTCGAGTGACTGCTTGATCGGATTGTAGATACGAATGGTATTGATCCCGGTAACACCGGCCTGCATTTGCATTTGTGGGTAGTGAATGCCCGGCTCGAAGTCGAGAAATAAAGAGCCCAGATGCGTCACACCTGCCCGCCAGTCCTGCCAGAGATGATGCGTCAGGAAGCTTACCAGCATGGCCCTGGAGCGGAAATTCGCATACCCCGTTACCTTGAGCGCTCGCATGGTCGCGTCAATAAGTGGGTAGCCTGTTAGTCCGTCCTTCCATGCGGTTACCAATGCGTCATCTTGACCTCGCGGTTGCGCCGCATAGCCACGATTGATGTCTTCAAACTCCATCCGGCACTCCATTTCAAACTTTTGTATGAAGTGACAGTGCCAGTGGAGTCGGGACTCGAAGGCGCTCATTGATCGCGTCCAGCCTCGACGTTTTTCCTGCTGTTGAAGCGCCTGATAAGCCTCGCGCATGCTTAAATTTCCCCAGGCGAGGTAGGGCGATAACCGAGAGCAATGCTCCCGACTTTTTTCGGGCTTGGAGATGAATTTTTGATAGCCCCAGCCTCGGTCATCGAGAAAGCTATTGAGTACGCGAGACGCCTCGGTTGGGCCGCCTACTTGCATCTCGCTCCTTTTTTGATGCCATTTCTCAAATCGCTTTGTGCGCAGTGACTGCAGGGTTTCATGTTCCGAGAGCGCCATGGTTTTAAGCGCCTTGAGGTTTACATCGAGGCATGCAGATGACATCACCTTATGCCAGCTCCGATTCCAACCTTTACGATCTTTTCGTTTTCGCTGAATGCCGTTAGTTTGAAATTCCTGCCAATCAATACCCGCGTCTTGGCAAAAAGCGCTTACGTTCCTGTCACGTTGAAAGGTAACGTCGAGGCCGGTCTCCTCATAGCTGAGCAATGTCATTATGCCCCGCGCCTCATGCACTCGTTTCAGCACCTCAAGTGCATTGCCCTCTACCACTTCGAGTTGGTGGCCAAATGACGACAGCGTTTTTTGCATGTCAGTGAGCGACTGGCCTATGAACTGCCAGTGACGCCCTCGGTAATGTGGGTCTTGAACTAACTCGGGTTCCAAAATATAGAGCAAAAGCGTGTCGGCATTTAGCGCAATAGCGCGCTCTAATGCGGCATGATCGCTCAGGCGAAGGTCACGCTTGAACCAAACAACGTTGACCGTCATTAGTCGAATGCCGCTGCGAGAATCGGGTTGTCCATCTCAGCCAGAGATTCGGCATCTAACAATTCAACTTTTCCCTTTCTCAGTGCACTCATGAGCATGCGATAGGCATCGCGATCAAACACCGTGTCACGCCGGGCTATCGACCCAGTTTGTGCTGCCTGGGGGTCATCGAAGCAGCCCAGCCATGACCAATGATTCACCAGATGAAACTGCGCTTTGGGTTGCTGTGGCAGTGGACGAATATTTCGTTCAACCAAGAGCAGTGGCCCCGGAAAAGGCCACGCAGCAATCCGGTCTCGATCTAGAACTGAGAGCAAGCGCGCGTTATGGTCTTCAGCGGTTTCATCGCCCGCGCAAGCCCCATCGCAACGTTTCAGTTGGTACTGAAAGCAAGGCCCTTTACCCGCGTCTAACCCTAGCATTCGGAGGCAGAGACCGTGGTCCCGCGCATGCCTTCGAATGGTGTTGTCTACGTGACGTCGGTTGTGAAAAAGTCCGTAGCTGTCTTGGGCGCGCTCACCCCACGGTGAAAAATCAGCGCTATTAGGCTGCAAAAAATTATCTTTGGAGCGCGTTAGGTGAATGGTCCAGAGTTTTCGCACTTGCCGCTGACGACGGTTGTACAGTGGCGTCTCGGCTTTGATTGCGGCGTTCTCTACTAACAGGGCACCAATCTCGCCAGCTGTAGCCTGCGCCTCAATCCGCGCTACCTGCGTCATGATACGTTGATGCCGACCCGGCTTTCGGCCTTCCTGAAAGTGAGAGTAAATGCGGGCTTTGATGTCCACGCTTTTGCCCACATAAAGCAGCGCCTCTTCGTTCGAGTAGAATCGATAGACGCCGCTGTAACTTGGAAGCTCTTGGAGTATTTCGCCTCGTGAAGTTATGGTGATATCGGCAAGCTCTGGCATCATGGGCGCATGATTCCCCAAGACGACACGGCGACACACCCCCGTCCAGATTTTGCACGGATAGAACCTGCGCCCCGTTTCTTACCACACTGCGCAGAACCACACATTGTCGCAATGGGTCTGTCATCGATGGAGGGAAGCTGGATCGACGCCGATCCGTCCCATTCATGGCGGGCGCACAAACTCAAGATGCGCGAGCGCTATGGTGATCGGGTGTATCAGGTACTTGAGGAAAGCACCCAAGCGGCCAATGAATTCGCATCGCTCGTCGCGCTTGAAACGGGTAAAGAGGTATCAAACACCGACTGCGAAGCGTTATGGGAGGCGTCACTTAACGTCGCCGATGACTTGGTGGTGATGTTGCCAGATGAACACGGCGTTTATCGTTTAATGGCGGCGTCACTGTGTAGCCCAAGTGATTGGCGGCTTGAGGAAAAGCTTGGTCTGACTATGGCGCAAGTCCATGGTCCTATTCCGCGACTCAATAGTGAAATCGGTGCTCAGATTGATCGATTTTTTTTGCGCCTACCCAGTGATCGTGCCGTGCAACGGTTTAACTGGTCAGTGACACCGCACCCGCACTTTTTGTCTCGTGACCATTGGGACGTCTCCGACGAGAGCAGTGAACTTTGGTATCGCGCAGAGCGTCAGTCATTGCGTCGACTGCCTGAGTCAGGTGCTATTGCTTTTACGATCCGTGTTCACCTTTGTTCGCTCAAAGCGTTAGCGCCAATTGAGGGGGCCCTGGATTCGTTGTGGAGTGCGATCGACGACGCGCCGAGGGACCTACAAAAGTACAAAGGTCTCGATGTATTGGCACCGGCGATAGCTCGTTGGCGAGCAAAAAACCAACTTTAGTTTTACCGCGTAATTATGTGCTCCTAGAGAGATGCCTCGTGAGACGCCCAGTGAAACTCAAATTGAAAGAGATTAAGCGCAAGTCCAGCATCGATCGTTTTGTGATCGAGTCGGTGGATCTGAGTCTTTATATTGCCTTCGTGCAAATTGATGGCGAGGAGCACCTCATTGCCGACAACACGGGTAAACCGCTCAAAACGACGAACTTACTTTCGATGCAGCGCCAGATAAAGCAATTCGGTCAGATCGAGGCGGTACTTCGGCAGCGCAGTGCTTACGATGAAATGGTGGGGCGCGGGGCGCAGCAAGTCGGTGATAATACGATGGAGTTGTCGCTGGGCAATCAGCCGCTCCCGGAGTGGCTTAACTGAAAACAGGCCTCCTCATACACCTGAGTACTCGTCCCCAAATATTGGCGCTAGATCAGATCAGTGTGAACCTCTTAAGCAGGCGCATTTCCTAGTTTAGAACCGCAGGCTGCTGTTGCGTTATACAGTGGATACCACCTCCCATTGCGAAAATGACCCGGGCATCCAGACTCTCGACATGCCGATCGGGATACAGATCTTTCAATATCTCGATCGCATGTTCATCGGTGCGGTCCGCGAAGCCTGGGGCCAGGACAAAACCATTTCCAACGTAGTGGTTGATATAGCTGTAATCGACCCAGCTTGTATTGTCGCGAGTGACTCGAGGGGCTGGCATGGCGCGCACCTTGAATCCCGCAGCTTCGAGCACACTGCAGTGTTCGTCCCACAGGGCGTTGTCAGGGTGGCTTGTATCAAACTGCCGATGGAGCAGGACAGAACCATCTGGAGCAAAGGCTGCAACCATGTCGACGTGTCCACGCGTGCCGTGGTCTTGATAATCCCGCCACAAGCCACGCTCAAACCAGGTCGCTCGCGTGGTGCCTAAGCGTTTGTGTATCTCTTCTTCAATCCATTGCGCATCCCGAGTGGGATTGCGGCCAGGATCGAGTTGCACGGTCTTGGTCAGAATGACATCGCCCGTCCCATTTACGGTTATACCCCCGCCCTCGTTGACGAACTCAGAGCCCACACGCGAGGCGCCCACGAGTTCGATAATATGATTCGCTACTAAGGCGTCGTTTCGCCAATCAAAGGCGGTGTGATCCCCCCAACCATTGAAGACCCAATCAATGCCCGCAAGTTTTCCGTCTCCGGTCACAAAGGTTGGGCCAGAGTCTCTTAACCAGGCGTCATCAATCACGAACGGATGAAGGGTGACAGCCGACGACAAGGCCCGCTTGGCAATGGTTATTTGGTCTGGGTGGCACAGCATGTTCACGGGTTCATGTTCTGAGATACGGTTTGCCACCGACGACCACGCACCAAAGGCGTCCTCATCAGTAATGCCAGATGTGTCGTAAGCGCCCGTTGGAAAGCCCATCCAGGTTGCCGTATGCGCTGCCCACTCTGGCGGCATCTGCCAATCGATCATAGGTCTAGGTCCATTTTAGCGCCACGCAAGGCCCGGTATCGGGCCCATCTCACCCTCACCACCCTCTTTGCGGGGGTTAATGCGAGGATTGGTGAGCGCAGCATAAGTATCGGGACGTCGCGTGCCAAAAAACGGAAAAAGTTGTAGCCAATCCTGCCGTTGCGCAATATCGATTTCCGCTACCAGCGCCACTTCTTCATCCTCGGGCGCCTCCGCTAAAATACGACCAAAGGGGTCAACAATAAAACTGCCGCCGTAGAAAGTGATGAGACCCTCAGTACCCGTTCGATTGGGGACGGCAATGAATAGACCGTTTGCAATAGCATGTCCCGTAATCACTTTTTGCCACAAGGGGCGTGTGTTAAAGCTTGGGTGGTCGGGCTCTGAACCAATGGCGGTTGGGTAGCAAAGGATGTCCGCACCCTGAAGAGCGTAGCTTCGTGCAACTTCTGGAAACCACTCGTCCCAGCAGGTAGGTAAACCAACGTTGATGAGGGTGTCGCCACGACGGATTGTGTGAAGTGGATAGGGGGACTCACTCGGCCCCTCCGCGAAGTAGTGATCCTCGAAGTACCCCTCGGTGACGGGGATGTGGAGCTTACGAGTCTTGGCAACCAAATCCCCTTGGGCGTTAACCAAAATGGCGGTGTTAAACCCGAGACCATCGCCCCTATCGACCGCTTCGTAAAGTGATGCCTGGACGAAGACACTATTGTCAATGGCTGCCTTTTTCGCGAAGGCCATGGTGGGACCGTCAAGAAGCGATTCTGGCTTCCGGTCTGAGGGCGTTTCAGGGCGAGTATCGGCGGGATATCGGCTGAGCGTGAGCTCGGGCAGAAAGACGATGTCGGCGTCAGCCTTTGCACAGGCTTCAATACCGGCAGCGAGCCGCTCACGGTGCGTATCGGGATCTTCGTACCACTTCATCTGATATAGACCGATGGATAAGGTCCGCGGTACCCGCGCTGCTGCTGGACATTGACTGGGCTCAAGTGACGAAGAAATAAGCTTGACCATGGATAACCTTGCTTCGGACTCTGGGTATTATGAGCGATGAAATATATCAGAGCTTGGTCGCGAGCGAGTCCCTCCAAAAGGGTATCTAGCAGTTGTCGAGCGCTGCCTGGACAATGCTCACGTGCTGCCGGGGAGCTGAAAAAAGAGCGTCCAATTGCACGTCTCTCGCTGCAACCCATGACAGGTAAGCATCAGATAGTACCGTCGCCAGTGCGGCTTCCATCTCAATGATCGGTGAATTGATCTCGTAATGACGCTGTGCGACAGCGGCGGACCAAGCCTGCACATCACCGGCAAAATATTTCGCGACAACGGTCTTCGATATTGTTCCAGCCTCCGATAGCTTTCCCTGTGAGCAATACATCCCGGCCTCGCTCGCCTGTTTCAGAATGCGGTTAGCTTTCGTTAATCCACGCTCTTGAATCATAGCGGCGCGCAGTAATTGCCCACCGGCGTTGATGCGCACCTTGGCAAGGAGAGGTTCTAAATTTTCATCTGACGGTGACCACGTGCCGTTTAAAAAGCGCTTTACTCGCTGTGATAGCTCCCACAATGACTGTGCTGTGTCACCACTGCTGTGTAAGGGGTACTCACCTAATGACTCTGGTATGCGCCAAAACTCCCTCCACTCCGAGCCGCCTAAGACACCGCGAGCAAGGGTATGGACAAGTTGTTCAGTGCGCGAGACAAGGTTTACTTCCAAGAGGTCTGCAATCTCGTTGCCACCGTCAGAGCGGAGCTTGCCGATACACGCAGGCGCCAATCGTATGAACTCAAGGTCAAAAATAAGGCGTTGGGAAACAGAGGCAGTACGCCCCATCGTTGTATTGCGTTTGGCAATGTTAGCTTGGAGCTTGCAACCGCTGAGGGCTAAGAAGTCGATGAGAGTGAGTGTATCTGCATCGTCTTTCCCGGGGAGCTCGTTGATAGCAGGCGGCTTAGTAATGCGAGCCGATGCTACATCGGAGACAGGCGTCTTTGCAGCCGTGCTCAATCGTTCCACATAGTTGTCGAGTTTACTGACGCCTACCTCAGCGGGTGAGCAACTGGCGAGAACCGCTAAGGCCGTCAAAGCGACGATGGCGCTGGCGGCAATCTGACGTAGCGAGAATTTCACCCGCTAGCACATCCTTCCTCGAACGCTGATGCTGCGCGTGCGTGCCATGCGTGAAGGTCTTTCTGACTCTCATCAGGAGCGATCTTTGCCGCCCATCCAGCAAATTTAATCACCGCAAGTAGGTCGATATCGGCCATGGTGAATGCGTCGCCGGCTACAAAAGGCCGTGTCCCTAACTCTCGATTGAGCGTCTCAAAGGCGTGAAGAAGTTGCGCTTTGCCGCGGTCGGCGAGTTCGGGTATCTGCTGAGTATCAAGGGTGCCCGGTAAAGCACGACCCGCAAACGCAGGATTTGAGTTTCTCAGTGCATCACCTGTCGGGCGAAAGACGTCATTAAAGAGTCTGTGATTCCAATCCAGAACACCGGCGCGTTCTTCATTTGACTCACCGAGCAAGGGCTTTTGTGGATGAATTGCTTCCAAATACTGTGTGATGGCAAACACCGAAGTAAGCACCTGCCCGTTGTCGAGTATGAGGGCTGGTACGGTTCCGCTGGGAACAAGGGCCTTGTAGGCGTCGGTACGTTGTTCGCCTTCGGGGAAATTGACTTGCTGTGTATCGATGTCGATTCCCTTGAAGTCCATGAACATTTTTAAGCGCTGGGGGTTGGGTGCAGGGTCGAAGGTATAGAGCTTCATTATTTTTTGCCTCTTCGCTTTGGGCTGATTCTCGGCTTGGTTTTGTGATTTTTGGTCTGCCCAATCGGGCGCGGCACGCCCGATTGGCATTAAAGTTCGCAACTAACGCTAATGTTATATGCATTATCTGGACAACCGAGTTTTTTCAGGGTCGGTTTAGCTTGTATACTCCGCGCTCCAGAGAAACTGTCAACCGGGTCTATTGAGTCATGCGATATTTATTAGTCACCATATTAGCGCTTTCTGCTTCTGCATTCGCGCAAACCGACGAACAGCGTGCAGCCATTGCTGATCGTATTAAGTCTTTCTCAACCGTTTGTGTGTCGGGTGAAGATTGTGGCGCGGCCGCCCTGGCGGATGTAGCCGAAGTTGCCGCATTGCCGGGTGAAGCAAAGTATGCCGGATGTGCGGCATGCCATGGCCCAAATGGTGGTGGCGGTATCGGTCCTCAACTTGCGGGCCGAGATGCGGACTACATAATCGGACGGCTTACAGCCTACAAAGCCAACGAAACGGTGGGTGCGCAAAGTGCACTCATGTGGGGACAGGCGGCGATGCTTAGTGATGACGATATGCAACAACTTGCGGAGTACATCACGACATTCTAAAGGGCACCTCGCCCGGCAGTACGTCGGCTAACCCACATTCACGATGCGAGGTCACTGTCTTTTCGATAGGCCAAGGCCTCGCTCAAATCACCCTCGGTTACCTCCGTGCGCCCATCGAGGTCGGCAATGGTCCTACCGACCCGCAAGCATCGATGTAAACTGCGCCCCGAGAGCTTTAACTTCTCCCCCGTAAATACCAGCCATTGCCGCGTCTTTCGATTAAGTGAGCAAAGATCGATGAGCTCGGCTGCGTCAATGCGCGCGTTGCTGCAGCCCTGACGTAAAATTTGCCGTTCATGGGCGGCGTTAACAACAGCCCTCAAATTGATCAGCTTATCTTGATGCTCTCTCGACTGTTTCATGATGTCGACTAGCTTTGAGCGCGAGATGTTAACGAAAATATCAATTCTATCGAGTAAGGGGCCCGACAACTTCGCGTCGTAGCGTGCAAGCGCTGCGCTAGAGCAGCGACATGCCTTAGATCGCGAGTCTCGATAGCCACAAGGGCAGGGATTCATGGCGGCAATGAGTTGAAATCGTGCCGGGTAGGTTTGTGTTATCTCGGCTCGGCTAATCCGAACTTCGCCCGACTCCATCGGTTGTCGCAAATTTTCAATTGTGGCGAGTGAAAATTCGGGAAACTCATCGAGGAATAAAACCCCGGTATGCGCGAGGCTTATTTCGCCCGGGGTCGCGTAGCGAGTTCCGCCGACCAGTCCCGCTGAGCTGATCGTGTGATGCGGTGCGCGCAGTGGTCGATGACCATCAAAAGCCTGACCCGCCACATCAAAAATCAACGCGGCTTCCAGTTGATCTTTTTCCGTTGGTTCTGGAAGTAACTCGCCGATCAAGCTTGCTGTCATGGTTTTACCCGCACCGGGTTCTCCGGATATCAGCAAATGGTGGCCGCCCGTGCGCAGAGTGTGGCCGCCCGCCAGAGCTCAGGCTGGCCCGCGGGTAAATGATGTTTGTTATCAGGGCGGGGCGTCGTGATGTGCTGTGCGTGCTTCACGGTGTCGAGGCGATGCGGCTCTCTAAACGCATTGAGGTTGTCGACAGCCATAACATGCTGGGCAAGCGACGCCATTTGAGGCGCATTAGCTCTGGGTGCGAATAATCGCGTGGCTGAGTCGCGATTGCTCCAGGCCGCGGCGAGAAGACCGGATGTAGGTAGCACATCGCCACTCAGACTCAGCTCTCCGTAAAATTCGGCCGACTCTGCAAGTTTTGAAGATAGCTGCCCCGAGGCAATAAGTACGGCTATTGCAATAGCGAGGTCAAAACTCGCACCCGATTTAGGTGTGCTGGCGGGCGCAATATTAATAGTGAGTCGACTGTCCGGCCACCGAAACCCCGATGAGATCACAGCGCTGCGAACACGCTCTTTCGCCTCGCGCATGACGGACTCTGGCATACCTACCATCGCAATAGCGGGGAGTCCGGGGCTTAGATGGACTTCAACCTGAACCGAAACGGCGTTTAAACCAAGGCGCGATCGCGTCGCGACGCGAGAAAGCGACATAAGACATCCTTGTCATACGCGGGACCTCATGTCCCGGTGGGTGTTACTTATTTTTTTCTAATTCATCTAGCTTCGTCAGCAGTGTTTCGATTTCTGCTTCGAGCTGCTCTACCCGAGCTCGTGTTCGTAGCAGTACCGCTTTTTGGGCGTCAAACTCGTCTCGGCTGACGACATCGAGATTACCAAGCGCTGATTTGGCAACTGCCTTCGCATTGCCTGAGACCTCGTCAGCGAGCGTCTTGCCCTCTTTGAGAATCGAGCCAAAAAGGTTTTTGGCTGCTTCTGTAGGGTCCGGAATTCGGTCGTTGTTTGCCATTTAAAACATCTCTGGGCCAAGAGTGAAAAGACTACCGGAATTGCATCGGAATGTACTGCATCAATTACGTGCAGATTTCATCGGAGCTCGCACTATTGTGGTGCGTTGATGCTCAAATAGTTACCCGTACAGGACCTCTAGTCGCGAAAAAAACTCTTAAGCATATGTTTTTAAACGAATTAATCTTGTTGGCTCGTTGCTCGCAATGCATAGACCGTCCCAAGCTGCGTGGTCTCACGCTCAGCGAGAGGTCAAACACAGGAGTCGAGTAATGCGAATCAAAAGCGCCCGCAAAGCTGCCCCCGCGGCACCCAGCAAGGTCATCGTTGAGTCGCGTGGATCGTTGGCAACCATTTAAAAGGAGATTACCCAATGAAAATGGTCACCGCAGTAATCAAACCCTTCAAGTTAGATGATGTGCGAGAAGCACTCTCTACGATTGGGGTGCAAGGAATCACCGTGAGTGAGGTAAAGGGTTTCGGTAGACAAAAAGGTCACACCGAGCTTTATCGAGGCGCTGAATACGTGGTCGATTTTTTACCTAAAACGAAGGTAGATGTCGCTGTGTCAGAGGAGTTGCTCGATCAGACGATTGAAGCAATTTCCAGTGCAGCTCAAACCGGAAACATCGGTGACGGCAAAATTTTTGTCACGTCGCTTGAACAGTCCATTCGTATCCGCACCGGTGAGACCGGTGTCGACGCGCTTTAAGCGAATAGGAGAAGCATCATGGAAGTTACAGCTGAATTGAGTTACGCGTTAAACACCTTTTACTTTTTGGTGTGCGGCGCACTAGTTATGTGGATGGCAGCAGGTTTCGCCATGCTCGAAGCCGGTCTTGTTCGCAGCAAGAACACGACCGAGATTTTGACAAAGAACATCGTACTGTTTGCGGTGGCCTGTACGATGTACATGCTTGTCGGATACGAAATTATGTATCCAGCGCTTTCTAACTTTATGTTGGACGGCATCACTGCGGAGAACCTCGACAATGGGTACGCGCCCTCTGCCGATTTCTTCTTCCAGGTTGTATTTGTGGCGACGGCCATGTCGATCGTATCGGGTGCAGTGGCCGAGCGCATGAAGCTACTGGCTTTCCTGATTTTCGCGGTAGTCATGACGGGCTTTATCTATCCAATCGAAGGTAATTGGACGTGGGGTGGTGATCCTGTCTTTGGGTTGTACACGCTAGGCGACTTGGGTTTTTCTGACTTTGCTGGATCGGGCATTGTTCACATGGCAGGCGCCGCTGCAGGTGTTGCCGGTGTCCTCGTTATCGGCGCTCGCAAGGGTAAGTACACCGCCGACGGCAAAGTGAATGCGATCCCCGGCGCGAACATGCCGCTTGCGACACTGGGCACGTTCATCCTGTGGATGGGCTGGTTCGGATTCAACGGTGGTTCGGTACTCGCTACCGCAACTGTTTCCGACGCAACAGCCGTGGCAAACGTTTTCATGAATACAAACGCAGCCGCAGCGGGTGGTTGTATTGCCGCGCTCACGGTCGCTAAGTTAATGTTCGGAAAGTTTGACCTGACTATGGCGCTCAACGGTTGTCTTGCCGGCCTAGTGGCCATCACGGCCGAGCCTTCTACACCAACCGCCCTTCAGGCGACTCTCTTTGGTGCCTTGGGCGGTGCGTTGGTTGTGTTCTCAATCGTCACACTGGACAAGATGAAGTTTGACGACCCCGTAGGTGCTGTATCAGTCCACGGCGTAGTTGGACTCTTAGGCCTTTTACTCGTGCCTATCACGAACTCTGAAGCGGCGTCCTTCTCAGGTCAGTTGATTGGTGCGGCGACGATTTTTGGTTGGGTTTTTGTTGCTTCCTTCGTGACGTTCAAGGTCATTGGATTCATTACACCAGTCCGCGTCTCCGAGGAAGAAGAGTACGAAGGTTCAGACATCTCTGAATGTGGTCTGGAAGCGTATCCAGAGTTTACTAGCGGCCGATAGTGGTTTGAGTGAGACCTTTGGGGGAGCTCTGCTCCCCCTTTTTTTTGTCTGTAATTCCTCTAGATGACAGCTTTTCTTAGCCCCGAGATCGTTAATCTGTGCGCCCCAACGACTATCAGGGCGGCTATGTCGCCTTGCCCCAAGGGCAGCACCCACCCCCGTTAACGAGGCCGTCATCAAGAATTCCGATGACCCTTGCTAATTTATTCGATTTGCTCGTTTGATCATGAAGGACTAGCTTAGAGCAGTGGGCCTTCGTCTGGGTGGAGGCTCTAACCATAATTAAACTTACTTTGAGGTGTTAACCATGAAAGCTATGAAGTTTGCCTTAGCAGGGTTCGCAGTATTCACAGCGCTGTCTGCCTCTGTGCAGGCAGAAAATACCTTCGCAAAACCGCCTAAATTTTGGTGGCCGGAGCGTATCGATTTGACGCCATTGCGCCAGCATTCGCCCGAGTCAAATCCCTATGGTCCCGACTTTAACTATGCAGCAGAGTTTGCAGCCGTCGATTTGAATGCGTTAAAGGCCGATATTCAAGCAACGCTGACGGATTCTCAGGACTGGTGGCCCGCGGATTACGGTCACTACGGACCTTTGTTTATTCGAATGGCTTGGCACAGTGCGGGTACTTATCGCGTTGCCGATGGTCGCGGCGGAGCGGGAGGTGGGCAGCAACGTTTTGAACCGCTTAATAGTTGGCCTGATAACGGAAACCTCGACAAAGCGCGGCGTCTTTTGTGGCCCGTAAAAAAGGCGTACGGGGCCAGTGTTAGCTGGGCCGATCTTATGATTCTTGCTGGCAACGTTGCCATGGAGGATATGGGCTTTAAGACCTTTGGATTTGCTGGCGGTCGCACGGACGATTGGGAGCCCGACCTTGTTTATTGGGGACCCGAGAAAGTGATGCTGGCTGATGAGCGTTACGCGGCCGATCGCAAATTGGATAACCCACTTGCTGCCGTACAGATGGGACTGATCTACGTGAATCCTGAGGGACCAAATGGAAACCCTGATCCGGCCCTTGCCGCAAATGATATTCGCGAGACCTTTGGTCGAATGGCCATGAACGACGCCGAGACAGTTGCGCTTATTGCGGGTGGTCACACCTTTGGTAAAGGTCACGGCGCACACAAACCCGACGAGTGCGTGGGCGTCGAGCCCGCGGGTGAAGCACTCGAAGAGCAAGGCTTTGGCTGGAAAAATAAGTGTGGCAAAGGCCATTCTGAGGACACCGTAACCTCAGGGTTTGAAGGCGCATGGACTGCGACGCCAACGCGTTGGAGTATGCTTTACCTGGCAAACTTGTTTTCCTTTGACTGGGAAATGACGCGTAGCCCCGCAGGTGCGATTCAATGGATTCCCGTAGATGGCCAAGCTGCTGACACGGTGCCAGATGCTCACCGTTCGGACATCAAGCACGCACCGATTATGTTCACCACGGATTTATCGCTAAAGGCTGACCCGGCGTATCGCGAAATTTCTCAACGGTTCCTGGCAAATCCAGCTGAGTTTGAGGACGCCTTCGCAAGAGCGTGGTTCAAGCTCACACACCGCGACATGGGTCCACGTGCGCGTTATGTAGGTACCGATGTGCCCGAGGAAGTGTTGATGTGGCAGGATCCGATTCCCCCCGTCGATCACGATCTTGTGACCAAGAGCGATATTAAGAAGCTCAAGAAGGCCATTATGGCCTCAGGTCTGAGTACGTCATCACTCGTAAAGGCGGCTTGGGCGTCTGCTGCGTCATTCCGTGACAGTGACATGCGAGGGGGTGCTAATGGAGCTCGCGTCCGACTTGCACCCATGAACTCATGGGAAGTGAACGACACGGATGAGCTGGCATCGACACTCGCAGCGCTGGAGGCGGTGCAGACCCAGTTCAATGACAACGCACGCGGAAAGAGAGCCGTAAGCATGGCAGACATGATCGTACTGGCTGGTGCTGCGGCAATCGAAAGTGCGGCGGCGGAACGTGGTCATGACCTCACCATCGGCTTTACGCCAGGTCGTATGGATGCGTCTCAAGCGCAAACCAATGTCAATTCCTTCGCTGCGCTTGAACCTGTCGCTGACGGATTCCGGAATTACTACGATGAGGACCGCAATTACATGTCACCGGTTGGCGCGATGATCGACAAAGCCAACCTTCTCGACTTGACCCCACCGGAGATGACGGCGTTGGTTGGTGGCCTTCGTGTATTGGGCGCCAACACTGCGGGGTCCTCTCACGGCGTTTTGACTGATCGGGAGGGTCAGTTGAGTAATGATTTCTTCGTGAATCTGCTTGATATGAACGTTGAATGGACGGCCTCGACAGAGTTTCCGGGGGTTTATATTGCAAGGGATCGAAAGACAGGCGACCGTCGGTGGTCCGCAACGCCCATTGACCTCATGTTCGGCTCCAGTTCTGAGCTTCGATCAATTTCAGAGGTATATGGATCTGACGACGGTGAGGCGAAGTTCGTCAGTGACTTTGCCGCAGCGTGGACCAAAGTTATGCAGGCAGATCGTTTTGATCTTGATGTTCAGCGCGCAGGCGGCGTTATCGCTAACCGCTGAGCACGTGTTTCATTTACCAAACCCGGCCATTTGGTTGGGTTTTTTTTTGCTTTATCGCAAGTCGACTATTCCTTACTTCATTAACGCTTCAGCTTGGGCCATACTCTGCATCAATAATGTGGACGTAAGATCTGGAAGAGGTTGTCATGAAACTGGTTACCGCGATTATCAAACCATTTAAGTTAGATGATGTGCGCAGTGCGCTGTCAGAGATTGGTGTACAGGGCGTCACGGTTACCGAGGTGAAGGGTTTTGGTCGTCAGCGCGGTCATACCGAGCTCTATCGCGGTGCCGAATACGTTGTCGATTTTCTACCCAAGCTAAAACTTGAGATTGCCACCTCAGCGGACCAGCTTGATCAAATTGTCGATACCATTATTGCGGCTGCGAGCACGGGCAAAATTGGCGATGGTAAGATTTTTGTCTCTGAGCTTGAGCAGGTTGTTCGTATTCGAACTGGTGAGACCGGTGAAGAGGCTATTTAAACGTTAAGTCTGGCGATCACGGCAGGAAGCTCTGTCAGTGAACGCACCTCGTTTACCCCTAACCCAGTTTCCTTACCGTCAGGATTGAACCATACGGGTGTGATGCCCGCGTTGAGTGCACCGTTGACGTCCGTTTCAATACTGTCACCAATGTGAATGACCTCGGAAGGTAGGCAGTCCACAGCGCGCATTGCCACCTCAAAGATTTTTGCCTCCGGTTTGGCGCTTCCTACCTCATCCGCCCGAAAGGCCAAGCGAAAGAAGGGCCCCAAGGGGGTCTTTTGTACGTCTGCATTACCGTTTGTTATCGCTATGAGCGTAAATTGCTCGGCGAGCTGAGATAAAATCTCCCGCGCATCAGGAAACAAAATCACGTCGTTTCTCTGTGCCATGAAGGCGGCAAAGGCATCGTTGGCCGCCTCGAGTGCCACGTCAGTGCCGACCCCAAGCGATAAGAGAAGCTGTTGCATTACTTCGATTCGAAGCGCGGTCACGTCGCCTACGATCAGGGGTGAGCTGTTAATGACGCGCTTTCGGCAGCCCATCACTCTATCTTTCGTAAAATGCTTGGCTAGCGTGGGAAATTGGGTTGCAAGAAATTTCCATTGCGCAGTGTCTGCAGCGATTAAAGCGGGCCGCGGATCCCACACAGTGTCATCAAGATCGAATGAAAGAATGGATATGGTCACGTTGGCTTCGCTTTCAGGTGGGTTTGTTGAATTAGGTTTTGGATTTCTTACTTTGGTGCGCGCGCGGGTGCGCCCGGTCATACACTTTGGCTAGATGCTGGAAATCGAGATGGGTATAGATTTGGGTTGTGGCGATGTTTGCGTGCCCCAGTAGCTCTTGCACCGCTCTTAAATCACCGCTCGATTCAAGCAGGTGACTCGCAAAAGCATGGCGCAAGACGTGAGGATGGATCCGCTGAGACATACCATGCCTCACGGCTAGCTGGCGGATACGCTCCTGCACACTTCGATGGCTGATCCGGGTACCTCGTTTGCTTACAAAAAGGGGTGAGTCAAAACCCAGTCGCTCATCTCCCATGGGACGATATTTCATCCACTCAGCGATCGCGGTCAAGGCATGAGCGCCCACCGGGACGACACGTGTTTTCTGTCCCTTACCCAGCACCGTGATGATTTTCTCACCCGCATCAAGGTCGTTGATATTCGCTCCAACAAGTTCTGAGAGTCGCAATCCCGCGGAATACAGTAGCTCGGCCATAGCGTGGTCACGCGCCATAAAGGCATTTTCACTTTGGTGATTGAGTAGCTGACCAACCTGGTCAGCTTCCAGGCTTTTGGGGAGCGTTCGAGGTGCCCGGGGCGCCCGCACACCAGAGGTCGGATCTCGCAGGTCACTGTGGTGCCGAGCAAGAAATTTATAAAGTGACCTTGTGGCAGACAAGTGCCGCTGAATCGAATTGGCCGACAGTTTTTCGCGACTCAGCTGGGCTACCCATCGACGAATCACTGTCTGATCTAGGGCATAGGCATCATTGATGGTCTGTTCAGAGCAGAAGTTGACGAGCTTGGCGAGGTCCCGACGATAGTTGGCGAGTGTATGCGGCGAGTAGCCCTTTACGACACCAATATACTGGAGAAAATCGGATACCCCTTGCGTCAAGTCGACGGCGGTCAAATCAATTAATCCGCTTTGTTTCTCATGAGTGAGCGGGCCATTGGCAAGCTGGCCATGACCTTTGCAAGGTATTCGAGAAACAGTGTTCCGTCGGCCGCGCTATAGCGTGTGGCATCCGATGAGCCCACCGCAATAAACGCCTGCCCACCTGACTGCGGCGTTATTTTTGCGATGGCCGCAGATCCATCACCTGCATCGCTGCCGAAAAGTGCACTTAATTCATTGGATCTGACGGGACCGCTAGTCGCTGTTTTACTACCGAGAAGGTGATTAGCGGTCTTGGTCGCATCCGAGGGTAGGTCGTCCTCAAGCTCGTGATAAACCGCGTATTCGATATCAAAATGCTTTTTCATCAGGCTAGTGAATAGCGTGCTGATCTGCTCATGCTCACCGCGCGCAGCCATCGAGGCAATAACTTCTTGAGTGGCGCTGAGCAGTACCTCGTTTTGCTCGGCTCTTGCGAGGAGGTGATCGAAGCGTCGACGCAATTCAGCATTTCGCTCGCGCAGTACCGCGACCTGACGCTCAACCAGCGACACCGCACCGTCGCTTACGTGACTGATACTTAACTCACTGAGGGCCTCAGGATGCTGGTCGAAGAAATTCGGGTTCTCTGCAAGAAAGCGAATAACGTCGTCCGCGTTGGGGGTGTTTTTAGTTGAGTCAGATTCCATTATGCGCGCTAGAGATTGAGTTTCCCCTCAAAAACGGTTTCCGCTGGGCCTGCGAGCCACACCGACGACACACCGTTGTCCCAAGATACTTCGAGCTTACCCCCCGGTACCGATACTGTCACCTTGTTCGCAAGCTGCCCGAGCCGAATTCCGTGAATCACGGCTGCGCAGGCTCCTGAGCCGCAAGCCAAGGTCTCTCCTGCACCGCGCTCAAATACACGAAGTTTTACCTGGGTGTTGCTTTCAACTTGCATAAAGCCAACGTTTACACCTTCGGGAAACACATTGAGGCTTTGAATCATGGGGCCTATTTTCTCGACGGGTGTTGCGGCGATGTCATCCACCAGTAGCACTGCGTGAGGATTTCCTACGGAGACAACTCCTGCCATTACAGTAACATTGGTAAGCGTCAGCGCGTGCTCAGTCGCGTCCTCATCAGCAGCAAAGGGTATTTGGGTAGGCTCGAAAATAGGCACACCTAGCTCAGCTTTTACACTCCCCGTCTCGTCGAACTCGAGTCGTCGCAGGTCCGAGCCGACTTGCAAAGTAATTGTCGACTTTGCCGACAGACGCTGTTCATGAATAAATCGCCCCACACACCTCGCCCCGTTACCACACTGCCCTGCAGGAGAGCCATCAGCGTTGAAAATCCGGTACTCAAAGTCAGCGTCAGGGCGCTTGGGTGGCTCGATTAGCAGTACCTGATCACAACCTACACCCGTTTGCCGATCAGCAATTTTGCGAATCTGGTCTTCATTTAACTGGATGGCTGCGCGCACCGCATCGACAACGACAAAGTCATTTCCTGCGCCGTGCATTTTGGTGAAGTGAAGTTTCATAGCAGCGCCTCTGGTATGTGCTCATCCTGCCAGAGCGACGACAGCGTTTCTCGCTGTCGAATGATATGAGTGTGAGATCCGTGCACTAAAACTTCGGCAGCACGCGGTCTGGTATTGTAATTAGAGGACATTGAGAAGCTGTAGGCACCAGCTCCCATTACCGCAAGTAGGTCGCCCTCGCGGGCAGTTAAGCTTCGCTCTTTTCCTAGAAAGTCGCCTGTTTCGCAAACGGGTCCGACGATATCGTAGGTGTTTTTTTCGCTACCTTGGATCACCGATACTTCGACAATGTTTTGCCACGCGGAGTACAGAGCGGGTCTGAGTAAATCGTTCATCGCCGCATCCACGATGGCAAAATATTTTGTGTCCCCGGCTTTTTCAACCAACACCTTGGTGAGGAGTGCGCCAGCATTTCCCACGATGGATCGGCCTGGCTCTATCATGAGTTCAGCATCGAGCGGATCAAGTTCGGCGCGCACGGCTGATATCAGCTCTGATGGGCTTGGAATCGCTTCATCTGAGTACTGAATGCCGAGTCCTCCACCGATGTCGATGTGCTCAATATTGATGCCCGATTTACGCAGTTGGAGCACTAGATCACGAAGGTGTTGAACGGATTCTACGAACGGTGCGACCTCCGTCAGCTGACTGCCAATATGACAGTCAACACCTACGGGTTGAAGATGAGAGGCGCCTTGTGCGTACCGGTAGAGTTCTAGAGCTTGTTGCGCGTTGACGCCAAACTTATTCTCTTTGAGCCCCGTCGAGATGTAAGGGTGCGTTTTCGCATCGACATCGGGGTTGATGCGAATAGAAATACGGGCGATTTCACCGCGCTCGCTCGCGATTTTTTCTATGAGGTAAAGTTCGCTTGATGATTCCACATTAAAGCAGCGGATTCCCACTTCGAGCGCGCGTCTTATTTCAGCGGGCGATTTCCCAACGCCGGAGAACACCACTTTAGCCGCATCACCGCCTGCGGTAAGTACCCGTTCTAACTCGCCTCCAGAGACAATATCAAAGCCCGAACCCAGTGACGCGAGCAGTCGCAGAATCGCAATATTCGAGTTTGCTTTGACGGCGTAGCAAACGAGGTGGCGAGCGTCTCCAAAGGCTTGTTTCCAGGTCAGAAACGCTTCGGTAATCGCACTCTGCGAGTAAATATAGAGCGGTGTTCCGAATTGCTCAGCCAAATGAGACGCCTGCGCATCTTCACAAAAAAGTGAGCCGGCTCGGCGAGCGAAGCCGTTGGGAAGGTTAGAATCTGATGACATAGTAAGGTTTAGTTTGAAGAGGGGGGTTGTAGTGCGGGGTGACGCAGCTCACCAGGTTGCCCACAGGCCGAAGCGAGGGCCAAGGCGAAGATAATCGAAAGGGTTGTCAGCGTTTTCACTCAGCGCACCAAAAATAAAACGCGAGTATAACATTGGTTTGCAACGCTACCGTGACTCGCAAGCGCGAAGTCGTTATCTTTATGTTTCTAGCCATTCACTGCTAAGTATTGACCCTCAGGAGACGTATGAGCGCATCTGCCCGCTACTATGAGTGCATCGAAGACACCTTTGAGGAGGTTGAAAATCGGTTGGAGGCGCTTGAGTCCGATCCGGACGTAACCGTTGCCGAAGGCGTTATAAACGTAACTTTCGCGAACCGCGTGGTCTTTGTCTTTTCGCGTCAGCCAGCGGTTGAACAACTGTGGTTGGCGACTCCGGGGGGTGGCTTTCACTTCGTCTGGCGCGAGGACGATGACGATTGGTTTGATACGAAAACGAACCGCGCTTTCCGCGAACTTCTCACCAGTGAGCTTGCTCAACATGCCGGAGAAGTCATCCCGTGGTAGGGCGCGGCTGGAGGCGTTTAAGTCTTTTTGTGCTCTGCATTGCACCTTTCTCGCAGGCTCAGCCTATTTTTGAACCCTTATGGGTAGAGAATCTCTCACCGCTTGCGGCATTGGTCGCGTTGCCATCACAGCGTTCAGCTGATATTCGCGAGGGGGTTTCGGTTACCCTGCACTCTGATGTGGCGACTCACTTTGTTTCACAAGCGGACGGTGACGAAAGTGTTTTTTTTGATGGCGAAACGCAGCGGCACAGTCTTAGGCTTCGTTGAGGTCTTTCACCGTCTTGGGAGTTGAGCGCGGTCGTACCCATGACCAAGCATAGCGGCGGCTTTACCGATGGCTATGTGAATCGCTGGCATGATTTTTTTGGGATGCCCGACGGAGGGCGACGCAACGTGCCCGATGATGAGCTACGGTATCAATTTATTAACCCCGGTCAGCAGGTCGGCTTAGTCGAGTCGGTTTCTGGGCTTGGGGATGCGACGTTTGAAATGTCATTTATGGGAGAGCGACAAAGCGATACCCACATTTCATACTCGCTTGGTTACAAAGCGGACACGGGGAACTCCGATGATTGGACGGGGAGTGGGTCGTCAGATCTCTATGGTGTCGCTCGTTTCAGCGGTGCGCACCGGAGTGATTTGCCGCTTTACTGGCATGGTCAGTTAGGGGTCACTGCGGTTGGCGACAGCGATTTGTTGGGCGCGCAGAAAAGAGATTGGCTATGGTTTGGCGGACTTTTGGCCGAGTGGCATTTCAACGAGCGCTGGGCGCTCATAGGGCAAATCGATAGCCACAGTGCATTGCTAAATAGTTCTACGGATGCGCTGGGTGAGCCTGCAGCTATGCTGAGCCTACGTTTGCGCCGGCACCTCAATGAAAACTGGGCGGTCGATCTAAGTTTTTCTGAAGATATCGTTGTTGAAAGCGCCCCCGATATTATCTTCCAAGCGTCTATTCATTTTAGACCCTAGGTCGGTCATTTTAGGCTCTACGTCGGTCAGTTTAGGCCCTAGGCCGTCCATTGCAGCCCCTAGGCTTACCCTAATATTGACTGGCGTCAGCGGAACACCCGAAATGATGTCCATGTGGAGGCTGTAAGAGTAATGGCTCATCTGTGCTAAAGGCTGAAGCGCTGAAGGTCGCAACTCGGCACGGCAGCACCCGCTACCAGTAATGGACAATCCATTTTTTGAGATTATGCAAAGAGCGCAGGCTATACCGCGCTGAGCTTTGCCCGAGCGCGTTCAGCCGCGGCGCGTACCTGACGCGGCGCCGTTCCCCCTATGTGATCTCGAGCAGCCACCGAGCCCTCAAGCGTCAGCACCTCAAATACATCGCTCTCGATAAGGCCGCTGAGCGATTGCAGCTCTTCCAGTGACAGCAGACCAACATCTTTGCCCTGTGTTTCAGCCATTCCGACAGCCGTTCCCACTATTTCGTGTGCGTCTCGGAAAGCGACGCCCTTGCGTACAAGATAATCAGCGAGGTCGGTAGCCGTCGGGTGCCCCAAACTGGCGGCCCGACGCATTGAATCGGGTTTGGCTTTCATTGCTGGCACGAGGTCGGCAAACGCCAACAGGGAATCATGAAGCGTTTTCACTGCATCAAAGAGCGGTTCTTTGTCTTCCTGGTTGTCCTTGTTGTAGGCGAGTGGTTGGCCTTTCATGAGCGTAATTAAAGCGACCAAATGACCTTGTACTCGCCCAGCTTTCCCCCGAATTAACTCTGGGACATCAGGATTTTTCTTCTGAGGCATGATCGAGGAGCCGGTGCAAAAGCGATCAGGTAGATCGACGAATGCGAATTGAGCACTGGTCCAAATAATCATCTCCTCAGCCATGCGCGACAGATGCATCATGGTAATAGCGGCGGCGGCGGTGAACTCAATCGCAAAGTCTCGGTCACTGACTGAGTCCAGCGAATTCTCAGTAGGCGCAGTAAAGCCCAGTGCCTCTGCGGTCATCTGTCGATTAATCGGGTAGGAAGTGCCCGCTAACGCAGCGGCCCCTAACGGACACTGATTCATGCGTTCGGCGCAGTCACTAAGCCGCCCATCATCACGCGCAAGCATCTCATTCCACGCCAGCAAGTGGTGGCCAAATGTTACAGGCTGAGCAACTTGCAGGTGTGTAAAGCCCGGCATTACGGTATCGGCATATGTCTCAGCCTGATCAATCAATCCCGCTCTGAGACGCCGCAGCTGTCCTTGGATGCTGTTAATTGCCGCACGAAGATACAGTCGAATGTCCGTTGCAACTTGATCGTTACGCGATCGCCCAGTGTGAAGCCGCTTGCCTGCATCACCGATGATCTCAGTGAGTCGAGCCTCGATGTTCATGTGCACATCTTCAAGCGCTACCTGCCAACGGAATTCACCGGCGTCGATCTCGGTGAGCACTTGATCGAGACCTCGGTGAATGTCCTTTAGGTCATCGCTACTCAAAATGCCGCTGGCCGCTAACATGTCGGCATGCGCACGTGATCCTTGGATGTCGTAGTGTGCAAGAATGTGATCAAACGAATACGAGGCGGTAAATTCCTGCACAAAGGCATCGGTTGCCTCGCTGAATCTGCCGCCCCAAGTTTGGCTAGTATGACTGTCTAAAGAACTGGACACGCGATAAACTTCTCGTAATGTACACAATGCTATTGTATCAGGTACCGGTGAAGGCTTGTGGAAGCCTTACGCTGAAAACAAAAGCAGCAAATAAAAACATCAGGGGGATGCATGAACTCAATTACGATCGCGACGCGCGAAAGTCCACTCGCGCTATGGCAGGCGCACTTTGTTGAGGCAGAGTTAAAGCGTCACCATCCCGGTATCGACGTAAAGCTTTTGGGAATGACGTCACGAGGCGATCAGCTACTCGATAAGCCACTTTATAAGGTGGGTGGTAAAGGCCTGTTCGTTAAAGAGTTGGAGACAGCCTTGATGGACGAGCGAGCCGATATTGCCGTTCACTCAATGAAAGATGTCCCCATGGAGCTCCCAGTTGGTCTAACACTGGGCGTTATTTGCGAGCGTGAGGATCCGCGAGATGCGCTGGTTGGTGTTGATA
Source organism: Halieaceae bacterium (assembly GCA_042090345.1). Classification (GTDB taxonomy): domain Bacteria; phylum Pseudomonadota; class Gammaproteobacteria; order Pseudomonadales; family Halieaceae; genus Luminiphilus. The sequence continues at coordinate 135,182 of JBELJN010000002.1, read as the reverse complement.
GTTTTGATGCGCTGCCGCATGGCGCGAAGTTAGGTACTTCGAGTCTGCGCCGTTCATGTCAGGTAATGCAGCGACGACCGGATCTCGATATTCGCTTCCTGAGAGGCAACGTCAATACGCGGCTCGCCAAACTCGACGCCGGCGAGTTCGATGCGATCATCTTGGCCTGTGCGGGACTTAAGCGTCTGGGCTTTGATGAGCGCATTGGCGCTGCAATCGATGAGGATTTCTTGCTCCCGGCTGGGGGACAGGGCGCTGTTGGGATCGAGTACCGTTCTTCGGATTCGAGGGTGGCTGAGTTGCTTGCGCCACTAGCGCACAACGAGACGGCGCGGCGCGTCATCGCTGAGCGAACCGTGGTTCGTAAGTTGGACGGTGGCTGTGACGTGCCGATTGCCAGCTTTGCGGTAACTGAGGGCGATAACCTGTGGCTTCGCGCGCGCGTCGGTTCCCCCGATGGTACAAACGTCATCGCTGTAGAAGCGCGCGGTACGGATCCAGAAGCATTGGGGTTAGAAGTGGCTGAATCGCTTCTGAACATGGGCGCAGCAGAGATCCTTACCGCAGCAAGGTCGTGATCCATGTAGTTTTGACACGCGCCGAGCCTGACGCGAAACGGCTGCTAGATCTCCTCTTAGAGAGGGGCTTCGGGGCCACCGCCTTGCCATTACTTAAGATAGAGCCGTTGGCTATAGCGTCTGCAGTTGAAGCTGAGCTCGAGGACAGCAATGTCTTCATCTTTACATCAGCAAATGCTGTGACTCACGGCCTCAGCTATGTTCTGAGCGCGTGCCGCAGGGCATCAACCAAGGTGCTGGCCGTTGGCAGAAAGACCCGAGAACTGCTCACTGACCAAGGCATAGACGCTAACAGCCCCGATCGCGAGGATTCCGAAGGGCTACTCGAGCTGCTTGCCTCAACAGGGAGCGATTCACCTCAATTACCTAATCGCATTTCCTTAATAAAGGGTGAAGGGGGGCGCGACTTGATAAGTACGGCCCTTACCGAACAGGGCTTGGGTGTCGTGGAGGTGAATTGCTACCGGCGGGCGTGGCCATCCGTCTCACAGAGTACAGTTTTGCAGGCTTTGAAAAGCCAAGAGCCGAGGTATATTCATGTTGCCAGCGGTGAAACGCTTTCGCGCCTCGAGGAACTTTGCGCGCTTCATGGGGTAAGCGCGCATGACAAGCATACGGTCATACTGCCTTCAGGTCGCGTTGAAAGTCAGGCTCGAGAGCTGGGCTGGCAATCGCGTATAGTAGCGGCAGGGGCCAGTGATGATGCGTTACTCGAGGTATTGTCTACACTGTCCTAAGTCATATTTTTAAAGGGACATTTTCATGAGCGAGCAAACCGCCCGCAATAAACCAGCTCCAGCGCCATCATTGGTGAGTAGGTTAGGTCGCTTACTGGTTTTACTTGTACTGATTGGCAGTGGTGCGGCGGGCTATATCTATGTATGGCCGGAGGTGGCAGCCTTCCAAGCTAAACAAGCGGAGGTGGAGCAAAATCTCGCTTCCCTAGCGAAGGCAGATCAGTCCTTAGCTAACGACTTAACGGCGCTTATCGACACTAAAGTTAAGATGAGTGAAAACACCACGTCCGCGGCTTTAAAGTCGGCCACCACGAGACTCTCGGCAGAGCTGGATTCCATTCGCGATATTGAGCAGCGTGCAGCAGGAAAGCTTAATGAGGCGAATCACCTTCTGTATCGAATGTCGAAAATCGATCAGAGTATTTGGAGGCGTGCCGAGGCCACTTTCAATATTCGCCTTGCAGGTCAGCGCTTACAGTTCGCGGGGGATGTGCGTGGCGCCTTGACGTTGCTGTCTCAGGCAGACGTTTTACTCAAGAGCGATTCTGGTGATGATGTGGGCGCTCTTCGATCTGCCATTGCATTTGATCGCACGCAGTTAAGGGTGGTTGAAAAGCTCGATATGGTGGGATTGATGGGGCGTCTGTCAGCGCTGGATAGACAAATTCAAACGTTGGATTTAAGTGCCTTTGACCCCTCGGTCCGCGAGACAGGATCGGACGCTATTTCGCCTATCGAGGCTGGCGAGACTTCGGCCGACACGAGCGTATCGCTGACCCTCTGGGAGCAGACGATCGATACGCTCGCTTCGTACTTTGTTATCACTGAGCTTGAATCGCCCCAGCAAAAGCCGAGCACCTCGGATTGGTCTCGTTTTGCGGTCCTTTCCATAAAGCTCAACCTTGAACAGGCGCGAGTCGCCTTGCTCATCAGAGATTCAGAGAGCTTTACAGATTCCCTAGCGCGAGCCGAAGTGATTTTGGCAGAACTTCCGTCGTCAAATGATGATCCCGCTGTGGTTGCCGTTATCGACGAGTTAGCAGCTCTCAGCTCACTGTCTTTGAGTCTGGAATTACCAGGACTTGAGACACTCAAGCTGATCAATGACGAGCGTCTTGATGGTGCCGACGCGACAAATTCTAGTGTGCCCTTTAGCACAGATTCCGGCGATAACGCGCCAGCGAGCGTTCCCGAATGAAGCGGTGGTTGTGGCTGATCGCCACGGGGTTAATCGTGGGCGTTGCGCTTGCGTCTTTTGTATCCCGGGACCCAGGTTATGTGTTGCTGCAAGTGGGTGGCTACCGACTTGAGACAAGCTTGGTGGCTTTGTTCCTTGCTGTTGTCGGGCTATTGATTCTCATACGTCTCGTAGGACAATTGGTAAGGATCATACTGGGAGTTGTCCCCGGGTTTGGCCGTTGGCTAGGCAGGCGCAAAGAGGAGCAGAATCTAGAACTCATCCACTCCAGCCTCGACGATGTTTTGAGTGAAAATACGGCAGGCCTTTTAGGTAAAGCAGGTAAGTTGGAGAAGTCATCTTGGCAGTCTGAGTCGCGCACCAAGCAGTTAAGACACTGGCTTTTCGTGCGGCAAATTCGTGCGAGCCAAAAGCCCAGCCAACTTAACAAAATATGGAGTAACGTTGCGGTCTCAGACAAGGCTGATGGGGCCTTAAGGGTGGAGTACGTCTCGCGGCTTTATCAACTGGGTGCAACAAAGGATGTCGATGTGGTGCTTTTAGAGACCGCCAGGTCCTCTTGGTACGATGCCTTGAACGGCGTCCTTGCCGTTCACCAACCCGTTAGTGCAGAACAACTGGCGGAGCGTCTTACTAATATTGCAGCGACACAGAGGAGCGGGTCCGCGTCCTTGGCGCTTACGCTACTGAAGGCTCATGCTCTAGCCGGCGACGCGGGTGATACCCTGTTAATCGACGCACATAAGAAGCAGGCGTCGGAGCACTTAATTACGGCATTAGGTGCTCGCAGACTTCGGCGCGGGGCTTAAGCGACTCGAAACCTTTGGCTTTTGATCTTAAGCAAGCGAGCCTTATTTTCGACGACCCGGAAGCGTAATCCCTAAGGAATCCCACAAGTCATCGACTTTTGCTTTGACGTCGTCGCTCATTTGAATCGAGCTACCCCACTCGCGATCGGTCTCACCTTCCCATTTGTTGGTTGCATCCATGCCCACTTTTGAGCCCAGTCCGGCAACGGGCGATGCAAAATCTAGGTAATCAATGGGTGTATTGTCGATAAAGACACAATCGCGGCGTGGATCCATGCGTGTCGTCATCGCCCAAACCACGTCTTCCCAGTTGCGCACATCGACGTCCTCATCGGTGACGATGATGAACTTGGTGTACATAAACTGCCGCAAAAATGACCAAATGCCGAGCATCACCCGTTTAGCATGTCCCGGATATTCTTTGCGCATGCTTACAACCGCCATTCTGTATGAGCAGCCCTCGGGTGGCAGATAAAAATCGACAATCTCAGGAAACTGTTTTTGTAGTAATGGGACAAAAACCTCATTGAGCGCGACGCCAAGGATCGCGGGTTCATCCGGTGGACGCCCAGTGTAGGTGCTGTGATAAATGGGGTTCTTCCGTGTTGTCATTTTTTCTACGGTAAATACAGGGAAGCTCTCGACCTCGTTGTAATAACCGGTGTGATCGCCAAAAGGACCTTCGTCAGCCATTTCCTCGGGGTTAAGGTAGCCTTCTAAGATAATCTCAGAGTTAGCGGGAACGAGCAGTTCGTTATCTCGACACCGCTGCGTCAGGCAGTTTGCGAGCTCGGTTTTACCGCCGCGAAGTAAGCCGGCGAAGGCATATTCGGAGAGCGCATCTGGAACAGGCGTCACCGCGCCAAGCGTTGTCGCGGGGTCAGCACCCAGCGCAATGGCAACCGGATAAGGCTCGCCCGGTCGCTTAAGACACCAGTCTCTGAAATCAAGTGCACCACCTCGATGCGACAGCCAGCGCATGATCAATTTGTTGCGACCAATCAGTTGCATGCGGTAAATGCCAAGGTTCATGCGTGGTTTCTCGGGTCCGCGCGTGATGACGAGTGGCCAAGTAACCAGCGGACCAACATCGCCCGGCCAGCAAGTTTGGATCGGTAGTTTGTTCAGATCGATGGCGTCTGTGTCGATAACAACGTCTTGGCAGGGCGGGCGACTGATTGTCTTGGGCCCCATATTCAAAACTTTCTTTAGCAGAGGCGCTTTGTCAATTAGGTCGCGCATTCCCTTAGGCGGATCGGGTTGACGTAAATAAGCGAGTAGCTCACCGATTTCTCTGAGGGCTTCAATGGAGTCTGCGCCCATTCCTTGGGCCACTCGTTTCTCTGTCCCAAATAGATTGGCGAGAAGTGGCATGTCATAACCCTTGGGGTTCTCAAAGAGCAGGGCAGGACCACCACCTCGCAAGGTGCGATCCGCTATCTCTGTCATTTCGAGGTTGGGGTCAATTTCTTCTTTGATGCGCACCAGATCGCCGCTGGCTTCCAGCATGGAAAGAAACTCTCGGAGGTCCCGAAACTTCATAGTGTTATCTCACATATACTTCGGTGCCAAGCATGACACAGTAGAGACGGGTGTGGATGCGGCGTCGTAAAACTGCCATGCAATAAGGTGGGCTTAGAAAGCAAAAAGGCGCCTTACGGCGCCTTCTACTTACTTCCGCTTCATAGAGCGGAAGAACTCATCGTTGGACTTTGTGTCCCGGAGTTTGTCTTGCAGGAACTCAATAGCGGGGAGGTCCTCCATACCATGGAGAAGCTTTCGTAAAATCCACATGCGCTGCAATTCTTCTTCTCCCGTAAGGAGTTCCTCGCGGCGTGTGCCAGAGCGTCTAATATTAATAGCGGGGTACACACGCTTCTCCGAGATCTTGCGATCTAGGTGCAGCTCCATGTTGCCGGTACCTTTGAACTCCTCGTAGATGACTTCATCCATTTTAGAGCCCGTCTCAGTGAGTGCTGTTGCGATAATTGAGAGACTACCGCCTTCCTCGATGTTACGCGCTGCACCAAAGAAACGCTTCGGGCGCTCGAGCGCGTGCGCGTCAACACCACCTGTTAAAACCTTTCCTGAGCTGGGTACGACCGTGTTGTAGGCGCGCGCCAACCGGGTAATAGAGTCGAGCAAGATTACGACATCGCGCTTATGCTCAACTAAGCGCTTTGCTTTCTCAATGACCATATCAGCCACTTGAACGTGTCGTGAGGGCGGCTCGTCAAACGTAGAGGCAACCACTTCGGCGCCTTGAGCGCCGACCGAGCGCTGCATTTCAGTAACTTCTTCAGGACGTTCGTCGATGAGCAAAACGATGATGTAGCACTCGGGGTTGTTGCTGATGATTGCCTGGGCAACACTTTGCATCATGATTGTCTTACCCGCTTTTGGCGGTGCCACGAGCAGGCCTCGTTGCCCCTTACCAATTGGCGAGCACAAGTCGATGATTCGACCTGTTAGATCCTCTGTTGAGCCATTGCCTTTTTCCAGCGTCAGGCGCTCGTCGGGGAACAATGGAGTGAGGTTCTCAAATAGAATTTTTGCCTTCGCCGTCTCGGGCGACTCAAAGTTAACCTCGCTGACTTTCAGCAGGGCAAAATAACGCTCGGAGTCCTTGGGGGGTCTAATCATCCCCGTGACCGTGTCACCGGTCCGCAAATTAAAGCGGCGAATTTGACTTGGGCTTACGTAAATATCGTCTGGCCCGGCGAGGAAGGAGCTGTCTGCCGATCTTAAGAAACCAAAGCCGTCCGATAAAATTTCGAGTACGCCGTCACCGAAAATATCTTCGCCACTCTTCGCATGTCGCTTCAGTAACGAGAAAATAATGTCTTGCTTGCGAGACCGGGCCATGTTCTCAATGCCCATCTCTGCCGACATGTCGATTAATTCTTGTGTCGACTTGGTCTTAAGCTCGGTCAGGCTCATGGGGTTTTCAGAGGGGACATGTGGCTCGCGACGGTTCCGGCGATTCCGGTTCCTGCGGTTACGACCACCGCCTTGATTCTCACCGTCGTCTTGAGCAGGGGCGGCTTCCGAGTTGGTTGCCGACTCTGAAGCTGCAGCCTGATCTGTGTTCGCAGTCTCAGCTGCGCTTTCAGCAGATCGATTAAGCTTGAGTGTTCGTGACGCTTTCTCTTCGCCGTCGGCGGCTTCTTGAGCTGGACTCTCTTGGGTCGGAGCTTCCGGAGTCACAGACTCAGCGGTTGGTTCATCTGTGGCATTTGATTCGACCGCTGCGACTAGTTCGGGATTAAGGTTTTCTTCTTCTTGCACTGGTTTTACCTGTGGCTTTGGGAAATGAGTAAATGGTTATTTTTGCTATGGCCAAGGAAAAGATTTGCCAATGAGCACACCCCAAGCGACGCAGATTTGATATTTAAAAGTGGCGTTGCTGGGGAAGGTAGGGGCGAAGAGATCGCCCACAAACGAAAGGTAGCACCGCTTAAGCGATGCGTCTACCGAATCTGAAAGGAATTTTAACTGATGCAGTCTGGTTTACAGGCAGCCGTCTACAAACTCAGCAAGTTGGGCCTTTGAGAGGGCACCGACCTTTGTTTCCACCGCACTACCGCCTTTGAATACGATGAGTGTTGGAATGCCGCGAATACCAAATTTACCGGGTAAATCAGGGTTCGCGTCAACATCGACTTTACAGACTTTGAGTTTGTCGCCGTACTCGTTGGCGATTTCTTCTAGGACGGGTGCAATCATCTTGCAGGGTCCGCACCACTCCGCCCAAAAATCAACGAGGACAGGGACGTCTGAAGATAGAACTTCGTTTTGAAAGTCAGCGTCACTGACGTGTGTAATGTTTTCGCTCATGGTGCCTCCGAATGCTTCGCGACATATACTCTCAAAAAATTTCTTTGGATGACAGTGCTGGAGTCGAATGTCGGGTGAAGATGTTACTACATGGTTCGTTTATCTGGTTCGTTGCGCTGACGGTTCGTATTACACTGGGGTGACTACAAATTTGGCTCGCAGACTGCGCCAGCATAATGGCGAGATTGTCGGGGGCGCTGGTTATACCCGTGGGCGACGCCCTGTCTGTATTGTTTGGTCTGAGGCCTGTGTCGATCGGTCCCATGCTCAGCGGCGTGAGTACGTTGTGCGAAGAAGTCCTCGATCCACGAAGTTAAGTTTGGAGGCCAACCATGAATGACAGCTTGCACGAGACCTTTTGGGCGTGGGCACTGAATCGCTACGAGACACGGGCGTTACGCGATTGCTTGCTTGCATTGCAAGATTCAAGTGGCCTGGTCGTTGTGCAAGCCCTGCTTTACGCCTGGTTGGCAGAGCGAGGGCGGCAACTCACCTCAGATGAAGTGAAGACGTTGGAGCGCACTATGGCGCCGTGGGTAGCGCATATATTGCAGCCCCTTAGACGTCAGCGCGTAGTGTGGCGTGATGGCGAAGAATACACGCGACTGTACGCCGAGGCGCTGCAATTGGAGCTGGAGGCAGAGAAGGCGTTAGCCAAGCTTTTGTGCGACTGCCTCACGCCGTTGCATTTGGGGGCAGTCCCAATTTCCGCTGAATCCAATCTTTGTCTCATAACAGCATTGTCAGCCCCTGATGACCTCGCCGGTTTGATTGCGGCTTTTGGGCAGTAGCCACGCCGTTTTCAGGCGCGTAATATGCGGTTCTCTTTCACCAACACACAGGACAACCTGCCATGTTTAAAGCGAGTTTTTTCTCGGGAGTTAAATTTCGATTCGCAGCGCTAGCCATTTTGATTGGCGTGGGTTTGGTCGCTTGTGATCAAACCACGGAGTCGACTGAAATGAGTTTAGAAAGTCAGGATCAGCGCATTAGCTACGGCATTGCCCTGAATATGGGACGAAGAATGAAGGCAGAAGGCGTTCCGCTGGATGCAGATGCGTTTGCGCAGGGTATCCGAGACGCGATCTCGGATGCGGAAGCACAGATGACCGATGAGGAGATTAACGCTGAAATGATGGCCATGCAGGAGAAGATGCAGGCTGAGCAAGAGGCAGAGATGCAGGCTGCCGCGTCGGGTAATCTCGAGGTGGGTCAAGCGTATCTCGCAGAGAACGCAAGCGCTGATGGTGTACAGGTTACAGAGAGTGGCTTGCAGTACCGGGTTGTCAAAGCAGGTACGGGCGCCAAGCCTACCTCCGCAGACTCCGTCGAAGTGCATTACGAGGGGCGTCTGATTAACGGTACGGTCTTTGATAGCAGCTATAGCCGAGGGCAGCCTGTCACTTTTGGTGTTACACAAGTTATTCCCGGCTGGACTGAGGCGTTACAATTGATGAGTGAGGGAGCTGAGTACGAGCTCACTATTCCTTCTGAGCTGGCTTATGGTGCGGGCGGTGCGGGTGGTGCAATCGGCCCCAATGAAGTTTTGATCTTCAAAGTTGAATTGCTTTCAGTCGTTGGTGCTGGCAGCTAAGTTGTAATAGGAGAGCAGCGGGAGGTGCGCCTTTCGCTGCTCGACTTACCCCAAAAGCCATTGCGCAAAAGTCGTTAGTGGTATTGCGTGTAAAAAGCCTGCAAAAAGGCGTCAAACGTCGATGTATCGCTCTTTTCTATTTCACGTTGTTTGCGCAGTGAAGCAATGGCTTCGTCGGCTAGCTGTGTCCTTGCATTAAGCGGTAACGCGAAGTCTTGGAACATTCGATTCCAACGCTTCGAATACTCGCCCATCAAGGTGGAGTAATCGACCGATTGCTCATCCAATTCACGAACCACGCGCGCCGAGTACGTCTCTTCATCACCCACGATTTTTGATCGAGCAGCCTTTACAGCTTCTGTATGTCGTGATGTCCGATTAGCGCTATCGAGAAGCTCTGCTGTGGCTTCCATCGACATCAATATCGATGCGGAGGCTTCCACCACTGTTTGTTCATTGCCTGCGTCGTCAAGTAAACGGAGCGATGGGCTTCGACCTTGATTGAGTGCTCTCTGATTATTCTCGTTGTCGATCTTGCGAGAGTGCGAAGTACACAGTGGACTGTCCTCAAGCAGGCAGCTCAGGACGAACGTATCAACAAGGGCTGTTGTGTCTACATCGATCCCCAGCGGGGTAAATGGATTGACATCAAGGCAACGAACTTCGACGTACTCAATCCCCCGGGCTCTAAGTGCTCGCACTGGCGCCTCACCTGACTGGGTCACGCGTTTGGGGCGGATTGCGCTGTAAAATTCGTTTTCAATCTGAAGTAGGCCGTGATTTAGCTGCAATAACTCACCCTGACTCATGGGCGGCAAGGAAGCATAGTGCTCATGGGGTTCTAAAATGGCGTCAGTCAGCGTTTGAATATAGGTCTCAAGCTGGTTGTAACAGATCTGCAAGCCGTCCTGTGCCGAGCTGGTGTAGCCTAAGTCGCCCATACGAAGCGAGGTGGCGTGTCTACTCATCAGGGTTTTGGACTGCCCTTCTACGAGGTGCTTTGGTGCCTGGCCTTCGAGAAAAGACCGGCTAACGGCGGGAGAGCTCCCGGTTAGAAAATTAAGGAGCCATAAACGACGCTGGAAGTTTCTAATCAGTGCGAGGTAGCCTTGGGTTCGCCAATCTTTGATCGATAACGTCGATTCAGAATGAGCGAGCGTTAGTTCCCAAAACGTCTCAGGCAGGGAGAAATTGTAGTGGATGCCTGCAATGGCTTGCATTGCTCTGCCGTAGCGGGCCCCTAATCCATTTCGATAGACGCGCTTCATTGTCCCAATGTTGGATGATCCGTAGTGCGCGATGGGAATATCCGCCTCGCCCTCTAGCTCACCGGGCATGCTCGCGCTCCAGATAATTTCATCGGGCAGCGACTGCGATGTGTAAGCGTGTAAATGAAACAACTCTTCGAGGGCTGACTCGGGTGTCGCGTGAACACCGGTAATAAACTCGAGCAAAGCTTCGGAATAGTCCGTCGTGATCGCGCTGTGGGTAAGCGCTGAGCCCAACGCCGTCGGATGGGGTAGCTGTGAAATACGGTGGGTATCGCGCGAGACGCGCAAACCTTCTTTTTCGATGCCGCGCCGGGCGACGAGAAACGACTTGTCTCGTGTTTGCGCTATCAAGTTTCTGAACGCGTCGGCCGTCATGCTGCAGTACCTTCATTACCACTGGAGTCTTGTACGTTTTCCGAGGTGTTTGGATCCACACTACAAGGCGCACGGCAGTGTACGCTCAATGAGGCGAGTTGGTACAGCAATAAGCTACGAATCGCCCGACATGTAGAGCACACCTTTATGACCGTCGATCTTTTAGCTATTCAGCTCGGTCAAGAGCGTGTCGATGACGCGCTCCAGTTGCTTTAGTGTGCTGCACTCGGCGGTGACGTCGCAGTTTTTCATAACGCCCGCCATCTCCGAATCGCCTGTGCTCCAGCTCCGCTGACTCTCAGGGTTGAGCCAAATCAGCTGTCGACACTTAGCGCGTATTTCGGCGAGTAAGTCCAGTCGCGGATCGGTGTTGTTGTTCCGCGCGTCACCGAGAACGATGACGGTGGTGACTCGATTGATATCCGCCATGGCCAGAGCGGCGAAGTCCTCAAAGGCGCGTGCGTAGTCGGTGGCGCCGCCGTACTTCAAATTGACACGCTCGATGGCAATTTCAACAGGCAGAGAGCGCAACGTGTCGGTCACTTCACCAAGGTTTGATGAGAACGCAAAGCTGCGCGTCCTTGGCAGGATATCTTGTAGCGAGTGGACAAAGAGCAGTAGAAACTTCGCGTAGGCTGCGACAGAGCCACTGACATCACAGAGGATCAATATCTGAGGCTTTCTGCGCAGGCTCTTCCGCCATTGAGGCTGGAAGGGGACGCCGTCGGTCGCCATGGCTTTGCGAAGTGTGGGTGCAATCGCGAGTTGTCCACGTTTAACGCGTTTTCGAATGCGTCCGTGCCTGGCTGCAAGTTTGCGTGTCATCTTCTCAAGCAGACGCTTAAGTCGGGCTCGATGGTGCTGGTCAACGTTACCCAGAGACATGTTGCTTAGCGCCTCATCGAGCATGTCTTCAGCGTCGCCACTGGCGTGGACCATATAGGCGCGATCCACACGATCTCGGACCTTGTTTCGCAGTTGCTCACGAAGTGCCTGCACGGCCTCGAAGGCGGCGGGCTCGGTACTCTCTAACTCAACTGCCGCGTCTCTTAAGGCTTGTTCTCCCAGTGCATCCAGCATTTTCCGGATGTACTGCCCCCGCTGAGTTAAGAGTTTTATTGCCGAGACATCAACTTGTTGCGCCGCGGTTTCGACGGCAATGGCAATAGCCGCTTCGTCACCACTTTTTAAGGCTTCTACAAGATCGCTTGATAAGTTCTTTGAGAGCTCGGGTTGCGCTTCAAGCGCCTGGGCAAGTTGCTGTCCTAGTTGTTCGGGGCTTGCCGGCTCGCTCTCTGCCTCCTCTTTTGAGTCCTTATTTGACGCGGTGTTTTTGTCATTTTCTGGCGCACCAAAATACTGCTCAAAAGCCTCGTTGAAAATTTCTATCTCGAATTTGGACTTCGCAAGTGCACTGCCCAAGCCGTTCTTGAGCAGCCTGCGATCGGCGTAGCCCACCAGTCCTGCAACTTCCATAGCGACCAGGGAATCAGCCGGTGAAATGAAGATGTCTCGACCTCTCAGAAACTCAATAAACGCTAATAGCCGGTCGGTAGGGGCGTCTTGACTGAGAACTCGAGGCGCATTCATGGCGTTAGCTGGCCTGGGAGGCCTTAACGTCTTGGCTGAGTAGTTCGGTGAGATTGTCTACCACGGTACTCAAATCGTCCTCGTATTTGAGGAGTGCGTTTAAGGAACTGCGGACAAGTTCTTCATCTAGCGAATCAGCATGCAATAAGACCAAGCTCTTCGCCCAATCGATGGTCTCCGAAACCGAAGGGAGTTTCTTCAGATCGAGTTCACGTACTTTGCTCACAAAGGATGTGAGATGGTCGGTCATAGCTTCGGTGATTTGCGGTACTCGCGCTCGGACAATTTTCCCTTCCAGCTCTGTGGTGGGGAAGTCGATATGGAGGTGCAGACAGCGCCGTTTCAGGGCGTCGGATAGATCGCGCGTATCGTTACTGGTTAAAAAGACGAGTGGCTTGGAGCGGCCTTTCAAGGTGCCTAGCTCAGGAATAGAGACTTGGAAGTCCGAGAGCACCTCGAGTAACAACGACTCAAATTCAAAGTCGGCCTTGTCAATCTCATCGACCAGTAGAACAACACCGTCATCGGCATCGATTGCTTGAAGTAAGGGCCTTGGTTCCAAAAATTCTTTGGAGAAGAAAACGTCATCGAAACTGTGCAGGCGCTCTATCGACTCACGGAGCCCAGTAGCGCCCTCCATGACTTCGGCTAACTGCGTTTTCAGCAGCTGGGTGTAGAGAAGTTGCTTGCCGTACTTCCACTCGTAAATTGCTTTCGACTCGTCGAGGCCTTCGTAGCATTGCAGCCTAACCAGGGGAGCCCCGGTAAGTTCGGCACAACTTTTGGCAAGTTCGGTCTTACCCACGCCGGGGGGACCCTCTACTAGAATAGGTTTTTCGAGTGCGGCGGCTAAGTAGACGACGGTGGCTATCTGTTCGTTGCAGATGTAGCCCTCGGCGGCAAGCGACTCGATAATACTTTCGACGCTCCCCAGCTTTGGAAACGAGTGTGACATAGAAAATCCTAGTTAGTGGTCAACCGCCCGTGACGTTCATTAAGCGAACAACTTGTGGTTCGTCTGGTTGATCGAACACGTGACGTTCGGGTTTATACGCAAGCGCGGCAACAATTGCACGTTTCAAACTGGACGAATCCATGTCGCTTCGAAGCATTTGCCGCAAATCTAGCGCATTTTCGTGCCCTAGACACAAAACGAGTCTACCGTCGGGCGTCACTCGAAGTCGGTTGCAAGAATCGCAAAAGTTGTGAGTGATGGGTGAAATAACACCCACCTCAGTGGAGGTCCCTTCAATGGTATAGCGCCTTGCAGGACCGTCCGCCGCGCCACCAACGATGGGCAGCAGAGAGAATCGTGATTTTATCGTTTCAAGCACTTGAGCCGAGGGTACGAGACTGAGTTCGCGCTCAGTTTGAGTAATATGGCCCATCGGCATTTCTTCGATAAAGGCAATATCAATACCCTTTTCCAAGGCGTAGTCGAGAAGCGGCTCAATTTGTTCCTCGTTCTGACCGGTTAACAACACGGTATTGAGTCTGATCCGCTGAAATCCGGCCTCAATGGCAGCATCAATGCCACGCAAAACCTTATCAAGGTGGCCCGTGCGAGAGAGTTCAGCAAATTGTCGTTCGCAAAGCGTATCGAGGCTGACATTGATCCGTGAAACGCCCGCGTCCACCAGCGGTTTAGCTAAGGTTGTCAGTTGACTGCCGTTAGTAGTGAGTACGAGTTCTTTGAGTTCGTCAATGGCATTGAGTCTGCGTGCAATACCAACGATGTCGGGGCGAATCAGAGGCTCACCACCTGTCAGACGAATTTTTTCGACACCTAACTCAACAAATAAGGTGGCTAGTCGGATAACCTCGTCCTCGGACAGCACCGATTTACGTGGTAAAAAACGCATCTCCTCGGTCATGCAATACTGGCATCGGAAGTCGCAACGATCCGTTACGGATAATCTGAGATAACGAATGCGACGGTCGAAGGTATCGACAAGGTGAGACGGCTGAGATTTCATGCCGACAGTGTAACGAACAAGTATGGGTAGTGCGCAATGCCGAAGTCGAATTCGTATAATTTGAGTACATCAATAATTCCCGGTTTAGTAGCCGCGGTCACGGCAGGACTGCTATCCCACCTCTTTGATCAGTCACAAGCGGCCTCTATTACCAGTGCAGTGGCGATACTTTGCGTTTTTTGGTGGATTTTTGAGCCAATCCCCATTCCAGTGACATCACTGGTACCCATGGCCCTCTTGCCCTTGCTGGGTGTTATTAGTCCAGCAGATGTCGGCGCAGCATACGGGTCGCCGCTCATTTTGCTCCTCATGGGCGGCTTTCTCTTGTCAAAGGGCATGGAGTCAACGGGCGCGCACGCGCGTATAGCCCTGACGGTGGTGCGTCTTGTGGGTGCGAATGAACCGCGGAGGCTGATACTAGGCTTTATGTTGGCGGCCGCGTTGCTCAGCATGTGGATTTCGAATACGGCGACGGTTTTGATGCTATTACCGGTAGCGTTGGCTGTTATCGCGTCGTCGAGTGCCCCTGCGGCGCTTGCACCGCCACTGTTATTAGGTTTGGCATGGGCATGCAGTATTGGTGGCCTAGGAACGCCGATTGGGACACCGCCAACGCTTATTTTTATGCAAGTTTACGAGGAGACAACGGGTACGGCTGTCTCTTTTAGCGAGTGGATGACTTGGGGAATTCCAGTGGTCGCTTTGATGGTTCCAACCATTTCGCTATTTCTCGCTCGGCAAGTTCCCAATGACCTCACAGTGGCGCTTCCCGACATCGGTGAGTGGCGTAGCGCAGAGAAGCGTGTGCTCGTTATATTCGCCCTCACAGCCTTAGCATGGATGACACGCACGGAGCCTTTCGGAGGCTGGCGCGAGTGGCTCGATATGCCGATGGCTAATGATGCGGCGGTCGCATTTTGTGCTGTGATCGCTATGTTTGTGAGCCGAGATAAGACTGGTGAACCCCTTATCAGCTGGGAGCAAGCCAGTGCCATACCCTGGGGCGTACTGTTGCTATTTGCCGGGGGTATTACGCTTGCGAAGGGTTTTGTTGCTTCTGGATTGAGTGCTCAGGTAGGAGAGCTTCTCGCGAACTTGGCGTTAGTCCCTACGCTCTTTGCGATTGTAATGGTCGCGATTCTTGTTACCGCGCTCACGGAGGCGACCTCAAATACCGCAACCACGGCGCTGCTGATGCCGATATTGGCGGCTGCTTCGATGGCGGCTCAAATTGATCCATTGATTTTGATGGTGCCTGCAGCCATGAGCGCCAGTTGCGCTTTCATGTTGCCCGTTGCAACAGCACCCAATGCCGTTGTGTTCGGAACGGGACAAATTGGCATTCAAACCATGGTGCGATGGGGCATTTGGGTGAACGTGCTTGGTGCTGTGGTAATCAGTGGGGTTGTGTTTGGGGTGACGACGGCACGCTAACCGAAATTTTTTAACGTGACGCCCTCACCACCTTGGACTGTCTCTAATGAAAAATTAGAGCAAAGCCATCATTGTCTCAGCGGAGCTTGCGTCAACACCGGGTCCATCCTCGACATTGATGTGTGAAATAACACCGTTGTCTACGATCATTGCATACCGCTGGCTACGCTTACCCATTCCAAAGCCGGTTCCGTCCAGTGTCAGACCCATCGCATCGGTAAATTGGCAGTTTCCGTCAGCCACCATAACGATCTCACTGGCGTTCTGAGCCTCGCCCCATGCGCCCATAACGAAGGCATCGTTGACCGACAGGCATGCAATGGTATCGACGCCAGCCGCTTTAATTTTGTCCGCTGTAGCGACGTAGCCAGGCAGGTGCGCCATTGAACAGCCCGGTGTAAAGGCGCCTGGAAGTGCAAACAGCAAAACACGCTTACCGTTGAAAAGATCGTCTGTGGTGAGCGGTGTAGGGCCTGAATCGCCCATAACCGAGAGCGTACAAGATGGGACATTATCCCCAGAAGAAAGAGCCATTAGAGTCTCCGTGAAGGTTAAAAATTGAAGATAGTAGGTACTAGTTGATCCCGACCATAGTCAGCGAAAACGGTGTCAGTAGGCAAGGCCTCAGACTATTTTTCTGGGTGTCTAACGCGATCAAGGCGCGGATCTGCGCGTGTAGTTTTCACGTATCTAACGCGCGACGGGTTTTTCAACCTCTCGCGTATATTGACGTAACACCTAAGGGACAAAAGCTAGACGCCACACTTGTTTTTGCGTGGTCTTGTCCCCAAATCTACGCTCTCTTCAATACTGGAATGAACTATGTCTGACACGGCCGAAGGAATCGCAGTGGTCTCGCGGCTTTCGATTCGAAAAATTGCGATTGCGGGGCTTGCAACGCTCGCTGGTTTAGTCACGACTTGGGTAGTGTTGACGGCGAAATCCGAGCCCCAGGCAGGTGCGCCTCCAGGGCGCCCTGCGCCGATGGTTGAGGTGATCGACGCTGCGCCAGCTGT
The DNA here is from genome assembly GCA_042090345.1 of Halieaceae bacterium. Classification (GTDB taxonomy): domain Bacteria; phylum Pseudomonadota; class Gammaproteobacteria; order Pseudomonadales; family Halieaceae; genus Luminiphilus. Next base: position 118,767 of record JBELJN010000002.1, on the reverse strand, counting down.
GCATCAGTTGCGCGTGAGAACGCAGGGCACCATCAGTGCTAAAACGCAGGTAGACCTCGCCGCCCAAGTTGCGGGCAAAGTGGTCGAGGTGAGTGAAAGTTTTGCCGATGGCGGATTCTTCCAGACAGGCGATATTTTGCTCACGATTGAACCCGATGACTATGAATTCGCTCTCGCGAGAACACAGGCCTCACTGGCTCAGGCAGAGCAGCGCCTAGCAGAGGAGCGCGGAAGGAGTCGGCAGGCTGCGAGGGAGTGGCGTGAATTGGGCACGGCTGAGGCTAACGATCTCTTTTTACGAAAGCCACAGCTAAGAGCTGCTGAACTGGCGGTTACCGCGGCCAAGGCCGATGTTGCGGCCTCTCAACTGGCGCTTGAAAGGACCATTGTCCGAGCGCCTTTCGATGGGCGCGTCTTACAAAAGCGTGCAGACGTGGGGCAGTTTGTCGGTAACGGAACGCCGCTCGCGCAAGTTTATGCAATTGAGGCGCTTGAGTTGCGCTTACCCATTTCCGATGCGCAGTTGGCGCTATTGCCGGAGAGACTTCTTACGTCATCGGGTGGTTTGGTGGGGTCATCTGCAGCGGTGACGGTCAATATTGGCGACAAGGTTTGGAATTTCTCGGCACCTATCGTCCGCTCAGAAGCTGAAATCGATCGACGCAGTCGCGTGGCGAATCTCATCGTGGAGTTTAGTGGAAGCCCGGCGCTTGCCTCAGGTAGACCGGCGCTCACACCGGGTGTCTTCGCGAGTGCTGAAATTTTAGGTCGTCCCGTACCGCAGGTTATTGAGCTATCAAACACGGCGCTGAGTCCCGATGGGCATATTTTGGTCGTCAACGATCAATCTATCTTGGAGCGCAAGGATGTCTCGGTTGTTAACCGAGACAGCGATCGTGTCTGGGTGTCGGGTGTTGCCTCGGGTGACGTGGTTGTCGCAGAACTGAACAATACATTGTTTCCAGGTTTGCGCGTTCAAGTGATGGCGGTTAACTGATATGAACGGACCCGTTACTTGGTTTATTAAGAACCCTATCGCCGGGAACTTACTGATGGTGCTTCTAATCATCGGCGGGTTTGCCAGTATCCCCAAGCTGGATAAGCAGTTTTTCCCTACGCCTGAAATTAACCAGATCGAGATTCGAATGGAGTTCCGCGGCGCAAGCCCGAGCGAAGTTGAGGAACAAATCTCAGTCAGGATAGAAGAGGCGGTTCATGATCTAAATGGGATCGAAGAGCTTCGCTCCGTCTCGCGCGAGGGACTGGCTATCGTTATGGTGGAAGTCGAGAGCGACTACCCAACACAAAAGCTAACCAATGATATCAACACCCGCGTTGATGCAATCCGCACGTTTCCCTCTGACGCCGAACGACCTACCGTCACTGAATTAACTTACCGGCATCAAATGGGCCGCGTTCAAATTTATGGTGATCTCAGCGAGCGGGAGATGAAGCAGCTGGGAGAGACATTGCGAGATGAGCTGGTGCGTCAACCGTGGGTCTCAATTGTTGAACTGCAAACGGCGCGCCCTTATGAAGTGTCAATTGAGGTCGCCGAGGAGAGCCTTCAGCGCTACCAGATTACGTTTGATCAGCTCGCCAATGCGGTGAGGAGAGCATCGATCAACCTGCCTGCAGGGTCAGTCAAGCGAGAGAGCGGCGATTTGCTTATCCAGACTCGTGGTCAGGCCTACGATCGTGCTGATTTTGAGTCGATTGTTTTGCGCAGTGACCTCTCCGGACAAGAGCTTTTACTCAGTGATGTCGCCACAATTAGGGACACCTTTGAAGATATTGACGTCGACATTGAGTTTAACGGTCAGCGCTCTCTTGGCTTGAACGTCTATGTCACGACTTCCCCCGACGTTATCCTGACAACCGATACGGTTAAAGCATGGGTTGCCGAGCGGTCGCAGACCCTACCTGAAGGTGTTTCGCTGGAGTTCTGGCAGGATCCGTCTAAGTCTTTCAAGGAGCGCGTTAGAACCCTGGTATCGAATGGCTTGGGCGGGCTGGTGCTCGTTATTGTCGTCCTCATGCTGTTCTTGCGGCCGATGCTGGCGTTTTGGGTTTCTGTCGGCATTGTCGTGGCCTACATGGGGACCTTGTTTGTGCTCCCCTACACGGGTCAGGGGCTGAATATGATCTCCCTCTTTGCCTTCTTACTGACGTTAGGCATCGTGGTTGACGACGCGATTATTGTCGGTGAGTCGGTGCACTCAGCGCAAAGTCGTGGATTGAGCGGTGAGCATGGGGCATTAGTTGGCGCTAGGCAGGTTGTAAAACCCGTGGTCTTTGCTGTGATTAGCACCATGGTTTTTTTCGCACCGATGTTCTTTTTACCCGGAGAGTGGGGACCCGCTTCGATGGGTATTCCGGTCGTTGTTTGTCTGGCTTTGGCGTTTTCACTCATCGAGAGTTTATTGATTTTGCCGTCACACTTGGCGCACATGAAGCCTGAGCCGGATACGCCACCCACTAGCTGGCTTGGCCGAACGCGCAGAGCCTGCGCTGATGGATTGTCATGGTTTGCGAACGATTGCTATCGGCCATTTCTCGAAAAATGCCTGCGTAACCATGCCATGGTCGGCGGTTTCTTCCTGGTTATGCTGTGCCTAAGCTTGGCGCTGTTTGGTGGCGGCTATCTTAAGAGCGCCTTTTTCCCCCGTGTTAATTCTGACTTTGTGGTGGGCAATATTGAGATGCCACAGGGCGGTGCTTTTAGCGACACGCAGGCGATGCGCGATCGAATGATTAACGCGGCAGAGGAAATCAAAGCGAGCTACAACACGCAGCCAAGATTTGCTGAAACAGGGGCGATCGATAATATTTTAGGTGTCGCGGGCGGCAACAAAATCGATTTGGTTATGCAAACGGTTAGCGACGACCTTGATACGGAGGAGGTTGCAAAGCGCTTACGTGAGCGACTCGGTGATCTTTCAGAGGCCAAGGATGTTCGCTTTGACTTCACTATTCGTGATCCCGGAAAGCCGATTACATTGCAGTTCGCGTCAGACAGTATTGCTGACTTGGAGTTGCTGGCCGGTGAAGTTCGATCATCGCTTGCGCGGTATCCTGGGGTGTTTGATATCAGCGACAGTTTCGATGCGCCGCTTGAGGAGCTTGTTCTCTCCTTAAAGCCTGCGGCCGAGAACTTGGGGATTACCCTTGCTGATGTGGCAACACAAATTCGGCAGGCATTTTATGGGGAGGAAGTGCAGCGTATTCCCCGTGATGGTGAAGATGTGCGGGTGATGGTGCGGTACCCAGAGTCCGAACGCAGAGCCATCGCCAATATTAATTCGATGTACATTCGTACCAGTAGTGGTAGGGAAGTGCCATTTTCGACAGTGGCCACTTATCGCGTTGAGACAGGCTATCAATCGATAGAGCGTGTTAATCGACTCAGGACACTCGAGGTTGCAGCGGATGTCGCTGATGACGGGGCGCCGCCTCGTGCCATCGTTGAGTCTATTTTGCAGAACGACGGGCCGATGTGGTTGCAGATGTATCCGGGGCTCTCGATCAATATGGATGGGGAGTTACAGGAGGAAATAGAATTCCAGCAAGCCATGGTTTACCTGGGCATGTTGTCGATGCTCGTTATTTTCGGACTGATGGCGATTGCGTTTAAATCTTATTGGCAGCCCTTTCTCGTTCTGACTGCGGTCCCCTTTGGATTAATGGGCGCCATCTTCGGGCACTGGATGCTGGGATGGCAGGTCAGTATGTTCTCCATCATGGGCGTGATCGCATGCGCAGGCGTTGTGGTTAATGACAACCTTGTTTTGATCGACCGAATTAACAACCTCCGAGCCGAGGGGATGGATCTTGAGAGTGCGTTGCTACAGGGTGCCACCGACCGTTTTCGCCCGATTATTCTAACGTCGGTAACGACCTTTGTCGGGCTCGTTCCTATCATGTTGGAGACAAGCGTCCAGGCGCAGTTTCTCATTCCTATGGTCGTCTCTTTGTCCTTTGGTGTTATGTTCGCAACGGGCGTAACGCTTGTTCTGGTCCCTGCGCTGTATCTGTTGGGCGATGATCTTGGCCGGCTGTTCGTGAGCTTATCGCGTAAAGGGTCGAAGGCGCTGGCATTGTGAGAGCCTAACTCAGCAAAGTGAACAAAAGAGTGAACAAAAAAGGGGCCTCTTGGGCCCCTTCTCTTTTTACAACATCAGTCATCGCAAGCGGCCATCATTTCGGACCTGCTGCAACAATCGCTTCGCTGATTTCAAATTTTTGAATATTCGCGGTGAACAACCCGGCCAATTGCTCAGCTTGCGCATCGTAGGCGGCGTCATCACCCCAGCTTGCTCTGGGGTCAATGAACTCCTCGGTCACGCCGGGAATGCTCACTGGGAAATCAAGATTCAGCGCATCGATGTGTTTGGTCTCGACATCAAGAAGGGCGCCGCTTTGCGCTGCGGCTACAACGGCTCGGGTCACCGGGATGGGGAAGCGACTGCCGTTACCGTTGGCACCGCCTGACCCACCGGTCCAGCCGGTGTTAATCAAGTACACCTGAGACCCAAAATCTTCGATGCGTTTCATCAATAAATCGGCGTAGTCCTGAGCGGGTCTTGGCATAAACGGTGCGCCAAAACAGGTACTAAACGTCGGATGGATTCCCGCTTCAGCACCCAGCTCGGTTGATCCGACGCGAGCGGTGTAGCCGGATAAGAAGTGAAAGGCGGCAGCTTCTTTTGATAATAAGCTAACGGGCGGCAGGACGCCGGAGACGTCGCAGGTTAAGAAGATGACGCATTTGGGTTCGCCACCCATGTTGGTCGCAGAGCGCTTCTCGACGTGATACAGCGGGTAACAACAGCGGCCGTTCTCAGTGAGCGACGTATTGGAATAGTCCGCATGGCGGGCCTCATTGAGCGCCACGTTTTCAACGATGGCACCAAAGCGAATAGCATCCCAAATAATGGGCTCATTCTTCTGACTTAGGTCGATAGTCTTGGCATAGCATCCGCCTTCGATATTAAAGACGGAACCCGTGGACCAGCCATGCTCGTCGTCGCCAATGAGATAGCGTGCGGGATCGGCGGAAAGCGTTGTTTTTCCTGTACCGGATAGCCCGAAAAATAGCGTGGTATCACCTTCATCGCCTATGTTTGCTGAGCAGTGCATAGGGAGAACGTCTTTTTCTGGTAGCAGGAAATTCTGAACCGAGAACATGGCTTTTTTCATTTCGCCGGCATAGCGCATACCCGCAATGAGCACTTTGCGCTGACCAAAGTTAATGATCACAACACCGTCAGAATTTGTACCGTCACGCTCCGGCACACAGACAAAATCTGCGACATTTAAGATTTTCCACTCGGCCTTATCTGACGGGTTGTAGTTTTCGGGGCGAATGAACATATTGCGACCGAACAGGCTCTGCCATGCGGTTCCCGTAGTAACGCTTACCGGAAGGTAATGGTCGGAATGCTCACCGACATGCAGGTGCTGTATCCACTGTTCGTTGTTGGCGACGTGAGCCTTAACCCGGTCCCACAGCGCGTCGAATTTATCCGAGCAGAACTCGCGGTTCACGCTACCCCATTCAACAGCATCTTCGCTAGAAGGTTCACGGACGATGAACCGATCAGCGGGTGATCGTCCCGTTCTGTGGCCCGTTTCAACGCGGAGCGCCCCGGTGTCGGTTAAGCAGCCCTCGTTGCGGTCCAAAGCCATTTCAATGAGTTGAGCGGCATTGTTGTCTGTGTGTTTGATCGGTGCTTGTGCACTCTGTTCAACGGTCATTTATGTCTACTTCCAGTGTGAGTGTGAAGAAAACGTGTGCCAGATCAGTGGAGAGTCGGCTCCTCTTCTGGTCTAACGTCGGATAACGAATACGAGTAGCTTTTGCTACACATTTCGCAGTTCATCGTCACTGTTTCCTGCTCCTCAAAGAGCTCAGTGATCTCATGTTTCGGTAGTAAGCGGATGGCATTTAAGCTTCGCTCACTCGAGCAGTTACATTCGAATACGATCCCTTTGGGCTCGAAACGCTTAACTGTCCATTCATTAAAAAGTCGATAGAGAAGTTGGTCAGTGCCCACGGCTATGAGCTCGCGCCCCGTCACTGTGTCAGCGAGCGCACAGAGCGTCTGCCACTGGTCAAACCGCACCGTCTCATCCGAAACGACTTGCTTTGGAAGCTGCTGTAGCATCAGCGCCGCGGCAACGCCGGACTCGGTTGATAGCCAAAACTTGGTAGCTAACTGCTCGCTCTGCTCAAAGTAATCGCTGAGTACATCGCACAGCTCGTCGCGTTGTGCAGCAATAACGCCCTGGTAACGCTGACCTGTTTCAGGCTCGATCGTCAGGGTCAAAACGCCGCTCGGCAGAAGCGAACTTAAGGGGCCTTGTGGCGCGTCTAGTTGACCCTTCGCCAGCCCTCTCACTTGGCCCTCCGAGGAGCATTCAACCATGACAAGTGAGACCGGTCCGTCGCTGCGCCCTTGAAGCACAACGCGCCCTTTAAATTTCAGGTTATTGCTGATGACAACTGTTGCTGCAGCGAACTCACCGAGCAAACGCTTAACGCCGTCTCCATAAGGATGGGCCGCGTAAAGATCGTTGAGAACATGGTGCAGGGTAACCGTCTCACCACGCACATCCGCGTCTTCAAACAAGAAGCGGAAACTGTTGTCGGTGATGGTAGTAGTAGACATGCCGCTAGTTTAACAAGCTCGCTTAGTGGGGAGCGTGGAAACTAGCGTAGAATATTCACAATCGAGCCGCTGTATGACGGCTCGAGGCGGTGGTGTTATGCCAGCGCCTTAACTTTTGCATTTAACCGACTCTTGTGACGTGCCGCTTTATTCTTTTTGATGATGCCCTTGTTGGCCATACGGTCAATGACAGGGACCGCACTGTTGTACGCTTCCTGCGCAGGGCCGTGTTCGCCAGCGCTTACAGCAGCGAGAACCTGCTTCATCTTGGTGCGAACGAGCGAGCGAAGGCTTGCATTATGAGCGCGTTGCTTGTCGTTCTGTTTTGCTCTTTTACGAGCCTGTGGTGAGTTCGCCACGAAATCTCTCCGGAATTCAAAGGGCGCAGATATTGGGTGAGGTCGATGTCTATGTCAACCGCTCAGCGCCCATACGGTAATAATGTCTAAGTTAGAGCCCTAGGATGACTAATAACCAGCCAACACCGGCAAGTAAAAGGGGCTCTTTGGCTTCTGCAAAACGAAAAAGTGCGTAGCCATAGCCAACAGGTGGCAACAGGAGCGAGAACATGCCCCATGCATAATCTTCTTTCCATGCTGTTATGAGGAGTAACGCCCAACTCAATAGCAAGCAGGATACTCCCAAAAACATCAAATATGCGCTAGATGCTTCCATCTCTTCTTCTCCGCAGGTAGGGTTCACGACGGGTGGCGATGCTACCAGAATACGCAGGCTAGAAAAGGCTAAATGCGTTAATAATGGGATTCAGTGCGATCAATCTTTATTGGTTGATTCGATATCGGCAGCAATTAAATGGCAGACCTCTACAGCGAGATAAGACCTTACCGAGATGCCGAAGTCAGTGCGGTGGTTGATGCGCTCTTATCAGACAATGAATTCATCGACACGCTCATGGCCTTGAGAGGCAATAAAGCTGCTCAATGGCTTCCTGGTGTCGCGCGGTTGTTTGCTCGACGCTTCTTGAGAAAGCAGTTAGTGGGCGTTGACACGGTCGAGGCATTTCAGGGTTTGGTTAAACCTCATCTAGACAAAGTTGTGGCGTCAACTTCAGTGTTTACCAGCGACGGAATTGAGCAACTGTCTGCCGATAGCTCTTATTTGTTTATCAGTAATCACAGAGACATTGTCATGGATTCCGCCTACGCCAATATCGTGCTGGTAGAACAGGGCCACCGAACCGCGCAAATCGCAATTGGCGACAACCTACTGCAGAAGCCTTGGGTGGCCCACATTATGCGTATTAATAAAAGCTTTATTGTTAAACGTAATTTGAGTGGTCCTAAGCAACAATTGGCGGCTTCTAAGGAGCTAGCAAGCTTCATGCGCAGTGCTATCGAAGAAAACAGAGGTTCACTCTGGATTGCGCACCGAGAAGGGCGCGCGAAAGATGGCGATGATAGAACCGAGGCCGCAGTGCTAAAAATGCTGACATTGTCGCGTGATAAGCCACTTGAATCGCCGGATGATGTGTTGGGAAAAGTCAATATTGTGCCGATTACTATTTCCTACGAACTTGATCCTTGCGATGTTCGAAAGGCTCAGGAGTTGGCAGTAGGTGACAACTACCAAAAGCGTCAATTTGAGGATCTTGAGAGTATTGCAGCGGGTATTACCAACGAGAAAGGACGTGTGCACTTGAAGTTCGGGACGCCGCTTACCCAAGAGACGTTATCAGTTGCCGCGGCAGTGGAGGCAATCGACAAACAAATGGTCGAGAACTACCGTCTCTTTCAAACCAATATCTGGGCCCATGAGGCATTGGGTGGGGATAATATGACGCAACGTCCTGAGGTGCCTACCGCCACCATTTCTCACGCTCAGTTTATGGCGCGGTTCGACGGCCTGACCCCTCTGGAACGGAATCTGGCGCTGTCAGCGTACGCCAAGCCGGTTTTCAATTGGCTCCATCATTTAGCTAAGAGTTGATTAGCTTTGCTCGGTGAAGACCTACGACAATCTGTCCGTGATGCGTTTTCCAACCTCACTCAAGCCAAGGCCCTAAAACCACGCTGGGGACAGCGACAAATGATCGCTGAGGTCGCGAACACCTTGGGCGACACGGAGCGATCGCCGTTTTTAGCAATCGAGGCGGGTACGGGCACAGGTAAAACCATTGCGTACACTATAGCGGCATTGCCCGTGGCAAAAGCGCAAGCTAAAACGCTGGTGATTGCGACGGCGACCATCGCACTTCAGGAGCAGCTGATACTCAAGGATCTCCCGGAGATAAAGCGCCACAGTGGCATCAACTTCAGTTACCAGTTGGCGAAGGGTAGAAGTCGTTATCTTTGCTTGTACAAGTTAGATCAGCTCATTCAGGGTTCACCTGACACCCCTATGCTGTCGATGTATCCAGATGAGGCAGAATTACCCGAAGGTGAGGAGGCTCAAGGGACTTACGACGCCATGTTAATGGCAGTGAGCGACGATAGTTGGGATGGTGACCTTGATAGTTGGCCTGATGCCTTAGAGCCCAGTGTTATCCGCTCAGTGACGACTGATCACTCGCAGTGTTTAGGTCGTCGCTGCCCTCATATTACAGGCTGCAGTTTCTTTCGTGCCAGAGAGGGGTTGGAAGAGGCGGATGTCATCGTGACCAATCACGATCTTGTGCTTTCAGATTTTCGCTTGGGCGGTGGACTCATTCTGTCAGCGCCGGAAGACAGCTTTTATATTTTTGACGAGGGACATCAACTTGCCGAGAAGTGCTTACAGCACTTTGCTTGCTTCGCTCGCAGTGGGAGAACACTGAATAATCTGGCGGAGAGCCAACAGTGGTTCGAGAGCAAGCACACGTTTTTCGTAGAGAATGATGTTCGACCTGAGTCGCTCGCGGCTATCACGGCGAACCAGACTGATTTACTGCAGTTGACTCGCGACACGTTTGGTTTGTGCTGGTCGCTTTTGAACGACCGGACTGATACCCGCTCAGATTTACGATTCGAGTTTGGCGTGGTTCAAAGTGAACTCAGAGAGGGTGCGGCAACGCTTCGCGACCTATGGCGAATCAATCTTCAGCGGCTAAACCCACTTGCGGGTCTTGTTGAAGCCTTACTCGAAGAAGCTGGTGCTGACGATAGGGAAACATGGGAGGCCAGTCTTAATGGTTTACAGGTTATGGTTGCCCGCGCGGAAGGCCAAATTGCCCTTTGGGAGAGCTACGCAGAATCTGCAGAGCAGGATGGAACACCTTGGGCGCGCTGGATGCGTCATTACGGAGACGAGAGCTCCATTGAGTGTTTTGCAAGCCCCATTTACGCGAGGGATATTTTGTCAGAACACGTGTGGGATCGTGTCTCAGGTGCGGTTATGACGTCAGCAACACTGACGGCTCTGGGCTCGTTTGAGCACCTAATGCAGCAGACAGGCCTCCCAGAGGACACGAAACTTGCGCGCGTAGAGAGTCCGTTTGACGCCTCGCGTGGGCGATTTGTGGTCCCCGATATGCGCAGCAATCCGAGTAACCCGGGCGAGCACACTGACGAGCTAATTGAGCGCTTACCTTTCTTGCTCGAAGAGCGACTGGGGACCCTTGTTCTTTTTAGCTCGAGGCGTCAATTGCAAGAGGTTCATGAGGCACTCGAATCTAAGTTTGGTGACTCACTGTTGATTCAGGGGGTTATGAGCAAAGCGGAGATCATAGCTGAGCACCGAAAGCGCATTGATAGCAACTTACCCTCCGTTATTTTTGGTCTTGCGAGTTTTGCGGAGGGGGTCGATCTTCCCGGAGAGTATTGCGAGCATGTCATTATTGCGAAGTTGCCATTTGCGGCGCCCGATAACCCAATCGACGCGGCACATGCCGAACTGCTCGAGGCGGAGGGAAGGAATTCCTTTATGGAGCTTACGGTGCCTAGCGCATCGTTAAGATTGCTTCAGGCCTGCGGCAGGTTACTCAGGACCGAAACCGACGAGGGGACCATAACGCTTTTAGATACCCGGATCGCAAGTAAACGTTACGGTCGCGCTATCTTGGAGACACTCCCGCGTTTTACATTTGATATTCAGGGGTAGGCAAGGGGTTCCACCTATTTTCACAGCCAAGGCGATCAAGCAGGCGCTGTTGGTGTGGCGGCTTTTGGGTTCGTTAAACCGGTGTCTTATCGCATGGCGCCCTGACGTATTGTACTCAGTTGCCCCTTTCGCGATACCCCTGTCCCGTTTGCCCTGTCCCGTTACCCAATTTCGAGGCTGGGATAGGCACGTTTATAGAGGGCTCGTAAGCGTCAAGAGGTGAGGCGCTTTGCGACTCATCATCTACTCAAAGAGTATTTGGCCATAGTCGAACTGACGAGAGGTCAAATTCTGCGCAAAAAAAAGCCCCACTCGTTGTGGGGCTTAGAGAGACATTCCGTTGCTTTAGTCCCAGCTTAGTGCGCCACCGGTTTGATACTCGATAACGCGTGTTTCAAAGAAGTTCTTCTCTTTGCGAAGGTCCATGATCTCAGACATCCACGGGAAGGGATTCTGTGCTCCAGGGAATTGCTCTGGGAGACCTAGTTGCGTGAGACGGCGGTTTGCAATGAACTGCAGGTACTCTTCCATCATGCTTGCGTTCATTCCAAGGACACCACGTGGCATGGTGTCTCTGGCGTATTCAATTTCAAGCGCAGTGCCCTCAAGAATCATTTGAATCGCTTCTTGCTGAAACTCTTCTGTCCACAAGTGCGGATTTTCGAGCTTGATTTGATTGATCACATCGATGCCGAAGTTTAAGTGCATTGACTCATCACGCAGGATGTATTGGAACTGCTCCGCTACGCCTGTCATCTTATTGCGGCGACCCATTGATAGAATTTGAGTGAAGCCGCAGTAGAAGAAAATGCCTTCCGTTACACCGTAGAAGCCAATGAGATTTCTCAGCACTTGCTGATCATCCTCTGTGGTTCCCGTGTTGAAGTTAGGGTCAGAGAGGGCCTGAGTTTTGTCGAGCGACCATGACGCTTTTTTAGCGACAGAGGGAACCTCTCGGTACATGTTAAAGACTTCGCCTTCGTCCATGCCGAGTGACTCGATACAGTATTGGTAAGCGTGAGTATGGATCGCTTCTTCAAACGCCTGCCGAAGCAAATACTGCCGACACTCTGGATTAGTGATTAGCCGATAAATACCCAACACGAGGTTGTTAGCCACTAATGAGTCTGCGGTAGAAAAGTACCCCAGCGAGCGCATGACAATACGCCGCTCGTCTTCTGTTAAGCCGTCTTCACTTTTCCACGTTGCGACGTCAGCCGTCATGTTAATTTCTTGCGGCATCCAGTGGTTGGCGCAGCCATCCAGGTACTTCTGCCAAGCCCAGTCATATTTAAAAGGCACCAGTTGGTTGAGGTCCGCACGACAGTTAATCATTGCTTTCTCATCAACAGAGATGCGCGATGCGCCCATCTCCAGCTCTTCAAGACCTGGGGCTGCGTCAAGGTTAGCAATCGCATCGGCTGCGGCCTTCACCTGATCTGTTACAGCTGTCGACCCGGTTGGCTGCTCGTTAAGTGTCTCAAGCGCCTTGTTGACCACCTCGGGTTGCACTGGTGCTTGTTGTTGTAGTGCCGCAGTGGGGGCTTCGCCCTCTGCTACGTTGTAATCATCCCAATTAAGCATTATTAACTCCTTTGCCTTATTTGGTTACTGACAAGCTTCACAATCTGGATCGTCAAGCGAACACGCCTGTGGTACTGGCGCCGGTTGAACAGAGGCGGCCTCGGCTGCTTGCTGTGATACAGCATTCAACTGCCCTGTATTCACCGTCGACTTCTCGGTGCCGGTCGCCGCTAACGAACGCAAATAGTATGTTGTTTTTAAACCGCTGAACCAAGCCATTCGGTACGTAACGTCCAGCTTTTTGCCACTCGCATTATTGATGTATAAGTTGAGCGATTGAGCTTGATCGATCCACTTCTGGCGTCGACTTGCGCTATCTACCAACCACCGAGGCTCAATCTCAAATGCGGTGGAGTACTTTGCTTTCAAATCAGCTGGAATTCGGTCGACTGCCTGTACGCTTCCATCGAAGTATTTGAGGTCATTGACCATCACTTTGTCCCACAAGCCGCGTTCCTTTAAATCGCGCACAAGATAGGGATTGACCACGGTGAACTCACCGGACAGGTTCGACTTCACGTACAGGTTTTGGTAGGTCGGCTCAATAGACTGCGAAACCCCGGTAATGTTGGCAATGGTGGCGGTTGGTGCAATGGCCATCACGTTTGAATTGCGCATACCTTGCTCAGCAACCTTACCTCGCAGCGCATCCCAATCCATGCTGCTGTCTTGGTTGACCGAGATGTACTCCGAACCTCGCTGCTCGACCAACATGTTGAGCGAGTCAATGGGGAAAATACCTTGGCTCCATAGCGAGCCTTCATAGCTTGAGTAAGCGCCGCGTTCAGCCGCGAGATCCGTGGATGCACTGATAGCAAAATAGCTAATGGCTTCCATTGATTTATCGGCGAATTCAACAGCCTGCTCCGATGCGTAGGAGATATCCGTCTTGTACAGCGCGTCCTGGAAACCCATGAGACCGAGCCCGATTGGTCGGTGCTTCATATTGGAGTTTTCTGACGTTTCGACTGAGTAATAATTAATGTCGATTACGTTATCGAGCATGCGGATTGCCGTCGTAACGGTCTTTCTCAGTTTATCGATATTGAGCTCACCGTTCTCAATGTGTTGCGGCAGGTTGACTGACCCCAAGTTACACACTGCAATTTCATCCTTGCTCGTATTGAGCGTGATCTCTGTGCAGAGGTTCGAGGAGTGGACTACACCGCAATGTTGCTGTGGCGAGCGAATGTTGCACGGGTCTTTGAAGGTTATCCACGGATGGCCTGTCTCAAAGATCATACCCAGCATCTTGCGCCACAGCGCTTGTGCTTTCATCGTCTTGTATAGCTTTACTTGGCCGTTACGCGTCTGCTCTTCGTATTGTGCATAGCGTTCTTCAAATGCAGTGCCATAGAGGTCGTGCAGGTCTGGTACGTCGTTGGGTGAGAAGAGCGTCCAATCACCGTCCTCGAACACACGCTTCATGAATAGGTCGGGTACCCAGTTTGCCGTATTCATATCGTGCGTACGACGACGGTCATCACCCGTGTTTTTGCGAAGTTCGAGGAATTCCTCGATATCCATGTGCCAGGTTTCGAGGTAAGCACAGACGGCGCCCTTTCGCTTGCCACCCTGATTGACGGCTACTGCAGTATCGTTGACGACCTTGAGGAAAGGAACGACACCCTGACTCTTACCATTGGTGCCCTTGATGTAAGCGCCTAGCGCTCTCACCGGGGTCCAATCGTTGCCGAGACCGCCTGCAAACTTGGACAGCATTGCGTTGTCCTGAATCGCACCGTAGATCCCGTGGAGGTCATCAGGCACAGTCGTGAGGTAGCAAGAGCTGAGCTGCGGGCGAAGCGTGCCGGAATTAAATAACGTAGGTGTCGAGCTCATGTAATCGAACGAAGAGAGAAGCTGGTAGAACTCGATGGCGCGTGCGTTCTTGTCTTCTTCGCGCGTTGCGAGACCCATTGCGACGCGCATAAAAAATAACTGAGGGAGCTCGAAGCGCGTCTCGTCGCTGTGAATAAAGTAGCGATCGTAAAGTGTTTGAAGGCCCAGATAGCTGAACTGTAAGTCACGCTCAGGCAACAGAGCCTCACCCAGCATGTCGAGATCGTATTCAGCGAGGTTCGGTGCTAAAAGCTCAAGCTCGATGCCACGGCTGATAAACGACTTGAGCGCTTGTGGGTAATAGGTTTCCATATCCCCTTGCGTTGCTGAGTCTGCAACGTTTAGGAAGCTCAGACCTTCGGCGCGCAAGTTGTCCAACAGTAAGCGCGCGGCGGCACTGGAGTAGTTAGGCTCTTGCTCGATCATAGTGCGAGCAGTGATAACAAGCGATGTGCTGAGCTCGTGCTCTGTGACACCGTTGTACAAGTTTTTTAGCGCCTCATCGATAATCGCCGCTTCGCTTACATCGGAGAGATCCATGCAGGCTTCAGCAACTATGGTGCGGATGCGCTCGATATCCAGTGGCTTTGAATTGCCGTCAGCGCCGACAACGGTGATGGCGCCCGCTGCTGCCTCTGACTCAGGAGATAACGCTTCCTTCTCGACGCGCGCCTGGCGGCGTGACTCGCGGTAGATAACGTAATCGCGTGCGATTAGGTGCTCGCCTGCTCGCATGAGTGCGAGTTCCACTTGATCCTGAATGTCCTCAATATGGATGGTGCCACCTGAGGGCATGCGGCGTTTAAAGGTACCGACAACTTGTCCGGTGAGTTTTGCAACGGTCTCGTGTATTCGCGAGCTCGCCGCTGCGGTGCCGCCTTCTACTGCTAGAAACGCTTTCGTGATGGCTACTGATATTTTGCTGTCTTCAAACGAGACAACGGTTCCATTGCGTTTTATGACGCGCATTTGTCCTGGAGCCGTTGCTGCAAGCCGTGTCTGACTTGGTGTGCCCGTTACGGGCGGGGTTGCGGGCGTTTGATTGCCCACGGATTCACTGCCTGTCTGCATGCTGATGTAACCTCACGTGCGTTTCTGTGGTTAAACGGCCGCTCGATGCGTGGTGTCTGTTTTACTAATTTTCACCACATCTTGGGGTCGTTCTTGATTGCGCCCCCAAGATAGGGCGGAGAGGGGTGGAATGCAAGCCCCATAAGCTGCGAATTTCCTGTGGATAAGATGTGCTGCCGATCAAAGTTAGTACTAACTCACAAAACGTCCAGCTTTCGCCCATTATTACATAAAGATTAGTGATGAATTCGGCGCTAATTATTGCTCAATCGAATGATGGCGGACTAATGCGTCCGTGCACGGGCTTTCGCGGGAGCCTTTTTAGGGAGGGGTCAGCTCAGTAGAAACTCGATCAATGCCTTTTGTGCGTGGAGTCTATTTTCGGCTTCATCCCATATGACAGATTTTGGGTTATCCATCAGGTCTGCTGTTATCTCCTCGCCGCGATGCGCGGGTAGGCAGTGAAAATACAGCGCTTCGGTGTCTGCCAGATCCAAGAGTTCTTGATTCAATTGGTAATTCGATAAGGCTTGCTCGCGCATGCGCGCCTCGTCTTCTTGACCCATTGAAGCCCAGACATCGGTCACCAATAAATGTGCACCTTCACTCGCCCGTCGTGGGTCGTGCTCAATGGTGGCGTATCCTTGCGCCTCATCCATCAACTTGGTCGATGGTTCAAAGCCTTCGGGACAGGCGATCTTTAGGTGAAAGCCCAAAATTTTGGCGGCATTGATGTAGGACTGGCACATATTATTGCCATCTCCCAGCCAACAAACCGTTTTCCCCTGAACGTCGCCGCGGTGCTCTATCCACGTTTGCATGTCTGCCAAAAGCTGACACGGGTGATAGTCGTCGGTGAGGGCGTTGATCACAGGAACGCTGGAATACGTTGCAAATAGCTCAACATCGGCGTGAGCAAATGTTCGGATCATAACAATATCGACCATCGACGAAATCACCTTAGCCGTGTCACTGATCGGTTCTCCACGCCCCATTTGTGTGTCATTTGGCGACAGAAACATGGCACTACCCCCCAGCTGTGTCATGCCTGCTTCAAACGAAACACGGGTGCGCGTAGACGATTTTGCAAAGATCATCGCCATTACTTTGCCGGTTAACGCACCATGGGTCGTGCCATTGCGCTGAAGAACTTTTAGTTCCGACGCGCGCTTAAGCAATGCCAAGAGCTCTTCGCGAGAGAGATCATTCAACGTGAGAAAATGACGAATGCGGCTCATTGTTCGGGCTCCTAAGAATTGCGTTGAGGGTTGTTACTCAGTGTATTGAGAATATCAGCGACATTCTCACCTACGCGCTTGGCTTGATCCGCGTCCATGACCAAAGGCGGCAATAAGCGAATCGTATTACCGCCGGCGACGTTGAGTAAAATCCGTCTGTCCAAGGCCATGCGTACGATGTCGGCCGTTGGAACATGCGGTTCAATGCCGATCATGAGGCCGCATCCACGAACGTCCTTTACTAGCGTTTCGTCATGCAGCTCGCCATAGAGGCCATTCAAAATCGCCTCTCGAATAATGTCGGCCTGGTCCCATAATTGCTCCGCGCTGAGTGTATTGATGACAGCGCTCGCTGCGGCACAACAGATTGGGTTGCCCCCGTAGGTCGTTCCGTGGTCGCCGGCGATGAGCAACTCGCTTGCGCGCTCGTTCGTCATACACGCGCCAATAGGGAGACCGTTGCCAAGTCCTTTTGCGGTTGCAAGTACATCGGGAGTGACACCCAGGCGCTGAAAAACATACAGCGCACCGCAGCGTCCATTCCCTGATTGGACTTCATCGAAACTAAGAAGCCAGTTGTGCTCGTCACACAGCGTGCGAGCGCGCTTTAAAAAGTCGGTGTTAAGGGGCCAAATACCACTCTCCCCTTGAATAGGTTCAAGGTGAACCGCGACGACATCTCGCTGGTTTTTAGCAATGTTTTCCAGAGCTTCAATGTCGTTTCGTCCAATGCGAATGAAGCCAGGGAGTAGGGGTTTGAATGCCTCTTGAATCGCAGCGCTCCCGGTTGCAGACAGTGCACCCATAGTTCGCCCATGAAACGCGCCTTCTATCACCACTATCTTCGGATCTTTTATTCCCTGATTCGCACCGTGTCGTCTCGCGACCTTTATGGCTGTTTCATTCGCTTCGGCACCGGAGTTGCAAAAGAATACTTTCTTCATGCCCGTCAGCTGGGTGAGTTCGGTGGCCAGCCTTTCCTGCTGTGAAATACCATACAAATTTGAAGTGTGTAGGAGCGTTTCGGCTTGCTCTTTAATGGCCCTCGTGACATCCGGGTGGCAGTGCCCCAAGTTGGTCACGGCGATTCCCGACAGCGCATCGAGAAAGGCGTGTCCGCGTTGGTCGTACAGTTCAGCGCCGGATCCCGATGCGAACGCCACAGGCAGGCGACCGTAGGTAGACATAATTGCAGACATGTCAGAATTCCAAGTTGGTTTTGCTCTCGATGACCCAGTAGTTTCTGGTAGGATGTCGGTCACAACAATTCACTACGACGTCGCGGAGAGCGTAAATGGACATTATGGAGACCATTAAGGATCAGATCGAGAGCAATCGAGTGATTCTGTACATGAAAGGTTCCCCAAATCAGCCCCAATGTGGGTTTTCTGCAAGAACCGTCCAAGCTTTGATGGGTTGCGGTGAGAAATTTGCGTACGTTGACGTCTTAAGTAATCCTGAAATTCGCGCTAATTTACCCACCTACGGAAATTGGCCCACATTTCCGCAGCTATGGGTTGACGGTGAGCTGATCGGCGGTTGCGATATTGTCTGCGATATGGGCGCAAGCGGAGAGCTGAAGGACGTTGTGGTAGGTGAGGGCGGCTCCGAAGCCTGAGCTCGGAGCCCCTCAGGTCTTACCCCTCACTCAGAGGGCTTAACCGTCTTCATTGCCGTCTGGAGGTAGTTTTGTTCGCCGACGCGATCCATGAGGGACAGCTGCGTTTCCAGCCAGTCAATGTGCTCTTCTTCGGCGTCTAAAATACGCTTAGCCAAATCGCGAGACACATAATCACCCACATCTTCGCAGCACTTCACGGTTGCCTTGAGATCTTCGTGTGCTACGTGTTCCAGCTGGAGATCACATTCGAGCATCTCTCGCGGTGTTTCTCCGATTCTGAGCTTTCCAAGATCCTGCAAATTAGGGATGCCTTCGAGAAATAAAATTCTCTCGACGAGCTCGTCAGCATGCTTCATCTCATCGATTGACTCGTGATACTCATGCTCTGCCAGCTCAACAAGACCCATGTCTTTGTACATTTTGGCGTGCAAGAAGTATTGATTAATCGCGACAAGCTCGTTGTACAGGATTTTATTGAGATGACGAATGACGTCTGCGTTGCCTTTCATGCGTTGTGTCCTAATGTGGCTCTCTTAAAGGTCATACTATACCCTACGGGGGCTCGCATTAAAAGCTTAACTTATTGATTTATAAAGAAAAGATAATGAAAACGATTCGCAAACGCAGTCGTATTTAGGCTTGCAGTTAGCTCTGTCGTACCGCCTGAATCTGAACACCGCGACTCATTGCCTCATCCACCAGTGACTCAGCAAAGCAAGAGCACTTGCCGCACTGTGTCGAGCAACCGGTGGCTCGGCTTACCTCAGCGAGCGAACGCGCGCCCGCCGCCACTTGCTCGCGGATGGCTCGGTCGGTAACGCCTTTGCAGATACATACATACATTTGATAAACGTAATGCTAATGAGAACTATTGTCAACAATGCAGTGTCAGTCTAGCGTATACTTCTGGGCTTTCGGTTTCGGAGCGGTGGATTGACGGTACAGCAACACATAATAAAACTTGCAACATCCGCAAAGGCTGCGTGTCCGACGATCGCCAATTCGCCTGTGTCTCAGCGAAATGAGGCGCTCGTCAGAATCGCTGAAGCGCTTGAAACGTCGAGGACCGCGCTTTTGGAAGCGAATGAGCTTGACCTTGAATCTGCCGCGAAAGCTGGGCTGGATGCCGCACTCGTCGATCGGCTCGAGCTCAATGATGCCCGCATTAACGGTATGTTGGATGCGTTGAGTATCGTGCGTTCGTTGCCCGACCCGATTGGCGGTATTGAAGACCTCAGATCGATGGTGTCTGGAATACAAGTTGGCAAGATGCGCGTGCCTCTGGGGCTGATCGGGATCATTTACGAGTCGCGGCCCAATGTCACCATAGACGCGGCGAGCCTGTGTCTGAAATCCGGCAACGCGGTGATGTTGCGGGGAGGGTCTGAGGCGATTCGTTCAAACCTGGTTTTGTCGGACTGTATAAAAACTGGCCTCACAGCGACAGGTTTGCCAGCGGAGGCAGTTCAAGTTGTCGATACAACAGACCGAAGCGCGGTCTCTGCTTTAGTGAGTCTTGAGGGCCTCGTTGATATGGTCGTTCCCCGTGGCGGGAAGGGGCTGATTGAGCGAGTCGCCCGAGAAGCTAAGGTGCCCGTGCTCAAACATCTCGACGGCGTTTGTCATCTTTATATTCACGCTCAGGCCGATCCCGAGATGGCCATTGCGTTGGCGTTAAATGCGAAAACGCATCGGTATGGCACCTGCAATACGATGGAAACCTTATTGGTTGACGCAGAAATGATCGACACGCTCGAGGCGATTGCACAACCGCTCTTGGCAAAAGGTGTGGAATTGCGAGGCTGCGAGGCGACACACAAGGTATTAGCTGAGCGCTGCTCACTGGCATCGGCGCACGACTGGGACGAAGAATACTTAGCCCCCATTTTGGCAGTTAAAGTTGTTGGCGGTATTGAGGAGGCCATTTCCCACATAGCCAGACATGGGTCTGGTCACACAGATGGCATCGTCACGAACTGCCATCAGAGTGCCATGCGTTTTCTCCGGGCGGTCGATTCAAGCTCGGTGATGGTCAATACGTCGACTCGATTTGCCGACGGCTTTGAATACGGATTGGGCGCTGAAATTGGCATCTCGACCGATAAAATCCACGCGCGAGGTCCTGTTGGTTTGGAAGGACTCACCAGCCAGAAATACATAGTGTTAGGTGATGGTCATATCCGAGGCTAAGCGTCGTATTGGTGTCATGGGTGGGAGTTTCAACCCTGTGCACTGCGGGCACTTGCGCGTAGCGAGTGACGTGAAACAGCGACTTGAACTGGATCATATGTTCCTCATGCCGGCAGCGCAGTCGCCCCTGAAGGCCCAGCATTCGGTGAGTGCCCGTCACCGAGTGGCGATGTTGGAGCTCGCAATTGAGGCGTTTCCCGAACTAGAGCTCGATTTAAGAGAAGTTAATCGTGCGGGGCGATCATTCACCATAGATAGCCTATCAGCCTTACGTTGTGAGTTTGGTAGTGAGGCGATGCTCTACTTTGTTATTGGCGACGATTGTTTGGGATCGCTCCATCAGTGGCGACGATGGAAAGACATTGTTTCTTTTGCAAATCTTATTATTGCGAAACGACCAGGGCCATTTCCTCCCCCTGAAGATGAGGTGGAAGCGTGGCTGAAATCGACGCAAGTAGATTGCGATAGCGTGGGCTCGATGCCCAGCGGTGGGGTCGCCCGCCTCGATTGCGCACTCCTCGATATATCGTCAACCCAGCTTCGCAGTGGGCTAGAGGGTCACGACGCGTCGAATCAGGTGATCCCAGAGTCCGTAATAGAGTATATTAAGCACCACCGGTTATACCGCTAATCATTTTCCCAAGAGGCTCTATTTTTGTCGCACGCTAACACTCCTATGACCGACCTCGTGGTCGATGCACTCGAAGACTTAAAAGCTGTTGATCCAAAAATCTTGGATGTGCGCAGCATTAGCTCGGTAATGGATTATTTGGTTGTTGCCAGCGGAAACTCTTCGCGCCACGTCAAGTCGCTCGCCGATAACGTGGTCATTAAGGCAAAAGAGGCGGGTTGGCCCCCTATCGGTGTGGAGGGAGAGAACGCTGCGGACTGGGTGCTCGTAGACTTAGGCGATGTCGTGGTACATGTCATGCAGCCAGCGGCGCGAAGCTTTTACGACTTAGAGCGATTGTGGTCGGGCGAGGAAGTTCCAGTCCCAATGAACGAAGCCCACTCAGACACCAGAAATTAAGTATGCGCGTGCTCACCGTAGGCACTCGTATGCCTGACTGGGTGAGCTGCGCAGTGGACGAATATACCAAGCGGATGCCTCGCGAATTCGCCGTTGAGTGGTGTGAGATTCCCGCTTCCAAGCGCTCAAGAGACACGGCAGATAGCCGAATGCTCGAAGAGTATCAGGCTATCAAGCGTCGCCTAAAAGACCAAGAGTCAATCGTCGTCCTCGATGTTGACGGAAAGGCGATATCCACAGAATTCATGGCTGAATCGATGGCATCTTGGCAGGATCAAGGGGTGAAAACGGCGTTTGTTATCGGTGGACCCGATGGGGTTCACCCACAGCTCAAAGCGAAAGCGATTGCCAGGTGGTCACTCGGACGAATCACACTGCCTCACCCGCTTGTTCGGGTGGTTTTGGCTGAGCAACTTTATCGAGCGTGGTCGATTAATGCGGGGCATCCTTACCATCGCGCATAGTTGTTTACTTGCGGTAAGCTTTGATCTGAGGGGGGGGTGACACAAAATGGCACGCCAGCTTAATCAGATGCAGGACTGGGCGCGCGAGACGCGCCTTACACACGGGCGCATTGTGGTGCTCACGGTCCTTATGCTGGCGGTTATGGCCGGGCTTCTCTACCGGTATTTTTATCTTCAGATAATCCAAAACGAGACGTTTCGCGCGCAGTCTGACCGGAATCGAATTGCGGTCCGAGCTATTGCGCCCACGCGCGGTATTATTGTCGATCGCGAGGGGCGCCTGGTAGCGGAGAATTTGCCTTCCTTCACTCTAGCTTTGACCCCTGAGCGCATCACCGATCTCGATGGCACGTTGGACGCTTTGAGCGAGTTACTTGCCCTGACCCAAGATGACCTCGCATTATTTTCAGAGACTCGAAAACGAACACGGCCTCTCAGTCCGGTACCGCTTAAATACCGTCTCAATGAGTCGGAGCGCGCCCTCTTAGCGGTGAACAAACATCGCTTTGAAGGTGTGTCCATTCTTTCGGAACTTACTCGCCATTACCCCGAGGGCCCTCTTCTTGGGCACGCCTTGGGATATGTGGGACGTATTGGTAAGGATGACATCGCACCGGCGGATACTCAGCAATACCGTGGTATTACACACATTGGGAAGGTGGGCCTTGAGGCTTATTACGAGCGGTGGCTCCGTGGTGAACTTGGTGTCAGTCGGATTGAAACGAATGCGAGAGGGGTAGAGCTTGAGGTCGTTGATCGGATTGAGCCCACGCCAGGATCTCAGTTAGCGCTGCACCTCGATGTGGCGTTGCAGCGCATAGCAGCTGAGGCGCTCGGTGATATGCGGGGTGCGGTCGTAGCTATTGATACCCGCTCTGGAGGCGTTCTGGCAGCATTTTCCAATCCCGGTTACGACCCCAATAAGTTTGTAAACGGCATAAGCTTCGGCGACTACGCCTTGCTTCGCGATTCGCGTGACGCACCACTTTTAAACAGGGTGATTCAAGGCCAATACCCGCCAGCCTCGACGATCAAACCAATGCTTGGTCTAGCGGGTTTAAATCGAGGGGTGATCGACGTTGATACCCTAGTTGCTGATCCCGGCTACTTCACGCTGCCGGGTGATGATAGGCGCTATCGGGACTGGATTCTGCGGATTCGCGGTACGGGTCATGCGGACTTTATGAACCTACGGGATTCCATCGCACAATCCTGTGACGTTTACTTCTATGAGTTGGCGAACCGACTGGGTATCGATGCCTTGTCTGATTCACTCTACGAGTTCGGGATCGGATCGCTGACGGGTGTAGACCTTCCCAGCGAAAAACGGGGTATCTTGCCTTCAGCCCAGTGGAAAAGGGAGACGGTTGGCAGCAGTTGGTACGGTGGAGAGACCCTCATTGTTGGAATCGGACAGGGATATATGTTGGCGACGCCGCTGCAGTTGGCCGTCGCAACGAGCGCAGTGGCAATGCGTGGTGCGGCATACAAGCCCCACTTGGTGGCGTCAATTGCCGGTGAGGCGGTGATTCCCGAGCCACTGCTGTCGGTATCGGCACCGACTAAATATTGGGATGAGATCGTAGCAGGAATGGTAGATACCGTGTTTGCTCCCAGGGGTACGGCGGCGGGGATGCGGCGAGGTTTGGACTATACGGTTGCCGGGAAAACTGGCACCGCCCAGGTTGTAGGTATCGCCCAAGACGCCACGTATGATGAGGAGAGCTTGTCTGAGTATCAACGAAACCATGGGTGGTTTATCGCTTTTGCGCCCGTTGAGTCGCCAGAGATAGCAATTGCTGTCCTAACGGAGAACAGTGGTGGTGGTAGCTCCGCCTATCCGGTTGCCCGATCCATGCTGGATTATTGGATGACGCGCCATGAGTCATGATTTCGAGCGAGTGTCACAGGTATCTTCGCGAGACCTAGGGTCGCGAATCGCAGTCCTGCGATTTTTACACATCGACCTTTGGTTATTCATCCCCCTCGCTGCTTTAAGTATGGCGGGTTTGGTGGTGCTTTATAGCGCAAGCGGTCAATCAGACGTCATTATGACGACTCAAATCCGCAACCTGTTTGTGGCGTTCTTTGTACTCCTACTCACCGCGCAACTTCGTGTTGAGACACTGAAAATAGTCTCGCCTTATATTTTTGCCATTGGCGTAGCGCTTCTAATCGGCGTGGCCTTTTTCGGGGTTGGTGCAAAGGGGGCTCAGCGATGGCTAAATCTTGGATTTATTCGATTTCAGCCGTCAGAAATTATGAAGGTTGCTATGCCTCTGGCCGTTGCTTGGTGGCTATCGAAAAAAGCGTTACCGCCGAGTGCCAAGCCACTTGTGATCGCGGCGCTGATGGTTGCGGCACCCTCGTTACTGATTCTTCAACAGCCCGATTTAGGAACCTCATTACTGGTTGCGAGTAGTGGTCTGGCCGTCATTTACATGGCAGGCATTCAATGGCGATACATTCTGTCTCTACTGGTCGCCGCGGTATTGTCAATTTGGCCGGCTTGGGTGTTTGTTTTAAAGGACTATCAAAAGCAACGAGTGCTGACATTGTTTAATCCAGAGTCAGATCGTCTGGGCGCGGGGTGGAATATCATCCAGTCGAAGACTGCTATTGGCTCTGGTGGTTGGGAGGGCTTGGGTTGGACACGAGGGAGTCAGGCTCAGCTCGATTTCCTGCCAGAGGGACACACCGATTTCATTATCGCGGTCTTGGCCGAAGAATTTGGTTTTAGAGGCGTTAGCCTGCTGTTTTTGCTTTACGCGGCGATTCTTCTTCGAGGGCTCGCTATCACTTGGAATGCCCAGTCGAGTTTCGCGAGGCTTTTGGCCGGTGCGCTTGTAACGACCTTCTTTTTTGGTCTTGTAGTGAACCTTGGTATGGTTTCCGGACTCTTACCTGTGGTCGGCGTTCCTCTCCCCATGGTGAGCTATGGTGGGACCGCCATGGTGTCTATGATGGTGGCGTTCGGCATTCTGATGGCGATTTCAACGGATAAGCCTGTGACCCGCGCGATGCGATGAGAGGTGCCGTGGCCGATTTAATTAGAGAAAAAAAGATATGTATCCAACGATGTGCAGGAGCGAAGAATGCAGATGATAAATAGCTGGTTAAGAGGCGCCGTGGCCCTCGTGTTTTTCGTAAACTCGATTGGCGCTCTTGCGGATTACAGTGATCACCCTAACGCATCGGCCTTGATCGAGCGGGTAGCCGCTAAGGGTGTTGACAGAGCGTGGTTGGAGGCGGCACTGGCTGAGGCAAGCAAGCAAGACAGCATTCTTAAAGCGATTTCTCGTCCTGCCGAGAAAAGTAAGCCTTGGTCCGAGTATCAGGATATCTTCCTCACCGATCGTCGGGCGAAAGAAGGCCTGAACTTTTGGCGGGAAAATCGTCAAGCACTGGATCGAGTGAGGGCTGAAACGGGTGTCCCCGCAGAAATCATCGTAGCGATCATCGGTGTAGAGACGTACTACGGACGGATCACCGGCGGCTACCGGGTCATCGATGCCCTAACAACATTGGCCTTTGACTATCCTAGGCGTTCCCCGTTCTTTACCAAAGAGCTCGAAGTATTTTTGACGTTGGCTTATGAGTCTGGACTTCCACTCACCGAAATGAAGGGCTCTTATGCAGGTGCGATGGGGTTGGGACAATTTATGCCCTCGAGCTACACCGCCTACGCAAAGGATTTTGAGGGTGACGGTGTGATTGATATTTGGCGCAATCCAAATGATGCCGTCATGAGTGTTGCCAATTATTTTGTCGCGCACGGTTGGCGACCGGGAGGCAAGGTGATCGCAGCAGCTGACTTTTCCGGCGACGTGGCCATTTTTGAGGCAGGTTTAAAACCCAAGAAAACACTATCTGAATTGGCCGAGCTGGGTTTAAACGCCCGAGTTGTGGCCACGCCCAATGCCTTGGGGACGCCCATCAAGTTTGAGGGGAAACAAGGTGACGAGTATTGGATAGGTCTTCACAACTTCTATGTCATCACTCGCTATAACCACAGTGCGATGTATGCCATGGCGGTTTACCAACTGAGTCAGTCCCTGCGAGCGCAAATGTTGTGAAGCGCTTTGGGGCAACTGCCTTGATCGCTGTACTTACGAGCTGTGCCGGTACCGAGCCACGCACTTCGGATTACGAGCCACCTCCCATATCAGCAGGTGCCGTTATTGAGGCCATACCCTCGGCTGATCCCGTGTCAAGGACTGGGAACAAAAGCCCCTACACGGTGCTGGGCAAGCAATATGAAGTTATGTCCTCTGCCAAAGGCTACAGTGAGGAGGGCATTGCGTCTTGGTACGGTATGAAATTCCAGGGCAGGCTCACGTCAAACGGAGAGGTTTTCGACGTTTACAAGGCGACAGCGGCTCACAAATCCCTGCCGCTTCCAAGTTATGTGCGGGTCACTAACCTTGATAATCAGGCGTCGATGATTGTGCGTGTCAATGATCGGGGCCCTTTTGTTGATGACAGACTGATCGATGTGTCCTACGGCGTTGCTGTGCGTTTGGGCTTTGCGGATCAGGGCACTACTCGCGTCCGTATCGACGTTATTGATGTGTCGGGCACGGACGACTGGCGAGAGACTGAGTCTCCAGATTACCGACGCTTGCAACTGGGTGCCTATGAAACTCGAGCGTCTGCCGAGGCAATGGCCAACGCTGTGAGGGAGGTTTTGGGCTCCTCTGTGGCATTGACTGTATCCGATGTCTCCTCCGGGCAAAGGCTTATTTATAGAGTGCGCTTGGGTCCGATCACCGGTACTGACAGCGCCGAGCAACTCAGTCTTATCCAATCGACGCTCCGGAATAATGGATTACCAGAGGGGCAGCGATTGCCTTGAGCTATTGTTGAATTGAGTTGATACACTAGCGCCGCAACTGGGTGCAGATAAAAGGTAGGGAAACGATGCGGTTTTGTCATCTAAGGCATTTTTTGGTTTTGTTGAGTCTCGGACTGGCGAGTCCAGGCATGGCGGCGGTACCGCCCGCACCGAAACTGCCAGCTGATGCCTATTTTTTGATGGACGCGGCAACGGGACAGGTGCTTGTCGATTATCAAGGTGACCTTTCGCTCCCTCCTGCGAGCCTGACCAAAATCATGACGTCGTATGTCTTAGCGGAGGAGGTCGATTCAGCCCGCGTATCGTTAGACGATATCATTACAGTTAGTCGCAACGCGTGGTCGCAAAATCCAACGTTTCAGGGGTCCTCACTGATGTGGATTGAGCCCGGAAAGCCGGTAAGTCTTGCGGATCTAGAGCGCGGCGTTGTGATTTCGTCCGGTAACGACGCGTCTGTTGCTGTGGCCGAACACCTTGCGGGTACGGAGTCCAGCTTTGTGGATGTCATGAACCAGATCGCCGCGGACTTGGGCTTGGACAAAACAACCTATCGGAACCCGCACGGCTTACCTCATCCGGAGCATCGGACCACCGCGAGAGATCTTGCGAAGCTCTCAGTCGCTCTGATCAATAATCACCCTGACCACTACAAAATTTATAAAGAAAAAAGCTTTACCTATAACGGTATTAAGCAATACAACCGAAACGGTTTACTGCGCACCGACAGCACGGTAGATGGCTTGAAAACAGGTTATACCAGCGAGGCCGGGTACGGTCTTGTCGCCTCGGCAAAACGCGATGACATGCGCTTGGTTTCCGTCGTGTTAGGGAGTGCCACACGGCGGACACGAACGTCAGAAAATGCCAGTCTTCTTAATTATGGGTTCCGATTCTTTCAGAACCTGAGACCTTTATCTGCTGAGGTTACCTTGGCAGAGCCCAAGGTTTGGAAGGGTGCCGCAGACTCCGTGCACGGAGGCGTTCTGGAGTCGGTTGTTCTTACGGTTCCGCGTGAGCGCTCACAAGCAACGATCGAGGTTGTGGTCAATGAGCAGCTTGAAGCACCCTTAAAGCGCGGTGATGAAATGGGCCTCGTCACCGTGACGCGCGACGGTGAAGTACTGTTTGAAACGCCGCTACTGGTGCTCGATGACGTTGAAAGCGGAAGCTTTTTTAAGCGTCTTATCGATGCCTTGATGTTGTGGTTTCAAAACTTGGTAGGTTGAAGCGTGTCTGAACCCCAAGCCCCCAAAATAGAGTTCCCCTGTCGCTACCCCGTAAAGGTTGTCGGAAGGGCCACGCCAGACTACGCCTCAGCAATTCGTGCCATCGTCGAGCGCCACGCGTCAGAGCTTACCGAGGACGATATCGTGACGAAGAGTAGTCGGTCAGGTACTTTCGACTCCATAACGTTCAACATTATCGCGACTGGAGAGGACCAGCTTTCAGCCCTTCATGCAGAATTAGTTGCCTCCGGCCGCGTGTCCATGGTGATCTAATCCTATGCAGGTCCGGGAATTAGGTCAGGTACCGTATCTCGCCACCATAGAGGCGATGAAAGCCTTTACCAAGGCGCGTGGCACCGACACGCCTGACGAGCTCTGGATTCTTGAGCACCCACCGATCTTTACGCAAGGTATTTCAGGTAAATCAGAACACCTTCTTGCGCCGGGTGATATTGAGGTCATTCAAACAGATCGTGGTGGTCAAGTGACCTATCATGGCCCTGGGCAGATCGTTATCTATGTGCTGTGCGACATTCGACGCGCCAAGCTCGGTGTTCGCGATTTAGTCACAGCTCTTGAGGACGCTATTGTTAGCTATCTCGCGGAGCTGGAAATTGAAGCGATTGCTGACCCGAAGGCGCCTGGTGTTTACGTCGATGGGGGAAAAATCGCTGCGCTTGGGCTGAAGATCAGTCGCGGATGCAGTTATCACGGACTTTCGTTGAATGTGGATCCTGATTTAAGCCATTTTGGACGCATTAATCCGTGCGGCTACGCTGGACTTCAAGTAACGTCATTGAAAAGGCTTTTAGGTGATGTCTGTCCCGAACAGTCTCACGCGGCGACACGATTAGTGCAGCATTTACAGTCAAAACTCTCACTGCGTTAAACACTCTCAGGTTGAAGCTGGCATAATCCGTCGCGTCATTGGAGGACCCATGTCAGAAACCGCTAACGCCATTAACGCTCGTCGTACCTTCGCCATTATCTCGCACCCCGATGCGGGCAAGACGACCATCACGGAGAAGCTGTTGTTGCTTGGGTCCGCCATTCAGGTGGCTGGGTCTGTTAAGGGGAAGCGCGGTCCTCATGCGACATCAGATTGGATGGCGATGGAGAAGGAGCGTGGCATTTCAGTGACCTCATCGGTGATGCAGTTTCCCTACAAAGCGCGCACCGTGAATCTGCTTGACACCCCGGGACACGAAGACTTTTCAGAAGATACCTACCGCACGCTAACGGCCGTCGATTCAGCTTTAATGGTGGTCGATGGCGCGAAGGGGGTGGAAGACCGAACCATTAAACTCATGAATGTGTGTCGGCTACGCGATACCCCAATTATCGGCTTTGTTAACAAGCTGGATCGCGACATTCGCGATGCGATCGAGCTACTTGATGAGATTGAAGAGGTCTTGAAAATAGAGGCGGCCCCCATTAACTGGCCTATTGGCATGGGGAAGTTCTTCAAGGGTGTTTACAACCTGTACACCGATACTATTCATTGTTTCGAACAGGGTAACGGGCAGACGCTGCCACCTGACACCCGGATTAATGGCTTGGATTCAGACGAGGCGAGAGCCTTGCTGGATGACGAGTATGACGACTTTTGCGACGAGATAGAGTTGGTGCAAGGTGCAAGTCACACCTTGGACAAAGACCGTTACCTTGCAGGGCAGCAAACCCCTGTCTTTTTTGGCACGGCGCTGGGTAATTTCGGGGTAAGAGAAATGCTCGATGACTTTGTCGAATGGGCGCCTAAGCCGCAGCGCCGGATGACTCAGTCACGTGATGTGTCGCCCACCGAGGGTGCATTTTCAGGCTTTGTATTCAAGATTCAGGCAAACATGGACCCCAAGCACAGAGATCGTATCGCCTTTGTGCGAGTGTGCTCAGGCCGTTACGAAAAGGGTATGAAGATGCGGCATGTGCGGATAGAAAAAGATATTCGCATTGCTGACGCGGTCTCGTTTAAAGCTGGAGAGCGCGAGTTGGTTGAGTTGGCAGTGGCTGGGGACATAATCGGGCTTCATAACCACGGTACTATCCAAATTGGCGATACCTTCACGTCAGGAGAAGCACTTCAGTTTACCGGCATACCGCATTTTGCCCCGGAGCTCTTCCGTAAGATTCGTCTCGCCGACCCGATGAAAATGAAGGCGCTTCAAAAAGGTTTACAGCAGTTGTCAGAAGAGGGATCAACGCAGGTGTTTGCCCCGTTGAACTCGACCGATTTGATCGTCGGTGCCGTGGGGCAGTTGCAGTTCGATGTGGTGGCGCACCGCCTGAAAGACGAATATAAGGTCGATGCGTTGTACGAGCCTGTCAATATTTACACGGCGCGGTGGCTTGATGCGGATGAGCCGCGCAAGCTCGAGGAGTTTCGAAGAAAAGCGTCGGACCACTTGTCGGAGGACGGTGGCGGTTATCTTACTTACCTTGCTCCAACACGCGTGAACTTAAACCTCATGCAGGAGCGATGGCCGGATATTAAATTCAGAGAAACCCGCGAACACTAAAGGCCAGAGGAAAACACTCCGGCTTTCGCTGACGAAACGCGACGTCGGCTGACTGACCGACGCCTTACCCGCGCCGCTTTTCACAAAAGCGCTTTGATCACTTTTTCGATGTCGGCAGGTTTTTTCTGTGAGCCGAACCTTGCGACCACCTCACCGTCACGATTGATTAGGAACTTGGTGAAGTTCCATTTGATGCCCTCAGTTCCCATGATGCCTTTAACCTCGGACTTTAGGTGCTTGTATAGCGGATGCGCGCCACTACCGTTGACTTCGATTTTTTCGAAAAGCGGGAAGCTGGTGCTGAAACGTGTTTCGCAAAATTCGACGATTTCCTCGGTGCTGCCGGGCTCCTGTGAGCCAAATTGATTGCAGGGAAAAGCAAGAATGGAAAAGCCCGCGTCTTTATGGTCGGCGTAGAGCTTTTCGAGGCCTTCGTATTGGGGTGTGAAACCACACTTTGACGCTGTGTTTACTACTAAAAGCACCTGGCCTTTAAAGTCTGCTAATGATGTTTCATTTCCGTTAGCCAAGGTGGCGGAGAAGTCATAAACGCTGGTCATAGCTTTATCCTTTGATTCAGAAGGCGCAAAGCAAACTACATTCGCAAATAAGTTTCCAGTTCAAATTCGGTGACGCGTCGAGAAAACTCATCCCACTCCTGTTGTTTGGTTGCCAAAAACAGCGTTTTAAACTCGGCGCTTAAATAGTCTGCCAATTGATTTTCTGTGCGGAAGACGTCGATGGCTTGATCCATCGTCGTGGCTAGCTTGGGTGCATCAATCGCCTGATCCCAGGCGTTGCCTTCAATAGCTGTCGGAGGCTTTAGCTTATTCTCTATACCATGCCATATGCCCGCCAATACAGCGGCGAGAATGAGATAAGGGTTTGCATCCGCCCCTGCTACGCGGTGTTCAATTCGGCGTGCTGGTGCCGGGCTTTCCGGAATTCTAAGCGCTGTGGTCCGGTTGTCGTAGCCCCAAGTCGCCTCTGTTGGCGCGTGATTTCCCGGCTGAAAGCGCCGATAGGCATTAAAGCTCGGTGCGAATAGCAGCATTGATGCGGGCAATAACTTCAAACATCCAGCTACCGCATAGTGCAATAGCTCAGAGCCCTCTTCTTCTCCATTGTCAAAGACATTAACACCGTTCTCTTCAAGGAGGCTGCAGTGGACGTGGAGACCGTTCCCGGCCTCGTTATCGATGGGCTTGGGCATGAAACTGGCAATAAAGCCATGTCGCGCTGCGACGGAACGTATTGTGCGCTGCATTCGAACGACTTGATCGGCAAGTAGCATCACATCATCACTGTGTGCAACGTTGATCTCGAACTGACTGGGGGCCGACTCTTTAATAATGCCCTCGTAGGGGAGGTCCTGCGTGTCGAACGCCTGTCGCAGTGCTTCCAGCAGCGGCGCGTGGTAATCAAGTTCGCTCAGCGCATAAAGGTTGCCGCCAACGCTATTTTGATCGCGTAGCGCGCTGCCGACCGAGTCATTGGTTTCCGGTCGAGGCAGTAGGCTGAATTCGAGCTCTACCGCCATGCAGGGTTTAAGTGATTTATCGGTAAAGCGTCCAACGAGGGCATCGAGGACTTGTCGGGGATCTCCCATGAACGGAGAACCGTCTTTATCCGACATGGTGAGTATGACTTGTGCTTGGTCAACGCCTCGCTCGGTAAGTAGCGGTCTCAATGACCCTTCAACGAGGTGACAGTAGCCGTCGATATCGCCATTGGCATGTGCAAGTTCGGGAATGTCACGGCCCCAGACATCCAGTCCAAGGGCTGACTTGGGCAGCTTGAGCCCTTGATTTTCCATCGCCACCATCTTTTGTACGGGTAGCCATTTACCCCGTGCAATGCCATTGCAGTCGGTAATGAGCGCCTCAATCATGGTGATATCGGGATAGGCCTTTAAAAATTGTTTTGTTGTGTACACAGGACGCACCTGCTGTGAGTAAGGCGGAAGGGTGCGTGCTTGAGGCGGTCGCGACAATGCCCTAGTTGGGGCAGTGGCTACCTAAGCTGGGTAAGGGGCGTAATACAGGGCGCGCTCGGCGCACTCCGGGTTTGGGCATGCCAGCGTTATCTAAAACGGGGGAGTCGATGAAGGACCTTGAGTAAGAGATGAGCGAGCGACAGGGCAGCCTAGGGCGTACCGCTTACCCGTCGGTTAAACCCTATTGGTCAGCCCATGTAGGCCTTCAGTGGATCCTCGCCTTTTGATTTTGCAACGTATGGAATGACATTGATAAACAGAGCGAAAAGGTCGGCCTGGCTGTTCACATCGAGCTTTTTGTAGATGGATTTACGATGTCTGCGCACTGTCTCAAGCGAGATATCAAGTTTCTCAGCGCTCGTATCTGCACCGTAGCCGCGCAGGAGCAACTCAAGGACCTCTTGCTCCCGGTCACTGACATAGCTTGTTCCAAACGTCTCATAACCCTGCTGAATGTGGTAGTCGACGCCAGGTTGGAGGAGGTTGCTCTCGACGAATTCTTCTCGGCGTGTATGCAAGTCAATTAGCTCAGCAAGACATTGACTCACGCTGTACAACCAATTGTATTCGTCTTCACTGAATTCACCCTGACTTAACAGCCGCATGAGACTGATATTGATAACGCTACCGTCTGTGAGGCGCGTCACTATAATGGCTTCGTCGACCGTGCCTGTGCTTGCGTAATAGTCTTTGTGATAGCTGCTTTGCTCGAAGTCTCCAGTCACAAGCCGCGACAAGCGATAACAGTTATTGCGTGGTGCGCTCAGTGAGATTTTGAAAAACGGGTCTTCCCGATATGGGCCTTCCAAATATTCGTCCACTTGAGAATCGTAGGCGTCCTTCGGAATTTTGTGATCGAGCAACTGAGGCGGTAGATCCTTGTGATAAAGCCATGCTTGGGGGTAAGCCACGGGCACTTGCGCTTCAATCGCAGCAAATGCTTGCTGAAAGAAAATGGGATCTCCAACATGGGCAATGACATTAGCAAGGTCGCTGTTCCAGCGCTGAAATGCATTACTGTCCACGTGAGTCCTCCTTTGCTTAGGCTTCACACTGAGAGCTTAATCAGCCGCGGTCAACCGTGGTCGTTGCGATTGCCAACTCGGTCACAGCGTAAGTCTGCGCACTGAACTATGATACCGCGTCCACCACGTAGGCCACCGCTGCGTCGATCGTAACGTTTGTGGCTTCGCTGTCTCGCCGACCCTGGACTTCAACAACGCCTTCATTGAGGGAGCGTTCACCGATCGTCACCCGAAGTGGTATGCCAATGAGCTCGCAATCCGCGAATTTGACCCCGGGCCGTTCCTTGCGGTCATCCATCGCCACATTGATACCCGCAGCTTTCAGGTCTGCGTAAAGCGCTTGGGCGGCAGCGGCGACTGTTTCTGACTTTTCCATACCCAATGGAATCAGCACGACCGAAAAGGGCGCCATGGCCGCCGGCCAAATGATGCCGTTGGCATCGTGGTTTTGCTCAATTGCGGCGGCGACTATTCGCGTAATACCAATGCCATAGCAACCCATTGTCATGGGCACTGACTTGCCGTTTTGATCGAGAACCGTGGCATTCATGGCTTCCGAGTATTTTGTTCCTAGCTGGAAAATATGGCCCACTTCGATGCCGCGTTTAATTTCGAGTACGCCCGCTCCACAGGGGCTGGGGTCACCCGCCACAACGGTCCGCAAGTCAGCAACCTCGTAATGTTCGACATCTCGACCCCAGTTGACGTTCTTCAAATGTTTATCATCCTCGTTGGCACCGCAGACGAAGTTGACGAGCACCGATGCAGCGCGATCCACCACAACTCGTGCGTTGAGTTTCACAGGTCCGAGTGAGCCAAAGGATGCACCGGTGGCCGTTTTTACTGCAGTCTCTTGCGCCATGCGAAGCGGCTGACTCAGACCATCGATTTTTTCGGCTTTAATTTCATTGAGCTGATGATCACCCCGCAAAACGAGCGCGACGAGCCCGCCTTGCGCATCTTCGACAAATAACGTCTTGAGCGAATGGGTTGCGAGAACGCCGTAGCGTTTCTCCAGGGCCTCGATGGTTTTGGCACCGGGAGTATCAAAGCACTCTAACGGCTCAAAATCAGTCTGCACTTGCTCGGGCAGCAGGGCTTCGGCAAGTTCTACATTGGCGGCGAAATCACTCTTTGTTGAAAAGGCAATATCGTCTTCACCCGAGTCGGCCAACATATGGAATTCGTGGGAGTGACTGCCACCGATGGAGCCCGTATCGGCCTCTACGGGACGATAATCGAGTCCAAGTCGGTCAAAAATGGTGGAGTAGGCTTCGTGCATTCGCCAGTAAGTCTGTTCGAGAGAGTCTTGGTTTTCGTGAAATGAATAGGCGTCTTTCATGACAAACTCGCGCGAGCGCATGACACCAAAACGAGGTCGAATCTCATCGCGAAACTTCGTTTGAATTTGAAAGAAATTTAAAGGCAGCCGCTTGTAGCTTTTGATTTCGGTTTTGGCGAGATCCGTGATCACTTCCTCGTGAGTCGGGCCAAGACAGAAGTCGCGATCGTGCCGATCTTTGAGTCGACAAAGCTCGGGTCCGTATTGCTCCCATCGACCCGATTCCTCCCACAACTCCGCGGGCTGAACGACCGGCATCGATAGCTCAACCGCACCGGCGTTCTCCATTTCCTCTCGCACGATACGTTCAACATTGCGAACGACCTTGAGTCCCAGGGGCATCCAAGTATAAATGCCCGCGGCAATGCGCTTGATGAGTCCCGCGCGCAGCATCAGTTGATGACTGATAACCTCGGCATCGGCGGGAGTCTCTTTTGTGGTTGATATGGGGAATTGGGAAAATCGCATTGCGGGAACCTTCTTAAAAGCGTGCTCGCCGTCTCAGTGGCGACGGCTGAGCGAAGTGTATCAAACCTCTCTTCACTATAGATCGGGACGATGATGATAAATGCCACCAGAAAACGCCTTCGCCTGTTGATATTTTGGTTTAAGCATCGAGGTTTTCATGGGGCTTTGCGGCGCGATGCACCAGACGGTCAGTATTCCCATTAACCTCGGCGGCCGATTAGTGTAATCTTGCGCCCGCCGCAACAAAGCGGTCCTGTTTCATTTCTTAGAGACCTTCGCATGCCAATTTACGAATACGTATGTGGTGCCTGCGGTAACGCGCTGGAGGCATTGCAGAAAATATCGGATGCCCCGTTGACCGACTGCCCGGAATGCGGCGCGGCGTCTTTGAAGAAAAAAGTATCGGCGCCGGCTTTTCGGCTGGCCGGATCGGGTTGGTATGAAACCGATTTTAAAACGGGCGCGAAAAAGAATCTTGTGAATGACTCGAGCACTGGATCTGATTCAGGGAGCGCTAGTACATCTGCCACCTCATCTAGCAGTGCGACCAGCACAACAAAAAGCTCGGCGGACTAGGCCGACCGGAAGTGAATTAGAGAATGACCATGCGAACACATTATTGCGGTGCAACAAAGGACGTTTCTGTGGGTGAGACGGTCACAATTTGTGGCTGGGTTGATCGGCGTCGAGATCACGGCGGGGTCATCTTTTTGGATATGCGGGATCGCGATGGCATTGTTCAGGTGGTCTTCGATCCCGACACCCAAGAGCATTTCGCTCTGGCGGATAAAGTCCGTAGTGAATACGTACTTCAGATTACAGGGCGAATTCGAGAGCGCTCGGCGGAGACCGTTAATCCGGCAATGGCGACAGGGCATATTGAGATTCTGGGCAAAGAGCTGGTCATACTCAATGAATCAGCGCCGCCACCTTTTCCACTCGATGCGCACCAAACAGTGGGTGAGGATGTTCGCTTGCGTTACCGGTTCATGGATCTTCGCCGTGAGTCGATGCAACGTAATTTAATTAGCCGATCTCAGATTACGTCAACGATTAGAAGCTACCTGGAGTCTGCTGGGTTCCTTGATATTGAAACCCCAGTATTGACCCGCGCCACACCTGAGGGTGCCCGCGATTATTTGGTACCGAGTAGAACGAATGCATCAAAATTCTTTGCGCTGCCGCAATCTCCGCAGTTGTTTAAGCAGCTTTTGATGGTCTCTGGCTTTGATCGTTACTACCAAATTGCCCGTTGTTTTCGCGACGAGGACCTTCGAGCAGATCGCCAACCCGAATTTACTCAAATTGATATAGAACTCTCGTTTACCGACGAGAGTGAGGTTATGCGGCTCACCGAAGGCATGGTCCAGACCCTGTTTAAGCAGCATTTAAATGTGGAATTAGGTGAGTTCCCGCAAATGACATGGCACGAGGCCATGGAGCGGTTTGGATCGGATAAGCCCGACCTGCGAATCGATCTGGAGCTCATCTCGATCGATGACTTAATGCAAGACGTTGAGTTCAAGGTGTTCTCTGGACCTGCAAACGATGTAAAAGGCCGTGTGGCTGCGCTCCGTGTGCCGGGTGGTTCCACTATTAGCCGCAAAGAAATTGATGAGCTCACTAAGTACGTCGGCAACTACGGTGCGCGCGGTCTCGCTTGGATAAAAGTGAACGACAAGGCCGCAGGTGTGGAAGGCTTACAATCGCCGATCCTTAAATTTATGCCCGAGGCAATAGTCCATCAGTTGGTGGAGCGATTGGCCCTCGAAGACGGTGATATCGTGTTCTTTGGCGCTGATAAGCGCCAAGTGGTGAACGATGCCTTGGGCGCTCTTAGACTCAAGGTCGCGGAAATGATGGACCTTGTTGGGAGTGGTTGGGCGCCTCTTTGGGTTGTCGACTTCCCTATGTTTGAGGAGACTGGCGATGGCTCGCTTACGGCGATCCACCACCCGTTCACAGCACCCTCGTGTGATGTCGGTGAACTAACAGCTGCACCCCAGCAAGCACTTTCGCGTGCTTACGACATGGTGCTCAATGGTAGCGAAATTGGAGGTGGCTCGATCCGAATACACCGCCAAGATATGCAGAAAGCGGTGTTCGATGTGCTGGGTATCTCCTCTGAGGAAGCCGAGGCGAAGTTTGGCTTTTTGTTGGCAGCACTCAAACACGGTGCACCACCGCATGGCGGGCTAGCCTTTGGTTTGGACCGCTTGGTCATGCTGATGGTTGACGGTCAATCGATTCGCGACGTGATCGCTTTCCCCAAGACTCAGTCAGCGCAGTGCGTGATGACCGATGCACCTGGAGAAGTATCGGAGCAGCAGCTTCGTGACCTCAGTATACGGTTGCGTAGTCCTGAAAAGTAATTGCCGCCATGACATGACTCTATTGCTTGTTTGCCGCACAATCAGGCAATGAGCGGAGGTCATCGGTGACAGTCATTCTTGGTATCGATCCCGGATCCCGTAAAACGGGATTCGGTCTTGTCGAAGTAACACAGGCGGGCAACCGGTACGTCAGTAGTGGCGTGATCAAGTTGCCGGTCGATGAGCCCTTAGCATTGCGCCTTAAAGTGTTGGCCCAAGCACTCAACGAGATTATTGACGAGTTTTCTCCCACGGTTGCTTCGATCGAAGAAGTTTTCATGAGTAAAAGTGCCGGATCTGCCCTGAAACTTGGGCAGGCACGCGGTGCCGCCATGGTGATTTGCGCTACCCGTGAGCTAGAAGTTTTTGAGTACGCAACGCGTCAAATAAAGCAGGCCGTCGTGGGTGCTGGGGGCGCAACAAAGGACCAAGTTCAGCACATGGTGACGCGGTTGCTACGACTGCCTGCGACGCCCGGTGAGGATGCGAGTGACGCACTTGCGGCGGCGCTTTGCCATATTAGCGGAGAGGCTGTGCGACGAGCGACCGGAGCTCAGGCGTTCGCGACGCGACGGCTCAAGTAGTTCTCAAGGAGTTTTACAGCACATGATCGAACGACTACGCGGCATCATTATTGCCAAGCAAGCGCCAGAGGTCATCATCGACGTCGGAGGCGTTGGCTATGAAGTCAGGGTCCCCATGACAACGATCTATCAGTTGCCGGGCGTTGGCGAGGAATGCATTTTATTGACCCATTTTGTTGTGCGGGAGGATGCACAGCAGCTCTATGGCTTTGTCAGAGAGATTGACCGGCGTTTATTTCGAGATCTCATAAAAGTAAACGGCGTGGGTCCAAAGTTGGCGCTCGCGATACTCTCTGGCATGGACACCGAGCAGTTTGCGGCTTGTCTCAACCGAAATGATGTCGATGCGCTGGTGGCGTTGCCAGGTGTAGGTAAGAAAACGGGCGAGCGCCTGCTGGTTGAAATGCGTGACAAGGCAGGGCAGTGGCTTTCGGATGTATTGCCAACTCAGGGTGTCGCTTCCCTTGCTTCAGATACTAAATTGGATATCCGAGGCGAAGCCGAGCAAGCGTTGGTGGCACTGGGATACAAGCCTACAGAAGCCTCGCGGCTCATTTCGGCGGTCGAGTCCGAGGATGTCGAAACGAGCGAAGGTTTGATTCGTGCTGCATTGCAGTCAGCTATGCGGTGAGAAAATGGCGTTAGCGAGGAAGTCATAGTGATAGAGACAGATCGACTAGTAGCGGGTGACACCGCCGACAATCGCGAAACGGCACTTGATCGTGCGGTTCGGCCGCAAACATTGAACGATTACATTGGGCAGACTGCGGTCAAGGAACAAATGGAAATCTTCCTGTCAGCGGCCAAAGGGCGAGGAGAACCGCTAGACCATACGCTCATATTTGGCCCCCCAGGTCTCGGCAAGACCACGCTGGCCAGTATTGTCGCAAATGAGATGGGCGTGCAGCTGAAAACGACCAGTGGTCCCGTGCTTGAGAAGGCCGGAGACATTGCCGCCATCATGACGAATCTCGAACCTAACGATGTTTTGTTTATCGACGAGATTCACCGTTTGAGTCCTTATGTTGAGGAGATTCTCTACCCCGCGATGGAGGATTTTCAGCTTGATATCATGATTGGCGAGGGGCCTGCTGCACGCTCTATTAAACTCGATTTGCCGCCGTTTACGCTGGTAGGCGCCACGACACGAGCCGGTCTTCTCACGTCACCGCTTCGAGATCGATTTGGTATCGTGCAGCGTTTAGAGTTTTACGAGGTGGGCGATTTAAAGCATATCGTCACTCGCGCTGCGTCGATCTTGGGTGTTGAGGCCGATGATGTCGGTGCACTTGAAATTGCGAAGCGATCGAGAGGTACCCCTCGAATCGCGAATCGTCTAATGCGAAGGGTGCGAGATTACGCTCAGGTTAAAGGCGACGGGCTAATTTCTAAGCAGATGGCAGAGCAGGCCCTCGACATGCTAAGTGTTGACGATCAAGGTTTCGATCATTTGGACCGGCGTTTTTTACTGGCGCTCATTGAGAAGTTTGAGGGTGGCCCAGTTGGGATCGACAGCTTGGCCGCTGCGCTATCTGAAGAGCGAGGTACTCTCGAGGATGTTATCGAGCCCTATTTGATTCAACAGGGGCTCATTATTCGAACGCCACGCGGACGCATAGCGACGAACGCGGCCTACCGACATTTTGGATTGCCAGCGCCGAGTTCGGGTGAGTCCCTGGGCAAAACCCCTGAGCCCGCCTCAACCAATTTAGCGTTGGACCTTGGGGATAAAGAGGGTGCTTGAGTTTGCCTTGCCAATCCGTATTTACATCGAGGATACGGATGCCGGTGGTATCGTCTACTACGTAAATTATTTAAAGTATTTTGAACGCGCTCGTACAGAGCTTATCCGTTCTATGGGCGTCGATAAAACCGCTGTGATGGAGGACGGATCAGTATTTGTAGTGACCTCCGCGAGCATTGATTATTTGCTGCCTGCGAGGCTCGATGATGAAGTGATCGCGCACGCAAAAGTCATCGCTGCAGGTGGTGCATCGATTGTCTTTGAGCAAGCTGTAGTCCGAGGGGAGCAGGTACTGGCCCGCGGTCAGGTTGCCGCAGCGTTGACAGATGGAAAGACGGGAAAGCCTAAGCGAATGCCGATCGGGTTGAGGAAGGTGCTCAAAGGGGCGCTAATACCAATAGAGGTAACAGATGACAGATGAACTCAGTGTAATCGAGCTAATAGTAGGGGCTAGCTTCACGGTTAAGCTGGTGATGGCCATTCTGGTGGCCGCGTCAGTGACATCTTGGTTCATGATCGTTCAGCGGGTCATCATTTTACGTCGTGCGGATGCAGAGCTCCTCGATTTTGAAGATAGATTTTGGTCGGGAATGGATCTCGCACAGCTCTATCGAGAGGGCTCTAATGCGATCGATGAGGGCGGTGATATCACCGGTGGTGAAGCCCTATTTCGTGCCGGTTTCAAAGAGTTTTCAAAGCTATCGCGTCAACCCAACATGGACGCCGAGGCGATTGTCGAGGGCTCACGACGCGCGATGCGCGTGGCGCTTACCCGAGAGAGCGATCGGCTGGAACACAATTTGCCCTTTTTGGCGTCCGTTGGGTCTACAAGTCCTTACATTGGCCTATTTGGGACTGTGTGGGGGATTATGCACTCCTTCAGAGGGTTAGCGACAAGCTCACAAGCAACGCTTGCTGCGGTTGCACCTGGCATTTCTGAAGCGCTCATCGCGACGGCAATGGGGCTCTTTGCCGCCATTCCCGCTGTATTGGCCTATAACCGATTTGCAGCAAGAGTGGATGCGCTGCTCAACCGTTATGATGCGTTTGTCGACGAGTTCTCGGGCCTACTGCAGCGGCAAAGCTACGCGCAAAAAGGCGGGAGTGGGCAGTGAGGCCGCGTCGCGCCGTCGCTGAAATCAACGTTGTACCTTACATCGATGTCATGTTGGTGTTGCTGGTTATTTTTATGGCGACGGCACCGTTATTGATGCAAGGCGTGGAAGTTGATCTACCTAAAGCCAGTTCAACGCCGGTCTCTGACAGCGATGCTGAGCCTTTGATTGTCTCGATCGACGCCGAAGCGAAACTGTATCTTAATTTAGGTGCGAGTGATGATCAGGCACTGAGTATTGAGACGGTGCGCCAGCGCGTTGCCACTGTGCTAAAGCGCAACCCTGATAAAGCAGTGATGGTATGGGGCGATGCGAGAGTACCCTACGGAGAAGTGGTCTCGCTTATGTCGGAGTTACAGGCTGCGGGCGCGCCATCAGTGGGGTTGGTCACCGAGGCGCCGGCGAGAAGACAGTGAATTCTGATCGCGTCCTCATTATTGCCGTTCCTTTATTTGTTGCTGTCCTTGTTCACGTGGCCTTTTTAGTCGCCATAGAGGGAGAGTGGAACACGAGTGAGGCCACCGTCGTCGCGAAAGCGCAAGTTGTTCAGGCATCGCTGGTGTCGCTGAAAACGCCTAAGAAGTCACCGCCCAAACCAAAACCGAAATCGAAGCCCAAGCCCAAGACAAAGCCCAAGACAAAGCCCAAACCTGCCCCGCTCGAGCCAAAGCCAGTCGCCCCGGCGCCGGTTGAGCCACCACAGGAGCTGATCGAAGAAATAACACCTGACTCGCTGCAAGAGGATCGGCTCGCTGAGCTACAGAGGGAGTTGATGGCCGGGCTAGATGAACTTCCTCAGATGGCGTCTCTTGATCAGGAGGATGCGCTTGACGAAGTTCAGCAGGTTGCCGCTTTGATGCAAGCCCGCATAACTCAAAATTGGCGGCGTCCACCCTCCGCAAGAAATGGGATGGAGGCCTTGTTGACAATAAGCCTCGTTCCCACGGGTGAGGTGGTGGGTATTACGGTTGCGACCGGAAGCGGAAGTAACGCCTTTGATCGCAGCGCGATTGCCGCTGTTGAGCGCGTGGGTCAATTTCCCGAAGTGGCGATTTTATCTATTTCTGATTTCGAGCGATACTTTCGCCGTTTCCCGTTGCGGTTCCGTCCAGAGGATTTGAGGTATTGATCATGTTGTTGCGTATTTTCCTGACTGTCTGCGCTCTTTGCTTTAGCGGCGCGTCCGTTGCACAACTCGAAATCCAGGTGACGCGTGGCATCGACAACCCCACCTCGATCGCAGTGGCACCCTTTGCTTGGGACGGTTTGGGGGCGGCGCCCGTGGACTTCGCTCAAATTATTGACTCTGACTTGGCTAGAAGCGGCCAGTTCAGCCCTGTTAGTCGCCGCGACATGTTGAGCTTGCCTACACGCACCGAAGATATTTTCTACCGTGATTGGCGGGCCATTGCAGCGCGTTATTTGGTTATCGGCCGCGTCAGTAAAGGTGTGCAACTGCGTATTGAATTCGCACTCTACGATGTCGATCGGGGGATTGAGCTTTTTTCATCTCAGGTAGCCGGTCCCGAGTCGGAGGCGAGGATGGTGGCGCACCGTGTTGCGGATGCTATTTATGAGAAGTTAACGGGCATTCAAGGCGCCTTTGCGACGCGTTTGATTTATGTGTCGGTGACCCGGAATCCCGAGGGAAAAGACTTTTATCGCTTGACGGTTGCCGATGCTGACGGTCAGCGTCCCATCGTGCTACTCGAAGGGCGAGATCCTATTTTGGCGCCCAGCTGGTCACCTGACGGTAAGGAAGTCGCTTACGTCTCGTTTGAGTCATCGCGGCCTGCGATTTATCGGCAAGTGCTCGCGACGGGTGCGCGTGAACAGCTTACGAATTTTCGAGGCCTGAATAACTCGCCCGTATGGTCACCCGATGGCAGATCAATGGCGCTTGTGTTGTCCAAAGACGGAAGCCCCGATATATACCTTCTTGATCTCGAAACGAAGCAGCTGACGCGATTAACGCGTCATTATGCGATTGATACCGAACCGACATGGATGCCGGATGGAAAGTCCTTGCTCTTCACCTCTGACCGAGGGGGGCGTCCTCAAATTTATCGATATACCTTAGCAACAGGGAAAGTTGAACGTGTAACGTTCGAAGGGCGTTACAACGCGCGTGCGCGCGTCGCAGAGGATGGACGCAACGTTGCGCTCGTTCACCAAAGAGACGGTCGTTTTCATATTGGGGTCTTTGACTTGATTACAGAGCGCATGACTGTTTTGACAGAGACATCGCTCGATGAGAGTCCAAGTATCGCGCCCAATGGATCTCTTGTTATTTACGCGACAAAGCGAGGAGAACGAAGCGTGCTAGGCGCTGTTGCGGTTGACGGAGGGGTGAAATTTAGTCTTCCCGCTCGCTCCGGCAGTGTGCAAGAGCCCGCGTGGTCTCCAATGTTGTTTAGTTGGTAAGAAAAAACGTTACTTTCGTTCAACAAATAGACACATATGCGCTACATTATATGTAATACCGAACCAGACTTTGTGTAGGAAAGACGCCATGACAACGAAAAACACTTTGGGAAAAGCAGCTGCAGTTGTTCTGATGGCCGCTTTAGTGAGCGCATGCTCAAGTAACGCGGCAAAAGAGGAGGCGGCAGCTCAGGCAGCGGCAGAACGTGCGGCAGCGGAGCAGGTTGCAGCAGCGGAGGCGGCAGCCGTAGAGCAGCGCGCCGTTGAAAAGCAGAAAGCCATGGCGATGGCTGAGAAGCGTGAAGAGAAACGTCGCCTTATGGATGCAGCCTCTGCAGTCGGTAGCGTTTTCTATTTTGATTACGATAGCTCATCGTTGAGCGATGACTCACGCGCAGCCATTGATGCGCACGTTGCGTTAATGATGGCTGATGGCGGTAATGTACGTTTGGAAGGCCACACGGATGAGCGGGGAACACGCGAGTACAACCTCGCGCTGGGTGAGCGTCGCGCCAATGCGGTCCGTGACTACATGGTTGCGAGTGGTGTGCCAGGATACCGAATTGAAACGATC
Organism: Halieaceae bacterium; assembly: GCA_042090345.1. Lineage (GTDB taxonomy): Bacteria > Pseudomonadota > Gammaproteobacteria > Pseudomonadales > Halieaceae > Luminiphilus. The sequence goes on along the minus strand of JBELJN010000002.1, from coordinate 74,780 downwards.
AGCTATGGCGAAGAAAACCCCCTTGCCTACGGCTCGGGCGAGTCGAGCTGGAGCAAGAATCGACGCGTGGAGATCAAGTAAGGCTTTATGATCTCTAGATGTTTGACAAAGCCGGCGCTGGTCGCCGGCTTTTTTATTTTTACCCATCAGGTTGCTGCGCAGAGTTTCGAACTTCAGGGAGCTCAGGCCACGTCGAGCGTCGTGCCCTACGTGCAGGCGGACACGTCAGGCGTACCGCTCAATCCAGAGCCGTTAGCGGATACGAGCTCAGATGCGCGTTCGCTTGCGCTTCGGGTCCAACAACTTGAAGAGGAGATCCGGCGTCTCAACGGTTTGGTCGAGGAGCAAGCGAGTTTGCTCACGCGTTTGCAGGATCAGTCGCTCGAGCGGTACGTTGAGGTCGATCGACGCCTTGCAACAATTGCGTCGGGAGAGGGCATCAATGCCACGGACGATCCAATATCATCGGCTGACACGGTCGCGGTGGGAGAGTCCAATGCGGCGCCTGAGGAACCACTTAAGGTACCCCAGATGGGCGAGCAGGAGGCTTACCAAGCGGCTTACGGATTGGTGCGCGAGCGTCAATTTAGTGATGCATTGACGGCTTTTGCAGCTTTTCTTGGTGAGTACCCCTTTGGACGTTTTGCGCCCAACGCGCACTATTGGTTGGGTGAGCTGTACCTTGTTGTGGAGCCCGTGGATCCAGAGTCAGCCAGACAAAACTTTCAGGTATTGTTAGACCAATACCCCAATGATCGCAAAGTGCCCGATGCACTTTACAAGTTGGGACGGGTGCATGCCCTTAAGGGGAATCAAGAGCGCTCACGAGAGTATTTGCAGCGCGTCATTTCAGAATACGGTGCAGATGGTCATCCAGCGGCGCAGCTCGCCAAAGACTTCCTCGATAGTCAGTAGCCACAAGATAAGTTCGTGGGTCCTTAATTTTGTCTCAGTTACGCATCACTGAAATATTTCACTCGTTACAGGGCGAGGCTCGTTCTGCGGGTCTGCCAACGGTGTTCGTGCGTCTGACCGGCTGCCCTCTGCGTTGCCAGTATTGCGATACGGAATACGCCTTCTCGGGGGGCGCAATGATGTCCTTTGATGGCATCCTAAAAAGCGTTGGCAGTTTCGATTGCAAGACGATTTGTGTGACCGGGGGCGAGCCTCTGGCGCAAGCCGCCTGCAATGACCTCTTAAACGTGCTTTGCGACAGGGGCTTTGATGTGTCACTGGAGACCAGTGGTGCCATGTCGATTGAAGACACGCCAACGGCGGTAAGTCGTGTCGTTGATATTAAGACACCGGACTCGAAGGAGTCGCATCGGAATCTTTGGACCAATGTGGCGTTGCTGACGCCCAACGACCAAGTGAAGTTCGTTATCTGTAGCCGGGAAGATTACGAGTGGGCGAGGTTTAAGCTCGACGAATACGCACTTGTTAGGCGCGTTTCGGATGTTCTATTCTCTCCATCGCATCATGATGTCGCCGCGTCAGATTTGGCCGACTGGGTTGTAGCCGACAGACTTCCGGTGCGTTTTCAAATGCAATTGCACAAAATTCTCTGGAACGATGAGCCCGGGCGTTAGGAGCTGATATGACGACGAAGGCGGTGATCTTAACGTCAGGGGGGTTGGACTCAGCGACGCTGCTTGCGATGGCCCACAGCCAATCCCGAGAGTGCTACAGCTTAAGTTTTGACTACGGGCAGCGCCATCGTGCAGAGCTTAATGCCGCCAGAGCGATAGCGGCGAGCTACGGTGATGTTGTGCATCGAGTGATCTCCCTGGACCTGTCCGCGATCGGTGGATCGGCGTTGACCGATTTGGATATTGACGTGCCAACAACCCCTCAGGAGGGAATTCCTGTCACCTATGTTCCAGCACGCAATACTGTCTTTCTGTCACTTGCGCTGGGTTGGGCAGAGGTGCTCGAAGCTACTGAGATTTACATCGGTGTTAATGCCGTGGATTACTCAGGTTATCCAGATTGTCGTCCCGAATTCATTGACGCATATCAAAACCTTATGGGCGTAGCGACCAAGGCGGGTGTAGAGGGAGCGTGTATTGAGCTGAAAACACCGCTGATTCACTTGAGCAAATCGGACATCATTAGCAGGGGTATAGCGCACGGGGTTGACTACGCTATGACCGTTTCCTGTTATCAAGCTGATGAGCAGGGACGGGCCTGCGGTGTTTGCGATAGTTGTCGTATAAGAGCCGCTGGCTTCTCGGATGCAGGTGTCGTTGACCCGACACGGTATCGGTAATTTTCAGGGCTTGCTTTTTTGTCTGTAAGTCGTAAGATTCGCGCCCTCTTGAAACAGTTTTCGGGTCGTTAGCTCAGTCGGTAGAGCAGTTGGCTTTTAACCAATTGGTCGCTGGTTCGAACCCAGCACGACCCACCATTTTTAAAAAAGCCACCCATCGGGTGGCTTTTTTATGGGTAGCGGTGCGAATGCTTTGACGAACAGGCGCGTGCACCAAGGCTAACTGACCCATCAAGAGCGCGCAGTCCGCAGTCGCGCAAGTCCCTCGTTTGTTCGCCAGTTTCTCCAGCGTCAACAGCAAGTTCGCATCAGGTCACATCTCTGGTTAAAGTGACACAAATAGATGGGAATCGAAGGACATAATAATGGGAACGGCCGTCTACATACTGGGTGGTAGCCAGACTGACTTCTCCAGAAACTGGGCCCGTGAGGATCTCGAAGTCTATGATATGTTTTCTGAGGTCCTGCGCGACGCGATTTTGGATGCCGCCATCGAACCTGGTCAAATCGAAGTGGGTCACGTTGGAAATTTTGTTGCTGACTTGTTTGCCGGACAAGGGCTTATCGGCGGTTTCTTTGGACAGGTTTATCCAGAACTCGCAATGCTCCCCACCTCGCGTCATGAGGCGGCTTGCGCATCAGGGTCAATGGCCGTCTTGGGGGCTATGCGTGATATTGAAGCGGGTCACTACTCCACCGCCTGCGTACTAGGCCTTGAGCTTATGCGAAATGTTAACGGTAAGACCGGTGCAGAGTATCTCGGCGCGGCGACGTGGAAGGGGCATGAGGCGCAAGCTTGTGACTTTCCGTGGCCTTATATGTTTGATCTCATAACGCGCGAGTACGACATGCGACACGGTATTCATGATGAGCATTTGACGCGCATTGCCGAAATAAATTTTGCCAACGCTAAGTTAAATCCCAACGCTCAGACTCGTGGTTGGCAGTTTGCCGACGGTAGCTTTGGCGCTGATGACGCCCTCAATCCGGTGATTGAAGGGCGTGTTCGCAAGCTCGATTGTGGCCAAATTACAGATGGTGCCGCGTGCATCATTCTGGCCAACGAGGATGTCGCAAAGGCGCACGCTGACGAGCAGGGTCTGAAGCTTGCGGATATCCCTCGTATCAAAGGTTGGGGGCACCGCTCTGCGCCTATTTCGCTCGATACAAAGCTTGCAAGTTCGCGGGGCAATGGCGTCATATTTCCACATGCCGCTGCCACCATTAGCGAGGCACTCGGTCGCGCGGATATGAAGGCGGTGACATCTGTCGATGGCCTGGAGACGCACGACTGTTTCACCATTACCGAATACATGGCGATTGATCACTCGGGGCTGACTGCGCCCGGTGAGAGCTGGAAGGCAATCGAAGAGGGCCGTATCGCGCTCGATGGAGACTTCCCTATCAATGCCAGCGGTGGGCTAATTGGTCTTGGGCACCCTGTAGGAGCGACCGGCGTGAGGATGGCGCTTGATTGTGCGAAGCAAGTGGCGGGTAGGGCTGGCGAATATCAAATCAGTGGTGCCGAGAACCTCATCACCTTCAATATGGGGGGTAGCACGACAACCTGTGCGAGTTTGGTGGTAGGTGTTGGGCAGTGAAGCGAGCCTTCATCTATGATGCAATTCGCAGTCCCCGAACAAAAGCCAAAGCCTCAGGTGGTCTTCACGAGATAACCCCCACGGCGCTTCTGGCCCAGTTACATCATTCACTCGCCGAGCGAACCCATCTAGATCCGAGCCAAGTATCAGAAGTTATTCTGGGCTGCGTGACGCAATACGGTGAGCAAGCGGCGAACGTTGCAAAAACATCGGCGCTTTTGGCGGGCTGGCCCTCCAGCATTGCGGGGCTGACAGTTAACCGCTTTTGCTCGTCGAGTATCGACGCTGTGGCGCTGGCTGCGCTGAAGATTAATACTGGACAGTCGCCTGCGCTGATAGCAGGAGGTGTCGAGATGATGTCCCGCGTACCTCTATTAGCCGATGGCGCTCGCGTATTTTCTGATCATAAATTTGGCGTTGCACACCACATATTGCTGATGGGGGCTGGCGCAGATTTGATTGCCACTCGTGTAGGTGCGACGCGAAAAGATTGCGATGAGATTGCATTTCTCAGTCATCAACGCGCGATGGTGGCAAAAAGCGAGAACCGGTTTTCCTCGATCGTCTCGATTAAAACTTCTGAAGGCGAGGTGCAGAATGACGAGTGTATTCGTGCATCGCTAACTCAAGAGCGATTGGCGGTAATGCCCGCAGCTTTCGCAGAGCTAGGAAGCGGAGGATCCGACGGAGTTCAACTCGCAGCGTTTGAGAGTTTGGAAGCTATTTCGCATGTGCATACGGCGGCAAACTCTCCCGCAATGTGCGACGGCGCGGCCGTCCTGCTGGTCGGTGATGAGGGCATGCAAGATCGACTTGCAGTCACACCCCGAGTAGAGGTCGTTGACTCGGTGACATGCGGTGCTGAACCACTCGAGGTTGTTAGCGGCTGTGTCACTGCTACTACTGAGATTTTACGTCGAAACGGCCTCTCAACATTTGATGTCGACGTGTTTGAAATTCACGAAGCTTTCGCAGCAACCATTGTGAAGTTGACACGCGAGCTCGATCTCTCGCTTGATAAAGTGAACGTAAACGGAGGCTGCATTGCTTTGGGGCACCCTATGGGTGCCACTGGAGCTATTATGGTTAGTACTGCCATTGATGAGCTGTATCGAGCCGATGGAGAGCTCGCCGTAGTTGCGGCAAGTGGGGCAGCAGGAAGTGGCAGCGCCTTACTGCTGAGACGTTGCGCCTAGTTGTCTTCCGTTGATTGCCCGAGATAATCACTGTGGAGAATTTCGTTGGTCAGTCGCTTTTTGTAACGTCGTTGACGCCTTCGCGCTTTTGCTGCGTTGGCGCGCCAACCGGCTCGTTTATCGGTGACGAGCTCGTCCAAGTCGTTCGCCAACTCAATCGTTTGTCCGTCGCGCTCGTAAGTTCGGCGTGTCATTCAGATATCCAGTGTTTGCGTCACGAAAGAGGATGATCGAGTCAGGTCACATTTACGACCCGCTGAGTGGGTGTAAGTTGTTCGTTTGCTGGACTGTCTATTGCTGGACTTTCTGTTGCAGGACAAGCGTTTGCTGTCTATTGCGGGCATCAAGCTGGCGTTTACTACTTGTGATCCTCAGCAAGAACGTTAGGCTTCAGGTTTGTAATCCGTGATGGGGGAGTGATGGTGAAGTTAAAGAATCTGCTCGTCGCTTTTGCCATAGCGACGCTGGCAGCCTGCGGAGGTGGTGGCTCAGGTGTGCCGTCGTTTCCTTCAGCGAACGGTGGCGCCGCTGGGGGTGATGGCAGCTCAACCGGCGGAACGCAGACCCCTCCGCCTGCGGCTGAACCCGCCGATTTGCGGGACTTGGTAGGTGATCCCGTCGCGACAGATGTTGCTCGTTTTCTCACTCAGGCGACGTTCGGTCCCAATGAAGAAGAGCTGTTAGCACTTTACGAGGACGAAGCTGACTTTGCCTCTTGGATTGATGCGCAAATATCAGTACCGCAGTCGGAGGCCCTACGCCGCCTCGATGCGCACATGCGGGATTCTGATTTGGACCCGCTTGATAAAACCAATCTAGATGTCGAATGGCAAAAGCGCATGCTTGTCAGCGATGTTATCTGGGAAACTTTCGTTCATGGTGAAGACCAGCTGCGACAGCGGGTGGCCTTTGCACTTAGTCAGATTTTTGTGATTTCTGATTTGTCCGACGCGCTTTTTAATGATGCGCGCGGAATCGTTCATTACCACGACATGCTCGCTGAGCATGCCTTTGGAAATTACCGTGATCTTCTAAAGGCAGTTACGCTGAGTCCAATGATGGGCGAATACTTAAGCACGGTGCGCAACGAGAAAACCGATACAGAGCGTAATATCCGACCCGATGAAAACTACGCGCGTGAGTTAATGCAGCTTTTTACCATCGGGTTGGTTGAGTTAGAGGATGACGGGGCGGTCAGGCTTGATGCCGCTGGGGATCCCATTCCTACTTACGATCAATCTACGATTAAGGGGTTTGCGAGCGTATTCACGGGATGGATGTATGCCAACGCGCCCTATTGGTATTGGGATGGATGGGGTGTCGCAAGCACGACTGAGCCGATGAAGGCGTTCCCGGACTACCACGACACCGAGTCAAAAATACTTCTGAACAACGAAATACTCCCTGCTGGCATGACTGCCGAGCAGGATTTGGATGCGGCGCTGGATAATGTTTTTGCTCACTCAAACGTGGCGCCTTTTATTAGCAAGCAATTGATTCAGCGGTTGGTAACTAGCAATCCGTCGCCGGCTTATGTCCGACGAGTGAGCAGCGTCTTCAATAACAATGGTCAGGGTGTTAAAGGTGATCTCGAGGCGGTCGTAAGGGCGATTCTGCTCGATTCAGAAGCTCGGGGAGCCGATTTCGTCTCGGACGATCAGTTTGGCAAATTGAAAGAGCCAGTTTTGAAATTTACATCGTTGATGCGTGCCTTTGACGTGCTAGCGGACCAGCCACTCACTCAGGACGGCTCCGCAGTCGCGGAGACGATTCGTTTTTTCTGGCCGGGCTTTGCTTACGGGCAGCGGCCTTACGGTGCACCGTCGGTTTTCAATTTTTATCGTCCTGATTACTCGCTCGCCAATGCATTTGGTGAGGCTGAACTCGATGCGCCCGAATTTCAGATTTTGACGGAGAAGGACATCACAGCCGCGTCGAACTGGGGTGGATCCATTATTTTTAATTCCTATGATTTTTTGCGCGAAAACTGCGAGGCGGACGTCAACTATGAATCTGGGGTGGGATGTCTGTTTGCAAGATTTGATGACGAGATTGAAATGGCCCGTGATGCAGGCGATCTCGTTAACCATCTCGATATGCTGATGCTCAGCGGTCAAATGAGTGAGGGTGCGCGGGAAATTGTGTTGGAGCATATTGAGCCGTTTAATGCTGCAAACGAGCAGGAGCGGCTTTACCGAGTGGCAGAAGCAACCTATTTGTTGTGGATGTCGCCCGAGTTTTCGGTTCAGCGTTAGGGAGTGGAGTGATGGTGTTTTTAAAGGATAAGTCACTGCGCCGGCGCGCATTTATCAGGCAATCAGCTCTTGCGGCGCTAGGCTCTTCAAGCTTCTCCGCACTGTCATCGCAATTCAACCTTGCGCATGCACAGGTGGGTGGTGCGGACGACTATCGAGCGCTTGTTTGCGTCTTCCTCTACGGGGGTAATGACGCTTTCAATATGTTGGTTCCTCGTTCTCAGAGTGAGTACAACACCTACTCAGCGACCCGGCGTAATCTCGCGACGGCGAGAGAGGATTTGCTGGAATTAAATCCCGCAAATAGCTTGCCAGCTGACTATGGTCTTCATCCTGAACTCACCGAGCTGAAGTCACTTTTCGATGCCGGTAAGTTATCGCTAATTGGTAATATTGGGACACTGATTGAGCCGACACTGCAATCGGATTACGTGAATAAGCGCGTTGAACTTCCACCGCAGCTGTTTTCGCATAACGACCAGCAGAACTTTGTGATGAGTTTGCAAGCCACGCAGGAGCGACAGGGCTGGGCTAGCCGCATTGCCGACATCATGATGGATGCGAATGCGAACCGTAACCTCGCTATGAATATCACTTTGAGTGGCGCGAACACGCTACAGGCGGGTGGCATGACTGCGCCGTATGCGCTTGGGGAGGGCGGCGTAAATGGGTATTGGTCCTTGCAACCTGGAAACCCAGACGCGTGGTCAGTTAACCGAAATCGGGCCTACGATGCACTTCTCGCACAACCCCAAACACATTTATTCGCGAGCGAATTCGCTAAGACTCAGCGGCGATCGATCGACCTTGGTGTCGAGCTTCGATCCGCTTTGGAAAATACGCCCGCACCGCAAACGTACTTTCAAAGTGGGAGCCAACTTGCCGACCGTCTGAGCATGGTTTCGCGGCTGATTGCAGCGCGTGAAACTCTCGGTATGAGTCGTCAGATCTTTTACGTAGGTATTGGTGACTACGATACCCACGGGGATCAGGCGGGCCGCTATCCTGTTTTGATGCGCGAGCTAAATCACGCGCTGTCATCGTTTTATGAGGCTACGGTTGAGCTGGGTGTCTCCGATAAGGTCACCACCTTTACCGCCAGTGAGTTTGGACGGACGTTGACCAGCAATGGCGATGGAACTGACCATGGCTGGGGTAGCCATCAGATGGTTATGGGGGACGGTGTGATGGGCGGTCGAATCTTCGGCACGATGCCTGAGCTCGCGATCGGCAGTAGCGATGACGTTGGGCAAGGTCGGATGATTCCCACAACATCCATCGATCAGTACGCTGCAACGCTCGCAAGTTGGTATGGTCTCAGTCCGTCGCAAATTGCCGATACCTTCCCTTCACTCGTTAATTTCAATTCCGCCGATATCGGATTTATGCAAATTTAGGGAACACTCTACTTATAGACTTCGGCGTGGGAAAATGCCTTGAGCACCTCACGCAGAAGATCCCATCGATTAAAGCCCTGCTTTCCGTAGTCCAGGCCGCGCCGGACAATAACGAGATCATGGCTAGGAACGACAATGACATACTGCCCTCGATTACCGGCGGTGCTGTAGGCATCCGCGGGGACCTCGTCTTTTCGGTCATCGGGTACCAGCCACCATTGGCCACCGTAATCGTTTCCGCGCACGTCAGATGCCGGAGCAGGCGTCCTCACGAACTCTATCCAGTTCTCTGATAGTAAGCGCTTACCTAGCCAGACACCGTCCTGAAGATAGAGCATGCCAAAGCGCGCCAAATCGCGTGCGTTGGTATAGACCTGTGATGAAAAAATGAAGTCACCGAACCGATCGGTGGACGGCATGGTATTGGTCATACCCAAAGGTTCGAACAACGCCGTATGGGGATAACTGCGATAGTCCTCGTCTGTTTTGAATGTTTGCTTCAAAGCATAAACAGCGAGCAAAGTGTCGTAGTTCTCATAATCCCAAAAGGTGCCAGGTTCACGGATGAGACCACGGTTACGCATGCCCTCGATTGAGCTAGCACCCGCCCAATAGGCAAGGCCAGAGCCTGTTGCGTACTCCATACCAAAGCTATCGACAGGGTAGAGCCCTGAACTCATGTGTAAGGCATGGCGCAGAGTAATCTTGTTTCTTGGGTCTGCCTCAGCGGCTGTGACCCCGGGCAACCAGTCAAAACCCAGCGGCGCGTCGAGCGATAACTCGCCGGCATCGACTTTCATACCGATTAGCGTTGCAGCAATACTTTTAGCCGTGGACCAAGTGCGCGTACGGGTTGTTCTGTCGAAGCCGTCGGCATAGCGCTCAAGAACAATATCGCCCTTGTGAACCACCAGTAGGCTTACGGTGTTTTGCTCCGGCGTGTCACGCTCAAATGCCCATTGCTCTGCGGCTTGAAGCGCGGCCTCGTTGACGTAGCTCGGTAGAACCTTGCTTTCAATGGCATCGCCCATGGGCCAAGGCAAATGGCTTGCAGGTGTCCGGTAGTTCAAGTCGATAGTTGGTAGCGAAGCGTTATCGGCTAAGTCCCAGTCCGGTGGAACTACGACACAGCCAACGCCCTCTCGAAATACAGCATGAATGCGCCGGCCATCGTCGCCACCACCAACACCTACCGATTTAGCCGCTGTATCAATGGCATAGTTCCCTGCATCCGAGTTACCAACAACGTGGTCGCCCAGATAAGCTAGCTCGCTTTTAAACACTTGATCGATGCTGCGGTTGGAGGTGAAAAGACCGTTGCAGCTCAGCACGGCTTGCACACCGTTTCGAATCATCTGACGATTATTCTCAAAGTAATCGAAGTTCGCATGTGCAGTGGAACTGATACCTAGCAGCATCACAACGAGACTTTGACCAATCTTTAGCATCTTGATTTTCCAATGTGTTGATAATCTCTGCAGATTATCAGGTATTTTTAAATACTCGAATTCCGACGTGATCCGCAGCGGTCAAAGGTCCAGCGACATGAAGCCCGCATGGCAAGAGCGACTTGAAAAGTCGATATCAAAAAACAAACGAGATGCGCACAGCCGTTACTTTCAATTGGCCACTGTCGCAGATGACGGAACGCCTCGCGTGCGCATGGTGGTCTTCCGCGGATTTGCTGGATCTGAGGAGACTTCGCTCCTCATCATTACCGATACGCGCAGTCAGAAGATCAGCGAGTTAAAAAGCTGTCCGCGGGTTGAGATAGGATGGTATTTCACTCATACCCGCGAGCAGTATAGGCTTCGATGTAATAGTGAGATTTTTCTGGCATCCGAAGGACCACAAGAGCAGAGAGAGCTTGCCTGGTCGCGGTTGTCCGAGGCAGCGAGAGCTCAATTTTTCTGGAAGACACCCGGGGAGGCTGAAGGATCAGGTGAAGCGCCGCCGCTGGCTGAGACGCCCCCTGACACCTTCGCGGTCATAGGCTTCCTACCTTTTTCGGTCGATCATCTGATTTTATCGAAGCAGCAGATACGAACTAAAAGCCTGATTAAAGCGGGTGTTTGGTCAGAGCAAAGACTCAATCCATGAGGACGGCTCAAAAAAAGTGGGTACCTTTCTTGACTGAATAAAGGTGGCGTCCGATCACTTTTGTTTTATGCTAGCCGTAATAATAATGATGTGCAGAAGGCCCGCTATCTATGTTTTCGAGTCCGCAATCGAGGTTTGGGGGGCGGTTTTTAGCGCCCACGATTTGTTTTTTTGGTCTATTAACCGCCTGCGCCGATGAGCCAGTTGAACAATCGAGTGAGGCGTTCAGCGCGATGGCTGACGTGCACACTGACCCGGCGGTAATTCAGGGCACAGTTGAGATAGACAAACTGTTGATTGAGCAAGACCCTGATGGAAACTGGTCAGCCAGTGTTTTTGATCCAGATACGGTTTTGCTGGAAAGGGAAAGTAGCGAGAGCAAGACAGTGGTTAATGAGGCTGTCTCTCCCGGTGAACGGTCACCCTATTACGGGGATTTACACGTCCATACCGAATACTCTTTCGATGGCTACGCTATGGGAACGCAGGCTACGCCCTACGATGCCTACCGATTTGCCAAAGGCGAGGCGATCTCGAATCCGGGCGGCTTTGACATGCAGCTCTCGCGGCCCTTGGACTTCTATGCCGTGACGGACCACGCGATGTTTTTGGGCTTGGTTAAGGCCTCAGCTGAGACTGTGACGGAGTTTTCTCAAAGTGATTTTGCATCGTCTTATCACGGTCTGAACGACCCGCAAAATTACGATACCGATTTCTTGAGTATGGCGAGCCGGCTTGGGACCTTCGCCAGTTTTTTACCGAGTGCCGTTGCCGGTATTCGTTCGGGGCAAATCGATAGGGACGCGGTTTTAAAGGTTGTTCGGTCGGCCTGGGAAGACACCGTTGACGCCGCCGAAGAGTTTAATGATCCCGGCAACTTCACCACTTTTGTGGCCTACGAGTACACGGCGTCTACGCTCGATATGGGCAACTTACACAGAAATGTGATTTTTAGAGGCAGCGATAAACTACCGCGTGAGCCTTTTTCACGATTTCATTCCGTCAACCCTGAAGATTTATGGGACTGGATGGATGAGCTTCGTGAGATGGGCATTGAAAGCATGTCTATCCCCCATAATTCAAACGGTTCAAACGGGCAGATGTTCAAGCTCGAGGATTGGGCAGGAAACCCTCTTGACGACGCTTACGCAGAACAGCGTATGCGCAATGAGCCTATCGTAGAGATCACACAGGTAAAAGGTACGTCTGAGACACACCCACTGCTCTCGAACCGGGATGAATTTGCGGGCTTTGAAATCATGCCTTATCGGGTTGCGACCAACGCGCTGAGCGCGATTAACGGGTCTTACGTAAGAGAGGCGCTCCTTAACGGTCTCAGCCTCGAGCAATCAGGCATCACCAACCCCTACAAGTTTGGTTTTATTGGCTCAAGCGACACTCACTCAGGTGCAGCTGCGGTGGAGGAGGACAATTACGTCTCCAAGTTAGGTTTACTCTCAAGCGAAGCCGTTCAACGAGGCTCCGTTCCCTACACAGGCTTAGATGCGCAAACATTCTATTGGGGTAGTCGTATTCTGGCGATAACCAATCCTTCGCCCAGAGGTGGAACGGCATATTCAAAGCTTAATGGTGAGGTCTATATAAACGGTGCAACGCCTACATTTGGCGCCTCTGGTCTCGCGGCTGCATGGGCGGAGGAAAATACCCGCGATTCGCTTTATGAAGCTTTCAGGCGGAAGGAAGTGTTTGCGACCTCTGGCCCCCGCATCAAAGTTCGGTTTTTTGCGGGCGCTGACCTCGACGAGAGCATGCTCGATGCGGCCGATGGTATCGAACGAGCTTATGAAAGTGGTGTAACCATGGGGGGAGACATCATGTTATCTGCTGATGACACCCGCGCGCCTAATTTCCTTGTCATGGCGTCCGCCGATCCTTTGAGCGCACCACTGCAGCGTTTGCAAGTCATCAAGGGCTGGATTGATGCCCAAGGTGAAACCCATGAGGAAGTTATGGATATAGCGTGTGCTGGTGGCGCTGCAGTTAACCCTGAGACTAATCGCTGTTCTGATAATGGCGCTCGCGTCGATATCTCGAACTGCTCAATTAACCCTGAGACCGGTGCTGCACAGCTCTCTGCGATGTGGTCAGATCAAAATTTTGATCCAACAGCGAGGGCCTTTTATTACGCGCGCGTGATCGAAAACCCGACCTGCCGTTGGTCAACCTGGGATGCGGTTCGAGCAGGCGTTCCCCCCCGTCCCGATTTGGCTAAAACGCTGCAGGAGCGTGCGTGGTCGTCACCCATTAACGTCATACCTGCAGAAGGGTAATCTCCCGCGGGTGGTACTCCTCCTGGAATTGACAAAAAAAAAGCGCTCCAAGGAGCGCTTTTTCTTTAGACAACAGCCTCACTCTAGTGAGGCGTGCGAAGTCAGTATTTACATAGCGATGTCGACTGCGTATGACACAACAAATTTTACGCTGTCGTTGTCGTACCCACCTTCGGCTGCGCCACCTTTCACGTTCGTATCAGAAATCATGAAGGTGAACCCATCTTTGCTGAATGTAACATTGTAGTCAGTGTAGCCACTCGCGTTGCCGTTAAACGCTTCGGCGAAGTCACCGTCATGATGGCCGATGTGTAAGCCAACACCAACGCCGTTTGTTAACTCAAAGCCGTAATCAAGTGACAGATAATAGGCTTCGCCAAAACCAAAGTCTTGGCCTTCAGCTTCATCCGCTTCTGTATTAGCGAGTAAGCTGTACTGGATACTGAAGTCCCCAAGTCCCATACCCACATACACTTCACCAAAATCAAACTCAGCTTCACTGTCGTAGTTGTAGTAGAGGTAACCTACATCCCAGCTGATGTCGCCTGTGCTAAACCCATAGCCTGCGTAAACGTCATGCTCGTACGAGTAAACGTCACCCGCGCCATAGTTAACGTTAGACGCCCAAGTGCCGACGTAAAAGCCGCTGTCTGCTGCGTAGTCGATGCCGCCTTGAACAGCCGACTCATTCTCAGTTTGGGTAAGGCCACGCCAAATATAGTTGCTGGTCACCGATGCGTTCGCAGACCACTCGCCCGCATTGGCAGTTGATGCGAGAGCGCACATTAACGCTGCCGGAAGAATGACAGCAGTCTTGGTAGTTCGGGAAATGGTTGTCTTCATGTTAACTCCTAGTAATAACGAAATTGGGGACCAGTGCGCCATTCGGTCTCTGCGATAAGCGCGTTGGAGGTGGTCATCGCTACTAGAGCAACAAGCGGGCCAAAATATTCAAGGCATTGTTTTTATTGAGTTTATTATTATTTTCCGTCGATCCGTTCGCGATATTTACCTCATGCAATTGAGTCATCGCACCGAGATGGTGCGTATGAGATCGATTTTGGGGCGCTTAGAGCCGTAATCGTGGTCCCGCGTAGCGTGATCTGCGAACACTATGAGCCGTAATTAAAGAAACACACCAGAAGGAGGCCCTATGAGTAACCGCTTCTCACATTTATCGACAGCCCTTATTGCTTCAGCGTTGTCAGTTCAGGCATCGGCGCTAGAAATTGACTGTGCATCGATTATCGACGAGACCGTAAGTGAGCTGCGTATCGGCGCTGCGTCATGGTGGTCAGAGGATGTAGAGAAAATAGCGGGCATGTCTGCTATGGCCGCGTGTTTTAAAGTCGCCTCCGCCTACTGCGACCAGTCTGGCGAAAATCGGGTTGAAGCTGACTCTGACCCATCAGATTCAGCACAAGGTGAATCCCCAAAAGACCCGTCCCCCGGCTTAAGTTTCCGACCCCTATCCGGCGCAGGTAGCAAGAAACCGTATGAGCGCGCGCGGGGAAAAAAAGGGGGGCAGTGAGACGGTATCAACTCGCAGCGTGATTGAGCGGCGGGCGCGGTCTCGTGCTAAGTCAAACACGGTGTGGGTAGAACCTCGAAAAAGAAGGCGTCTCCCACCCGGAGCTGTCCCAGTCTGCGCATTGATGACTGGCTGCATTGAAGGATTCGCGGATAGCCTCCAATCGTTTGTCCGTCTGCAAGTAATGCGATCGCCTGACCGCCCGGTGTCAGCTGTACCGTGCCGGGCATAACGCCGGATGATTGCATTTCAATATTTTTGTAGTCATCACTGAAAACGAAGGGCGTGTTCGCTCTCAGTCCAACCCGATTTGATGGTTCGCAGACTGTGAGTTCGGTGTTGAACAGTGCCGTCTGAGCGCCCTCTGACAGCCAGTGGAATTCGGGGCCTCTGAAAGCTGTTATTTTATTTGTGAGCGGTTGCGGTGCGTGGTGAGTCGAGGGCCATGGATCTACTCGCCTTGGCAATGTCGTCAAGGCGTCACCAGATTTCCATACGGCGCTGGGTACCAGCTCATAACTACCGATAAGTAGTGCGCTGGCGCTGCCAAGCCAACGCTGGACTTGCCAATTACCTTCCAAGGCTAAATAGGCACGACAGCCATTAGAGGGGGGTGAGAAGCTGATCTCATCGCCTGCCTTCACACCTATTCGACGAGCACTATCGACTTCTTTGTCATTCACGTAAAGGCCAAAATTAGCGCCCGCTAAGGCAATCGAGCCCGCTGTTTCACAGCAAATCCTCGGCCCACTCAAGGTGATCTCCAACACCGGTGTATGGCGTGTGTTGCCCACCAAAAAGTTGGCAAATTCCATCGATGGCGCATCGAGCGCGCCGCTCACGGGAATGCCAAGGTGCGTATATCCCGGCCGTCCCGCATCTTGCGTGGTCGTTCGAAACCCACTCGTGATGAACGTGACAATCACTGTTTAAAGTCATCCAGCCGGAGCTCACCGTGCCGGGTACTCGCCAATAGCTCGTTGAAGTACGACGTCGATACTGAGACAAAGGTGATTTGATCGTGAGGTGAGAACAGCACAGGTGATGGGCGAGTGGGCTCAAAAATAGCAAAGGGTAAGCGGCCCAGTACGCGCCATCCACCCGGTGAGTCCATCGGATAGATCCCTGCTTGGTTACCTGCAATGGCCACGGAAGAGGCCGGTATGCGACTCTTTGGTACCTCCAGACGTCGACAGTAGAGCGCGTCGGACAAGCCGCCAAGATAGGTGAAGCCGGGTAGAAACCCTATGGCGTTTACACGGTATTCGGCGTTGCAAAATGTTGTGACGACTCTATCCCAAGAAAGTCCTAATTCTTCCTGTAGCTCGCGCGCATCCTCGTCACGTTCATCAATAAAAAGTGTCGGTAGCTGCCAACACGCCTGGTCGATCTCTGACCCCGCGTTCACGGAATCAGAGGAGGGGCTCTGAAGCAGCTCGCTGATAATCCTACTCAAGCACTCGCCTGAAATGGCAGCTGGCTCGAAGGTGACAAGCAAGCTCGCATAACTGGGTGTTGTGCTGATAAGGCCTCTTAGTTTCAAGGCGAGGAGTTGTTGGTTGAGCGCTGTAACCGCGTGTGTCGCCGGTGTTTTTTCGGTCTCATCGAACTGTACGAGCAGCCCCCTTTCCCCGAAGGCAAAAAGGTAGCTATTCGCTGCCATACGATCTGTCATGCCCTGTGTCATCGACCCGCAATCACCCCAATGTTGCGGTGGTGCAGTAGCGTATTGATCGTTGCAACATGCTCAAATGCCCCTGGCGTGTCGCTATGAACGCAAATCGAATCCGCAATTAATGGAATCGACTTTCCGTTAATCGAGACAACTGAGCCGTGTTCAAGGAGCGACACAATTTGTTGTGTGGCGGCCTGTGGGCTCTCTATCACTGCGCCGGGGAGATTGCGTGGAGTGAGTTGTCCATCATCGTTGTAGCGGCGGTCCGCAAAGGCTTCAGCAATGAACCTCACGCCCTGCGCTTCGCACGAGGCCTTGAGGTAGCTACCAGCAAGCCCCATAAGGGCGAGGGTTGGATCGATTGCTTTTACTGTTTGGATAACGGTATCGGCAAGTAACCTATCGCTCACCATGTCGTTGTAGAGCGCGCCGTGCGGTTTCACAAAAGCGAGCTGTGCGCCTTCATTGATGGCGATTGCCCTGAGCGTTGAGATTTGTAAGTTAAGCGACGCAGCGAGCGCGTCTAGCGGTAGATCCAAGCTACGACGGCCAAAGTCGATTTTGTCTGGGTAGGCTGGATGAGCGCCCACCCGCAACCCGTTAGCGACGGCATTTCGAAGCGTCGTTTGCATAGACTGCGCATCGCCACTGTGCCCACCGCAGGCGATGGAACAGCTGCTAATGAAGGACATTAGCTCAAGGTCTGATTGTGCCCTCGATTGCCTGCATTGCGCAGTCTGAGCCGTCTCACTCGTTTCCCACTCTCCCATGTCACAGTTAATGTCGATGGATCTCTGCATTAGAGCCATCCCGTGGCCATTAGTACGCTTCGCAATCCGAGTGCGCAGGTGACGGTGAGTACAAACAGCCCCATGGCATTATTGAAAGGTGTATTGCGATGTTTACCAAGCAGTTCCTGATCATTCGCAATCCACAATATAAAAGCCGCCGTGATGGGCAGAAGAATACCGTTAGTAAATTGGGCGAAAACGATAAGCTCGATAGGACGTAGACTCAGTGACGCGACAATAACGCCAAAGGCGAGCACGAGTCGCCATGTCCATTTAAAGGCTCGATCGCGTTTTTTTACATCGAGATTGAGCACCTCAGTGACGGCATAAGCCGCAGCGAGCGGGGCCGTTATGGCCGAGGAAAGGCCTGCAGCAAAAAAGCCGACCCCAAGAACAAGTGGCGATGCGGGTCCAAGCACCGGGGCCAATGTGGGTGCAAGCTGTGTAAATGACGAGGTCTTTACGGCCGCACCGTGCATGACGACGGCAGCGGTTACGGCGATGCAGAGCGTAATGACGCCACCCCCGATAACTGAAACCAGAATATCTTGCCGTGCATCTGCCAGTGTCATGCCCTCTTTACTGTGGCGTTTAATGACGGATGCATGCAGGTAAAGGTTATAGGGGACCACCGTTGTGCCAATGATTCCGAGTATTAGGAGGCTCGCGTTCTCTGGAAGTGAGGGTACAAACAGACCCTGTGCAATTGCTAAGACGCTTGGCTGCAGGTACAAAGCAGTGCCCACAAACACCAAAGCCATTGCCACGACCAGCGCACCGAGCGTTTGCTCTAAGAAATACGAGCCTTGTTTGTTCAAAATAAAAAACGCAGCCAAACCAATGATCAGAGGCCAAATATTTACTGCGCTTAGTGTCCAGCTGGGCAGACCGGCGCCGGCGCCCGTAATGTTACCTGCCTCGTAGGCGGCGTTTCCTACAACGATGGCAGCAATCACCAGAAGCGCGGCGGGCCACCGTAAGGGAGTGTTGTTTGTGCGCGCCGCGATGGCCTCACCCAAACCAACTCGGGCAACGGCTCCAAGGCGCGCAGTCATCTCCTGTAATGTGAGTGTGGCAATGACAGAGAAACCAATCGCCCACAGCAAGGTGAAACCGAAGTTACCCCCCGAGAGTGTCGCGGTGGTGACGGTCCCTGGTCCGATAAAAGCGGCTGCGATCATCGCGCCGGGGCCAAAGCCTTTCACTTTATTTGCCATGAGGGTTTGTTCGCAGCCTAAAATTAAGATGTTGAGAGTCGATATTGGGAGTAAGTGTATCGTGAACTCTCCTGAGCTGAAAAATAGCCTGATAATAAAGAGGCTCCGCATTAGGTAGGGTTCTGGTTTAAACTAGCCACTTTCAACTTAGAGGAATGAGGCATGGGGCGCGCCTACCAAAACCGCAAAGACTCAATGGCTAAAACGGCCGCGATGAAAACTGCGGTTTACTCGCGATATAGCCGCGAAATCTACATGGCGGCGAAAGCCGGCGGTACAGACCCCTCTGCGAATCTCTCCTTGCGGTCACTAATAGACCGAGCAAAGAAGGATCAGGTTCCCTCCCATGTCATTGAAAAAGCGATCGATAAAGCGGGCTCGGGTGTGGGTGAGGACTTCCAGATTGCCCGTTACGAGGGATTTGGTCCGGGTGGGACAATGCTGCTAGTTGATTGCTTGACCGATAACGCGAACCGAACCATCGGTGAAGTGCGGCCAGCATTTACAAAGGGTAAAGGTAAATTTGGAACGCCCGGTACGGTGGCTCATATGTTTGAGCATGCGGCCGTATTTGTATTCAAGGGTGATGAGGAGGCTGTTTTAGATTGCTTGGTGATGGCAGACGTCGATGTGCTCGAAGTGGAGTGCGAAGAGGGCATGGTGACTGTGATGGCCCCAAATACCGAGTTTGCCAAAGCGCGCAATGCGTTAACAGATGAGTTTGCCGACATTGATTTTGAGGTTGATGAGATTCAGTTTGTTCCCAAGGGCGAGACGGTGATCACCGGGGAGGCACTAGAACAATTCGAGAAGCTACTCGACCTTCTTAATAAATGTGAGGACGTACAAAATATCTATCACGATGCGAAATATTAGGTTTTTTGCTGGAGCTGAGTACCCTCAAAACGGTGCGAATAGATCGTTGTCGTTGGCGAAACTTTTGAACTCCAGCGCGTAGCCATTAGGGTCTCTGAAAAAGACGGTTCGTTGCTCCCCAGGCGTTCCCTCAAACCGAACAGAAGGCTCGATAATCATTTCCACTTTACCCGTGATTCGGTGGCAAAGTTCTCTGTGCTGATCTGGCGTGAGCACGACGCCAAAGTGTGGGATGGGCACGCTGTGAACGTCGACTGGGTTGTACGATTCGGGCAGAGGGCCCGATCTCGTTACGTGAAACACGAGTTGATGGCCGAATAAATTCAGGTCAATCCATTCGCTACTTGTTCTCCCAAGCGTGCAGCCCAGGGTTTGGCAGTAGAAGGTTTGTGTTTCATCAAGCTTGGCCGTAGGCAAGGCTAGGTGAAAAGGTCTGATATTCACGGATAATCCCTTGTTCTCAATTGCTGGAAAATGCCCGCATTTGGCTTTTGCGTATTGCACAGGATACGCCATTTCACTTTAACAGGGGGGCGCGAGTTGGTGGCTGGTAGCCAGTGCAGTCTCACCATAATTCACCCAGTCGATCCAAAACATTCTTGTCCGTCAAAAAAACATACTGTATGTTCAAATCACAGTTTGATGGCGACTCGAACCGCGTTCCAGTCAATGTCATCTACTCGTTCAAAAGCCATATAAAACGTCATATAAAGGGGTAGGTCATGGACTTAGGTGTCTCCGAAAAAGTAGCGCCCATTCTCGAAAGTGTTCGCAATTTCATTAACGACGAGGTGCTTCCGCTCGAAGAGGAGTACAAGGCCCAAATCGAAATAGGGTCGCCTTGGGAGTTTACCCAACGGCAAACCGAAATTTTGCAGAGCCTGAAGTCAAAAGCCCGCTCAAAAGGGCTATGGAATTTCTTCCTGACAGACAAAAACGGCACGGGTCTCAATACGGTGGAGTACGCATACCTCGCCGAGGAGATGGGCCGTTCGTATATTGGTGCTGAGGTTTTCAATTGCAGCGCGCCTGATACTGGGAATATGGAAGTCATCCACAAGTACGGTACTGAGGCGCAAAAGAAGCAGTGGCTCGAGCCGCTTCTAAACGGGGAGATTCGTTCATGTTTTGGTATGACTGAGCCCGATGTTGCATCATCCGATGCCACGAACATTAGCACGACGGCGGTACTCGAAGGGGAAGAGTGGGTCATTAATGGCGAAAAGCACTGGACCAGTGGCGCCGGCGATCCTCGTTGTAAGGTCATGATCTGCATGGTTAAAACTGACCCTACGGCACCTAAGCATCTCCAGCAGTCTCAGATTCTCGTGCCAATGGATACACCCGGGGTAGAAATCGTTCGCGCGCTGACAGTTTTCAATAATGTTGACGCACCGCACGGACACATGCGGGTCAAACTTAATAATGTTCGTGTGCCCAAGGACTGCATGATTTTGGGTGCCGGTCGCGGCTTTGAAATTTCACAAGGGCGATTGGGCCCAGGCCGAATTCACCACTGCATGCGTTCCATAGGATCGGCCGAGAAGGCCCTGGATTTACTGTGCAAGCGCGCGACAACCCGGACTGCGTTCGGGCGTCCACTCTCAAAACTGGGCGGCAATATCGACATTATCGCCGACGCTCGCATGAACATTGAGCAGGCGCGTTTATTGACACTTAAAACCGCTTGGATGATGGATACGACCGACCCGAAAGAGGCGCGCATCTGGATTTCTATGATTAAAACTGTCGTACCCAATATGGCGTTGAAGGTCATTGATGACGCTATTCAAATGCACGGTGGGATTGGTGTCTCGAACGACACGCCGCTGGCAAATATGTGGGCGGGACAGCGAACATTGCGACTCGCAGACGGCCCCGATGCCGTGCACCGGATGGTTGTCGGGCGTCATGAACTCAAAGGTTATAACGCGGTAGAAGATACCGGCGCGACCTTCAGAGACGGTTAATAAATACAAGGAGATTAGACGTGCCTACACATTGGGTTGAACCTGACGACATGGTCAGCATGGCGGGAACAAAGCTGCCCTCGAGCGACTGGATGACAGTTGAGCAGGACCGCATTAATACGTTTGCTGATTGCACTGAGGACCACCAGTTCATTCATATTGACGAGGAGGCGGCGGCCAAGTCTCCCTTTGGTGGGACGATCGCTCACGGTTTCTTGACACTTTCTCTGTTGACCAAGTTGAGTTCTGAGAACTCTATCGGGGTTAAGGGCGTCGTGATGGGAGTGAACTACGGTATCGACAAGCTTCGCTTTTTGGCGCCGGTCCGAGCAGGGAAGCGTATTCGCGCGCACACAGAAGTACTCAGTGTTGATCGCAAAGACGCCAATCGTTTCCTGGTTAAGACGGCGGTCACTGTGGAAATCGAAGGTGAAGAGACGCCGGCACTCTATGCAGAGTGGCTGGGTATGCAGTTCATTGCTTAATTTAAAACGACACAAGGGATAGAGAATGACAATTCGGTATGACGGTCAAGTTGCGATCGTTACAGGTGCAGGTAACGGCTTGGGTAAAAGCCATGCGCTTAAATTGGCGGCACGTGGTGCAAAAGTCGTTGTCAACGATTTGGGTGGCACAGTCGATGGGAGCGGCGGCGGTAGCGATGCCTCACAAGCGGTTGTTGCGGAGATTGAAGCGGCGGGTGGTGAGGCGATGGCTCACGGCGCTAATGTTGCCGACTTTGATCAAGTACAAGACATGGTCTCAAAGACCATGGAGCGTTGGGGGCGAGTAGACATCCTCATTAATAACGCCGGTATATTGCGTGATAAGAGTTTTGGCAAAGGCTCGCTTGACGACTTCAAACTGGTTCTCGATGTGCACTTGATGGGTAGTGTTAACTGCACAAAAGCGGTTTGGGAAATTATGCGCGCGCAAAATTATGGTCGCATTGTTGTGACGACCTCATCGAGCGGCCTGTACGGTAATTTCGGGCAGTCTAATTACGGCGCTGCGAAGATGGGTGTCATCGGCATGATGAATACGCTTGCGCAGGAAGGTGCTAAGAACGATGTGAAAATCAACGCGCTGGCACCGACAGCTGGGACACGTATGACCGAGGGCCTGATTCCCGAAAAGGCATTTGATTTGATGACCCCCGAGACGGTTACACCCGCTGTGCTTTACCTTGTATCAAAAGATGCGCCAACGCGAACAATATTAGCGGCAGGTGCAGGTGGGTATGCAGTGGCAAAGATTGTTGAGACAGACGGCATTTACCTCGACGATGCGGATCAAACGCCAGAGGCGATCGCAGCAAATTGGGATGCCATTGCTAACAGTGAGCCTAAGCAACTGCAGGCAGGCTTCGAGCAAACTTTCAAGTTTCTTGGCAAGGCCGCTCAGGCCAAGGGAATCTCACTCGAATAACAGAAATACGGCTTTATAGTCGACCTCACATTCAAATAGCGTTAAGAGCCCGTCGACGGGCATACGGAGAAGAAAATGAAAGAAGCAGTCATCGTATCAACAGCACGGACACCCATTGGTAAGGCGTACCGTGGTGGTTTTAATAATTTACAAACGCCAACGATGGGTGGGCACGCCATTCGCGCCGCCGTTGAGCGTGCGGGCATTGAAGCCGATCGTGTCGAAGACTGCATCATGGGTGCGGCACTTACTCAGGGTACGTCCGGTATGAATATTGGTCGAAACGCGGCGCTCCGTGCGGGTCTACCTGTCACGGTATCGGGCATGACCATCGATCGTCAGTGTTCATCAGGTCTTATGGCTGTTGCGACAGCGGCGAAGCAAGTCATGCACGACGGTATGGACTGTGTTGTCGGGGGTGGTCTGGACTCTATTTCTCTCGTTCAAAACGAGCATATGAATGGTCACCGACTTGTCGATAATGAGTTAGTGGGTATGCACAAAAATATTTACATGCCTATGCTACAAACCGCGGAGGTAGTTGCGGCTCGCTATGGCGTCTCGCGCGATGCGATGGACGAATATGGCTTCGCGTCTCAGGAGCGCACGGCAGCGGCTTATGCTGCGGGTCGTTACGATACAGAGTTGGTGCCCGTAACTTGTGAGCGGATCGTTTACAACAAGGAAACCGGCGAGCAGTCTACCGCAGAGGTGACGGTGACAGCTGACGAGGGTGTTCGTCCTTCTACCCTAGAGGGCGTTAAGAGTTTACGTACCGTTATTGAAGGTGGAACGATTACAGCGGGAAATGCCTCGCAGCTTTCCGATGGCGCCTCGGCGCAGGTAGTAATGAGCAGTGATCTGGCCACTTCACTCGGCTTGGAGCCGCTCGGGGCATACCGCGGCATGGCTGTAGCGGGTTGTGAGCCAGATGAAATGGGTATTGGACCCGTTTTCGCTGTGCCAAAGCTCCTCAAACAGCACGGTTTAACGGTAAACGATATTGGTCTGTGGGAGCTTAATGAAGCGTTTGCGGTTCAGGTGCTTCACTGCCGAGATACGCTGGGCATTGACAACGACAAGCTCAATGTCGATGGCGGTGCTATCGCGATTGGTCACCCCTACGGTATGAGCGGCTCGCGAATGATTGGTCACGCGCTAATCGAAGGAAAGCGCCGCGGTGTTAAGTATGTCGTCATCACCATGTGTGTGGGCGGCGGTATGGGTGCAGCTGGCTTATTCGAGGTCTACTAACATGGTTAAAGCGGTTGTATGCAGTGAGCACGGCCTTCCAGATAAGCTGAACCTCGTTCATGACTGGGAGACTGCAGAACTGGGTCCGAATGATGTGCGAATGGACGTTAAGGCAGCTGGTCTTAACTTTCCTGACGTTCTCATCATTCAAGGGAAGTACCAAATGCAACCGCCTATGCCCTTTGTTCCGGGCGGTGAGTCTGCCGGTGTTGTGACCGAAGTTGGCTCAGCGGTGACGCGTTGGTCTGTTGGTGACAGCGTGATCCAGCTCGGTGGGGTCGGTGGTTTCGCCAGTGAGGCGGTAGTTAATGAAAATGCACTTCTGCCAAAGCCTGAAGGTATCGACTTTTCGGCGGCCGCGGGCGTGGGGATGACTTACTTTACCTCTTACTACGCGCTCAAGCAGCGCGGCCAACTCAAAGCCGGTGAGACCCTGCTCGTTATGGGAGCTGCCGGTGGTGTGGGCAGTACGGCGGTTGAATTGGGTAAGGTTATGGGGGCCAAAGTCATTGCGGCAGCGAGCTCCGATGAAAAGCTGGAGCTTTGTAAGCAACTGGGCGCCGACGAAGTCATCAATTACAGCAATGAGTCGATGAAAGATCGCGTCAAAGAGCTCACTGGCGGAAAAGGGGTGGATGTTATCTATGACCCCATAGGCGGTGATTATGCTGAGCCGGCGGTACGGAGCATGGCGTGGAATGGCCGCTATCTCGTTATCGGCTTTGCGTCCGGTCCCATTCCCAGCATTCCACTCAATCTCACTTTGTTGAAGGGTTGTGCCCTTATCGGGGTTTTCTGGGGTCGTTTCCTTGGTGAGGAGCCCGCAGAGCAACAGAAGAATGTAGAAGAGCTTTGGAGCTTGTTCAATGAGGGTAAGTTGAATCCAGTGGTTACGGATGTCTTCCCCATCGAGCAATATGAAGCCGGCTACGCTGCCATGATGGAGCGTCGCGCCAAAGGTAAAGTGATCTTTACCTTCTGATCGATGGACGGCTACTCCTTCCAGTCAGTGCAGACCACACGGGTTCAATCCGGTGCGGTCTTGCACCTCAACGAGCTGTTGGCAGAGCGGGGATTGAGCAGACCGCTGTTCGTAACGGACGCCCAGCTCATCAAGCTGGGTGTGGTTGCTCCGGCTATCGATGCCTTGCAGCTTTCCGCCGATACGGTTGTTATTTTTGATGGTATTGAACCAGACCCTTCAGAGCGGGTGGTTTTTGCCTGTCTTGAAGCCTTAAGAGCCGGCGACTGTGATTCAGTAATTGCCGTGGGCGGCGGTAGCTCCATGGATGTGGCAAAGGTTGTGTCCGTCCTCGCGAGAGGTCAGCAGGATCTTTCGGAAATCTACGGTGTTGGTATGGTCAGCGGTGAACGTTTACCACTCTTTTTAGCGCCTACGACGGCGGGTACGGGCTCTGAAGTCACACCTGTGGCGATTATCACCACAGGTGAGACCACCAAAGCGGGCGTGAGCTCACCTGTTTTACTGCCCGACGTTGCCATTTTGGACGCCTCTCTGACGCTGGGGCTGCCGGCGAGTATCTCCGCAATGACGGGCATTGATGCCATGGTTCATGCGGTCGAGGCTTACACCTCTAAGATCAAGAAGAACCCCATTTCAGATATGCTGGCTCTTCGCGCACTCAAGCTACTCTCGGAAAACATTCGTACGGTGCTCGTATCACCGGGAGACGTTGCGGCGCGTGAGGCGATGTTGTTGGGCTCTATGTTTGCCGGACAGGCATTTGCCAATGCACCTGTAGGTGCGGTGCATGCCTTGGCGTATCCGGTGGGCGGGCACTACCACATACCGCACGGTCTGAGTAATTCGCTGATGCTCCCTGCTGTCTTAGCATTTAACGCTGAGGCCTGCCCGGAGCTCTACGCAGACTTAGCTCGAGTCATACCCGGTGCAGGGCAATCTGCCGAGGGACTGATCGATTGGTTCAAGGTATTGATCGATGAGAGCGGCCTTCCAGCAACCTTGGCGCAGGCAAAAATCCCCGAGACAGATTTGCCCATGTTGGCCAAGGACGCCATGTTTCAGCAGCGTTTATTGATAAACAATCCGCGGGAAGTCGATGAGGCCACGGCGCTTAGGCTTTACCGAGAAGCGTGGAGTGGTTGGTCGTGAGCGAGAGGGCAAAGCCTGCGCCTCGGGACGGTTTTGCCATTTTTTATCCGCTAAACACGCGTTGGGCCGATAACGACATTTACGGTCATATCAATAATGTCGCCTACTATGCTTTTTTTGATTCGGTGGTAAACCGATTCTTGATTGAAGAGGGCGGTATGCGCCCTGGCCACGATAATGTGGTGGGTTACGTCGTTAATTCTTCAGCCGACTATTTTTCTCCATTGACCTACCCACAAGAGCTCGAGCTTGGTTTGCGGGTTGCACGCCTAGGTGAGAAATCAGTCACATGGGAGATCGGTGTATTTGGTCAGGGCGCGGAGTTGAGTAGCGTGACAGGTCAGTTTACCCACGCATTCGTCGATCGCGAATTGAACAAATCGGCAAGTATTCCTGTCGCCATTCGGCGCGCCATATCGATGCTTGGCTAGTCTTCAGGTGCAATATTAATAACGCGAGACTTCAGCGCATATAGCAAGACGCAAAAGGTGATAATGCCCGCAAAAATAGGTGGATACGCCGCATTCAATTGATACAACGCACCTCCCAAAATGGGACCAATAACGAATCCAGCGGCAGGGCAGGCGGTGATGAGGCCCGCAGCACCGCCTTGCTCGTCTCGACTCACTGCCAGCGATGCACCCGCTGCAATGGCTGGTCCAATTAAGCCCAAGCCAGCCCCCATAAACGCCATTCCAATGATGAGTCCTGTCAGTCCCTGGGCTGATGCGACAAAACTGGCCGCGATTAAGTTACAAACTAACCCCATTCGTACCAAGTTGAGCGCAGGACCGGCATACCGTTGTGCAACCGATAATTGAAGTGCGAGTGTAAAGAAGGCCGAAACCATGAGGGCCGCACCTGTGTATTGTGCGGTCTCCACTCCACTGAGTGACAAGCTGTCTTGAATTCGAAATCCGAGCGTTTGCTGGATAGCTGAAAACCCCGTGAAAGTACCGATGGCGCTAAGAAGATAAACACGCAGGCGGGAGTCGAGGAAAGACAATCTGGGCGCACGCTTGCGTGCGACACCAGAGAACTCACCCTCAGGCAGGTATTTCCATACGGTAAAGACAGCGATGAGTGTAAAAAGTGCGGCGACATAGAGTGGGAAAAGAAGCCCTAACCCAGCCAATAAGCCCGCGAGCACCGGACCAATTATGACGCCAAGACTGTTGGCTGTTCCAAGGCGAGCAAGCGTCTGCGTTCTGAACGCGCGTGAGCTGTGGTCTGCGGCATAGGCGGTAACCCCTGGGCTGGTGGCGGCCATGACAGAAGATTGCAGGCAGCGAAAAAGCAGCGCTGTGAAGTAAAGTGTCCACCCTGAGAGGATACCTTTCATGCCTAATGCGAAAACACCGGCAAAGATCACCGTACCAACGGCATAGCCCGTCAAGCCAATGACGATGACAATCTTTCGACCTATTTGATCTGACCGTCGGCCCCACCAGGGTGAACAAAAGGTGAAGACTAAGGCGGAGGTCGAGATGATAGAGGTGGTTTGCACCTCGCTAAGCGCAACTTCGCGACCCAACGGTGGCAGGATCGCAAAGATAAACGCTTGGCCAATAGCGTTTGCAAGCAGGCCGGTTATGAGAATGAAAAAAGAGGATCTGCTAAGTCGGCTCGGCGCTGATAAGGAGGTCGCGTCAGCTGAGCTCATTATTCTTCGATGCCATCCGGGCCGTTACGCGATGGTACGACGTTGGTAGAAGCTTCGTCAGTGTCTGCATGAACCACGCATCCCAACCGATGAAAACACGCTTTCGACCGGCTAAAACCCCTTTCATGATGATCTCAGCGGCTTTGGTTGGCGATGTTCTTGCAACCTGTCGGAATGACGCGTCGCGCTCCTCTGCCGACGTACCAGCGTGCTCGCCGTCGGCCCTTGCGCGAAGCGCAATATTTGTCGAGATGCCGCCCGGGTGAACGCAGGTGACGGTGAGCGATGTATCTAGATACTCCGCCTGCAATGACTCAGTGAAGCCCCGAACAGCGAACTTAGCGCTGTTGTAAGCGCTTTGGGTAGCAATGCCAATCATCCCAAAAATAGACGATATGTTGATCAGATGTCCGTTGGGGGACGCTTCAAGCAGGGGCAAAAATGCTTTTGTTGACCAGACAACACCCCAGTAGTTGATGTTCATAAGCCATTCAAAGTTATCTAAATCGGCATTGCGAAACTCAGAGGCATATCCGACGCCGGCGTTGTTGAACAAAAATTCAATAGTAGTGACCTCGGCAGCGATCTCTTGTGCCCATGTTTCGATAGATTCGCGCTTGCCACAGTCCACGATGGCCGTTGAAACGCTGCTTAGCGAGCTATTCAAAAGCGCTTCAGTCTCGGCTAACCGCTCCGGGCTGATATCGCACATATAGATATTGATGCCGCGCGCATTTAGGTTCAGCGCGAGGGCTCGGCCTATACCGTCGCCTGCCCCAGTGATCACTGCAGTCTCTACTTTTTGGGTCATTTTTGTGGCCCTTGCCCATTGTCTGGATTTTTGTCGATGAAACGGAACACTGTCGTGCCTTTTTCATGGACACTAAGCGACCGTAAACGTACAATTGAGTCTTAGCGCATTCTTGAAATAGTCGGCGACTTTTTGGTCAGTTCGGCGCTTTGTTGTGTGCGCGAGATAATAACACATCCGACGTCGCGACGTTTAGTGAAAACGGAGGCAAAGAGGGGCCTCGCAGACGTGGGTACGAAGACTCTCTGGAGGATATCGAGTGGACAAACCCGCTGTCTTGGCACTTGCAGACGGCACAGTTTTTCACGGGCGCTCAGTTGGCGCTGACGGGAAGACTGTGGGAGAGGTTGTTTTTAATACGGCGATGACCGGTTATCAGGAAATTTTGACTGACCCATCCTATGCCCAGCAAATCGTGACGCTCACCTATCCTCATATCGGTAATACAGGAACCAATAGCGCAGATGCGGAATCGAGCGCAGTGCATGCAGCGGGCCTCATTATTCGCGATCTGCCGTTGGTTGCTTCGAATTTCCGTTCTGAGCAAAATTTGAGTGATTACCTTGTTGCTAACAACACAGTGTGTATCGCGGATATCGATACACGGAAGCTAACGAGAATTATTCGAGAGAGAGGCGCTCAGTCAGGGTGCATTTTGACTGGCGATGCTGCGGACGAGGCGATTGCCGCAGCCAATGCCTTTCCCGGCCTTAAAAGCATGGATCTGGCAAAAGTAGTTACGACCTCCTCGACTTACGATTGGAGCAAGCCGACGTGGCAGTTAGGGGCGGACGCACCTGAACGTCCTGAAGCGCACTACCACGTTGTCGCGCTCGATTTTGGCGTAAAAAGAAACATCCTCCGTATTCTTGTTGATCTTGGTTGCCGGGTCACCGTTGTGCCCGCTCAAACGGACTTCGACGCAGTTATGGCACTCAAGCCGGACGGTATTTTTCTGTCAAATGGCCCGGGTGACCCAGAGCCATGCGATTACGCGATTGAACTCGCTCAAAAAGTGATGGCGTCGGGCAAGCCTTTATTCGGGATCTGCCTCGGACATCAGATTTTGGCGCTCGCCAGTGGCGCGAAGACCGAAAAGATGAGTCACGGTCACCACGGGGCAAACCACCCGGTGCAGGACTTAGGTAATAAGACCGTCATGGTTACGAGCCAAAACCACGGATTCACGGTTTCGGATGAAGATTTACCCGAGACGCTTTCGGTAACACACAGATCGCTTTTTGACGGCACTGTGCAGGGTATCAAACGAGTCGATACCCCCGCTTACAGTTTTCAGGGGCACCCTGAAGCCAGTCCTGGGCCTCACGATGCGAAGTATTTGTTTGACGCCTTTATTGAAGCGATGGCTTGTGAGGGTTCGGGCGAAGACGTTGCTGTCGAGGCTTTGAAGGGAGGCGCCGTTTAATGCCAAAAAGAGCTGATTTAAAAAGCATCTTGATCCTCGGTGCGGGCCCCATTGTTATCGGACAAGCCTGCGAGTTTGACTACTCCGGTGCGCAAGCATGTAAGGCGCTCCGCGAGGAGGGCTACAGAGTCATTTTGGTGAACTCGAATCCGGCGACGATTATGACGGATCCTGCTATGGCAGATTCGACCTACATCGAGCCCGTTGAGTGGCAGACCGTTGCCAAGATCATCGAGAAAGAGCGACCCAGTGCGTTGCTACCGACAATGGGTGGCCAAACAGCGCTTAACTGCGCGTTAAAGCTCGACGCAGAAGGGGTTCTTGAGAAATACGGCGTCGAAATGATCGGGGCGACACAGGAGGCGATCGACAAAGCCGAGGATCGAGAGAAGTTCGACGTCGCGATGAAAAAGATTGGACTCGATACGCCACGTGCCGAGATCGCACATTCGCTTGATGAAGCCTTCGATATCCTAAACAGGATGGGTTTCCCTTGCATCATCCGACCCTCATTCACAATGGGTGGCTCGGGCGGTGGCATCGCGTACAACCGAGTTGAATTCGAGACCATTTGTAAGCGTGGTCTGGAGCTATCACCAACCAACGAACTGCTCATTGACGAGTCGCTGATTGGTTGGAAAGAATTTGAGATGGAGGTTGTCCGGGATAAAAATGACAACTGCATCATTGTTTGCTCGATCGAAAATTTGGATGCCATGGGTGTTCATACGGGCGATTCCATTACGGTTGCCCCCGCGCAAACACTGACCGATAAAGAATATCAATTGATGCGAAACGCATCGCTGGCGGTGCTTCGAGAAATTGGTGTGGAGACGGGTGGGTCGAACGTGCAGTTCGGGCAATGCCCTGATACGGGTCGAATTGTGGTCATTGAGATGAACCCACGTGTGTCACGTTCTTCAGCGCTGGCATCAAAGGCGACTGGCTTCCCCATAGCAAAAGTCGCGGCCAAATTGGCGGTGGGCTACACCCTCGATGAATTGGCAAATGACATTACAGGCGGTGTCACGCCAGCATCATTCGAACCGTCGATTGACTATGTCGTTACCAAGGTTCCACGCTTTGCTTTTGAGAAGTTCGCAACCGCCGATGCGAAGCTGACCACGCAAATGAAGTCAGTTGGGGAGGTGATGGCGATAGGCCGTACGTTCCAGGAGTCTGTTCAAAAAGCATTGCGCGGTCTTGAAGTGGGCTCGGCTGGATTTGATTCGAGGCTGACGGTGACAGATGATGACTCGCGTGCTGAGCTCGTAAAGCAGCTAACGCATCCCGGTGCAGAGCGAATTTGGTATTTGGCAGACGCTTTCCGAGCGGATTTTGAGCTTGAAGAAATTTATGGGTACTCCGGTGTCGACCCCTGGTTCCTGGTACAGATTCAGGACATTGTCCGACTCGAGAGCACGCTCGTGGGCCGCTCGCTTGCCGATGTCAGCTACGCTGAGCTTCGACAGTTAAAGCGCAAAGGCTTCTCTGATCAGCGCATTGCCGCGGTTATGGCGCTATCGGAGGCTGAGGTACGAGAATATCGACAAACTAAGGGCCTGCGCCCTGTTTACAAGCGCGTTGATACCTGTGCAGCAGAGTTTTCCTCTGCGACAGCTTATATGTACTCGACCTACGAGGAAGAATGCGAATCCGCGCCTAGTGACCGAGATAAAATTATCGTCTTAGGTGGTGGACCGAACCGCATTGGTCAGGGAATTGAATTCGACTATTGCTGCGTGCATGCCGCGCAAGCGATGGCGGAGGATGGTTACGAAACCATCATGATCAACTGCAACCCTGAAACCGTGTCGACGGATTACGATACGTCCGATCGACTATTTTTTGAGCCGGTCACGCTAGAAGACGTACTCGAGATTGTCGATCTGGAGCAGCCCAAAGGGGTGATCGTGCAATTTGGTGGGCAGACGCCCTTGAAACTTGCTCGAGCGCTTGAGGCCGCAGGTGTACCCATTATCGGAACCACACCTGATCAGATCGATCGCGCGGAAGATCGTGAGCGGTTTCAGAAAATG
Organism: Halieaceae bacterium; assembly: GCA_042090345.1. Taxonomy (GTDB): domain Bacteria; phylum Pseudomonadota; class Gammaproteobacteria; order Pseudomonadales; family Halieaceae; genus Luminiphilus. The sequence goes on along the minus strand of JBELJN010000002.1, from coordinate 42,856 downwards.
ATTCAGGAACTGAACTTACTGCAACCAGCGAATACGACAGTGCGCAGTGTTGATGAAGCGGTGGCAGCCGCGCGCAACATTGGCTACCCACTCGTAGTCCGCCCCTCTTATGTTTTGGGTGGACGGGCTATGGAAATTGTTTACCGAGAAGAAGACCTATTGCGCTACATGCGCGATGCGGTCCAGGTCTCTGACGACTCACCGGTATTGCTCGACCGATTTTTAAATGCGGCTATTGAGGTTGATATCGACGCGGTTTCTGATGGTAAACACGTTGTCATTGGGTCAATCATGCAGCACATCGAACAGGCAGGGGTTCACTCGGGCGATTCGGCCTGCTCGCTTCCTCCTTACAGCCTTCCCGCTGACGTTCAGGACAAAATGCGGGATATGGTGAAAGCCATGGCGGTTGCCCTCGAAGTAAAGGGCCTTATGAATGTTCAGCTTGCGTGGCAGGACGGCGAGATTTACGTTATCGAGGTGAACCCAAGAGCGTCACGAACGGTCCCCTTCGTCTCTAAAGCTATCGGTATTTCATTAGCGAAGATTGCGGCCCGCTGTATGGTAGACCAGTCGCTCACATCGCAAGGCTATACCGCGGAAGTAGTCCCTAGCTATTACAGTGTGAAAGAGGCGGTTTTGCCGTTCAATAAATTCCCCGGCATTGACCCGATTCTCGGCCCAGAGATGAAGTCGACTGGAGAGGTCATGGGAACAGGGCCGACGTTTGCCGACGCCTTTGCCAAAGCCCAGCTCGGTGCGGGCGATGTCACGCCAACCTCGGGTTTGGCACTTTTTAGTGTGCGCGATGCGGATAAGCCCGCGGCGATTGACGTTGCGAAGCGGCTTGTCAACTCGGGTTTTACGCTGGCAGCGACCAAAGGGACCGCGAAAGCACTCAGTGCTGCGGGCTTGACCGTTAGGTCTGTCAATAAAGTGGCCGAGGGCCGCCCCCACATTGTCGATCTCATTAAAAACGATGAGGCATCGATGATTATCAATACCACTGAGGGGCGAACTGCGATTTTAGACTCTGCGTCAATTCGGTCGAGTGCTGAACAGCACCAGGTGTTCTACACTACGACGTTGGCGGCAGCAGAGGCGATCTGCATGTCGATGGAACGGGAGCCCGATGGGCAAGTTCGCAGGTTACAGGATCTGCATGTGAGTTTGGCAAATGAATAAAGTCCCAATGACCGTCGCAGGTGAGGCGGCACTTCGTGAAGAACTAGAGCGACTCAAGAAGGTCGACCGACCGAGGATTGTTGCAGCAATCGCTGAAGCACGTGAACACGGCGATCTCAAAGAGAATGCTGAGTACCACGCAGCGCGTGAGCAGCAGAGTTTTGCCGAGGGGCGCATCAAAGAACTGGAATACAAATTGTCCAATGCTCAGGTGATTGACATTACTACCCTTGCGCACAGTGGACGTGTTCTTTTTGGTGCGACCGTTGATCTGATTAACTGCGATGATGATATGGAAGTGTCTTACCGCATCGTCGGTGAAGACGAGGCGGATGTTAAACAGAATATGATTTCGGTCAGCTCCCCGATTGCGAGGGCACTAGTAGGTAAGTCCGAGGGCGATGAGGTGGTTGTTAAGGCACCTAGCGGCGACATTTACTACGAAATTGACAGTGTGCGTCACATTTAACGCGCTGCGTTAAACCGTATCCGTGTCGATATCCTCAAATCAAACATCGCTTTGGTCGCTTTCTTCAGGCGAATCCGCCGTAATTCACGATTTTGACAGCAGTGAGATCGATGCGGCAACGAGGCGGTTGATGGACATTGGCTTTCGAGCGGGACAGCGTGTCACCTGTCTGATGACACCAGGATTCGGTGCGCCGCGAGTCTATGCGGTCGGTGGCGCCACCTACAGCCTCGATCGAGCCACGGCAGAACGTATTCAGACGCGTGAGCCTTCAGCATGAAGAATATCTTGCTTTTGGGCGCTCCCAACTCGGGTAAAAGCGCTCTCTTCAATCAGCTCACAGGCTTGAGCCACAAAGTTGCCAACTATCCGGGTATTACGGTGGACGTTGGGACCGGTGCGCTGAGAGCTGATTCTCGTCTGACTGTGTGGGATTTCCCCGGCACATACTCCCTTACTGCCGTATCGGGTGAGGAGCAGGTTGCAATTGACACGCTTCGAACTGCGTTAAAAAGTGAGGAACAGGCGGTCGTAGCGATGGTCTGTGATGCGACGCGACTCGAGAAAAGTGCCACCTACTGTTTACAGGTCGCGCGGGAGTGTGCGCAGGCTCAAAAACCCTTCCTCGTACTTCTTAATATGATGGACGTCATTGAAAGTGACGGGTTAGACATGGATGTGCAGGGACTGTCAAAAGCCCTCGGTGTACCCGTCTTTCCGGTCAGTGCACGCACCGGTAAGGGTTTATCGGAAGTGGAAGCTGCATTTGTGAGCTCAACGCCTGAGATTTCCACTTGGGGTGATACGCCTGATGCTTTGATTAGCGGTACCGCCACTCAAATTGCAGAGCGGTTTGCACCAAAAGGCGACCTACTGGTTCGGCGACAAGCCAAGTTGGATAACTGGCTATTGGGGACCTTTAGTGGAGGTGTGGCCTTTGTAATGATCATGACGCTCTTCTTCCAAGCCATTTTCACTTGGGCGGCGCCGTTGATGGATGGCGTTGAGTCGATTGTCATAGCTATGGGCAGCTGGGTCTCTTCGGTGCTCCCTGACGGGGTGTTGGCAGACTTTATCAACGACGCGATCTTTGGAGGTCTAGGCGCCTTTTTAGTTTTTGCACCGCTGGTTTTCATCTTGACGATGATTGTCGGTGCACTTGAGGATTCTGGATATCTCGCGCGTGCTGCGTTGATTTGCCACCGCCCGTTGAGCTTTTTTGGCTTGTCGGGTAAAAGCTTTGTGCCATTGTTGTCGGGGGTTGCTTGCGCAATTCCCGCAATTTACGCGGCGAGAACCATGTCGTCTCGGCAAGAGCGCCTGCTGACCTATGTGGCAATTCCACTCATGCCGTGTTCCGCAAGACTGCCCGTTTACGCGCTGCTGATTGCCATTCTAATACCCGATGAGACCGTGTTAGGGGGAATCATTGGATGGCAGGGCCTTGCTATGTCAGGTATTTATTTCTTCGGCATTATGACAGCGCTGATTGTGGCCGCCGTCGTCAGTCGCATGGGTGACACTGCGATATCGAGTCAGGCCTTCATCCTCGAGCTACCGGCATATCGCATGCCCGCCTTGAAGCCCATTATGAGTAAGTCGCTCGACCGCGTGATTCATTTTATCCGAAAAGCCGGTAGCGTGATTTTTGCTGTCACGGTCGTTGTGTGGTTTTTGGGCTATTTCCCTAATGGCGGGGAGGACCTCTCTTCTTCATGGTTGGCAGCGCTTGGTCGCTTCATTGAGCCCGTCTTTTCACCGCTTGGTCTCGATTGGCGCTACGGTGTTGCGATTATTGGGTCGTTCTTGGCGCGAGAAGTTTTTGTGGGCACCCTTGGTACGATCTTTGGGATTGAGAGCGCTGACGAGGACCCTGCGTCCCTCGCAGATCAAATTGCGGCCTCCGGATTGACCGCCGCCTCAGGTGTTGCCCTGGTGGTCTTTTTCACGATTGCGCTGCAGTGTGTGTCCACAGTTGCGCTGCTGGCGCGCGAATCAAAATCTGCGCGATTTGCTGTGCAATTATTGCTGGGCTACCTGGTGCTTGCGTGGCTGGTTGCCTGGCTTGTGTATTCGTTGGTAAGTCTTTTACTGCTCTAGTTTCGCGCTTGCTGATAAAGCCTTAGCTCAGTCAGAAGTAGCTTTGCAGCAAGCTTCAGTGTCAGGCTGTGATGGTGCTTCCGCAGTGCCTCTATACCAGACCCGATTTGCTGTTGAAGCCGCTCAGCTTCGTCAATAGCAATATCAGAGGGCAGGTCCACGGAGAAAGAAAAATCGGCGTCCTCCAACTCCCCGTACACTTTGCTTAATAGCTGCGTTGCGTGCTCAATGAGTTCCTGGTCAGCGCCCTTATCGCGAAGAAGCGTGCTGAGTTGCTCGGTCAAAAATCGATAGGCCTGCTTTTCCCGACTGGGGAACTCGAGAACGTTGGTCATCAAAGTGGGCGTTGGAGGTTCGATTTCCGAGGGTTGGCATTTGGCACATGTCGCAGTAGCGTCGCCGTATGGCCAATCTTCTGCACGAGTTCTGCACCGCAGCCCTTGACCAACGCCTTGATAACGTCATCTCTCGTTTCGCGATCACCCACGTTTACCCTGATCTTCACAAGCTCATGGTCATTGAGTGCGCGCTCAAGCTCGGTCTGAATTCCCTCGGTTAACCCCTGGCCCCCAACCGTGACAATAGGGTTGAGTTTGTGCGCGATCGCGCGGTATTGCTTAAGTAATCGATTGTCCAAAGTGAGGCTCTCGGTCAGTAAAATATAAAGGTCGTGAAATGGTATTCTATCCTTCATCGACTCAGGAGTCCTTATAAATGGCAAAGAAGCGCGGTTCGAGTAAAGCGTGGCTCAAAGAGCATCGAGACGATGTTTACGTGCAGCGTGCTCTAGCTGAAGGCTACCGCTCCCGAGCCTGCTATAAGCTCCTGGAACTCAATGATAAAGATAAGTTTATTCGGCCGGGAATGACGGTTGTAGACCTTGGCAGTGCGCCGGGTGGTTGGTCCCAGGTTGCTGCGCAACTTGTAGGTCACAAGGGTAGAGTCATCGCCAGTGATATTTTGCCGATGGATGCGGTGGCGGGCGCGGACTTCATTCAGGGTGATTTTACAGAGCAATCTGTCTTTGACGAGATTCAGGCGGTTATTGGCGATTCGGTGCCATCAGTGGTGTTGTCAGACATGGCGCCTAATATGAGTGGTATCGTTTCGGTTGATCAGCCAAAAGCAATGTATCTGGTTGAGCTTGCACTCGATTTGGCCGTACAAATGTTGCCCGAGGGCGGCGTTTTTGCCGCAAAGGTCTTCCATGGGGAAGGCTTTGACGATTGGCTTAAGTCTGTCCGGAGCCACTTTCAAATCGTAAATAGTCGTAAACCAGCCGCCTCGAGACCGCGCTCTAAAGAGGTTTATGTCGTTGCTAAAGGTTTCCGTGCATAGAGCCATTACGACGAAACTCACGTAAAGCCTAGATAGACCCTTGAATTATCGCTAAGGCGTCTCCACGTGGTAAACATGCGTGTTGTGTGAAGAGCCCGCTATAATGCGGGGCCTAAGAGCGCCCACGTCGAGCCGGAGGATGGTGATTTGAATAATATGGCGAAGAATATGTTGTTGTGGCTGGCGATCGCAGCCGTGCTGCTGTCAGTCTTTAACAACTTTAATACTCAGGGCCCAAAAGAGCAGCTGGGTTACTCGGCCTTCATTCAAGAAGTGCAGAACAATCGTCTCTCAAAGGTTGTGGTGGACGGGCTTACGATTACGGCCGAGCGCACCGATGGCTCTTCCTTCGAAACAGTGAGGCCGATGGTTGAAGATCCTAAGTTGATGGATGATCTGCTTACACACAATGTTGTTGTGGAGGGTAAAAAGCCTGAGCAGCAGTCGGTCTGGACGCAATTACTCGTCGCAAGCTTCCCCATTCTTTTGATCCTTGCCGTGTTTATGTTCTTCATGCGTCAAATGCAGGGTGGCGGCGGTGGTCGCGGTGGTCCGATGAGCTTTGGAAAAAGCAAAGCGAAACTTTTGGGCGAGGATCAGATCACAACTACGTTTGCGGACGTGGCAGGTGTGGACGAAGCGAAGGAGGATGTTCAGGAGTTGGTGGAATTTCTGCGAGACCCGAGTCGCTTCCAGAAGCTGGGTGGTCGCATTCCGCGAGGCGTACTGATGGTGGGCCAGCCAGGTACAGGTAAAACGCTGTTAGCTAAAGCCATTGCCGGTGAGGCCAAAGTTCCGTTCTTCTCCATATCAGGCTCTGACTTTGTCGAAATGTTCGTAGGTGTCGGTGCTTCGCGTGTCCGAGATATGTTTGACCAGGCAAAGAAGCAGTCGCCCTGTATCATATTTATTGACGAAATCGATGCCGTCGGCCGTCATCGTGGCGCAGGCTTAGGCGGCGGTCATGACGAGCGAGAGCAGACCCTCAATCAGCTTCTTGTGGAAATGGACGGTTTTGGTGGAAATGACGGTGTTATTGTCATTGCGGCAACAAACCGCCCTGACGTACTTGATCCTGCGTTACTGCGCCCCGGTCGTTTTGATCGCCAGGTCACTGTAGGTCTGCCCGATATTCGCGGTAGAGAGCAAATATTGAAAGTCCACATGCGTAAGGTTCCACTGGCCGAGAATGTCGAGGCTTCAAAGATTGCACGGGGCACTCCCGGATTTTCCGGCGCAGATCTTGCGAACTTAGTCAACGAGGCGGCGTTGTTTGCGGCTCGTGCCGGCGTCCGCACAGTGGGTATGCAACATTTTGAATTGGCAAAGGATAAGATAATGATGGGCGCTGAGCGCCGGTCAATGGTCATGTCCGAGAAAGAGAAACTCAACACGGCGTATCACGAATCGGGTCACGCAATCGTTGGGCGCCTGATGCCAGAACACGACCCAGTTTACAAGGTGTCGATTATTCCTCGCGGTCGCGCTTTGGGCGTGACCATGTTCCTACCGGAGGAAGATCGCTACAGCCACAGTCGACGCCATATTATCGGCCAGATCACGAGTCTGTTTGGTGGGCGAGTTGCCGAGGAGATGACACTTGGCAAAGAGGGCATCACAACGGGTGCATCGAATGATATTCAGCGTGCGACAGAGATTGCACGGAATATGGTGACTAAATGGGGGCTCTCCGACGCAATGGGGCCTTTGATGTACGACGAGGGTGGTGAAGAAGTCTTTTTGGGACGCTCAGCCGCTCAACCGTCAAAAGCCATGTCGGATGAGACCGCACTGTCAATCGATAGAGAAGTGCGCTCGATTATCGACGAATGCTACGAAAAAGCCCGCAGCATTCTCGAGGAACACCGAGGCAAGATGGATATGATGGCTGATGCCTTGATGCAGTACGAGACAATCGACTCCGGGCAGATCGATGCCATTATGGAAGGTAAAAAGCCAAATCCGCCTTCTGATTGGACCAGCGGCCCAACGGAACCACCGTCTGACCCTGAGTCATCTTCGGGAGACGATGCGGTGGGTGACCCCGTCACGCACTAAGCGGTTGGCTGCGTAGAGTGGTCGCTTCACTTCAGTGTGGTAGAAAGCGCTTGGCTTTAACCACGCCACAGATCATGGGCGTCCTTAATGTGACGCCCGACTCTTTTTCAGACGGCGGGCAATTGTTCGCCGACTCGAAAGTCCACGCCGATCGTCTGCTTCAGAGAGCGGAGGCTATGGTGGTCGCCGGCGCGTCTATTTTGGACATCGGCGGTGAGTCCACCCGTCCCGGTGCAGCGCCTGTCTCCTCTCAGGAAGAACTCGATCGTGTTATGGGTGCCATTGATGTGATTGCGGCCCACGTGGACGTTGTTCTTTCGGTCGACACCAGTAATCCAGAGGTCATGAGCGCCGCGGCGAACGCGGGCGGAGGTCTGCTTAACGACGTGCGTGCGTTTCGTCGCGACGGTGCTTTGCAAACGGCAGCGGCGACGGGTTTGCCTGTGTCACTGATGCACATGTCTGAGGAGCCGGATCGAATGCAATCCCACACCGATTATGTAGACGTTGTGGACGATGTATCTCGGTTTTTAGAAGGGCGTATCGCTGCGTGCATCGAGGCGGGCTTGAACCGGGAGCAGATTGTGATTGATCCAGGTTTTGGTTTTGGTAAGACCGTTTCGCAAAACTATGAAATGTTACGCCGTCTTGCCGAATTTGCCGCATTTGAGCTGCCAATCTTGGTCGGTTTGTCGCGAAAGTCTATGATCGGGGCCGTGACAGGAAGACCGGCTAATGAACGTGTGGTCCCCAGCGCTGTACTGGCTGTTATTGCCGCGCAAAATGGTGCCTCTATCGTCCGAGTACACGATGTCGCAGAGACGGCTGACGCGCTTGGAGTTTGGGCGGCAATGAATGGTGCTTCGCTAAGCGCCAACTAGGGGAGAGGTTGTGACGCGCAAATATTTTGGGACTGATGGGATCAGAGGGCGGGTTGGTGATGCGCCCGTAACACCCGATTTCATGCTTAAGCTCGGTTGGGCGACAGGAAAAGTATTCGCAGTCACAGATGGTTCCAGACCAACCGTCGTTATTGGAAAGGACACCCGCGTTTCGGGCTATATGCTCGAATCTGCCTTGCAGGCTGGCTTAGTTGCAGCAGGTGCGAATGTGAAGTTGGTGGGTCCACTCCCGACACCAGGTATCGCGTTGTTGACCCGTAGCCAGAAGGCCGATGCAGGCATTGTTATCAGCGCATCGCACAACCCTTACTTCGACAATGGGATTAAATTTTTTAATGGCCAGGGTAGTAAGTTATCGGATGAACTAGAGCTTCAGATCGAGGCTATGATTGATTCGCCCATGAAAACGGTCGACTCGGACCGGCTGGGTAAGGCGAGTCGTATCGCTGATGCGGCAGGGCGTTATATCGAATACTGCAAGTCTACATTCCCCGACGAGCTCAGCCTGAAAGGGCTAAAAATAGTGATCGATTGCGCGCATGGTGCGACGTATAACATCGCCCCGGGTGTTTTCTCAGAGCTTGGTGCCGACGTTACCTTGATGGGTGCCGAACCCGATGGGTATAACATCAACGAGGGTGTTGGTTCGACTGAACCTGAGGCGCTTCAGCAACGGGTAATCGAGGAAGTTGCAGATCTGGGCGTCGCTTTTGATGGAGACGGTGATCGCCTTCAAATGGTGAATCGCGAGGGACAGCTCCTCACAGGTGACGATGTACTCTATATTCTTGCCATGCATCGATTAGCCACCGGTGGTAGCGACTCGGGTGTAGTGGGCACGCTGATGACGAATATGGGGCTTGAACTGGCGTTGGAGCAAAGCGGATTGCGTCTGGCGAGAGCCAAAGTCGGTGATCGCTACGTGAAAGAACTAATGGTGGCCGAGGGCTGGAGTCTGGGTGGTGAGTCCTCGGGACACATTATTTGCGGCAACCTCAGCACGACAGGAGATGGCGTAATCGCTGCACTTCAGGTTTTGGCGGCTGTTGTTGTCTCGGGAAGTTCTTTGAGCCAGCTCACTTCAGGTTTCACACCCTTGCCCCAGGTGCTGGTTAACGTGCGCATTAAGAAAGGCTTTGATATCGCAGCACACCAGGCCATTAACGATGCCTGTGAGCGGGTAGAGCAAGCGCTTATTGGACGTGGCCGACTATTGCTGCGTCCATCAGGAACGGAGCCTGTGATACGGGTCATGGTGGAGGGAGATGAAACCGTGGCTATCGACTCATTGGCAAATGAGGTCGCAGAGGCAATTCGCCAGGCGGCGTAACAAGAGTCTTGCTCCGCGCGCGCCTCTTGGGTAGACTCGCGCACCCTTAGTGGTGGTGTTCGCATAGTGCGTGCACCCTATTCGGAGAAACACGTGAATCAGGTTATTTTGGTCGTTCACCTCTTGGTGGCGTTGGCAATTATCGGTCTTATTTTGCTGCAACGTGGCAAAGGTGCTGATGCAGGCGCGTCGTTTGGTGGTGGTGCGTCACAAACCGTATTTGGCTCCTCGGGCGGCAGCAATGTTTTGACGTCCACGACGGGTTGGCTCTCGGCCATTTTCTTTGCGACGAGCATCGGTTTGGCAATGATTGCTGATCAGCAATACGCTGAAACGGACGATTTAGGTTTTGAAGTTCCTCTAGGGGCCGTTGAAGCGGCACCTCTGGCACCTGCTGGCGATCTACCGCTTGCTGATGAGCCGAACGAAAATTCAGGCTCAGGCGATCTACCGATCGACTGAGCGCTACACGACTTGCGGAAGTGGTGGAATTGGTAGACACGCTATCTTGAGGGGGTAGTGGCCTATGGCTGTGGGGGTTCAAGTCCCCCCTTCCGCACCAAATACTAGGTAAACATAAAAAAGCCCCGAAACAGGGGCTTTTTTGTGTGCCTTTATCACGCCTTTGGTCTCTCTAAGTCGGTCGAAGTTCATCCGGAAAATTTAGGTTCCAGCTCGCTTCTTGTTTTCTAGAGGCGAAGAGCCAGCGATCATCGACTCGAACGAATTCATCAACATACCAAATCCCCAAAATGAACGTTTGGGTTCCGCCCTCTACAGCCATCTCCATGGGGTTGAAACACATGACGCGACCTGTCGCAGTGTCGCCATTCACTTTAAATTGCGTGTTACTTACGAGGTGTTGATGATTCGGGAAGAGCGACATTGCCTCGTTAAGAAACGCAACCATCTCTTGCACACTGCACTTAAGGGCGCCAGTTGCTTCATAGTCGATCACGGCATTGTCTGTGAATATCGTGCTCAGTTCGGCAAAGGCCTTCCTGTCGATGATGTCGGCGTAGCGCGTCACCAGATCTTGCAGTTCTAAGCGGTCGGAGATTTCTTGGAGCGATAGTGTCATGTCTTAGTCCCCGATTAGCACTGCGGTATTCCGCAGAGTGCAAAAGCGGTTAGATCACCATCAATCCCAACATGACCGCAGCCACCAACAGCGGTGTGAGCGTTAGTACCGTACCACCTATTCGTAGCGGCATACTCGACCGCATAAAACCAAAGCAAATACCGTGCATTAAACGACCGACAAGAAAACTTAGCCCCAAGCTGTGTAACGTCGATGTATCTCCGCCGCTAACTTCGAGAAGATAAAGCAAGATCAACATCATTGGTGCGTATTCGGTCAGATTGCCGTGGGCTCGAATTGCGCGCTGGAGCATGTCGTCGTCAGACGTATCGATATTTAAAAATCCAAAAACAGGGCTACCTCTGAGTGCGATGACACGAAACGATAATATGACAAGCCAAAAGGTGAGTAGACAGGCGTAGAGCGCGGTGATCATTGTTAAGAACCCTCCATCTTCATACTGGTTTTTCTATCTCAGGTTTTTCATTTGTTGAGTCGCTTTCACAGCCTGCCTGTGCAGAAGGTCAGGAGCAAGGGTCAAATGACAGAGGCCACTTTACGACCGAGGTGTCTCGCTGAGGTCCACTTACCTCCAAAGACGTTGATCAATGAGTTAACCACTTCAATTTCCGAGTCGCGGCTTGCCCTGCTCATGTTCTGAAGCTGCGCGTTTCGGGCTTTTGCTATGGGCCGGACACCCGATAACGTTGCGGTGATGTGCTCTAGACTCACGGCTGGTTGAATGTGTTTATTTAAGATGGTCATGAGGTAGTCAATCTCAGTGTCAGTGCAGTTTATGGGCTCTTTGAGGTCATGGGCACATTCGGTCGTGCCCAGGAGTACTTTACTGTTTGACTGAGGAATGCAAAAAACGATGCGTCCATCGTCAGGCACTTGAAAAACCAAGGCATGAGGCAGCGTTAGATCGAGCAAAAGGTGGGAGCCTCTCACGTGGCTAATTGCGAATTTCGAAGCAATATTTGATTCCATCAAAATTTCACTCGCCCAGGGTCCCGCGGCATTGATGACTCGATCAAATTGCAAGGTGTCGTCATTTACCCTGAGGGATCCATCAGTTGTTAAATGAGACACGTGGCTGTGGGAATGAATAGTGACGCCTGATGACTGAGCCTCTGCCAGTAAATGCTCAGCCATCACTTGATCATCCATTACGAGGTCGCAATAACTAATACCGCCTTTTAGATTTTCTGGAGTCAGGGTCGGGAAGGCCTCCAATAGCTCGTTTTGGCTGTGAAGCTGACTTCTACCTAGGGAGTATCGTCCTGCTAACCATTGATATAACAGCGCTCCTGCGAATAACGTCGCACGACCTCGCGGAGAGTCATTGTAAATTGGAAAGAAAAATCTCTCGACGCGCGTTGCACCTGGCGCAATACGTTGCCATTCCTCACGCTCTTTCAGGGCTTCTCTCACAAGTTTAATGTGACCTTGCTCTAGGTATCGAATACCGCCATGAAGCATGCGAGAGGATTTACTGCTTGTTTCTGCAAAGGGACTGCCCGTATCGAAAAGTACAACCTCGCAGCCCCGTTTTGCGCACGCCGTTGCAATAGACGTTCCGTTTACGCCTGCGCCAACGACAGCAATGCGTTTAGCAGCCAACTGATCACCCTCAACTTCGTTCATTTAAACAGTGTACATCGTCTGATGTTGCCGTTTTGTGATGCGTTTTCCAACGCGATGTTCACCACCCATAACCTTGGCTTTGCGTTGGGAATTCTCGAGTTCAAGCCCCCGTCAAATTTCCTACCAAAAAGTGTTAGTTCTTCGCCAAGGTTTACTGACGATTTTTCTGGCGTAACTGGCATTTATGAATTAAAAATGACACCAAAATTCAGGGCAAAAATTTAGTGAGAAATTCGTATGTCTGAGAGAGCGGGAAGACGAAAAGGTGGAGGTCGTGCAGGTCGGCGCGAGGCGAGGGCCAGCTCAGTAAAAGCGGCAGCTCCGTATATAAAGAGAAAGATCCCTTACGTTGAAATTCTCAGTGAAGAAGGCCTGCAGCTGATCGAGGACAATGCGGACAAGCTCTTGGAAGAGGTAGGCATCGACTTTCTGGATGATCCCGAGGTGCTCGAGCTATTTCAGGCAGCAGGTGCAAGTGTCGATGGAACGCGTGTCCGTTTTCCAAGGGGGATGTGTCGTCAGATTATTCAGGCTTCTGCGCCCTCTGAATATATACAGCACGCGCGTAATCCTGAACGCAGTGTCGTCATTGGTGGCAAGAATACGGTTCTCGTTCCAGCCTATGGCTCGCCATTCGCACATGACTTAGACAAGGGTCGTCGTTATTCAACCATCGAAGATTTTCGCAATTTCGTGAAACTCGCTTACATGGCGCCGGGCATTCATCACTCGGGTGGCACCGTTTGTGAGCCCGTTGACTTGCCAGTCAACAAGCGTCACTACGATATGGTTTACAGCCATTTTAAATACAGTGACAAACCACTCATGGGTTCGGTCACGCATTACCGGCGTGCGCAAGACACAGTGGATATGGCAAAACTGGTTTTTGGTGATGAATTTGTCGACCAAAACTGTGTTCTTACCAGTCTGATTAATGTCAACTCGCCTATGGTGTTTGACGGCACCATGCTCGGATCCTTGAAGGTATACGCTCGAAATAACCAATCTTGCGTTGTCTCCCCCTTCATTTTGGCAGGGGCGATGTCGCCGGTAACGGTGGCGGGAACCTGTACACAGATTTTGGCCGAGGCGATGGCAGGTATCGCGCTGACTCAGTTAATTCGCCCGGGATGTCCTGTTGTTTTTGGGACCTTTGCGGCCGCTGTGTCCATGGCCACCGGAGCGCCGACATTTGGTACACCAGAGCCCAGTCAAGTTATTTACGCGACTGCGGCACTTGCACGTCGGCTAGGTGTGCCTTATCGGAGTGGCGGCGGGCTCTGTGGATCAAAGCTTCCCGACGCTCAGGCGGCTTACGAGGCAGCTAATACGTTGCAAACGGCGGCGCTCGCGGGTGTTAACTTTATGCTGCATACAGCGGGTTGGCTCGAGGGTGGTCTTGCTGTGGGTTATGAGAAGTTCGTAATGGATTGTGACCAGGCAAGCATGATCGCCGTATTGCTGGAGGGCATGGACCTGTCGGAGAACGCCCAAGCAATGGATGCGTTCCACGAAGTGGGCCCGGGAAAGCATTTCTTAGGTTCGGCGCACACGCTCAGTAATTTCGAGTCTGCGTTTTATCGATCGACTATTGCCGACAACAACAGCTTTGAGCAGTGGTCGGCTGAGGGCAGCCTTGATGCAGCCCAGCGAGCTAACGGTATTTGGAAGAAGATGTTGGCGAATTACGAAGCGCCTGCTTTGGATTCAGCGATTGACGAGGCGCTTTTGGACTTTATGGCGCGTGAAAAAGCATCCTTTGCTGATAGAGATTATTAAGCGAATTTAGGGGAGACAAAACTAATGTCCGACGAAGAAGACATCATCCTTTCCGAACTATCTGACGACGACCTCATCGTACAAATGCATGACGATTTATACGATGGTCTGAAAGAGGAGATAGAAGAAGGGACCCACATTTTACTCGAGCGTGGCTGGTCAGCTGAACAGGTTCTGAGTAAGGCGCTAGTTAATGGCATGACCATTGTTGGCATCGATTTTCGCGACGGTATTTTGTTCGTGCCCGAGGTGTTACTCGCAGCGAACGCGATGAAAGGCGGCATGTCGATTTTGCGTCCGTTACTGGCCGAAACAGGTGCTAAGCCTGTGGGCACTATGGTCATCGGAACGGTGAAGGGTGATATTCATGATATTGGAAAGAACCTGGTTGCGATGATGATGGAAGGCGCCGGCTTTGACGTGTATGACATCGGCATTAACAACTCTGTGGAAGATTATGTGGCTGCACTAGAGCGCCATAAACCAGACATTCTGGGGATGTCTGCGCTACTGACAACCACGATGCCGTATATGAAAGTCGTCATCGATGCGCTGAAAGAGCAAGGTCTCCGCGATGACTATATCGTGATGGTGGGTGGAGCACCGTTGAACGAAGAGTTCGGCGAGGCTGTCGGCGCCGATGCCTACTGCCGTGATGCGGCAGAGGCTGCGGTGTCAGCTGTGCGCCTCGTCGAAGAACGTCGCGTCGCACAAGGCTGAATAGCGTGTCGCGCGTCTTAATTATTGGTTGCGGTGCACTCGCGGCCGAGATTACGGCGCTTAAAAAGGCCAATAACTGGTCGCAGGTCGATGTTCAGTGCCTCGACGCTGCCCTACACAATCGGCCGGAGCGTATCGCTGGTGAATTAGAGCGGGTGCTTCTAACACTTCACAACGATTACGAAAAAATTGTCATCGGCTACGCTGATTGTGGTTCGAGCGGCGGCATTGACCGCGTGGCCGAGCGTTTCGGTGCGCAACGCTTACCCGGTGCTCATTGCTATGAATTTTTTGCCACGAGTGATGTCTTTAAGGTACTGGCGGAGTCTGAGCCCGGAACCTTTTATCTGACTGATTTTCTAGTGCGCCATTTTAATCGATTGGTTATTGACGATATGAAACTTGATCAACATCCAGAGATCGAAGCGATGCTCTTTGGTCATTACCGCAAAGTGGTTTATCTCGCCCAAACCGTTGACGCTAAATTGCGCGACGCAGCCAGATTGGCGGCGATTCGGCTCGGACTTCCGCTTGAGATAATCGATACCGGGTATGGTTTGCTAGGCGAGAGCTTAGAGGCGCAGGTTATTACAGTCTCACAGGGGGGTTAGCGGTGCAGCGAATCGATGTTTTTTGGCGGGACATACCCTCGCAAATTCTGATTAAACGGGGCCGAGAGCGCGGGAAGTACCTCCTTGAGCATCGGTTTCAAGCGGCGATAGATCGCGCAGCAATGCGAGCCGGCAAAGGCGGTAGCGACGCGTATTTGGACGAATGGCGTCGTCACACGACGTCGATAGAGTCGGATGAGAGTGCTCAGGCGCTGGCTATGGCAATCGGCAAAGAAATCGAGGCTCAGGTGACCGATGCGATGCTCGAGACCTGGGTTAAAAACAAAGGATTTGATGAAGCAAATTAGCTTGCATCAGAAGCTGTCAGGCGTTAAAAAACGCTCGGCAAAAACGCCTCTATATTCGGTCGAACAGTACATATTCGATTACTGAAAAATACACAATAATAGGTGCGCACCCACAGGTGGCAAGTGCACCGGAGACACTCATGACAACCACTATTATTAGCTCGGCCACGAAAGAAGTCCGCATCGGTTTCGATCAACGTTTCGTCGTTATTGGTGAACGTATTAATCCCACGGGGCGGAAAATTCTTGCCGAGGAGATGAAAAACGGCGACTACAGTCGTGTCGAAGCGGATGCGCTTGCGCAGGTTGCGGCGGGTGCGCACATGCTCGACGTCAATGCAGGAATTCCGCTCGCTGATGAGCCACGTATCCTTGCCGAAGCGATTCAGCTCGTCCAGTCAGTGACCGATGTGCCATTGAGTATCGATTCATCCATCGTGGAAGCTCTCGAGTCAGGACTGTCAGTCTATCAGGGCAAAGCCTTGGTCAATTCGGTCACCGGTGAAGACGAAGTCCTTGAGCGCGTTCTTCCGCTCGTCGCGAAGTACGGTGCGGCGGTCGTGGCCATCTCAAATGATGAAACGGGTATTTCTGAGGACCCTAACGAACGTTTTAAAGTCGCAAAGAAGATTGTTGAACGTGCCGCCGATTATGGCATTTCGCATGAAGACGTCGTGGTTGATCCGCTCGTAATGCCTATTGGTGCAATTAATCAGGCGGGGGTTCAGGTGATGGAACTTGTCCGTCGGCTCCGAACAGAGTTGAAGGTGAACACCACTTGCGGGGCCTCCAACGTTAGTTTCGGGCTGCCCAATAGAAATGGTGTCAATGCGGCCTTTCTCACCATGGCAATGGGCGCAGGTATGACGTCTGCTATTACAAGTCCACTTCACGCCGAGGTCATGCAGGCGGTGCGAGGGGGTGATGTCATGATGGGACACGATCCTGACTGTGCGAATTGGATTCGAGCGTATCGCGAGCCGGCACCCGAGGGTGCAGGTGGTCGTCGCGGCCGCGCAGGTCGTCGACGAGGCTAACGGGTAGCCGTGACGGTCGAACAGGTCAAAGTTCTTTTTTTACCCTCGGGTAAGCGCGGGGAGTTCCCTAAGCACACTCGATTGCTAGAGGCTGCGCGAACGTTAGGCGTTGATATCGATTCCGTCTGTGGTGGGCGTGGTCTCTGTGGGCGTTGTCAGATTGCCTGCATGACGGGAACATTCCAAAAACATGAGATGGTCTCCAAACCGGGGCACCTCTCTGCGCCGGTTGCGACTGAACTTAAATTCAATGAACGTAAAGGACCGCTGCCTGAAGGTCGGCGTCTGAGCTGCCATGCTGAGCTGCTTGATGATGTGATCATCGATGTCCCACCTGAGAGTCAGGTTCATCGACAAATTATCCGAAAAGACGCTGAACATCGTGATATCCAGCTAAATACCGCAACGAGGCTTTATTTTGTAACGCTGCCAGAGTCGACGTTAGAAGACGCACGCGGGGAATCGAAACTTTTATTGGCGGCACTCAAAGCTGATTGGGGGCTTGCGGATCTAACAATAGAGACGTCAGAGCTTATCAGGCTTCAGACAGCACTCGCCTCAGGCGATCGAGGCGTAACAGTAGCTGTTTTTGAGTCGCGAAGAATTATAGGAGTTTGGTCGGGATTATTTGACTCGCCAAGAGGCGTTGCAGTCGATGTAGGCTCGACCACGGTTGCAGCGCACCTATGCGACCTCACTACGGGTGATGTCTTGTCGTCCGCGAGCGTCATGAATCCTCAGATTCCCTTTGGTGAAGACCTCATGAGCCGCGTTAGTTACATCATGATGCACCCCGAGGGTGCTGATGCAATGAGTTCGGCGATTCAGTCCGCGCTGAGCAAGCTGTTTGTTGAGCTAACTGATCAACTTGGTGAAACAACTGACAATATTCTTGAAATCTCCTTGGTGGCCAACCCCATCATGCATCACTTGGTTTTGGGTATTAATCCAATCAACTTAGGGGGTGCCCCGTTTGCACTCACGGTCGATGAGGCTGTGACGCTAAGAGCCCGCGATTTGGGACTCGATACACACAATCAAGCGAGATTGTTCGTCTTGCCGTGCATTGCCGGCCACGTTGGCGCGGATACGGCAGGCGTGATCCTTGCAGAGAGTCCCGACACGGATGATGCAATGAGCTTGATTGTGGACGTGGGCACAAATGCAGAAATCGTTCTCGGTAATAAAGATCGTCTTTTGGTTTGCTCAAGCCCCACCGGGCCTGCCTTTGAGGGCGGGGAAATAAGTGCGGGGCAGCGAGCTACCGCGGGCGCAATAGAGCGTGTGAGAATCGAACGGTCAACCCTAGAGCCTAAATTCAGGGTGATCGGCTCTGAGCTTTGGTCGACCGATAGCCATTTCGGTGAGGCAACGAAGGAGCTCAGTATCACCGGTATTTGCGGCTCGGGAATTATCGAAGTGATCGCAGAGATGTTCCTGGCCGGCATTATCTCAGAGGACGGTATTGTTGACGGTGCACTTGCCGAGCGGACGACGCGTGTCAGAGCTCACGGTCGAACGTGGTCTTATGTGTTGCACTTCGCTGAGGACGAGTCGCAACGCGATATCGTTATTACCCAAAATGACGTCCGCCAGATCCAGTTGGCAAAAGCTGCGCTCTACGCAGGAATAAAGTTGCTCATGGATAAAATGGGTGTGTCTGAGGTCGATCGTATCCGTCTTGCCGGCGCCTTTGGGAGTCATATCAGCGTCGAACATGCGATGGTGCTGGGATTGATTCCTGACTGCTCGCTTGATCACGTATCGTCTGCGGGCAATGCAGCCGGTGTCGGTGCTCGCATAGCCTTATTAGATCACGACGCACGCGGGGGTATCCAGCGAACGGTCAATAAGGCAGAGCGCATTGAAACGGCTACTGAAACAGATTTTCAGGACTACTTTGTCGCTGCTATGGCGTTTCCACACAAGACGGATCCCTTCGACAATTTGTTTTCGGTGTTAGAGCGTCCGCAACCTAAAGCTGCACCGCAGACGGAGGGTCGAAGACGTCGGCGTCGTGGTTAAAATGAATAAGCGCTAGAAATGAAAAAGGGGCTCAAGGCCCCTTTTTTGATGGCGAATTTACTAGCTTTTTGGCCGCTCGTTTGTGGGGTCCAATAAGGCGCCGTAACCGACTTTCATTACCTTCGCTTCGTACTGCTCACCAAAGTACTCAATGAGAACGGTGTCACCCTCGACAGCTTTGTCGACGGGTAGATAACCCATCGCGATGTTGACGCCCAAGCTCGGGCCAAAGGCCATGCTCGTGGTGTAGGAGCGACGACCGTGGGAGTCAATGATCACCTCTTTCGACTCGACGTCGAGGATTGGCCAGTTGCCTACTGGGTAGCGAACAACGCCATTACTGTCGGTCGTGTCCCCAAGCTCCAAGGTACAGAGGTAAGCCACCTGCTGCTCGAGTTCGCGTTGTTGAACGTATGCTTCTTTGCCGTGGAAGTCCGCCGCTTTTACTTTGGGACGGGCAAGTCCTGCCTCGTAGAGGTTGTACTCGGTTTCGAGGTCGGCATTTTGCAGTCTAAGGCTCTTTTCGAGCCGTCGACTGTTCGCGTAGGTCTCGATACCCACAGGCGTTACACCCAGGTCAAAGAGCGCGTCCCAAATGGCCAAGCCATCTGAGAAGGGGAAATAGAGCTCCCAACCCTGCTCACCAACATAGCTGATTCGGAATGCCCAAACCGTCACGCCGCAGACCGTAATCTCCTTGGTAGTTGCGAAAGGGAAGGCATCATTGGAAATACTATCGGGGTCATCCATGAGCTTGGCGAGCGTGGTCCGCGCATCGGGTCCCCAAAGACCCAATGTTGCAAGGGCTTCGCTGCGGTCATGGAACATGACGTTCGCGAAACCTTTTCGATCACTCATGTCACGCATCCAGATGTAGTCGCGGTGACCTGTATCTCCGCCGCAGACGACGCGGAAGCAGTCCTCTGTCAGTCGGATGACAGTGAGGTCGGAGCGAATACCCCCCTCATGATCAAGGAAGTGGGTGTAAACACCTTTTCCAATAGCGGTGTCTGCCCCCACCTTCGCTACCGACAAATACTCCATAAGTGCTTCGGCATCCGAGCCTTCAACGTCGAAAATGGCAAAGTGCGACAGATTGATCATGCCAACGCTGTCGCTCATAGCGAGTTGCTCGGCGTTCGAGACTTCCCAGAAGTGGCGGTTGTCCCATTCTGCTTCGCGAGAGGGGACCTGATCTCTATATTTTTCGAGCAGCGTTGCCTCGTTGGCCGCATAACCGTGAGCACGTTCCCAGCCGGCAACCTCCATAAAGTATCCACCCAAGGCAACTTCGCGCTCATAAAACGGGCTTACGCGCATGCCTCGTGAGGTGGCAAACGGCTCGCGAGGGTGAACCGCAGGAGTGTAGATCTTCTGTGCTGACTCGTAGCAGCGGCTGCGGACGTAGTCATCACCTTTCTGTATCGGGTAGTGACGTGCTGAATCCACACTATGGATATCTTGCTTGGTACGTCCGTGTGTCATCCATTCTGCAAGTAACTTTCCGGCGCCCGGACCTTCTTTGACCCAAACGGCCTCGCACAACCAAAGATTTTTCACCTCGGTTGATTCGCCAATGATGGAGCTGCTATCGGGCGTAATGGACAAAAGGCCATTGAAAGACCGACGCTCTTCCCAGCCCAATTCTCCGAGAACAGGAGTGAGCTCAATTGCGCGCTCAAATGCTTCCATTACCTGGTCAAGCGTCATGTCACGCATTGAGGGTGAAAGTCGCGCCTCTCCGGGCTCCGCAATATCCGTTGGGTCTACTAGCCGTGGGTCAAAGGGCTCGTAGTAGCCCCACTCGAGTAATCCGCCTTCAGGTGTTGTGGGGTCGCCAGTATCGCGAACATAGGCAGAGTTGCCTTGATCGCGCATCAGTGGGTACACGATATCTTTGCCTGTGCCCTCGAGGTGGTCCCAAGGTCCAAAGAATAAGAGCGGGTGCTCGAGCGGCATCAACGGGAGTTTTACGCCCGCCGTCTGCGACACAAGGTTTCCCCAGATGCCCACACAAAGAACAACGTAATCGGCCGTGATGGTGCCTTTATGCGTTTCTACTGCCTTGATCACGCCATCTTCAACAATGAGTTTTGTCGCTGGCGTGTAGGCAAATGCCTTGAGCTTACCGGAGGCGACGGCCTCATCGACCAAATCGCCAGCCACCTTCTGCGACCGAGGCGTGACGAGGCCTGCATCGGGGTCCCACATAGCGCCTTGAATTTGATCTTCTTCTAACAGAGGGAACTTCTCCTTAGCTTCCGCTGCTGTGATCATGTAGGCATTTGTACCAAATGCTTTACCTGAACCGACCTTGCGAATGAGTTCTAACATGCGCTCGTCATCGTCTTTGCGCGCCACTTCAAGACCACCCGTCTTGATGTAGTTACCGCGCTTGGCATAGAACTCTCTGCTGTAATTGGTGATTTCTACATTGAGCTTGTCATGAGACGTCATGTAGCAAAAATCAGAGGCGTGAGATGTTGAACCAATATCGGTTGGAATCGCTGATTTTTCGAGTCCGACTATGTCATCCCATCCTTCTTCTATCAGGTGGTGAACAACCGATGCGCCAACGATACCGCCTTGGCCCACAACTACGACTCGTGCATGTTTTGGTAGGTCTGCCATGAACGTCTCCTCTGGCAAGCTTATTGTTATAAAAGTGGCGAGTGTATTCGTTGATTGCGGGAAACGAAATAGAATTCAGACTGATTTGCAGGTACTTTTTACGCATGAAATCACGTCTACCCCTGACGTGTTACCGAGTGGCCTTTGGGACGTTTTACACGGCGGTATATTAAGTGTGGGTAGGGCCTAAAACGTACATCTCTGGTGGTGGTCTCGGCCCTAGAATATCGGGTGGTGC
Source organism: Halieaceae bacterium (assembly GCA_042090345.1). Taxonomy (GTDB): domain Bacteria; phylum Pseudomonadota; class Gammaproteobacteria; order Pseudomonadales; family Halieaceae; genus Luminiphilus. The sequence continues at coordinate 21,397 of JBELJN010000002.1, read as the reverse complement.
ATTGCCATAGCCACGCACATTATCTTTAAGAAAAATAAATTAGGCAGGTTAGTAAAAGGGCGTAAAGACCATGGAAAATAGCACCATTACAGCGATTAACGGCGTAACCGTAGGCCACGTTACCGATGTGCAAAACGCGACAGGCGTGACGGTCGTTCGTTTTGCTGGAGAGGGTGCGACCGCCGCGGTCTCGGTTCAGGGTGCTGCACCGGGTACGCGTGAGACCGACCTGCTTGATCCTGGTAATTTGGTTGATAAAGTCCACGCGATTGTTCTGACGGGCGGAAGCGCCTACGGACTCGATGCGGCGTCGGGCGTTATGGCGGTTCTCGAGGCCCAAGGGCAGGGGTTGGACGTCATGCCGGGCGTTGTTGTGCCGATTGTGCCCGCTGCGGTGCTTTTTGATTTATCTATCGGTTCCCCGAGTGTGCGGCCCAATGCCGACTGGGGGAAAGAAGCCGTTACGACCGCTTCGTCGCAACCCGTTCAGTCGGGGAATATCGGTGCCGGTACAGGCGCGACAGTGGGTAAATTAGGCGGCCCAGCTTTTGTCACGAAGGGCGGGCTCGGCAGTTCAGTGACTGTCTTACCGAATGGGACGAGGGTTGCCGCGTTGGTGGTGGTAAACGCCGTAGGTGAAATCGTGGATAGTCGCACAGGTGCGGTTGTTGCTGGTGTGCGCAGTTCGAGGGAAGGTGAGTACCAATCTGCGGTTGATCTCGCGACGGGCATGTTGGACCGTGAAGGGTCCATTGCGACTAACACAACAATAGGGATTGTAGCGACCGACGGGACGCTTACGAAGACCGAACTTAAAAAAGTGGCTGAAATGGCGCACGATGGGCTCGCACGCGCGATTAGACCCGTTCATACCCAGTTCGATGGGGATACAGTATTCGCCGTCTCGATGGGTTCTGAGGGCTCGAGAGATGACGATACGTCCGGATCGGGTAAGAGCCTAAATTCGATCGGTGTCGCCGCAGCAAAAGCGCTTGAGCTGGCGATCATAGATGGTGTCAAGGCCGCTGAATCCATGCTCGGTGTTGTCGCCTCCAAGGATTGGTGAGACTAGGCAGATAAAAAGCCGCAAGACGCTAGAGATGGCCCAATGCATACAGGCGAGCAATGGGCTCAAAAAGAGGTGACGCACTGCATAGGCATTCAAAAAGGGCTGAAAGCTAACCTTGCGTTTCGTGCCGCCGTGAGGTGTGCTTGAACCGGGCCGAGACCATAAGCGCTTAAGGTGTTCAACCCAGCCAATTACTGCCGTTTTTATGGCTTTGTCACTTGACGCAGTAGCGCTGAATCCCTAGACTCCCGCACCTTGATGACAGGGCCGTAGGTTCTGTCTAAATGCCTTCGACGATACCGGCGTCGATACAAGGGGCATTAAAGACTTGATGCGGGGTGGAGCAGCCTGGTAGCTCGTCGGGCTCATAACCCGAAGGTCGTCGGTTCAAATCCGGCCCCCGCTACCAACATAGCGCGATGGTTAGCGCTACATTTGAGGCCCCTTGTTTGGGCCTTTTTTGTGTCTGAAATTTGCCGAGGACGGCGATGAATACGATGGGTGGTAAAGAGAGCCAATTGCTCAAACTGCTTGAACCAACGGTTGATATGTTGGGGTACAAGCTGTGGGGATTGGAGTTGCTTAGCCCAAACCGCAGGCCCACGTTGCGTGTCTACATCGATAAAGCGTTGGGTGTCACCGTTGATGACTGCGCTTCAGTCAGTCGTCATCTTGCGGGTGTGTTGGATGTAGAGGATCCATTCGTCGGGGAGTACACGTTGGAGGTGTCTTCACCGGGAATAGATCGCTTGCTCTTTAAGCGAGAGCAGTTCATGGATTATGAAGCGCAGCCTGTGGAAGTTAAGCTGCGATTTCCCTTCGAGGGAAGACGAAAGTTTAGAGGGTGGTTTTTGGGTTTTGATGGCGACGATATCGTTGTCCGCGTTGACAAACATGAATACCTCCTGCCCCTAAATAGTATCGATAGGGCTCGTGTGCAGCCGACGGCAGAGTGGATTGAGCGGGCGAGACCTGCAGCCGTAACTGAATTAAATGAAAGCGTTAAAGAGGGCGATGCAGTCCTCGACAATCAAAGTGAGACATAGGGAATGAACAAAGAAATTTTGATGGTCGCCGAAGCCGTTTCAAATGAAAAAGGCGTTTCCGAAGACATTATCTTTGAAGCGATTGAGTTGGCACTCGCTACTGCGACAAAAAAGCGGTACGACGAAGAGTCAGATATCGAGGTGGTAATTGACCGAACATCCGGCGATTACGTAACAAAGCGTAAGTGGCTAGTGGTTCCTGATACTGAGCTGGCATTACTCGGCACGCAGTTCACCACTGAGGAAGCGATCGAAGTCGATGAGTCCTTGGTGCCTGGTGATGTGCATGAAGAGGTGATCGACAACGTAGGCTTTGGTCGTATCGCTGCGCAAACGGCTAAGCAAGTAATTGTTCAGCGCGTCCGCGAAGCCGAGCGTGCGCAGGTGGTTGACCAGTATAAAGACCGTCTCGGTGAGCTGCTGGCCGGTACCGTCAAAAAAGTCACCCGCGACAATATTATTTTGGATCTCGGCAACAATGCCGAGGGCCTATTACCGCGCTCAGAATTAGTCGGCCGCGAAACGTTTCGTATGAACGACAGAGTTCGGGCAATCCTCACCGAGATCAACGAGGAAGCGCGTGGCCCCCAGCTCATCATGTCGCGTGCTTGCAAAGAAATGTTGATCGAGTTGTTCAAGATTGAAGTGCCTGAGATATCAGAAGGGGTTATTCAAATTCGTTCTGCTGCGCGCGATCCGGGCTCACGGGCTAAGATTGCTGTAAAGACAGGTGATCAGAGAATCGATCCCGTTGGTGCCTGTGTCGGTATGCGAGGCTCTCGTGTTCAAGCCGTATCAAACGAGCTCGACACTGAGCGAGTCGACATCATATTGTGGGACGACAACCCTGCGCAGCTCGTCATTAACGCAATGTCTCCGGCCGAGGTGGAGTCTATTGTTGTTGACGAAGACAGCAATACCATGGAGGTTGCAGTCGCCGAGGATAACCTTGCGCAAGCCATTGGGCGAGGGGGCCAGAATGTCCGTTTGGCATCTGATCTGACGGGCTGGACTATCAACGTCATGAGCACTGATGAGGCGATTGAAAAGCAAGAAGCCGAGGCAGGAGAGGTGATGGAAACCTTCATGAAAGCACTGGACGTCGATGAAGACGTTGCAGGTGTTCTTGTGGAAGAAGGGTTTACTACGGTTGAGGAAGTGGCTTACGTCCCCTTGGAGGAGATGGCAGACATTGAAGGCTTTGACGAGGATATCGCCGAAGAGCTCCGTGCACGCGCTAAGGACGCTCTGTTGACGATGGCTATTGCCTCTGAAGAAGAGATAGGTTCGACCGAGCCTGCACAGGATCTACTCGAGATGCGCGGCATGGATAAGCAACTCGCCTACGTCCTCGCCAGTATGGAAGTGGTCACGATGGAAGATCTTGCTGAGCAAAGTGTTGATGAGCTCATGGAGATTGAAGGCATGACCGAGGAATGGGCGGCCGAGCTCATTATGACTGCTCGCGAACCGTGGTTTGCGGAAGAGGGAGAGACTGCCTAACTGACTTCAAAAGCAGAAGGGTAGACGATCAACAGCGAGATTAGAGAGAAACGAAATGGCTGAAGTAACCGTAGAGCAGTTGGCAAAAACCGTGGGTACCGATGCGGCGAAACTGCTGTCGCAGATGAAGGACGCGGGTTTGCCCCACAAAAAGGCCGATGAAACGGTATCGGACGATGATAAGCGCACACTGCTCTCGCATTTGAAGCGAAGCCACGGCAGTGATGAAGAGGCGCCGAGAAAAATTACGCTGAAGCGCAAGTCAGTTAG
>JBELJN010000002.1:11556-17409 GCA_042090345.1 Halieaceae bacterium | reverse complement strand
CATAATTTGTCGCTCAGTGATATTGAGGCGGCTGAGTCTGGAAGAGGTCGCGGGCGCGGCGGAAAGCGCAGACGTTCGGGTGACGACCAAAATCAGCATGCGTTTGAGCAGCCAACCGAGAAAATTGTCTACGACGTTGAGCTCCCAGAAAACATCAGCGTGGGTGATCTCTCGCAGCAGATGGCGGTGAAGGCCGGCGTTGTTATCAAGGAGCTCATGAAGCTTGGTGTGATGGCAACAATCAACCAAATGGTCGATCAGGATACAGCGAGCCTTGTGGTTGAGGAGTTAGGCCACAGGATCATGCTGAAGTCTGACGACGAGCTGGAAGAGCGGCTTGAAGAGACGATGGCGAATCATGAGGGTACGCCAGAGTTGCGTGCGCCCGTGGTTACCGTGATGGGTCACGTCGACCATGGTAAGACGTCACTTTTGGATTACATCAGAAGCTCACGTGTTGCCGTGGGCGAGGCGGGCGGTATTACCCAGCACATTGGTGCTTACCACGTGAAGACTGATATGGGGATGATCACCTTCCTCGATACACCGGGCCACGCGGCGTTTACCGCCATGCGTGCTCGCGGTGCAAAGTCTACCGATATTGTGGTTTTGGTCGTTGCGGCAGATGACGGAGTCATGCCGCAGACCGAAGAAGCGGTTCAGCACGCTCGGGCTGCCGGTGTGCCATTGGTCGTTGCGATCAACAAAATGGATAAAGAAGGCGCTGATCCAGATCGCGTCAAAAACGAGTTGTCCGCCAAGGAAGTAATTCCTGAAGATTGGGGTGGCGATACGCAGTTCATTGCGGTCTCTGCGCACACGGGCGAGGGTATTGATACGCTGCTTGAAGCTTTGCTGCTGCAGTCAGAGTTGCTTGAGCTAAAAGCCCCGGCAGATGTTCCCGCAAACGGACTTGTAATTGAGTCACGTCTGGATCGCGGTCGTGGTCCAGTAGCTTCATTATTAGTTCAGCAGGGTACGCTCAACCAGGGCGATATTGTCTTAGCCGGACTTCAATACGGTCGCGTCCGAGCCATGCTCGATGAAAACGGGCAGCCGATAAAAGTGGCTGGCCCGAGCATTCCTGTCGAGATTTTAGGCCTCGATGGCACGCCCGATGCGGGTGATCCCTTTGTAGCCGTTGAGAGCGAAAAGCGCGCGCGTGAAATTGCCGATTTCCGACAAGAAAAGCAGCGTTCTACCAAAATAGCGCGGCAGCAGGCGGCCAAATTGGATTCCATGTTTGAAACGATGACGGCTGGAGAGGTTCAAACCCTGAATGTCGTCATCAAAGCTGATGTTCGCGGCTCCTTGGAGGCGCTCCAATCATCGCTTTCTGACCTGGGTAACGACGAGGTCAAGGTCAATGTGGTTGCGGGCGGCGTCGGCGGTATTACCGAGACAGACGTTTCGCTCGCGATGACCAGTAACGCGGTGATCTTTGGCTTTAATACACGCGCCGATACGAAGGCTCGGAGTATGGCGGAGAATGAGGGTGTCGAAGTTCGTTACTACAACGTTATTTACGACATTATCGATGACGTTAAGGCTGCGCTCTCAGGCATGCTTTCGCCTGAGCTTCGCGAAGAAATCGTGGGTATTGCCGAAGTGCGTGACGTATTCCGATCGCCAAAGTTTGGGTTAATCGCCGGTTGTATGGTGACCGAGGGAACGGTTTTCCGTTCCAAGCCTATTCGCGTATTGCGTGACAGCATTGTGATTTATGAGGGTGAGCTAGAATCTCTGCGTCGCTTCAAAGACGATGCGAACGAGGTACGTAACGGTACGGAATGCGGTATTGGTGTGAAGAACTACACGGACGTCAAGGTGGGTGATCTCATCGAAGTATTTGACGTTAATGAAGTTGCTCGCTCTTTGTAGGTAAGTAGGTAACGGTTTGCCACAAGAATACAGTCGCACAGAGCGCGTCGCCGACTACCTTCAACAGGAGCTTGCAAAGCTCTTGTTGCATAGCGTTCGTGATCCGCGTGCAGAGTTTGTGAACATTACTGCGGTCGACGTTAGTCGTGATCTGCGCTACGCCAAGGTGTATTACACCAAGCTAGGTGTTGAAAGCGCTGACGCGGCTACGGATGTTACCCGTGTTTTAGACAAAGCGGCTGGGTTTTTGCGAACTGAGGTCGCTAAAGGTTCGAGTCTTCGTACCGTGCCTAAACTCACCTTTAAGTTCGACGAAAGTGTTGGCCGCGGCCGACACATGGAAGATCTACTTGGGCGAGCCCGAGCGTCAGACACGCTTAGCGGCAATGAAGCAGAGGCGGACGACAGCTGAGATGGCTCGGCGTCGAAAAGGTCGGGCGGTCACTGGAATTCTTGTGCTGGACAAACCGATTGGTCCCTCGTCGAATCAGGTTTTGCAGCGTGTTCGTCACTTGTTCGGTGCGGCTAAGGCGGGTCATACCGGGAATTTAGACCCACTTGCGAGCGGCGTCTTACCTATTTGCCTTGGTGAGGCCACAAAGCTCTCACAGTATCTCCTAGACTCGGACAAAGCCTATGAAGCGCGTGTGCTGTTTGGCTGCAGTACGACAACAGGTGATAGCGAGGGAGAGATCGTAGCTGAAGCTGACGCAACTGCTCTGAGTGAAGCGGCTTTGAGCACTGCGGTAAGTAGTTTTGTCGGTGATATAGAGCAAGTGCCGCCAATGTACTCCGCGCTAAAGGTCGATGGTCAGCCGCTTTATAAGTTGGCCCGGCAGGGGAAAGAGGTTGAGCGGAAAAGCCGCGCAGTGTCGATTCGAGAGATCGATCTTTTAAACTTCCAAGCCGGTACCCGAGCAGAGGCGGCTATTAACGTCCGATGCAGTAAGGGCACGTACATTCGTACCTTATCCGAGGACTTGGCAGGCTCACTCGGATTGCCGGGGCATATGAGCGCCTTGCGACGGATTGCAACGGGACCCTTTACGCTGGCTCAGGCAGTCAGTCTCGACACACTGACTCAAGTAGCTGAAGCCGAGGGTCCCACTGCTCTTGATGCGTTTCTGATGGATCCAGAGTTGGCTGTGGATCATTTGCCACGCGTAGAAGTTGAGAATTCTGCGGCTTTCTACCTAAAACAAGGTCAGGCTGTAGTAGTGCGAAACGCGCCGCTAAATGGTATGGTGCGCGTCGCTGAAGCGGAAGGCCCGTTTTTGGGCATCGGAGAGATGCTCGACGATGGGCGTGTCGCTCCAAAGCGACTGTTTGTTGACAGTCATTAATCAACCCCCCTGTAAACCTGCACGGGTGGGCGAAGCGTAACGCAGGTTGGAGAAATATCATGGCACTAGATGCAGCACGAAAAGCTCAAATCGTAGAAGACTATAAGCAGGCAGAGGGTGACACAGGTTCACCGGAAGTACAGGTTGCCTTGTTGACCGCAAATATTGAGCAATTACAGCAGCACTTTAAAGAGCATGCGCAGGATCACCATTCACGTCGTGGTCTCATCCGCATGGTCAACCAGCGCCGTAAACTGTTGGATTACTTGAAGCGCAAGGATACCAGTCGGTACGCATCGTTGATTAAGCGTCTTGGCTTGCGCCGATAAAACGACTTAGGGCCGGCTATATGCCGGCCGATTTATTTTGGAGATAGTTAAGTGAATGTAGTTACAAAAACGTTCCAGTATGGTGACCACGAAGTCACGCTGGAGACTGGCCGTATCGCACGCCAGGCCTCTGGTGCCGTTATGGTGACCATGGGCACAACGTCTGTGCTTTGCACCGTCGTAGCAGAACAAAAGGAAAAGCCCGGACAGGCGTTTTTCCCTCTTTCGGTTCATTACATCGAGAAAGCCTATTCGGTAGGTAAAATTCCCGGTGGTTTCTTTAAGCGTGAGGCTCGACCCAGCGAAAAAGAGACGCTGACATCACGTTTGATCGATCGTCCTATTCGCCCCTTGTTCGCCGATGGATTTATGAACGAGGTGCAGGTTGTCTGTACGGTCATGTCTGCCGATTTGGAGACGGATCCCGATATTCCCGCGATGATTGGTACTTCAGCCGCCCTAGCGATATCGGGTTGCCCCTTCAACGGTCCGATTGGCGGTGCGCGTGTTGGTTTCACCGAGGCCGACGGCTATTTACTCAACCCTAGCTATACGGCATTGAAAGATAGCAAGCTCGATATGGTGGTAGCCGGTACACGCGATGCGGTACTGATGGTTGAATCGGAAGCAAAAGAGCTGTCCGAAGATCAAATGTTGGGCGCCGTATTGTTTGCTCACCAAGAACTGCAAACGGTTATTAAGGCGATCGACGAGCTCGTTGAAGAGGCCGGTAAGCCGCGTTGGGATTGGTCAGCCGCTGAGGTTAACGAAGCGCTTCGTTCACAAGTTGAAGAGGCAGCTGGCGGAGACTTGGGTGAGGCGTACCGTATTACCGAGAAAGCGGCGCGCTACGAGCGCGTTGGACAGGTACGAGATGCCATTATTGAGCAACTTGCATCGGACGAAGGGCCCTCTGCAGACGATATCAAGGACGAGTTTAAAGCGCTCGAGAAGCGCATTGTTCGTGAGCGTATTCTCGCTGGAGAGCCTCGTATCGATGGTCGGGATGGCCGCACGGTCCGCCAAATCGCTTGCGAAGTTGACGTACTTGATAACGTGCACGGTTCGTCACTGTTCACGCGTGGCGAGACCCAAGCCATTGGTGCCGTAACGCTTGGATCTACGCGTGATGCACAGATTATCGATGCGCTTGAGGGTGAGCGGCGTGATCCATTCATGCTGCATTACAACTTCCCTCCTTATTCTGTAGGTGAGGCAGGACGCATGGGATTCACCGGACGTCGCGAAATCGGCCACGGCCGCTTGGCACGTCGTGGTTTGGCAGCAGTGCTTCCCAACGAGGAGCAGTTCCCTTACACCATTCGGGTTGTATCAGAGATTACCGAGTCAAACGGTTCGAGTTCTATGGCGTCCGTCTGCGTAGGCTCTTTGGCTATGATGGCCGCGGGCGTACCTTTGAAGGCGCCGGTTGCGGGTATCGCCATGGGTCTGGTGAAAGAAGGAAATCAGTTTGCCGTACTCACCGATATCCTTGGTGATGAGGATCACCTTGGTGATATGGACTTTAAAGTAGCGGGTACCGCTGAAGGCGTTACAGCACTGCAAATGGATATCAAGATTGAAGGTATCAACGAGCAGATCATGGAAGTGGCGCTAGAGCAGGCTCTGCACGCGCGCTTACACATTCTTGGCCAAATGAATGCGATTCTTGATTCCGCGCGGGAGATTACGTCCGAAAATGCGCCAAGCATGATTGCGTTAAAGGTCGATTCCGACAAGATCCGCGACATCATTGGTAAGGGCGGTGCAACCATTCGACAGATCACAGAAGAGTCTGGCGCGACGGTCGACATCAATGATGACGGCACTGTAAAAGTCTTTGGTCAGAACCAGGCGGCGCGCGATGCGGCGGTTGAAATGATCATGGCGATCACGGCTGAAGCTGAGGTGGGTGCTGTGTACACAGGTAAGGTTGCGCGCATCGTTGATTTTGGTGCGTTCATTACGATCCTTCCAGGCAAAGACGGCTTGTTGCACATTTCTCAAATCGCGAATGAGCGTGTTGAGAATGTGAGTGATTACCTCACTGAAGGACAAGAAGTGACAGTGAAGTGTCTTGACGTTGATCAACGTGGTCGTATCAAGCTCTCTATCAAAGAGCTGCTCGAAGATGAAGCGCCCGAGGAAGCACCGGTAGCGGAAGCAGCAGAGGCCGCCGAGCCGGCTGCTGAGCCAGAGGTTGCTGAGCCAGAGGTTACTGAAGCTGACGTCGCTGAGGAAGCGCCTGCAGAGGACGTAGATGCCGATGAAGCGAATAGCGCTGATGACGCATCAGATGA
>JBELJN010000002.1:0-11456 GCA_042090345.1 Halieaceae bacterium | reverse complement strand
TACGCTAGCTGACTTGTTATCTAAAAAGGCCCGCTGATGCGGGCCTTTTTTTTAGTTGAACTCTCGCGGTGTGAATTGGCGAGTTGCTATTGGTCTTTTGGTGGTCTGTGACCCGAACTGACGCGATGGTGTTGTTAGTCGCTACGCCCTGTAATGAGTTGTGCCACGACAGATGGATCAGCCAAGGTAGAGGTATCGCCCAAGCTGTCGAGCTCGTTTTCGGCGATCTTTCTCAAGATCCGTCGCATGATTTTTCCTGAGCGAGTTTTTGGGAGTCCCGGCGCCCATTGTATGACATCAGGTTTTGCTATCGGGCCTATCTCTTTGACGCAGAGCTGTATTAGTTCGGCCCGAAGTTCAGGACTGTCTTCAACACCGGTGACCGGTGTCACGTAGCAATAAATTCCCTGGCCTTTTATTGGGTGCGGATATCCCACGACTGCGGCTTCCGAGATGTCACTGTGAAGAACAAGCGCACTTTCAACCTCTGCCGTACCCATCCTGTGACCCGATACGTTTAGAACATCATCGACGCGACCCGTGATACGCAGGTAGCCGTCCGCATCGCGAAGCGCGCCGTCGCCGGTAAAATAGTAGCCGTCATAAGTTGAGAAGTAAGTATCAATAAGGCGCTGGTGATCACCGTAGACTGTTCGAATCTGGCCAGGCCATGACCGTTTAATCACAAGATACCCTGAACCTTCCCCTTCAATCTCTTGTCCCTGCTCATCGAGCAGGGCAGGTTCCACGCCGAAGTAGGGGAAACTTGCGTAGCCAGGCTTCATCGCGTGGGCAGATGGCATGGGCGTAATCATCATTGCGCCGGTCTCAGTTTGCCACCAGCTGTCCACAATGGGGCAGCGGCTGTCCCCCACAACGCGGTGGTACCACTCCCAAGCCTCGGGGTTAATGGGTTCCCCTACCGAGCCAATGATTCTGAGACTGCGCCTTGAGTGCCTCGTCACGAAATCGTCGCCTAGAGCATGGAGGGCTCGGATAGCGGTCGGTGCGGTAAAAAATGTATTAATTTGGTGTTTGTCGATCACCTCCCAACAACGTCCACCGTCGGGGTAGGTGGGCACACCTTCGAACATGACGGTTGTTGCGCCGTTGGCGAGCGGGCCGTATACGATATACGAGTGACCAGTCACCCATCCCACATCTGCTGTACACCAGAAGACCTCGCCTTCACGGTAGTCAAAAACATATTTGAACGTACTGGCTGCTTGTAATAGATAGCCGCCCGTTGTGTGCAATACACCTTTTGGCTTGCCCGTTGAGCCGGATGTATAGAGGATGAAAAGCGGAGCCTCACTATCCATCGAGGCAGGCGTGAACTCGGTATTGGCCGTCGAGGTGCTCGCGCCGTAAGCAATATCTCGCCCTTCCTCCCAGTGAATGTCACCGCCTGTTCGCTCAAGGACGATAACGGTATCCACGGACGGACACTTAGTTAAAGCGGCGTCGACATTGGCTTTCAGGGGCACAGTTTTACCACCGCGCAATCCTTCGTCGGCCGTAATTACCATGCGGCAACTCGCGTCATTGATGCGGTCTTTGAGCGCCTCCGGAGAAAATCCACCAAACACGACTGAATGAATGGCGCCAATTCGCGTGCAGGCAAGCATGGCATAGGCTGCTTCAGGCACCATAGGCATATAAATACAAACACGGTCGCCTGCGCGAACACCACGGTCATGCATAACATTGGCGAGACGGCAGACCTCGTCTTTGAGCGCCTGGTAGGTAATGCGCTTGTGCTCTGCGGGGTTGTCTCCTTCCCATAGGATGGCGGTTTGAGCTGCTCGAGCCGGCAAATGGCGGTCGATGCAGTTAACACTGGCGTTCAGCTTGCCGCCATCGAACCAGCGAGCGTGGCCTGTGGACAGGTCGCTGTCGCAGACGGTGTCCCAGGGCTTGTCCCACGATAAGAACTCGGTCGCCTGACTGCTCCAGAAGCTATCTGGATCATCTAGCGACTGCCGGTACATCTCCTGATATTTTTCAGGGGTGATGTGCGCGTCGGTAAAGTTTGGCGGAACGGGATAAATCGCCTCGTTAGACATGCAATGGATCCTTATGGTTTTATCTGTGCGCGGCTGCCGAATAAAGCAACTACCTAATCAATAATGCCGTATGTGTTCTTGCAGTGGAACAAAATGCGTTTGGAAAAGGGAGATATCCAACGAATGGCTGAGTTCGATAATAAAAACGCGCGCAGAGCGCAATTTTCGGCACAAGTTCGAGGACTTATGCTGAAGCTTCTGGTGATTTGGTTTGTTGTGAGCTTCGGTTTCGGCATTCTGATGGTTGAGCCCCTTAATGAAATTCGATTGGGTGGCTACAAGTTGGGTTTTTGGTTCGCCCAACAGGGCTCAATCTTTGTTTTTATCGCGTTAATTTTCTATTTTGCGGCGACGATGAGTCGGTTGGAGCGCGAATACAAAGAGGGCTCTGAATAATGAGTCTAACGCTACTGACTTATCTGGTTGTTGGTTTCACCTTTGCGTTGTACATCGGTATTGCGGTCGCAACGAGAGCGTCTTCAACCAAAGATTTTTATGTCGCAGATGGTGGCGTCCACCCGGTCGCTAACGGCATGGCTACTGCGGCTGACTGGATGTCTGCTGCCTCTTTCATTTCTATGGCAGGTCTCATCGCACTCTCATACAACGGCTATGGTGGGTCAGTCTTCCTCATGGGCTGGACCGGGGGCTATGTTCTTTTAGCCCTGTTGATTGCTCCGTACCTTCGGAAATACGGTAAGTACACAGTCCCTGATTTCATAGGCGAGCGCTATTACTCAGATACGGCGCGTGTAGTCGCCGTCATTTGCCTCATTCTGTGCTCCGTTACTTACGTGATAGGTCAAATGAAAGGTGTGGGGGTCGCGTTTTCACGCTTCCTGGAAACCGACTACGAAACAGGCCTCGGTATCGGAATGTTGATCGTTTTTTTCTACGCCGTTTTGGGGGGTATGAAGGGCATTACCTATACGCAAATCGCACAATATGTCGTGCTGATTACGGCTTATACGATTCCCGCCATCTTCATCAGTCTCCAGCTGACGGGGAACCCGATACCGCAACTAGGCTTGGGCTCCACACTGTCCGGTAGCGATATGTATCTCCTCGATAAGCTCGACCTTATCTTGGTTGATCTTGGTTTTCAGGAGTACACCACAACGCTCCGTGGTAGCACGCTTAATATGCTGGCATTCACTGCATCGCTCATGATTGGAACGGCTGGACTGCCTCACGTCATTATTCGGTTTTTTACCGTGCCAAGCGTTGCAGCGGCGCGACGGTCTGCAGGGTGGGCTCTGGTGTTCATTGCCATTCTCTACACGACAGCGCCAGCCATCGCTGCCATGGCGAGACTGAATATTGTGGATACCATGCAGGCTTCAGACGGACAGGCATTGCTCATTGAGGAAAAGCCGGCGTGGTTTGAAAATTGGGAGCAAACAGGCCTGCTCAAAGTCGAAGACCTGAATGGCGATGGGCGCATCGAGTATACGGCTGACCCTCAAACTAACGAGTTAACAAAATTAGATAATGATATTCTGGTGTTAGCTAACCCAGAAATAGCGCAGTTGCCTAACTGGGTAATTGCCCTTGTAGCAGCCGGTGGTTTGGCTGCCGCTCTCTCAACAGCTGCAGGTCTTTTGTTGGCGATTTCGAGCGCTATTTCTCATGATCTACTCAAGAGTACCTATATGCCGTCCATTTCCGAGCGAGCCGAGCTTAGAGCATCTCGGATTGCGATGGCAGTCGCTGTGCTGGGGGCTGGATATTTGGGTCTGAACCCGCCGGGTTTTGCGGCCGGTACCGTCGCGCTCGCCTTTGGTCTTGCGGCTTCTTCGCTCTTCCCGGCGTTACTCATGGGCATCTTCGCGCGTGGTATTAGTCGAGAGGGTGCGGTGACTGGAATGTTGGCAGGAATATCCGTGACGTTGCTTTATGTCTTCCAGCACAAGGGAATTATGTTTATTCCGGGAACGAGCTTTCTAGGTGATATGCCACCCAATTGGTTCTTTGGTATCGAGCCAAATGCGTTTGGTGTTGTGGGGGCGATCGTTAATTTCGCAACCGCCTTCATCATAAGTCGCGTTACTTCACCCCCGCCCCGTGAGGTCCAGGAGTTACTTGACTTTCTCCACGAGCCAGGAGAGGCGTAGTAAGTAGCTGCGGGCTGAGGGCGACTTAAAGCGCGGGTATGACGTGGTTATCAATAAGCCGCGTTTTACCCACAAAGACCGCGCCAAATATGGCAACTTCTGCATCTAGCGAGGTTGCCGGCGTGAGATCAAAGGTCTTGCGTGCCTCGAGATAATCGATATGAAATCCGTGTTTGATGAGTGCTTTACGCGCGATCTCAAGGGCATCCTCGATCGTGCTCGATCTGCTCTTAACGGCGGTAACACAGTCAGTGAGCACGCTCGGAAAGCGAGCAGCAAGTTGTCGTTCAGTCTTTGTCAGGTAGCCGTTTCGAGAGCTCATGGCAAGGCCATCGGCTTCTCGCATTGTTGGAACAGTTATCACCTCGGTATTCATTAGGAGGTCGCGAACCAATTTTTTTATGACAAGAACTTGTTGTAGATCCTTAGCGCCGAATGCCGCGACATCGGGTCGTACTGCCCCAAAAAGCTTGCTTACGACGGTTGTTACACCCCTGAAGTGACCGGTTCGCGAGGCGCCGCAAAGTACGTCAGTTAATCCCGGAACTTCCACCGCTGTATGGTGCTCGACACCCTCAGGATAAATATCGACTACCGACGGTGTAAACACGACAGCCGTGCCAGCCTCTCTGAGACTTTCCAAATCCCGCGCCAAGCTGCGCGGATAGGCATCGAGGTCCTCACTTTCTCCAAACTGCATTGGGTTAACGAATATCGAGGCGACAGTGACGTCGCTTAGCGATTTCGCCCGCTCAACGAGTGATAGATGTCCCGCGTGGAGATTACCCATTGTCGGCGCGAAGCCGACTCGAAGACCCGGTGGGAGAGACGAGCGCCAGGCCTGCATAGCGCTGATGCTGCTGATAATTTCCATTTAGCGATAGGTGTGTTGTGCCTGCGGGTAGGATCCGTCCTTCACCGCGTTTACAAAGGCGGAAATCGCATCTTGCACGGTGTCGGCGCTTGCCATGAAGTTTTCGACGAACTTTGCGGGTTTCTCGGTGAGCCCAAGCAAGTCGTGTAAAACTAACACTTGTGCGTCTGTGCCCGCACCGGCACCAATACCAATCACCGGTATATCGAGCTTAGATGAGATATCCGCTGCAAGGTCTTCAGGCACGCATTCAAGCAGAACGATACTTGCGCCTGCATCTTGAATTTCTACAGCGTCAGCTAATATCGATTTCGCTTCCTTCGGTGTTCGTCCCATAACGCGATAGCCGCCAAAGACATTGACCGATTGCGGGGTTAAGCCGAGGTGAGCACAGACGGGGATGCCGCGCTGGACCAATTGATGAATGGTCTCGCTTAGCCAGGTACCCCCTTCAAGCTTTACCATTTGTGCCCCTTTTTGCATCAGTTCCATACTGGCCGTGAGGGCAACATCGGGTGACGAGTACGTCATAAAGGGGAGATCTGACACAATCAGAGAATGGGGGCGGGCTCGAGCAACACATTCGGTGTGATAGACCATTGCTTCGAGCGAAACAGGCACGGTTGTGTCGTGCCCTTGTAAGACCATACCGAGGGAGTCACCTACGAGGATGCATTCCGCACCCGCTTCACTAACTAGGCGGGCAAAGGTCGCATCGTAGGCGGTGACCATCACAAACTTTTCGCCTGCGGCTTTCATGGCTTCCAGCTTGCTTGTGGTAATTCGTTCGGACATCGATGTCGGAGCTCCCTGGTGCTTCTCGTACTTGCGTTAGTCGATCGAGGTCGGGTTGTAGTAGTGTCGCCCTGCCTTAATGTCGAGAGCATAATCGACTAGCTGGGCAAAGTCCTCTTGTCGACTCACTAAATCGAGCTGATTGGCATTCACTATGAGTAAAGGCGCGGCATCGTAGTAAAGAAAGAACTCGCTGTACACCTCATTCAGCTCCTCGAGGTACTGACGACTGATCGTCCGCTCCGAAGCGATGCCTCGGCGATCAATCCGCTCTAAGAGTCTGTCGACTGAGGCCTGTAAATAGATAACCAAGTCGGGGATTGGCGCGTCGACAGTCATTTGGCTGTATACCTTGCGGTAAAGCTCAAACTCGTCGGGGTCTAAGTTGACTTGGGCAAAGATCGGATCTTTATCGATGAGGAAGTCGGCAATCCGGAGCGGTTTAAACATATCCTGTTGCTTCAAATCGTCCATTTTTTGGACCCGCTGAAACAAAAAGAAGAGTTGAGTAGCGAGCGCATTTTGCCGACGATTTTCATAAAACTTATCAAGGAACGGGTTTTCGTGCGCGTCTTCGAGTAACAATTGATAATCGAATAACTCAGCTAACCTCTTCGCCAAGGTGGTCTTACCGACACCGATCGGACCCTCGACGGCGATGTACGGCTGCGGCAGCCTTCCTCGTAGATCGACGGGCGCTGTGGTTGTTTCTGTCACCTTACCTCCGCCGTTACCTTAGCCAAGGGCTGTGTTGGGACACAGTGTGAGTGTGTCATCGCTCAATGCTTCGCGCAGGGTACCAAGTTCGGGGAGGCCCGGCACCCTATGATCAACGCCCAGAATATCGATCATGGGTTGTACGACGAATAAGCGACTTCTAAAACCCGGATGGGGAATCTGAAGGCTTGGTAAATGAACAACACAATCCCCGAGCTGAATAATGTCAAGATCGATACAACGCTCTCCCCAGTGTCGTGTCTTTACGCGGCCCATAGAGGCCTCTATTTTTTGCAGTGCCCTCAGTAAGGGTAGAGGCTCTCCTGTGTACTCACCTGAGAGAACAGCATTGAAGTAGGGCGGTTGATCCTCGGGGCCCATAGGCGGAGATTGATAAATGGGCGATACATCAAGGACGCTGAAATCAGCCATTTTCGACACATGCGCGTAGGCTTCGGCGAGTCGCTCAATGGGCGCATCGATATTTGCGCCTAGGGCAATTACAGCTAGGGTCATTGCTCGGGTTTTCGTCTGCGTGGTCGTCGCCGTTTCTTGGGTATCTCAGTGGGTGGTTGGCTACCGACTATTTCTGGAAACAACTGTTGTTGTTCCTCCCAGAATTTGACCGCGCCACTGAGTTCCTCGTCTTGGTCACAACGCAATAGCAGCAGATCAAAGGCCGCTCGAAAACGTCGCAGCGCCAAAATAGATTTAGCTCGTTTCGGTGAACACTTATCTAATCGTGGCTGGAGTTCCCAGATTTCTCGCATTGGAATCGAGAAGCGTTTTGGAATCGATATGCGCTGAAGTGAACGAGCCAGTATTTGTTGTCCAGCAGCATTAACGGGTGATCCATCGGCGTTGCCCGCGCGGACAATCTCATCACTTCGAAGAGCAACGGCCGGCCACAATAGGGCTGCGAAAAGAAATGCTGGTGTGACGGGCTTGTCGCGAGCAATTCTTCCGTCAGTGTTCTTCATGGCTTGAGTAATTAGCTCTTGTGCTCCTTCGAGACCTAAAGCACCCAAAGCTTCTGGGAACAGAGTCTCGAGCAGATCATGACGGTGCAATTGCTCAAACGTCTGGGCAGCGTGACCTGACATAAACAGTTTAATAGCTTCGTCAAACAGGCGTGCCGAGGGGATATCCGCTAAAAGGTGGCGGCATTCACCGATGGCTGCTTGCGTTGCTGGGTCGACGCTGAATCCGAGTTTTGCTGCAAATCGCGCCACCCTCAACATACGAACTGGGTCTTCGCGGTAGCGACCTGCAGGGTCACCAATGATTCGGATCGTGCGTCTCTTGATATCCTCAATCCCATTGAGGTCGTCAAAAATAAGGTGCTGCAATGGGTCCAAGTAAAGTGCGTTTATTGTGAGATCCCTGCGCGCCGCGTCTTGATCGAGCGTGCCGTAGACGTTGTCGCGAAGGAGTAGGCCTTTATTGCTTTTGGCAGCAATCTTAGAGGTGTCTCCCTCGTGATGCCCCCGAAAGGTCGTGACTTCAATTATCTCGCGACCCATCCGGACATGCACGATTTGGAACCGTCTTCCGATAATTCGCGCGCCTCTGAAAAGGGCAACGATTTGCTCGGGAGTCGCGTCGGTGGCTACATCAAAGTCTTTGGGTCGCTTACCCAGCAATAAATCTCGGACTGCGCCACCGACAATAAATGCACTGTGATTGTTCTCACATAGACGCGCGACTACGGCGACGGCAGATTTTGAAAGCGCAGCGGGGTCTACAAGACTTTGAGCGTCGATTTGGTGCAACGTGCTTCATCCCAGCAGTGAATGTGGCAGTTTACCAAGCGAAGTGCTCAAGAGGGAAATAAAGAAACTGGGGGAAGTTGCCTTCCCCGCCCAGGTCCGTAGTGACACATATTATTTTTATTCGGCCGCTTATTTTTATTTTGGCTCTGTCCCAATTGTTGCATTTGCTATGCCAGCGAAAAAAATAACTAGCAAAAACAATGATTTGTCTAATTTTGTGTAGTCTGGCGGTGGCAAACATTACAGGAGTGTTACTGATATCAACCAAAAATTGTTACCTATGGGACCACTCTTTGCTACGCCGCACCCCGCTTGCGTTTACGTGGCAGGTCAAAACGCTGACGTCGCTCCCACAAACACTTCCTGCTGATACCTAACTTCTGCGCAAGTTCGGTTTCATTCATGGCATCTTGATTTTCGAGGACAAAGCGCTGGAAGTAATCCTCGAGCGACAACTCTTCCGCACCCGAGTCAGGGGGTGTTTGAATCGTGTCAGGTGTGATGACCGGTACCGGTTGAATTCCGGCTGCGCTCATTGCGCTGTTTCGCTTGTTTGTAATGGGTAAGCTGAGGTCCTCAAGTGATATTTCCTCGCCCTCTGACATAACGAGCGCTCTCTCAATTGTGTGCTCTAGTTCTCGCACATTGCCAGGCCAATCATGCGCGTTCAGGGCGCTGCGCGCTTCGTCAGAAAGCGACTTTTCTGCATACTCAAGGCGAGAGGCTACCCGTCGTATCAACCAGTTTGTTAACCCTTGAATGTCATCTCCCCGCTCTCGCAACGGCGGTAGCTCGAGCCGTAATACGTTAATTCGGTGAAAAAGATCGCGACGAAATGCGTCGGTGTTCTCAAGTTCAATGAGATTTCTATGGGTGGCACAAATGAGGCGAACGTTAACGCTCGAGCTCTCGACGGAGCCTATGCGACGAATTTCGCCCTCCTGAATAAAACGTAATAAACGTGCCTGAGCTGAGGCTGGCAATTCACCAATTTCATCGAGAAAGAGGGTGCCGCCGTCCGCCGCTTCAATAAGGCCAACACGCTGGGCATTAGCGCCGGTGAAAGCGCCTTTTTCGTAACCGAATAACTCTGACTCAATAAGCGTTTCCGGGATGGCTGCACAGTTCACAGAGATGAGGGGTTTATTCGTTCGCTTACTAGATTGATGTATGTGACGGGCAACCAACTCTTTTCCCGTACCTGTTTCCCCAATGATTAAAACCGTAGAACTCGCTTGCGCGGCTTTGTTCGCCCGACTCATGAGGGCGCGCATTCCCTTTGACTTCCCCACGAAGGCCTCGACGGCTTGTGGCGTTGTGTCGACTGCGGCTTTGCTCTCGGCACATCGATGGATGGCAGGAAGCATTTCCCGAATGGATGCAGGCTTTGCCCAGTAGTCCTTTGCTCCGGCTTTCATAAGATCAACAGCCGTCCGTAGCGAGGCGTGTCTCGCATGAACGAGCACGGGCACGGGTGAGAGATCCTTTATGAGCTGGCTTGCACCGGTTTCGTTTCGACCGGGATCGAGAATAGCGACATCAACTTTCTCCGCCGACTTGATTGCCCCTACAGCCGAGAATGGGGACGCCTTGATAACTTTTAAGCCTTCAGCGGTTAGGTCGTCAGCGGTATGTGTGGCGCTAATAGGATCGTCGTCCAGCAGGAGCACAGTCAGCATCGCGAGTCTCATTTCCTTGCGGGGAATTGAGGCTAACACGAACTTAGGGGGTTTTGTCACTGAGGTAACATTGTTCGTGGCGAATAGTTACATTTATTCGTAGTTGAGTTGACTCAGACGCCAGTGTTCGGTCGCAAAATTGAGTATGTCACCAATAGATTTGGCAGCGCTGGGCGGGCTTGGTTGGTTTAGAAAGTCGAGTGCTAATCGTAAGTTAGCAATCGGGCGCGCCACATCCACAGCCTGGGCACCAGCTTGCTTGCTTAACTTGTTACCGAGGGAATCAATCACGAGCGGTAAATGGCCATAACGTGGCGATAATTTACCAAGCGCTTCATGGATCGCCATTTGTCGAAATGTGGAGTCCAGTAAATCGCTGCCTCGTATGATGTGGGTATAACCTTCGTCGATGTCATCAACAGCCGTAGCTAGCTGGTAGGAAATCAATCCGTCCCTGCGCTTCATCACAAAGTTTTTGGGCATCACGGTCGGTACTTGGTGCCCGAGAACAAGATCGGTGAAGCCCGATGCAGTGACATCGCTCAAGTGAAACCGAATACTTCCTTGTCCATGTCGCTTTTCATGGCAATCGGATTGGCACTGCCCTAAGGGGCCCAGCGTTGTGCGAGTGCAGGTGCAACTGAATATGTGCCCTGCATTTCGCAGTTTACTGATGTAGAACTCGTGCGTTTCTTTCCGGCCGCTCTGCAGAATTAGATCATTGTCCCAGAGCAAGCCATGTTGCTCGAGGCAAGCGGGAATCGTTTGGAAGCTTGATCGATCGTGTCGGGGTGGATCGATATCATCGAGTCTCACCTGCCACGTGCCCCGGTTATATCGCGCATCGAGGAAGCTTGCGAGGGCTGCGACTAGAGAGCCGAAATGAAGTGGACCGGTTGGTGAAGGAGCGAACCGGCCTTTATACATCAATAAGACGCATTCAGGAGCCCAATTTAGCCGAGCTCCTGGCGCTCCTTGATCTCAGCCAGTGTTTTACAGTCGATACACAGGGTGGCAGTTGGTCTCGCCTCGAGTCGCTTAACCCCAATCTCAATGCCGCAGGCATCACAATAACCGTAGTCATCAATCGATATTCGCTCAAGCGTACCGTCGATTTTCTTGATGAGCTTACGCTCGCGATCTCGCGCCCGGAGCTCAAGGCTAAATTCTTCTTCCTGAGTAGCCCTGTCAGCTGGATCAGGGAAGTTAGCTGCCTCATCCTTCATGTGACCGACAGTTTTGGTGACTTCGTTTACTAAGTCTGACCGCCAACTTAGCAGCAGCTGCCGAAAGTGCTCCAGCTGTTCATCGTTCATGTAGCTTTCACCACGCGATGGCTTGTAAGGCTTAAAGTCATCAAAGTTTTGGACTTCACCCACAGCTCTTGCCACTTTGGAATTAGCCTTCGCTTTTGGACTCGCCTTGGCTTTCGCTTTAGG
>JBELJN010000084.1:0-3635 GCA_042090345.1 Halieaceae bacterium | reverse complement strand
GCGTACCTTCCTCTGCGCAGAGTCTGACCAACTCCGAGCCGTAAAGCTGATAGGGCCCGACGGTTGTGCAGATGCACGAAGCGCGCTTAACCATATCGCGCAGAGACTCCTCGTTGCCCGCATCAGCCGTTACCAGCGGTATGTTGGCTGATACGCCAATCAACTCACGTACTTCTGCAAGCTTGGGCTCACTTCTACCGGCCATTGCCCATGGAACACTCGTGCCGTGGGTATTTCCCATGTACTCGGCCACTAACCGCCCGGTAAATCCACTAGCGCCATAGACGATAACGTCGAACTCTCTGCTCATAATTACTCCAGTTTAGGGGTAATAGTTAGAAGGCTCGAGAATACAGGTTCGTTATCAACTGTCCAGCGCGAGGCTGATTATGCCAACCGTCCCACGATTGGGTTTAAACGGGCGATACAAACGGGCGGAGCGACGGGAATATGCCGTGATAACGTAGAACATGGACTTAAAGCATTTGGATTTGAATTTCATGAAACAGTGGGTAGTCAGCTTAATATTCCTAGTGCTCGTCGGTTGTGGAGGAGGTGGTGGTAGTTCAGCTCCCTCGGGTCCGGCAGCAGGAAGCGGTTCGGGCAGTGCGCCGACTTCGCCAACACCCTCTGAACCCTCAGCTGAAGACTATGAAGCCGCTGCCGTAATCTTAGATCTGGCGACGTTTGGCGTAACAGGCGAGAGCCTCGAGGTAGTCGCAAAAATTGGGCCGGACGCCTGGCTCGACGAGCAATTCGATACACCGCCTAGTTATCACTTGCCTATTGTCTATCGTTACGGCTCGGAATACGGCTACGATGTTCTCAACGGAGCTATTCCTCGGGCGTTGTACCGCAGATTCGCCTTTTTTGAGCGTGCGTTCACCGCGCCTGATCAGCTTCGCCAGCTGACCGCCTATGCCTTGTCTCAAATTCTAGTGGTGTCCGATTCAGGCGTTCTCGGCGTGAATCCCGTGGGTTTGTCTAGTTATTACGACACACTTCTGGAACACAGTTTCGGGAATTATAGAGATCTGCTCCTCGCCGTGACGCTGCACCCCTCAATGGGGTTTTTCCTAAGCCACGTGAACAACGCTAAGACTGATACGGCTGCCAATACGTTCCCAGACGAAAACTATGCTCGCGAGGTAATGCAGCTATTTTCTATTGGTTTATATGAACTCAATGCTGACGGCAGTCAGAAGCGTGATGTGCAAGGAAACCCTATCGCGACATATAACAATGAGGATATCCAAGAGTTTGCAAAAATCTTTACGGGGCTCGCTTACGACTCGACTAATGGAGAACCGAAATTCGGTCGTAATCAGGCGGTCTTCGCGCTACCGATGGTGATGTTTGACGAGTATCACGAACCTGGGGAGAAACACTTGTTGAATGGTCAGATAGTTTCTGACGGTCAAACAGGCCTAGAGGACATCGACGATGCGATCGATAATTTATTCAATCACCCAAATGTTGGTCCATTTGTGGGGAGGCAGTTAATACAACGATTGGTGACATCAAACCCGTCGCCTGAATACATCGCTAGGGTTTCAGCCGTCTTTGCTGACAACGGTGAGGGTGTTCGCGGCGACATGAAAGCGGTCGTCCGGGCTATATTGACCGATGAAGAAATCGCCGATGCAAGTCGCGTGCGCGAACCTTTCAGGCGGTATCTCGCCGCGGGTAGGGCGTTGAATATAGCTCCCGCCGAAGGTTATAAATATGGTGTGACGGGTTACATCGTGCAAAATCTTACTGGGCAAATGGTGCTTACCGCGCCCAGCGTGTTCAATTTTTATTCGCCCTTTTATCGACCTCAAGGTGCCATGGGCCTTATCTCACCAGAGATGCAAATTACGACTGAAGACACGGCGATCGGGGTAACAAACGTGATGGCGAACTTGGTCTATGGCGACGCGCCGATGGCTACGCATCCCGAGCTTTCACCTGTGGCCTTAAATTTAGAGCCTTTGGTCGATTTGGTTGATAACGAAGACGTCTTCTTTGATCAGCTGGATAGATTATTTTTCGCAGGCAATATGAGCGACTTTACTCGTACCGTACTGTCAGAAGCGATGGCTGAGCTGTCCTCTTCGCCCAATGCGGAGAAGGTAAAACTGAGCCTGTATTTGTCTCTCATTTCCCCTGAGCAGGCGGTTTTTGGAGGTGTCCAATGATGATCAACCGTCGATCTCTACTGAGACGTGGCGCTCAGTCTGCTGTCTCGCTTGGGATGTCTTCTGTGGTCCCGTTTTCCCTATTGGGAAGTGCGGGGGCGCGCGCGTCAGATGATTATCGCGCAGTAGTGTGTGTGCTACTTGCGGGTGGCGCGGACAGCTACAATATTTTAGTGCCGCGATCTGAGCAGGCCTATGCGCAATATCAAACTCGACGCTCAGACTTAGCACTGAGCCGCAACGATTTGCTGCCTTTAGAGGGGGCTCTCGATGGGGTGAGTTTTGGTTTACACCCGGCCATGTCGAGTCTTCAACAAAGGTTCAATGCTGGGCAGGCAACGTTAGTCACCAACATTGGTCCTCTGGTGGAGCCCACTACTCGCGCGGCGCTCGAGGCGGGGAATGTGCGATTACCTTTGGGTTTGTTCTCGCACTCAGATCAAATACTGAGTTGGCAGACAGCGACGCCTGCCAACCGTGCCGGCACCGGTGTTGGCGGTCGCATGCTCGATGCGATGCCAGCCGCGAACGCCGGCTTGGCACTCGCAGGCAACATTTCTCTGTCAGGCAATAATTCTTTTCAAGCGGGTGCTGCCACGGGCAGCTATGCCGTGAGCGCCACGGACGGTGTGAGGCGGATTGCGGGCTACGACAATGACGTTTTTAGGCGCTACTTCGATCGTTTCTTAGAGGACCCTAACACTTCAACGTTGCGCCGTGTCTATGGCAATAAAGTTCAGTCTGCGATTGACGCCGGCGATGTATTTAATTCGGCACTGGAGGGCGCGACAGCCCTCAGCACGCCTTTTTCGGAGCACTACTTTTCAGCAGCGATGAAACGTATCGCCGAGCTAATGAGTGTGCGCGAATCGCTCGGTGTGACACGCCAGACATTTTTCGTGACCTACGGCGGTTGGGATCACCATGAAGATACCTTGGGCCAGCAAGCCGATATGCTGCCCGCCCTTGATGCGGGTCTTGGGCAGTTTCAGGTCGCCCTTGAGGAATTGGGTCTCAGTCAATCGGTGACGACATTTACCATTTCTGATTTCGGTAGAACCCTAACCTCAAATGGTAAAGGCTCAGACCATGGTTGGGGTGGTAATGCGATGATCATGGGTGGTGCGGTGCAAGGCGGTCAGTTATACGGTCATTTCCCCGAGCAGGTAGAGGACAATCCGCTGGATGTTGGTCGTGGCCGTTTTCTACCAAGTACCGCAACCGACGCCATGTATGCTGAGATCTCTAGATGGATGGGTGTTGCGCCTGAATCACTCGGATCGGTGCTGCCCAACTGGGCAAACTTTGAGGGAAGCACTCAGGGTGCAGGGCTAATGGGTATGCTAACTGGCTAGCGCTGTGCCGTTACCAACCAAAAATTAGCCTCGAACCCTATGCCATCACCGGGCGAGTAAAAGGCCCGCAGGCGTTCATAGACGGCTTCTCGTGCGCGAT
>JBELJN010000083.1:0-3657 GCA_042090345.1 Halieaceae bacterium | reverse complement strand
AGTAGCGGGCGGCATAGCGACTGCCAATACATTGGAGTGATATTGGTAGGACAGAGATAAGATAAAAGTCAGGCAGGCAGCGCCACGACGACCAAGGTTTACAGCCCTAACGCTGTCCGGGCCATTCCCACAAACGGATCAGCAGTTTCCGAAGCAGAAGGGGCACGGTCGACTATTTGCTCGAAGCGCTTGTTCGAAGCCGCCATGTTACCAGCGATGCCATAGGCATCCGCAATCATCAACGCCATGCGATTGACCTCTCTGGGTTCGATTAACCGAAACCACCAGATATCAACATGCTCATCGAGAGCAATGAGCTTTTCATATTGTTGGCTCTGATAATAATGAGCAACGAGGGTTTGTATGGCGCTGAAGGTCACGTACTCGAACGGTACTTCCTCTTCGTCATGAAAAATGAACTGCTCGATAAATTCGTAGGCTGCATCGGAATTACCCATAATCAATTCGGCATATCCGGCGAAAAACAGCATGCGGTAGTTACTCGACTGTCGACCCAATGCGTATTTTTTCAGGCTCGCCCAGTCGGCTTTCTTCATGCGCCTATCGACACTGCGCTGCTCGTTAGGTTTGAGAAACGAGAACTTGATTGGGTCATCACCCACATCCCTCCGCTTCCCACCCCCAGTCAAGTCGAAGGTAAATTTGTTCTGGACACCAGAAACACTCTGCGGAACCCCATCAACAATGCGCGGTTGATAAATAAAATCTTTTGCCGACTCGACGCTAACACCCTCGAATAAACCGATAGGGCTGCATTCATCGGGGAATACGTCCCTCACCTTACCAAGCTCGGTGACCGTGAACTGGATAATGCAGTAGCCCTCGATGCCATTGAACTGCGTGACATAGGGGTAGATGGGCGCCTTTTTCTCCAGTGGTGCGTACTCCTGATTTACGGGCATATCGGTTTCTTCAGCACTGACAATCATCGAAGAACAAGTAGTCAATACAGCAATCAAAACTATTAGCAATCGTTTCATGTGCAAACGGCCTCAAAATTCGTCATGTGCTCCTAGTTTATACAGCCTAAAGTAACAGCTTTCAAATTCTGCGCAGTTACGTTATGACTGTGCTTGCAGAATAAAAAGATCACAGAATAAAAAAGGAACGTGTGATGCTAAAAAAGTTCAAGTGCTGGGTTGCGATAGTGATTCGCGGGGCTGTAGCAGGCGCCTTGTTGGTATCAGCCGCTTGTGGCGGCGGGGGCGGCGGAGGTAGCACGCCAGCACCGCCCATCGTTGTTGAACCACCACCTGCACAATCGGGTCCCGACTTCTCAGATGTAGATGCGTCATTCCAGGCCTTCATCGATGGCACTGCGGATTTCGATGGCATCAGCTACGTGTTGGTGGACGCTGACGGCATTATCCATCAAGAAGTTTTTGGTGATCACACGGAAGACACCATTGTGCTGTTGGCATCGACTAGTAAGGTGCCGGCGGTCATGACGCTGATGGCATTGCAAGAAGATGCCAACGTTGAGTTTTCCATCAGCGAGCCGGTGAGTACCTATCTCGCTTACGACGGGCCTTATGTGGACCGAACGGTAGAGCAAATGGTGAGTAACACGTCGGGGATACCCGGACTCCGTTTGCTACCTGCGTATGGCTCTTCGACGGGCCCAACCATCGAAGATTTCAATCATCTCTGTCAGTACAGCGCCCAACCGATCTTCGAGTTCGAAGCCTGCGGTCAAACGCTGGTGCAAAACGTACTACCCACCTCGCAGGCAGCCGGCAGCGTTTATGACTACGGCGGTAGCCAGTGGCAAATTGCCGGCGTTACCGCGAGCACCGTGGCGAACGCAACCTGGAATCAATTAGTCGATCAATATCTAGGCACACCGTGTGGTCTCGAGGTCTTTACCTTTGGTAATCCCTGGGAGTCACCCACCTCGTTCACCGGCTCTATCGACAGTCTCGCAGGTACCGCCAACCCCAATATCGAGGGTGGCGCGATCACCAACATGGCTGATTACGCCAAGCTGCTGCAGGTACACCTAAATGGTGGCTTTTGCGGCGACACGCAGGTCTTGAGTGAAGACGCCATCGCCAGTATGCAGGTGGACCGAGGCGGTGTGGTTGCTACCAACGCCACACCCTACGGCATGGGATGGTGGATACGATCGGATAACCCCGGTGTCTTCACCGACCCTGGCGCATTTGGCGCCGTCAGTTTCATCGATGTAAATCGTGGTATCGGAGGTTACATGGCCATTGATGAGTATGGCGATGCGGCTGATTCCGGCGCACCATCCGGATTCTTCATCGGACAAGCCATCCCTGCTATTCAAGCAGCATGGGATTCGGCTCAGTAAATAGATTCATCGCTCGACATCGATCTGGAAGGGGCTCTTAGGCCCCTTTGGTTATGCCCTGGAAGCCGCAGCCGCGTCTCTCGATTACGTCTTTGATCATCTGGGTTGGGACAGCGTGACCCACCTCATCGCCGATGAAAATGTTATGTCACAGAAACTGGCTCAGCGACTGGGTTCGAAACCGGGCGATTACGTCAATCTTCCAGGCTCGCTGAGTGAAGTGCGACTCTGCGTTTGGAGTCAGACAAAGGAAGAATGGATACGCTTAAAAAATTAGATTTATGAGTCGTTTGCAATACACTTTGGTAAGCAGTTTTGTCAATGGTGGTAGCTATTCACCCAAAACCAAGGAGCTCGACGACATGATTAATAAAGCAGTTCTAACACTCACCCTCGCCTGCAGCGCATCGCTCGTCATCGCGGGACATCATGAAAAAGATGACAAAGCGGATCACAACTCTGCTGCTTGGCAAATCAAAGCCTACAGTTCAGCCGCACCCGATTTTTTAGGGGATTTTGCGACAGTCATAGGATCTGACGGCTCAGTGCTTCGCCAGGGTACCAATGGTTGGATTTGTCAGGCTGCCAATCCAAGATCTGTCCCTGCGACGGGCTGGAGTTCCGCGCATGAGGCCATGCCAGCTTGCCATGACGGTGAGGGTATGAAGTGGATGATGGGCTATATGGCGGGCAAGGCGCCTGACATGGAGCGAGATACATTCATGTGGATGCTCCACGGTGATATGGGCGAGGACAATACGAAAGCCGGCGTGCTAAATCGAGAAGACGCTGTGCCTGGTCAGTGGATTGAGTCAGGCCCCCACCTGATGCTTATGCCCAAGGATCCAGCATCACTAGCGGCTTATCCGACCGATTTCACCACAGGCGCACCCTATGTCATGTTCCCAGGAACACCCTATGCACACCTTATGATTCCGGTCTCTGGATACTACCAATACCAGCCCGAATCAGCGCCAAAATAAAAGACGCCGCTGAAAGCCCGGGGCTGATCAATCAGCCCCAATCAATTGTCACTTGATCGTCCCTAACACGCGGGCATCCAAGTTGCGTGAAACCCAGAGGGAACACGACCCGGCAGCCTGACTTTCGCGATCGGGCCTTGCTCAATGTCTCTGGCGTTAAAGATACAAAACCACGAACTCCAGTCCTTGGTATCGTGCATAAAGTTGACGACATAGCCATCATCTTCGTCGTCATGGCAGGTGGCACCTGTTTTAGGGGCGTAGACAGCCTCGCTGCCTAAGACACCATCGCCATAGTCAAAGCGCCAGCTTCTGCCGGTCTCGTTGTCGTACTTC
>JBELJN010000082.1:0-3694 GCA_042090345.1 Halieaceae bacterium | reverse complement strand
GGCGGTGGCGATGGCTCGGGCGGCGGTGGAACGCCTGCTGATGCCACAGCACCCGTTATTACTTTATCTGGTCCCTCATCATTAAACGTTGAGCAGGCAACAAGCTTTACCGATCCCGGTGCGTCGGCACAGGATGCCGTCGATGGGGCGGTTCAAGTGACTGTGTCGGGCTCGGTGGACGTGAACACTGCCGGCGTTTACACGGTTACTTACACGGCTACCGATAGCGCCGGCAACACGGCTTCTTTGGACCGAACTATCACCGTTGCTGACACGACAGCCCCGGTTGTCACGCTTATTGGCAGCGGGTCTATCACGCTTGACGCTGAAGCGACGTATGCGGAATCAGGTGCCAATGCGACGGATACTGTTGACGGTGTTTTGGCCGTTACGATCACGGGCAGTGTGGGCAGTGCAGCTGGTGAATATCGCCTTACTTACTCAGCCACAGATGCTGCGGGTAATACCGGCTCCGTACAGCGTATTGTAACGGTGCAAGATGCCGACGCATCCACGGGGGATGGGGCACAACCTGTCTTGTCGCAAGGTGCGGTGGATGGCGTCTGGGATCGTGGTGTAAACGCCTTTGATGCGGCAATCGACTTTGCGGATTGCAGTAATGATGGCGGTGCAGCTTGTCCTTCTATTGCATGGGAGTTTGTCACGGATGCTTCTCGGGGTGACGTGCTCCAAGTCACCCACGCCAATAACGGTCAACTCGCTGGGCTATTTTTTGCGTCTAGTGCGGGCGTCGACCTCAGCGGTTACGTAAATGGCGCGATTGAGTTCGACATCAAAGTTGTTTCTGGCGACCCTGAAATTACTATGAAACTCGACTGTTTTTACCCCTGTACGTCTGGCGATCAATTGCTTGGCAGTAAGGGTGTCGGCGATTGGGAAGCTGTAAGCGTGCCCATGAGCCAGTTGACCTCTTCGGGTCTCGATATTGCTGACGTAAATACGGGATTAGTCATTTGGGCAACTAAATATCAAGACACAGTATTCCAGCTGGATAATGTGCGCTTCACAGGCTTCGACGCGGACGCAGGAACTGCCCCTCCTGTGGTCACCGTACCTTTCAACCTCACGACTATGGGGAAGGGTAGCTACTCCGACACTATCAACCCTGCGAGCTACAAGTGCGCTGACGACTACGGCGCATGGTTGTACAACGCGGGCGTGATTCCCTTTACCAACCTAGGTACCTGCGACAATGTGGCGTCAGCGCGTCCGGTCAAGCGCATGCCACAACTCGCGGGTGATGCGGCTCAGACACATACGATGACACACCGATGGTGGGGGTCAGTATCTTTCATTGGTGAAATGCGCATTGGAGACCCCAACGGTGCGGGTTACATCACCCCCGATCCTTTTATTGCGCGACTCAACGAGCGCGGTATTCGCGTTATGGGTATCCCCACGGGGTTGTCCGCAGGTCCAGGTGGATTTGGTTACACCATTCCAGATCCTTTCGCTGAGGTTTTCGATGGCGCCGCGATTGGTAACTCGGCGCACAGCAATATGGAAGCCAAGCTTTTGGATTACTCCGAAGGTGCCATCACCGCGGGCTGGTATGACGGAAACACGCTTGTGATGGAGGCCACGTTTGTTTACGGGTCGCCTTATATTTTCTTCGAGGTTTACTCGGGTTCACCGCAGATTAAGACCTGGCCCAACGCAACCACGGGGCAACGTGGTATTTGGCATGAAGGCAGCAATAGCCTTGGTGTTTGGACAGCGATTGCCGGCGGACGCAATAACTTCCTAGTTGTGGGCGATGCAGGTACAACGTTTAGCGATACGGATAGCCCAACGGTTACCATAAATGCACCGTCGGGCTCGTTCACTTTGGCTTGGGCTCCCGACGAGTCAGCAGGCACGCAGCAAACGCTCGAAACTTACGCGCGCAACATTGTCCGTGACGTGACGATTGATTACTCGGTGGACCGATCGGATAACTCGGTGACCGTGAGCCATCGGTATCTCGATAATACGGGTAGCGAGGTCACTACGCTCGCAGGTCTCATGCCGTTACATTGGAAGCGCGCGACAGGTCTCACATATGAGGCATCTACGCGAAGCGCGCGCGGGGTCATCAAGTTTGCACCGACCTCGGCATTTGATTACGAGTTGCCATCGGTGGGTGTTCTGCCGTCGTTACCGGTGATCGATGGCTCGCTCAATGAGACAACGTTGCGCAGTTTGGTAACGGATTTTGTGGATCGCGGCGCGGGCTACTGGAACACGGCCAACGATACTTACTGGAACGGGAAAGCCGTCGGTCGATTGTCAGAAGTCTTGGCGCTGGCAGATCAGCTAGGCATGACCACGGAAGCAGCGACGCTACGTGATTGGTTGAAAACCGAGTTGGCAGACTGGATGAGTGCTGAAAACCAAGGCACGCTCGATGACGGTAACTACTTCGTTTACGACGAGGACTGGAGCACGCTGCTTGGCATGGAAGAGTCGTTCTATGCGCATACCTTGTTGCAGGATCACCACTTCCACTACGGCTACTTTGTGCGAGCCGCCGCGGAAGTGTGTCGGGTCGACAAGGATTTTTGTAGCGCTGAGCAGTACGGTCCTATGTTCGAGCTCCTCATTCGAGACTATGCCGGTGGGCGCGATGATCCTATGTTCCCGTATCTTCGGAACTTTGATCCGGCTAACGGGTTTTCATGGGCCTCCGGTGAAGTGAATTTTGCGCGCGGTAACAACAACGAGTCGACGTCCGAGGCGGCGAATGCGTATGGTGCGATGGTGCTTTACGGCTTGGCGACGGGCAATGACGAAATAACTGAGCGCGGCATGTACCTCCACGCTTCGACCTCGGCGACGTACTGGGAATACTGGAACGATATCGATGGCTGGCGTGGTGGCGATGCAGATGCTCGTAACTTTCCAAGCGGATACCCGCGAATAACCACCTCTATTATTTGGGGTGAAGGTAGTGCCTTTTCGACGTGGTTTAGCCCGGCGTTCGCGCATATCTTGGGTATCCAGGGATTGCCATCAAACCCACTGATCATGCACGTTGGATTGTACGCAGACTATCTTGACGATTACGTAGCGCTTGGCCTTGAGGAGTCCTCTAACGGCAAACCATCGGGGCTACCAGCGGATCAGTGGACCGATCTCTGGTGGAACCTATGGTCTATGACCGACGCTGATAGCGCTATTGCAGACTATGAGGCGACGCTGAATTATCAGCCCGAGGCGGGCGAAGCACCGGCGCACACCTTCCATTGGATCTATACTATGCGTGCACTGGGTGAGTTGCAGACTGGAACGGGAGCGATTACTGCGAGCCACCCTGCGGCGATGGTATTTGAGACTGCGGCCGGCGTGACAAGCTACGTTGTGTATAACTACTCGGATGCGGCGATTAACGTGACTTTCAGTGACGGCACCGTGGTGGAAGCTGCAGCTAACCAGTTCACCATCGAGCAAATGTAGGAAACAGCGTATGCACAAAAAGCCCAATCTCTATGAGGCTGGGCTTTTTTTTCGCTGTTTGATTTTTCTGGGGCTTGTTGATGAGCCACGGTGTCCGAAAAGTGGGAGGATCAGATTACTCGCTTATCGGAGTTCACGGTGACTCGATTCATGCAGCGATAGCCCGGCAGGTAATCTGCCAGCGCATAGTGCTGTGTCACCCGGTTGTCCCACATGGCCACCGAGTTGTCGCGCCATC
>JBELJN010000081.1:0-3721 GCA_042090345.1 Halieaceae bacterium | reverse complement strand
AGCGTTCTGAATGGCAGGTAGTGACCAGTCAGGTGCAGGCAGCGGCGGATTTACAACCACAACGCTGTTTTTGGTGGCAGAAACAGCAATCGGACTGGCGACTAAAATCGACATCAATAGGAAAATTCTGACGCGCATCACAAGGTAATTCCAGGAACAATGGGGGTTGTACGCGTGTATCTGTGATATTGATCAATAACGCTCTATTGAACTCCACTACTAATGGCGCATAATCGTCAGTATGGTCAAAGCATTGCGTATTTCATGAACGTTAGTGAGTCAAAAATATCCGTGCAGTCAGGCCTAACCCTTATTGAAGCGATGATTACCGTTGCCCTGATTGGCATTCTCATGGCTATTGCACTGCCTTCTTTTAATGGGCTCATTCAACAAAATCGTATGCGCCTAGTCGTCGACACCGTTGTTGGGGATCTCCGACAGTCTGCGAGTTTGGCTCAGGCGGCGGGTGCAGGGCAGAGTGTTGTACTAGAAATTTCAAATCCCGGCGCCAGTTGGGCTTATACCTTGACGCACAGCAGTTCCGGTAGCGTACTCACGCGTCAGGCTAGCGATTTCAGCGGCGCTATCTCGCTCTCAGTGACGGGCTCTGATTTTTCTGACGCAGATGGGGACGGCAATAGGGATGTAACGTTCAACCAATTGAAGCGGATTGACAGTGCTGGTTCCGGCACGCTGGTCATTACGCTCAGTGATATCAGTGTTGAAGTGGCTCGCAACTTAGTTGGTATGGTATCGGTCTGCTCCGATAACTCGGGCATGGGTTACAGCTCGTGCGGCAACTAGGTCTGAGTCTGGTTGAGCTGATGGTGGCTATTGCCATCGCAAGCTTCATCGCGCTCGCGGCGACGTCGTATTACGCCGCCATGTTTTCTGCGAGCAACGCTGTTCGGAATACGGCCTCCGCCCAGGCGCACTTTAATGCGGTTGCCAACACCTTGGTCGCGGAGATTCGTCGCTCTGGCTATCGGGGCTCGCCTACCGAGGTTGCAGCTTATGTCGCCACAACCGGTAACAGCTCAGGCACACCGACAGTGGGCAGCTATCCGGCGGTCGAGACAGCGACTGACTGCGCGCTGGTCGCATACGCACGTGATTACACCTGTGCCTCAGGTGATGACAGTAATTTCACTGAGTGCGCGGCTGGGGTGGGGACGGTAACACTACACTACCGATCGGGGCTCAGATTGTCCTCTGGGGTCATTGAGGCCGTGTCGGTCATCCATCCCAATCAGTACATAGGATCAGCCCCGGTCGACTCCTCTTGCACAGCGACGGGCGGTACGTCGGCATGGGCACCCCTAAGTGAGACCGCTGAACTTTATTTTGACCAATTCGCGATTACAGAGCAGGCGTCAACGATTTACGACGGTGATACGACCTGTGTCCTGGGTACCGCTGGCACGGATTGTCAATCTAATGTCTATGCAGACTGTGGCGATTCGATCTCCTGCCGAATCAAGCGTGTCTACAAAGTGGAAGTGTGCGCCTACCCAACCAATACTGACGGGCTATGCGACCCCAATTACGGCGGCAGTGTGCCGAGCGGTCAGCTATACAATGAGTTCTTTGTTACACCGAGAAATGATGTACTTATTTCTAAGGACTACAGCTCATGAGTCAGTCTATGCAGTTGCTCAAGCGTGAGTGCGGCTACTACACGATTGCTATTGTGGTGATCATTGCCTTTTTGGCACTGCTCGCCAGCCGGAGCGGCACAGTGACGACGGCGAATACTGTGAAGACAACTTCCGAGGAGGTGGCAGCTACTGAGGTATTTTATGCCGCAGAGTTTGCCCTGGCAGAAGCACTTATCTGGTTGGGTAGTAATGATGCGACCGCCACTCCTCAAACTGGTGCGGGCGTGCCCAATGGGGCGGGTAATAACACCCCACGAAGCTACGCGACGAGTTTCTGGTTCGAGGAGAGTGGTGGCTACACCCGCGTCTATGCAAGAGCTACGGGTAGTGACGGCTCGTCAGCGACCATCTCGCAGTGGTTGAGCGCAGGTAATGATGTGTTGAATACCGATGCGTTAAAGCAACCATTCGGTATAGGAGGGTCCTTATCCGGCGTCACGGGCACGGGCGACGTCAATGCCATTGGTAGTAGCGGGACGATTCCCGCTGGATATTACTCGCTGAGAGTCGAGAATGGTGAGTCGACAGGTGGTAGTTACGGTAATTTAAACAACGGTGGAGAAGCAATCGTTGATGGTGAATGGTCGTCAGGTGTTTCTGATATTTGGGATAAATACTTTTCGATTACCCGTGCGGAAATGCAGGCACTGGCGGCAACGAGCTCTCAAGTCACGTGGGTTGCGGCTAACGAGAGTTATCCCTCGCAGGGATCGGGCACCTTAAGCTCTCCGGCGATTTTGATTCTCAACGACTGCGCTGTGAATAAGAAATTAAATGGTGGGTTTACGTTCATCGGTATTATTTTTATCGATGCAGGGCCGTGCTCCATGCAGGGCTGGTCTATGAGCATTAAGGGTTCGTTGGCAGTCAACGGCGATATCACAAAGCTCACGGCAAATACTCTGTTTGAAGCTTACTATATTGAAGCTACCGACAGCGCGATGTCGTCGGGGGCTGGGGGTCTAGACGCTTTTGACGCAGACGCATTTGGCTCGACAGTGGTACTGCCCGGTACTTGGACCGATACGGAGGTTAATTAACATGGTGATGAAGCCGCCACCGTTTAAAAAGCAGGAGGGTGTTGGGCTCGTTGAAGTGCTCGTGGCGGCCGCCATACTATCGCTTACTGTCGGTGGCACCATCCTAACTGCCTCTCGCTGGGTAAAGACCACCTCCGGGACTTCCATGCGAAATGATGGCAGCCAGATCAACGGTTCGGTTATGGAGCTAGCTGCCTACAATCCTGATGCGACATGGGTGGCGTCACAGCTCCCAACGACTGATGCGGGTAATACGACGTTCACTATTTCTTCTTTGGTCACTACGAGCGTGGGCACCGCCAGTGCGACCCAAATATTAGCTGGAACCGCATGGCAAGACGCGGATGGCGACGGAAACCAAATCAATCCCTCACTGCAATATGAGGGAACCGTGCTGGCGGAGACTTGGAATCAAACGATTGCCGATCTTGTATCGGCCACGCCCTCACCGGGGCCAGAGTCGTCACCAAGTCCAGAGCCAGAACCCGAGCCAGAACCGGAACCTGAACCTGAGCCTGAGCCGGAACCCGAGCCAGAACCTGAGCCAGAGCCGGAGCCGCAACCCGAGCCTGAACCAGAGCCTTCACCGTGGACCGCAGGCGTACAATTCAATGTCACAAGTAACGGCGGCTCCGGTAAATATGAATATTCAGTAACGTTTGCCGATGGATCGACCTGCACAAATCCAAATGGGGGGCAATCTGGGAGCTTTACCTGCCAAACATCGACATCGCTCGCCACCTTGGATGTGTCTGGTACCGCAAATGCCTCGCAAGTCTTATGTTCGATAACGCCAGCAAGCCCTTATGCTCAAACCTTGAGCACGGCTGCGCCCACCTTGACTGTCACTTTGGTTGTCGCTCAAAACTCAAACAAGTGCTAGCAATAACCTTCTTGTGAAAGCAGGCGCCTGAAATTGCGCCTACCAGCAATCCGTAAGCGAGGCGTAGCTACCCGATCCATCGGGTCCTGATTGGTTGATAGCAAAGGTCCCGCAACTATCGCCGTTTTGCCCACCATTGG
>JBELJN010000080.1:0-3770 GCA_042090345.1 Halieaceae bacterium | reverse complement strand
GAGCTCAACAGTCGAGTGCAATTTCATTTCGCACTGGGCAAGGCAGCAGAGGATGCTAAAGATCACGAGCAGTCTTTTGAGCAATACAGACAAGGCAATGAGCTTCACGCCTCAACCTTGAATTACAGTGCGGAGAAAAACACTCGGCGCATGCTTCGGATGAAGTCCAGTTTCACTCGCGAATTTTTTGATGAGCGAGCTTGTATGGGCTGTCCAGATCCCAGTCCTATTTTTATTGTAGGTATGCCCCGAGCGGGCTCCACGTTGCTGGAACAGATTCTCTCCAGCCATTCGAAGGTGGAAGGTACAACAGAATTGCCCGACATCGTGACTTTGGCGCGAGAGCTCAGAGAGCGATCTGATGAAAAGGAGATTGGGTCCTACGACAATGTGCTTGCTTCACTTAACGCCTCGGAGCTCGCGAAGCTTGGCGAGACCTACCTTGCACGGACAAAAATACACAGGAAGACAGAAAAGCCCTTCTTTATCGATAAGATGCCGAATAACTTTTTGCACATCGCTCTCATCGCGGTCACTTTGCCCAACGCCAAAATCATTGATGCGCGAAGGCACCCGATGGCCTGTTGTTTTTCTAACTTCAAACAATATTTTGCGCAGGGGCAGAGCTTTAGCTACTCATTGTCAGATATGGGCTCGTTCTACAGGGATTATGTCGAGCTCATGGCTCATTACGATCAATGCCTTCCAGGCCAGGTCCACCGCGTGATGTACGAGGAAATGGTTGCAGATACTGAAAGGCAGGTTCGTCGAATGCTGGACCACTGTGGGCTTGATTTTGAGCCGCAGTGCTTGCGGTTTTTTGAGAATGACCGGCCTGTGCGAACGGCAAGTTCAGAGCAAGTGCGTCAACCCATCTACAGTGATGCTATCGCGCAATGGAAGCCATTTGAGGCCCACTTAAACCCACTCAAGGAGGCGTTGGGTTCAGTGCTGAAAACCTACCCGTCAGCCCCTTCGTTTGACCCTTAGTACCGTTTGTCGCTTCACTGTATATATTTTGTAATCGAACTGTGATATCGATAAGTCGCAAATAAAAATAGAGGGATTTCCAGTGGTATTTACTCCAAAATTCAAGCAAAAATTCTCGTTTACAAAGAAGCCGTTGGCAGTAGCCGTTTTGGCGTTGATGCCTGCCGTAGCTGCCCAAGCCCAGATTGAAGAGGTCATGGTCACTGCTCAGAAGCGTGAACAAAGCCTCCAAGATGTGCCGATCAGTTTGCAATCGTTCAACACAGACACGATCGCTGAATTGGGCATCCAAGATTTCCAGGATTACGCGCGCATGATGCCGAGCGTGCAGTTCCAGCCGACTCCTGCAACTGGGGTAGGTTTTACTCAGGTCTACATGCGAGGTGTAACGACTGGGCGAGATGGTCAGGCTACGACATCTCAGCCGAGTGTGGGTATGTACCTTGATGAGCAGCCTATAACCACGATCCAAGGTAACTTGGATATACATATGTATGACATAGCACGTGTAGAGGCGCTGGCGGGACCGCAGGGTACGCTTTATGGTGCCAGCTCGCAGTCAGGTACGATTCGAATCATTACTAATAAGCCCGACCCATCGGCATTTGCAGCTGGATATGCGGTCGACGGCAATGTGGTCGATGGTGATGACACAGGCTATACCTTCGAGGGTTTTGTGAACATGCCTCTCAGCGATTCAGCAGCCTTGAGAGTTGTCGCATGGAACAGACGCGATGGTGGCTGGATCGACAATGCCAGAGGGACTAGAACATTTCCTGGCCTAGCCTCTACTGATGTCGATGATATTGTTCTTGATAATGCCGACGTCGCTGAAGACGACTACAACACAGTCGATACCATCGGCGCGAGGGCTGCACTACTCATTGACCTCGACGAAGACTGGACCATTACCCCTCAGTTGCAATATCAGAAGCAGCAGGGTGAGGGCTCCTGGGGAGAGGATCTAAGCGATTTTGGTGGCGACCAACAGGTCACACATTTCAAAGAGGAGTTTACTGACGACGAGTGGTTCCAAGCGGCGTTAACAGTCGAGGGCAAGATTAGCAATTTTGACCTAGTCTACGCCGGTGCGTACCTTGATAGAGAGGTGGACGGCTCGTTCGATTATTCAGATTACTCGTACTGGTACGACACTATTTACACCACGGGTTATTACGCGGACCTCCACTTCTTGAATAGTGGAGATCGAAGTGCGCCCAACCAGTTTTTTGACGACGCGGGTACTCGAATCATGCCGGGTGCCCGATTTGTCAATGATGATGGATACGAGAAGACGAGTCATGAAGTTCGTATCAGCTCGCCTCAAGATGCAGACGTACGCTTTCAGTTGGGCGCCTTTTATCAGAAGCAGGAGCATGACTTCCACCAGCGCTGGCTGGTTGAGGGTCTAGCCCCATCTATGTGGCCCAATCAGGGTACTGATGGGCGTTTCAGAGACATTGTTTATCTAAACAGTCTATATCGAACGGACGAGGACCAAGCGTTCTTCGGAAGTGTGAGCTTCGATATCAACGATGATCTGGAGGCAACCGTCGGCGCGCGTTACTTCAAACCTGAGGTCTCCGTGGAGGGATTCTACGGCTTCGGTCTAGGTTTCAATGGTGTGTGGTCGGGTACTGGAGAGGTACAGTGTGAGACGCAGGACGATTGGAATGGTAAGCCTTGTAAAAACGTAGACAAAAAGATCAGCGAGACCGACCAAGTATATCGCGCTAATCTAACGTATCGGGTAAATGATGATGTCATGGTCTATGGCACTTGGTCGGAGGGCTATCGCCCTGGCGGTATTAATCGAAAGCCTGACGCTGGCGAATATGTGTCGGACTTTCTTACAAACTACGAGTTTGGCTGGAAGACAACATTAGTCGACGGAACGCTTCTGTTTAACGGTGCTGTCTTCCTTCAGGAATGGGATGACTTTCAAGTATCGTTTGTCGGTGCCAATGCAATCACACAGGTTGATAATGGCCCCACCGCAGACATCAACGGTATTGAGAGTCAGATTCAGTGGTTGCCATCCGCTGGCCTAGAAATTTCTGCAGCCTTTACCTATCTGGATAGCGAATTACAGAGCCCCTATTGTGACCTCTGTGAGTCAGATGGTGGAGCTTGGGCTCCTGCGGGAACGTCTCTGCCGCTGGCTGCAGAGTTCAAGGGAAATATGGTCGCACGATATTCCTTTGAATGGGCCGGATTCGATGCGCACATGCAGGGCTCAGTTGCCTATGAGGGCGAGCGAAATTCTGACCTAAGGCTCCGAGATAATGTAATAAAGGGAACTATCCCATCCAATACATTTATGGATATTTCCGCGGGTCTGCGAAATGACAGCTATGCTGTCGAGGTTTATGTCAGTAACTTGACTGACGAAGACGCACCTTTATACTACACTTCACAGTGTGCGACCGGTACCTGCGGCTCACAAAACTATGGTGTGCTAGCGCGACCTAGAACCATCGGTCTTAGGTTCTCACAGTCATTTTAGGTCTATGTTCCAAATGGATAACGTTTTAAAAAAGTGCAAGGGCGTCTCTTAGACGCCTTTTTTTTAAGTGATAACCCACTTGCGCCGCAGACCTCGTTCATTTTAATTAGTTAGGTTACGTCAGCACCTATCGATAGATAAGTACTCGGGGATTTAATGGGAAATTCTGTAGATCGCGTTAATTTCGCTTTGACCATATCGGTCATGCTGGCTATGGCTATACCGCTGCTACTATTTCCTGAGGCAAGTGCCTTGGCACTGCAAACAGCCTACA
>JBELJN010000079.1:0-3912 GCA_042090345.1 Halieaceae bacterium | reverse complement strand
AAAAACCACGAAATACGACCATCCGGACTCGAGGCTTGCCCGTCTCTGAAAGCGTTGCCAATTGGATATAGCGGTTGTGCGCATCACGTCGATTTTTTTGGATCGCTTTTTTTAAAAGATCCTGCCATTTAGGCATTTCGAATGCACTCATGATGGACTTCTCTATTTATCTACTGGGACATCGTTAATTGCATAAAGTGACGACTGGTATGCAACCTGCACAAAAAGCATATTGTTTAAGGCCGGGCAGCGGTCACAATACCCCTCCCGCGGAATTTGATTTGATCTGTTGGGCAGTTTGTTCAAGCTTGCTAAACGCAAATAAAACGAACGCCCGCGCGTCGGCTTGCGATCTGATTGTAACCCCAGTTGTTGTCCCCACCGTTAGGCCGGAGTCATGCTGCCTCTGACACTATCCAAATCGCATGAAGCCCAAATCAGCGACATTAAAATTTGACAGCGTGGGGAATGTCTCCGCTATTTGGACGGGTGTTAAGCCGTACCATCGCGCCAGCGTTGCCGCATATTGATCCACCGAAGTGGTTGGTATAATTCGCCCCTCACCAATATCGTCATTACTGCCAATGACTAACTCCGGCATCGTGCCGAAAATTTTACCACCATCGACATTACCGCCGACAACCATCTGATGACTACCCCAGCCGTGGTCTGTCCCATCCCCATTGCTAGTCAGCGTTCGACCAAAGTCACTGGCGGTAAAGGTGGTGACTTCTTCCGACACACCCAGTTCAACCGTCGAATTATAGAACGAGGCAAGCGCGTGATTGAGTTCGCCCATCAAGGCCGGATGTCGGTTTATCTGATCACCATGAGTATCGTAGTCACCAATGCCAACAAAGAAGATTTGTCGCTTCATTCCCAAGACCTCTCGCGCCGCGATTAGATGTGACACCATTCGCAACATACCAGCGAGGCGACTTGTACCATCGAAGCTCGTGGTGGGCGCGCTGACAGTGTCCAACGCTTGCCGCAGCTCTCCGCCTAAATCAATAGATCGACGTTGGGTACGCGCAAACTCTGACGCAAACACATGCGATTGAGATTGCGCCAGTAGCGCATCGTATGCGGCATTACGTCGTACCGACCACTCTTCGGTGTTGCCCGGTTGAAGAGACCAATACTCATTTACACCACCCGATCCAATGGCATAAGGCGCGCTTTGTCCCCCCATCTGAAACGCATTGGATCCACTCAGCGTTATATTCATAGACAAGGCTTGGTTACTATTGGCATCGAGCATGTGGTCCGCCATGCGACTAGCCCACCCCTGTCGATTCCGGTTTGCCTGGAGGCTCATCACAAAATTTTGCTGATCATTATGTGAAAACAACTGCGGCGGTAACGCGACTCGATTATTGAGATAATCAGTCTGGCTGGTTGGCTCGATAAGCGTTCCAACATTTCCAATGAACGACAGCTTTCCGGTATCAA
Source organism: Halieaceae bacterium (assembly GCA_042090345.1). Classification (GTDB taxonomy): domain Bacteria; phylum Pseudomonadota; class Gammaproteobacteria; order Pseudomonadales; family Halieaceae; genus Luminiphilus. The sequence goes on along the minus strand of JBELJN010000079.1, from coordinate 2,460 downwards.
ACAAAACTTTTAGGTCAGCCATCTGCGGGTGCAATCCGTAGTCCGCCGGCATACTGTTTGCCGGACTCAATGGAAGCAAGTCCTCTCTCGCTATTGCAAGGCTCCGCCGGGTTTCAGCATAGGCTGCATAGTCACCTGCGGAGTGCGGCACCAGCATATTAAAAGCATCGTTACCGCCATATAAAAAGACGCAGACCAGTGCTCGGTAGTCTGTACCGGTCGCAACCTGGGCATTAGCAAGACTGAACTGCGTTGTGAGACCTGCAAGACTGGAACTTCCCACCGCCACCATCGCTGCTCGCTGTATGAGGGCACGTCGACGAATCAGCGGGCTAGATCTCTTTATCATCGTCATTTCTCCTATCGCTGAATCGCAAATTCGGGTGACATCCAGATCAAGTAGACGGCCTCTGCTACCCGATACAGACGCTGCTGCTCATCGGCCTCATCAAACGATGCTATATGATTGACAACCACCGTTCGCATATCGTCGCTCATCTGCCCCGACAGCATGAGGACGTCGAGATGGTCCAATAGATCATCGATATCGCGTGCTAATTCAACCTCACTGTCGAACTTGGCATACAAGCAACCGACGCCCGATTCATAATTAAGACTCTCCTCACAGTCAGCGCGCAAAAAATCATAGGCATTAAAAATGATGGAGCCAGCCCAGTTCGACATAGCCGTGATATTTTTTTCATTCAAAATCTGCAACTCTGGGCTAACAACATCGTAAGTCGCAGAAATAGCCGTAGGCTTATAATCAGGCCGATAAAAATTGAAAACCGACGGGGCGCCGTACGGCCTCTGACCATAGTCATACCCTGGCCAAAAGAAACGAATAGTCTCTCTTTCGACCATTGTATCGTCAGTCAGCGGCTGAGACGCTTCAACATCGAAAGCCCGCATGAGAGAGGTGAACTTGAGTATTGGCTCCTTCACTTTTCCAAAAGTTGCAATGGTTTCGGGGCTCCGCGTCCTCGCCTCGCTATCGAGCAGAATCGCACGTACTACCGCCTCGAGATCACCTTTTTCGCCGCGTCCATTGTTGTTAAATACACCGCTGACTCGCTGAACATAGTCGGGTGACGGGTTACTTGTCACAAGGCGCTGTATCAGTTGCTTACTGATAAATGGCGCCACATTCGGATGCGAAAAGACATTATCCAGAGCCGCCGTAAGATCCTGCTGGGCGGTTTGACCCGCAGGCAGTATCTCGCCGTTCAATAGGGTTTTAGATTGGGTATCGTGATAGGCCTCAAAAGGCTTCATTGGTAAGACAGTGCTTTCGTTGAACCAGTCAGTCCAGTACCAATAGGGGGCATTGCCATAGATCCAGCCCGTAAATACGCTCGCAAATGCCTTTGTAATGTTTTGGTCGTAAGTTGGAATGGCATTTCCACCCTCATCGCTTCGCTGAGTACCATCGTCATTGAGCTCGACCAACCCAATTGTGAATAACTGCATCATTTCGCGGGCGAAGTTCTCGTCGGGTCTTATATTTCGTACCAAGTCCGCTTTCTCATTGCGCACCATGCTCAAATATTCCCCCATCGTGGGGTTCAAAGTCACAGCCTCAAGCAGATCACGGTAATTTCCAAATGCATGTTGAGTCATGACGTCGTGGTAGTTAGCCACGCCTCTGGCGTCATTAAAAAGCGCATCTGATAAATCAGATATGACGAAAATCTGACTTAGCGCAAAGGCGACTCGCTGCCGAAGCTGATCCTCCCCGTGAACAAACCGCTCCCATAAGATATCGCTCAAAAGCATGCGTTTCTGCCAATCAAGTTCCAGATCTCGTTTGTTGAGAGGGTCAAGACCCGCATCGCGCATGTGATCATCAAACGCTTCAAGAATGCTTGTGTTTGGCGCCGTGATTTGCTCGTCAATCCAAGTCGCAAAATCGCCGTCAGACTCATACAGAGACTTAATCTCATCTTCAGTGGGACCAAAGCTGGCCTGAGCGAGGAAACGGGTTACGTCGACTGCGACGGCGCTGCGCCGCATGTCACGAATCTCTAGGGGCTCTGACGCAGGTGGAGGTGAGACAACACCACCTGACACAACTTGACTTGACTGCGACACAACAGGCTCGGAGCCGCCGCCCCCACCACACGAACTTAGTAAAACAAGCGCCCAAAACACGCTTGCGCGAGCGTACATTGTCATTATTATCCCTTGGTCCACAACAAGCACATTTACTGTACCCCGTTAGAGAGTCGAGACCAAGGGGCTCCCTATGGGAGTGCACCGTCCAACTTTCGTTGACATCAGTATGCCTTCATTGCTCGGCGAAATAGCTCCCTCAGTTCAGACTAAGTCAATATATAGAGGGCATATGAATGACACGAAGAACGTACGAGACCGACGGTAAACGCGTTGAAGTCGCGGATGACCTCGATGAGCTCGTATCCGACAAACGCGCGGGGTGGCGCGCAAATCCTGCGAAAGCAC
>JBELJN010000078.1:0-3949 GCA_042090345.1 Halieaceae bacterium | reverse complement strand
GCGCGTCCCGGCTCACTTTCTGGTAGGGCTCGTTGCGCTAGAGGGAAAGCAGCGTCGTGTGGCGCATGAAGCGTTTAAATCAGTGGTAAGGCTCGATAAGAATCATGCCGCCGCTTGGGCGCATATCGCAAACTTGTGTGTTGCCGAAGGACGCATGGATGCAACGGAACTTGCGCTACGGGAGATTCGCAGAATTCGTCCCACAGACCCAGCTGTTATTGAACTGACGGGGACCGTCCTCAATAAGATGGGAGAGTTCGAAACTGCAGAGGCTTTTTTCCATAAAGCCCACCAACTCGCACCGGAACACCCATCGGTAATTATGAACCTTGCTAACGCCCGTGTCGCTCTTGGGAAAATTGATGAAGCGGTGCATCTGTTCAGACGGGCTATCGAACTCGAACCCAAAGGCGCACAGTGTCATTGGGGTCTGGCAAATGCCGTAAAAGCTGCCACAACCGAGCACATTGATGAAATGCAGACGTTACTGAACGCAGACACGCACTCCCTTCGTCAAAAAAGCTTTTTATATTATGCAGTAGGTAAAGAGAGTGAAGACCTTCGCGATTGGTCGACCGCAATTACGGCCTTCATCAAGGGCGCAAGCGCTCGACGATCCACCGTAGAGTTCAATGAAGCTACCGAAATAGCGCTCTACCAAACCATCAAGGAAATATTTACATCTGCCTGGCTAGACGGGCAGCCGCCTGGCGTAGCTGATCCATCCCCCATTTTTGTCCTCGGTCAGCCCAGAACAGGTACAACGCTGATCGAGAGGATTATCACCAGCCACTCGTTGGTGCACTCAGCAGGCGAGCTGCAGCAGTTTGGTCTCGCAGTCCGGCGGGCGACGCGTCATAGTGATCCCAAACGGTTCACGAATAATCTGTTTGAGAACGCGGCAGAGATAGATCCCGCCATCATTGGCAAGCTTTATATCAAATCGACGGCAAAACAGCGGAGTAAAAACGCATTCTTCGTCGATAAATTACCCCTGAACTACCTCAATATTCCGTTGATCCTAGCAGCCTTACCAAAGGCAAAAATTGTGCACTTAGTGCGTGGTCCAATGGATGCCTGCTTTGCCAGCTTTAAACAGCTGTTTGCCGACGCTTATTTGCACTCTTACGATCAGGGTGAGATGGCTCGACACCATGCTCGATATAGGGATCTGATGGATCATTTCAGACATGAATACCCCGGGCGCATTATTGACATTAGTTACGAGGCAACGGCAAGTGATTTGGAGCCCAATGCGCGATCACTGATCGACAAACTCGGACTTGATTGGGAAGACGCGTGCCTAAACTTCCATCAAAGTAACTCAGGCATCGCAACGGCTAGCTCGGTTCAAGTCCGAGAGCCGGCGCACACACGATCGATTGGGCGATGGCGAAACTACGAACAAGAACTACAACCCATGATAGCCGCGCTGGAAAAAATGGGGGTTCCCTTAGACTAGCGCCTGAGTATACTTTGGAACTGAACTTCTAAAATATGATGTCATAAACATCAGTAAAGCGAGCACTCTGGGTAATTATTGAGCACTCCGCCACTCGAGGAAATTTACATGTCACAGACTAATAGCCGCAGACCTAGCTCGCGATTAATCCTCCCATTAGCGGTCTCTGCAGCGCTGATTGGAACAGGTCCTGCAGTCGCTCAAACACTCGAGGAAGTCATTGTTACAGCGACCAAGCGCGAAGAAGGTATCATGGACGTGCCGCTAGCGATTACCGCACTTTCTGGAGACTTCATCGCAGATACCAATCTCAACGATGTAAAAGACCTGATTGCCTATACACCCGGGGTCAGCGGTAATTCACAAGACTCATATATTGATGCAGTGAGCATACGAGGCGTTCGAACGCAGGACTTTGGCGTTGGTGGTGATCCGTCCTCGGCATTCTTCAAGAACGATCTGTACGAAGGGCGTAATGGAGCGGCGGTGACCAGTTTGTTCGACGTAGAACGAGCAGAGATTCTTCGGGGTCCACAAGGCTTCCTCTTTGGCAGAAACTCTATCGGCGGTGCTTTTAGCGTCCATACAAGGAAGGCGGAGATCGGCTCGAGTGACGCCTTCGTCGATTTTGACTTTGGGCAGCGGGGGCATGCTGTTTTTGAGGGTGCGGTTAACATCCCGGTTAACGACAAGTTTGCGATGCGACTCGCAGGCTACTCGTCAACCGAAGATGGATTTTCTCGAAACGTATTTTCCAGTCGCGACGAAATAGATCACGAAAAGTGGGCGATCCGCTGGTCAACCACCTATGAGGCAGAAAAATTTACCGTTCGAACCGTTGTGGACCACGAGGACCGTAAGCAATCCGGCTCCATGTACCGCGCGATCGATACAGGGGATATCTGGGATTACTTTGACGAGTACGTTATTGATGACGCCTCTCTAGGCGGTACTAATCAGCAACTGGATTCAGACATCAGCTCTGGCGATGCTGACGTTGGCGAACTGACAACTATCGGTATTTTTGTCGACTACGATCTGGGCTTTGCAACGCTGACATCAAATACGGGCTACAAAGATCACGACTATTACTACTCTGAGGACTATGACGGTACACCGCTGAACATCAACAATTTCCAATTTCAGCAATCCGGAACGTATTTCCAGCAAGAGTTTCGATTGACAGGTGCCGATGACGGGCCGCTCGGTTGGTATGCAGGTGTTTCTTACTACGACGAAGATCTCGATGCTGAATTTAACGCAGTGGGGTCAGAAGATCTCATGTGCCAGTACTACTACAACGAGTATTACGACGGGCTTGAAGACTATGTCAATCCAGAATATGAAACCTGTAATGATTTTTATTACGTGACCTATTATTTGGGTTTTGAAGCTTCTGCAAGTGGAAATCTTGAGGAATCAGGCATGATTAAAGGGCGTTACAGCGGCTGGGCTGCGTACGTCAACCTCGACAGAGACCTAACCGATACCGTGAATGTCGCTCTTGGCCTTAGATATACGAAGGATGACAAGGACTTTGGATTGCTCGTACCTGAGCCCGAGAGCGATTTGGGGCCTTACTTTACCTATGGCTTTGCAACCGCTGAATACATCGAAGATTCAAAATCATGGAGCGATACAACTGCCCGAGTTGCACTAACATGGACCCCAACCGACGATGACATGTTCTTTGCCAACTACACGCAGGGCTTCAAATCGGGAGGTTTTGGTAGTTTTTGGATCCAAGACGACGCTGGCATACCGCCACTGTACGAAACGGGTATTACCCAAAGTGACGGCTACAAACCGGGTACGTTCCGCCCGGAGCAAATGGACTCATACGAAGTGGGCTTTAAAACGACCTATCTTGATGGTGCCGGTAACTTAGATATTACAGCGTTCTTCTACGACTATACCGACGCGCAGGTCATTACATACGTCGATATTGATGTTGAAGGCGATGGTCAAATCGATGCTTTTTCAGCGCGCGTGCTCAATGTAGGGCAAACCGATGGTGCTGGCGTTGAAGCATCCACAACCGTGGCTATGAATGAGTTCACAACGCTGTATCTATCTGTCGGCTATCTCGATACTGAGGCGACGGGCTTATCTGAAATCTGTGGTACCGACGGTGCTAACGAGGGCGATGGACTTGGCTGCGAGGGAAATCGCGTTTTCTGGGCTCCAGAGCTAACGGTTGCAGGCAAACTCGATGTCGAGTTCCCCATGCAGAGCGGTAGCATCAACAGTAGCTTCGAGATTTCTTATGAGAGTGAGCGCGGCGGAAGCTGGGAAGGAAACCCTGAAGGCATGATCAGTTCGTATTCGATTGCAAACCTGCGCGTGGGTTATGAGTCAGACAATAACTGGTTCGTGCAGGCGTATGCCGAAAATCTCTTCGACGAGTTCACCTGGGATGGCTACAACGCCAATGGCGGCATTTTACCCTCGCATTTCTTCGGTCCAATGCGGCCCCGTACCATCGGT
>JBELJN010000011.1:79026-80990 GCA_042090345.1 Halieaceae bacterium | reverse complement strand
GACACTGTCCCAATGAAGCGAATTGGTCACTGTGAAGACGACATTGGCGAATTTGTTGCCCTTTTATGCTCTCCCGAGTCACGCTACGTTAATGGCCAATCCATCGCCATCGATGGGGGTCAGGTCAATATGGGGTGAGCCCTCACGCAATGTGCGTTATTTAACAGACGCACCACCGTCAACACTGAGCAGTTGTCCCGTGATGAACGAGGCACGATCTGAAGCAAGGAAGCACACCGCTTCGGCAATCTCTGAGGGCTCGCCTAGGCGTCGCATTACAGCAGCTTGCTTGAGGCCCTCGGCAATCTTAGGTTGCTCCTCGAAGTATTTCTCAACACCCGGCGTACGGATCACCCCGGGCGATATGGCGTTGATGCGGATCCCTTTATGACCATATTCAGAAGCCGAGCTTTTAGTTAGCAAATTGACGCCGCTCTTCGCAGCAGCGTAAGCCGTATTGTAGGGCTGACCGCGCAGTGAGGCGTTAGACGAAATATTGACAATGCTGCCACCCGTATCCTGAGTGAGCATGGCTTCTATCTCGTGTTTCATACAGAGAAATGTATTGGTAAGGCATAAATCCAAGGTCTGATCAAAGACCGCCTTTTCAAACGTATGAATCGGACCCGAGCCTCGACTCACTGCCGCGCTGTTGCAAGCGATATCAAGTGACCCCCAGTGATCGATAGCGGCCTGAACCATACTGGCCACTCGAGCCTCATCACTCACGTCGGCAACAAACGCCTTGGCTTCACCTCCTGCGCTCGCAATATCTTTCGCTGCCTGTTCTGCAGTCTCCTCGTTGAAGTCAACGACAAGCACACACGCACCTTCGCTTGCGAGTTTCATTGCAATCGCCCTGCCAATGCCGACGCCTGCACCCGTTACTAATGCTGTTTTACCTGCTAGCTCTGCCACCCTACTTACCACCTACCCTTTTTAATGGTCAATTTAGACTAAGTATCTGAACGAACGAATGTTCCTTGCTTGGATGCTTCGTTCTATCTTGTGCACGGTGTCATCCACAAGCCCAAATGGACTAGAACCGTTCACTCACAAAAACCCTAAATCAAGGAACTCGTTGTGATCACAGACTATTTCAGCCTCGATGGAAAGAGAGCCCTCATTACCGGCGCAGGTAAAGGCATCGGCGCACGCATTGCGACAGCATTTGCCGAGATGGGCGCCGACGTCGCACTGGTAGCGCGCACTCAGTCCGATCTTGATGCGGTAGCAGACGACGTTCGTGCCTTAGGGAGAGAAGCACATACCTTTGCCTGTGACGTCACCGACGAAGCAGCACTGACTAGCGTTGTACAAACACTCACTGAGGCATGGGGAAGTCTTAATATTTTGATCAACAACGCGGGCGCACCGGGTAAGGGTTATGGCTCGCTGAAAAAAGTCACCAAGGCCCGGTTCGAAAACACCATCGACATCAACCTGACATCGGCCTATACCCTCACCCACCTAGCACTACCCCTGCTAAAAGCTGCGCCTCAGGGGAGCATAGTCAATGTGTCGTCTGCGCTAGGTTGGATGGTGGACCGTAACTTCGCAGCATACGGTGCTGCTAAGGCAGGCATGGACCAAATGACGCGAATTCTCGCTTACGAACTGGCACCGGGCATTCGGGTCAACGGCATCGCGCCAGGGGCTATCGAAACACCCAGTACCTCGTTCATTACGCAAAATGAAGACATGTATAACGCGACTGTTCGGTGGATACCGCAGGGGCGACTAGGAAAACCTGACGACATTGCACTGGCGGCACTTTATCTTGCGTCGAATGCCTCAGGCTTTGTTAGCGGAAAGATACTCGAAGTGGATGGCGGAATGGCGGCGTTACCGGGAACCGCCATCGAGGCTAATATTGCACGGACAAAGTCTGACTCACACGACTAGCCAAGCTAATTAGCCACGCTTTAGTAATTATAAAAAGTACTGAGAAGAAGTACTGAGAA
>JBELJN010000011.1:0-78926 GCA_042090345.1 Halieaceae bacterium | reverse complement strand
GCTAATTAGCCACGCTTTAGTAATTATAAAAAGTACTGAGAAGAAGTACTGAGAAAAAACATTGAGAAAAAACACTGAGAATTAACACCGGCAAAAGGTTAAAAAAAAATTAACAACAGGGAATTACCATGGGAACTTATGTGCTAACCGGCGGCGCAACAGGTATCGGCGCCGCAATCAAAGAAAAACTTCGTGCACAAGGCCATCGCGTGATCGTCATCGACTTAAAAGAAGGCGACTATCTTGCGGATTTGGGTGATCCCGAGATCCGCCGTGCCGTCATAGCAAAGGTCGCCTCGGAGGTGACGGACATCGACGGCTTGATCACCTGCGCTGGCGTGGCCTCGCAATTTCCAGACTCCGGAAAGATCCTGCAGATCAACTATTTTGGCACCACCGAAATGATCGACGGCCTCGCAGGAAACATTACATCAGGAGGTCGCGTTATCGCGATCAGCTCAAATTCAGCCCCCATGAGTACACGCCCCGACCTCATAGACACCCTACTCGCCGGATCAGAAAAAGAAGCAGTGGCGATTGGAAGCGAACTCCACGGCCATGAGTGTTACGCAAGCAGTAAAAGCGCTGTGGCGCGGTACATGCGTAGAACTGCTCCCAGCCTTGCGCAGCGCGGCATTTCGTTCAACGCGCTGGCACCAGGCTATATTTCTACGCCCATGACCCAAGCTGTCGAGAATGACGAAGAGTACGGACCGCTCATCAAGGCGTTTGTGGATTCGATCCCAATTGGAAGACCCGGACAAGCCGAGGACGTTGCGAACCTCGCCATGTTCCTACTCTCACCCGAGGGTGCCTATGTCGCCGGCTCCACGCTCTTCATCGATGGCGCACATGATGCCATGATGCGGCCCGATGCGAGCTTATAAAGCGTAAAGAACGCGCTAGGATTTAAGCTGAGCTCAAACGAGCGCGGTCATATACTGGTAGTAGCGCTATACCCCAAAAGCCAGCTTTATGGGTAAGCGATAGAACTGGGCGGAGAGGGCTAGGCATAATCGGCTCGAAAAACAGTAACGAAGAATAAGAACGAGACAGACAAGCAATGAATAAAACACTAGAACGCGTCGCCTTAGCCTCGGTAATGACCTTGGGAATATTGGGTAGCCTATCGTCGCAAGCCAATGAAGCGCCCTGCGCTGTCTCATCAGATACAAAATTACCGTTTTTCGGGGATCTTCATATCCATACGCGATATTCCTTCGACTCCTTTCTGTCGAATCAAAAAAACGACCCCGACGGCGCCTATGAGTTCGCCAAGGGTCAGGTCATTACCCTGCCCGACGCCTACGGCGAGCAAACCATCTCTGCTCAAATCGATCGCCCTATCGACTTTGCTGCCATCACCGACCACGGTCAGTTTTTGGGGGAAGTCGCACTCTGCGACAGCGATTGGACGCAGGCAGCTTGGTGGACACCTGTCTGTTTGATGTCTCGCGCTCAGAATCTTTGGATACAACTGTACGCTGCAAGTTTGTGGACCGTATCAGGTGGCATGGAAGGCGAGGCGCCCGAGCGCGGCATTGTTTGCTCGCTAGGCAATTGCGAAGAGAATGCACTGAACGTATGGGATGACATCCAGAAAGCCGCTGAGCGCCATTACGATCGCTCTGAGGACTGCAGTTTCACTACGTTTGTTGGCTACGAGTACACCCAAGGTCAAGAAATGGCCAACCTGCACCGAAACGTGATTTTTAGAGGCGAGGAGGTGACGCGCCTCCCTATTTCTGTCTTTGATACCGACAGCTCGGTACCCGAGTTGTGGCGTCAACTGCGTACACAGTGCCTCGAGTCGGATTCTGACTGCGACGTACTCGCCATCCCCCACAACCCAAACTTGGGCGGCGGACTCATGTTCCCAGACCCCGCGACCGAGGAAGAAGCCATTAACCGACTAGAGATCGAGCCCTTGGTGGAGCTAGTACAGCATAAAGGGGCGTCTGAATGTCGTTTCGACCGGTTAGCCGGCATCGGTATCGATACCGAGGACGAGCTATGCGACTTCGAGCAGATACCGTCAGACAACCTGGCGATGCTGGGTAGCGTTAATGGAAAGATGTGGTCCGATCGTGGACTTCCTGTCGACGTCACTCGCTTCCATCGCCGCAATATGATGCGAAACGTCCTGAAAGACGGTCTTGCGCTCGAGCAAGAGACTGGCGTCAACCCCTTTCGGCAGGGCTTTATCGGCAGTACCGACACACATACAGCAACCTCTGGCGGTGCCATGGAAAAAAATTACGTAGGCCACCTAGGGTCACGTGATGCAACCTTCCGAAACATTCAGGATCACTTCGTCTCAAATCCGGGCGGACTAGCCGTTGTCTGGGCCGAGGAAAATCGGAGAGACGCCATCTTCGAGGCCATGCGCAATCGAGAAACCTACGCAACCTCGGGCACCCGTCCCATCGTGCGTTTCTTTGCAGGGGATTATGAAACCGACCTCTGTGATGATCCCGATGCGCTTGATCAGGCCTACGCTTCAGGCGTGCCAATGGGTGGCGTTTTAGAGCGTAATAAAGGCGATGCAGCACCGCGCTTCTTTTTTAGTGCACAACGCGATCAAGGCACTGACCTTCACCCGGCCAACCCACTTGAGCGTGTACAAATCATTAAGGGCTGGGTGGATGAAAACGGCGCAACCCATGAGCGTGTTGTTGACGTTCTGGGAAGCGAAACACCGGGGCTGGGCGTCGACATGAACAGCTGTGCCGCCACGGCAGCCGGGCACGCAAGCCTATGTACTGTATGGGAAGATCCAACGTATCGTTCCGGCGAGTCAGCGTTTTACTACGCGCGTGTCCTAGAGACGCCGAGCTGTCGCTGGAGCACGCTGCAATGCCAAGCGGCAGCGGTGAATCCCTTCTCGGAGAGTTGTGCCGCCGAAGCGGATGCAGCCAATCTACTCGCGACTGAAAACGGCGACTCGGGTGATATTTATGGTATCTGCTGTACTAACGCAGAAACCGATCCGTTCTACTCGCCCACGATCCGTGAGCGTGCTTGGACCTCGCCTATTTGGCTTTCGACGAGGCGCTAGCGAGATGCAAGAAGACGGGGACCTCACCACCCCCGTCAACTTCTAAATTCGCACCCGAGATGTAAGACGCGCGATCGGAACACATCAACATTACGACATTCGCCACATCCTGTGGTGAGGCCATGCGTTTCAAGGGCAGCATCTCCGCAACCCGCTGAAAACCCTCTTCGCCTCCGTAGTGCTCAACGCCTGCCTCGTTATGCACCAAACCCACGATCAAGGCATTGACGCGTATTTGTGGCCCCCACTCCATCGCGAGCGACTTGGTTACATTTAATAAACCAGCTTTAGCGGCGCCATAAGCCGCCGTGCCTGGCGAGGGACGCGCGCCGCTGACGCTTGCGATATTCACGATAGAGCCGCCGTCCGATGCCTCAGCAAGAAGTCGGTGCGCTTGCTGCGAGAGCACAAGTGGTGCAACTAAATTCAAAGAAATAATTTTTTGAGTCAATGCGGCGCTCGCGTCGGCCGCAGCCACAGGGGGACCACCACCCGCATTGTTTACCAAAATATCGAGTCGCCCAAAGCGGCCCGCAATGAAGTCGATGAGCGCTTGAGAGGCATCAGGATCTCGAATATCCGCGCTGTAAAAGGTAGCCTCGCGACCCTCATGCGTGATCAGGTCGTCAGGCTCGCGACGCCCCACAGCGATCACCTCAGCGCCCTCGGCCAGCAGCGACTCACAGATCGCTCGGCCGATGTGACCCGCACCGCCTGTCACCAAGCACACTTTTCCGGATAGATCTGACATAAACGCCCCACTTGCACCCAATTGCTGCGCGCAAACTCCGTTACGCATCAGCTTGTATATTTCAGAGGCATTATGCCTCTTGCGCGCAGTGAGTCACCAATCGGATTTATCGTCTGAAACAATGATGCCCATGAATCTGGGAGACCTCCACCGGAGCAGCAGATGTGGCACAGTAGAGCCTGCTAATTGCAACCCTTCGCATTATCGCGACAGCATTTTGCTGAAATCTGTAAGGAACAAAGCATGACTAAAACTGTTATCGAATCACCCGCTGATCTCTACGACCTTGTAGGAAAGACCTTAGGGCCAAGCCCCAGCATGGAAATTACGCAAGAGCGCATTAATCAGTTTGCGGATGCGACCGGTGACCATCAGTGGATCCACATCGACGCAGAAAAAGCCGCTAGTGGTCCGTTTGGCGCCACGATTGCCCATGGCTACCTCACCATGTCGCTTGCTGCGAAATTCATGCCGGAGATCATCGAAGTCCGCGGCATCGCGATGGGTGTTAACTACGGCACTGAGAAAACGCGTTTCCCCTCCCCTGTCACAGTGGGTTCGAAGTTGTCGGCAACGGGTACGGTGGTATCTGTGGAAGAGGCAAGCGGCGGCATCAAAATGATCCTGCGCATTGTTATGCAGGCGGAAGGCGCCGAGAAACCCGCCTGTATTGTCGACGCAATCAGCGTTTACTTCCCTGCCTGAGGTATCTCATCACCCAAAAACAGTGCTGCGGTTATAACCCCGCAGCCTTAATATAAAAAACTCCGCCTGGAGCGGGGTTTTTTGTGTCCAGCGGGTGATCAGACCTTAAACACGCGTTTTGCGTTCTCCCGCAAAAACTTGGGCCAAACCTCATCTTTGAACGGGACGTTAGGCATATCGCCAAAGATGCGCTCCAACGAGAGGCCCATGGGGAAGTAGCCGGCGTACATGATCTTGTCAGCACCGCGTGTGTTAGCAAAATGCACAATGTCTTTGGGGTAGTGCTTGGGTGCAAACGCACTGGTCATGTAATACAGATTTTCATATTTCAGCATTAGCTTCCAAGCGAGGTCCGTCCAGGGCTCCGCACCGTGCTTCATCACGACCTTCAGCTCCGGGAAGAACCAGCAAATTTCATCAAGGTACTCCACTTTCTGAGGCTCCATTGGAATACGGGGACCGGGCACACCAACGCAGGGGCAAAAAGGAATATCCAGATCGATGCAGGTGACAAAGATGGGATACCACTTCTTATCCGAGAGCGAGACTTGAGGGCAGAGCCCCGAAGGAAAAGCGTTCACTGACTTGATGTCGTACTGCTCTTTAAGACGGCGAATCTTGCGGACTTCATCCATCCCGTTATTGGGGTTGCAGTCGTAGGACGCAAAAAAACGGTCGGGATGTTTTTTCACCGCTTCGCACTGTGTCTCGTATTGCCCCTCGTCGACACCCAGCATCGCTTTTTCGATATTGAATTCGTCCATCTTCTCCAAGGTATATGCAATGTAATCATCGCGCTTACCAACCTTAGGGAGGTCTTTGAACATGTATTGCGCGGGCATCTTGAACATTTGCCGGCTCTGCTCATCCATCAACAACGGGCGAATAAAGTCGTAAAAATTCGACGTGTCATCATTGGGTACGGCGAGCATCAGGTCGATGACAGGTACATCCGTCGGCATAGGCATGGTGCTTCCCTTGGTCTCTCAGTCGTTGGCGTACGTTACAAGCTGACGCTCATTTATGCATCACCCGAAAGAAGGGGGTAATCGGTATAGCCTTTAGCGCCCTCCCCCCCGTAAATCGTGCGCTTATCGATGTCGTTGTAAGGCCCGTCCGATTCGAAACGCGCAACAAGATCAGGGTTGGCGATATACAAGCGCCCAAAGGAGACCGCATCAATCTCGTTTACCGCGATGCGTGTCTCGGCCTCTTGCGCCGTAAAACTGTCGCTTCCGATGAGCACGCCTGAGAAATTGTCTCGGGTCAGAGCGAGACTATCGATCCCTGTCGAAGGCATGCGAATCGCGTGAACCCAAGCTATTCCCTTTATTTGTGCCATTCTCAGCAGAGCGCCATACGTTGCTTGAGGGTCCGCATCGACGTGGTCGTTGTAACGATTTCCAGGAGAAATTCGAAGTCCAACTCGCGTTACACCCATCACACTCGCTAACGCATCGATAACTTGCGCAACAAACCGCAACCGGTTCTCAAGAGAGCCACCGTACTCGTCTTCTCTGACATTACTCCCTGATGCGAGAAACTGCCCGGGCAAGTAACCCGATGCGCAATGCAGCTCAATGCCGTCAAAGCCCGCCGCCTTGCAGCGTGCAGCTGCCTGATGATAGTCCTCGATAACCCCCGCAATCTCGTCGACCGTCATCGCCTCAGGCTCAGGCATGGCCTGCATACCTTGCTCGGTAAAAATTTCGGCTCGCGCGGCAATGGCTGACGGCGCCAGCATCCGTGTGCCCGTCGCTTTGTTGTCGGGATGACCAACACGACCGCAATGCATTAGCTGGCAGGCAACAAGACCACCTGCTCTGTGAACAGCAGACGTCACTCTTGACCAAGCCGCTACATGCTCGTCATTGCAAATACCGGGGGTACGGTTGTAACCCTTGCCATCAAATGAAGGGTGTACCCCTTCCGTAATGATCAAACCCGCGTTGGCCCGTTGTGAGTAATACGTCTCATGAAGCGCCGAGACGCAATCATCCACTTGTGACGCCCGGCTACGCGTCATCGGTGCCATGATGACGCGGTTTTTGAGTGTCATATCGCCGACCGTCAGGGGCGACAGCAAGTGCTCAAGGTTCATAGAGGAAATCCTTTAACGCGTTCGGATAGTCGGGTTTTCGACACCCGCCCGCATCGTTTTTAAAAACTGATCGTAAGGCGCGGGTGCCGCCACCGTGGGAAGCTCATCAGAGGGGGGCTCACTCCAAAACTTTTGCCAGCTCGGAAACAAGCTATGGAAGGCGCCATCGTAATGATCGCGGTCTGGCCATCGCATTTTATTGTCACCGCAGGGCGGCTTATTGAGGTCAGTGGCGTAAAAATAACAGGGAAGCCGCCGTTTGAAATACCACCGCCCATCGATACGCTCATAATGATCCCAATAAAGCATCTGCATGATCACCCATTCACACCCACCGTCCTGCGTGGGCGTTTCATGCTCATTTTTTGAGTACACGACACCGACAGCGCGATCGGGGTCTTCAAACTCAATGATGTGATTGCCAATATGATGCGAAGTCCCCGTAAATTGCACTCGCAGGGTCTCGTCCATCCACTGCTTAAAATGTGCCCTCCCGACTTTATCTTTGCCAACACGGACATCTTCGGGGAAGAGATTCACTAAGGCGTCCATGTCGCGCATATCGAGCGCCAACGAGTATTTCGCGGCTAGTTGGCGAATTTCATCGATAGACTCCAAGCGATCGATACGAGCCAGTAGTGCTGAGTCAGTCATACTCTTTTCCTCTCAAGCGATAGCGGCCTGACGGCCCGCGCGACGTCCGGAAAACGTAGCGTCACCGACAGAGCTCCCCGACGCGTAGCCATCCCCGCGACGCGGTACACCGCAGGCCGTTCTACCCGCGGCGTAAAGTCCTGATATGACATCACCCTGCACTGACAAGACCTGACCGTCCACCGTGGTATCCAAGCCGCCAAGGGTAAAGTGCGGTAGAAAAGCGCCGGCTCCCGGCGTGCAATCCAGCGCGACAAAGGGCCCCGTCAGGGGCTTTAGCCATTCTTTAGACTTGTGGAATTGCTCATCATTACCGCTCTGTGCCGCGAGATTGTAAGTTTTTATCGTGTCGATCAGCGCGCTGTCCGGCAAACGGAGTTCCTCGGCGAGCTCTGCCATTGTCTCCCCTGTACCGGCCACCGGCGCCGCAAGCCAACTCGCTGTTTCGTAGTCTGCGTAATCTTCCACATTCAAAACGAGGTAAACCGGGTAGGTTTGCCTCACGAGGTAGCAGCCTATACGTCCATGGTAGGCATCTTCATTAATGAAGCGCAGCCCCTGTCCGTTGACAAAAATGCCATGGGTTAGCGTGGCCGGAGGATAAAAAGGAACACTCAAAAACCCCTCGTGCATATTAATTGCACGCGCTCCAACACTTAATCCCATTTGAATGCCACCACCGGTATCGTTTGGATTACCAATAGGAACAGTTCCCGCCTTTGCGAGCTCGGGCGCATATTGCTGCATCATTTCCGGGTTCATCACAAAGCCACCAGCGCAGAGAATGACGCCCTTATTTGCACGGTAATACCGCTCTTGCATATCTTCTCGGACCACAAGTCCGACGACACGCTGCTCGGGCCCAAAAGAGTCAACAATCAAGCGCAAAGCCCGCGCCTCAATATGAACATCGATATCGCGCTGTTCTACCGCCTCGGTAATAATCTTGACGAATAGAGGTCCACCATTGTCTCCCTCAACATAGAGATTGTGACCGCGCGGAGCATGCTTGTATTTATCAACATAGGGCCAGGCCTTCTCGCTGCCGGTGTACAACAAACAGTCGTCGGTCAACGCCATCATTGCGCGCTGAGGATACTCTGACATCTTAAAAGGGACGCCGAGCGCCATAAGCCAATCAAGGTGTGCCGCACCGCCCTCTGCGTATGCCCTAACCTTCGCTGCATCCGCTTGTGGGCCGTTGGAGTCCATCAGGTACCCGTAGACATCTTCCACCGAGTCGTCATAACCAACGGCCTTTTGTACCGTTGTGCCTCCGCCCAGGTAAAGCTCTGCTGAGGACAACTTTGTTGACCCACCACTCTCTGAGGCCGCCTCAAAAATAGCGACTGATGCACCATGATCAAACGCTTCGATCGCCGAGCAGGCACCGGCACCACCGAATCCGACAACCAGCACGTCTTTCTTATCGGTCCAAGTGACTACGTCTTGTTCTAATATGGGTGAAAAGGACACGGTGCTCCTCGCTCTTCTTATCAGTATAGCCACCAATGTATCGACTACCTTTGCGCGTCTCTGCCTCCGTTTGGACGATGGTGAACTCTTGCGTATACATCGCGACGGGGCGACCTTTAGCGCCGCGGCACTAATCGATAACAGGACATCGCATATGCAGTGGTATACCGGGAATACACTCTACGACACACTTCTCATCGTCGGCTTCGCTTATTCGTTACTCGTCATGGTCTCAAGCGTTTTTGGAACGGCGGCCTACGGAGGCAGGTTTGGAGGTGGCAAGCGAGCCAAGGGTATTAAGTTAGGTTCTAAACCTGGATGGATCCTTATGGAGTTACCGGGACTACTGGTATTCCCCGTCGTCTTTTTCATGGGGCCTAATGCCGATCAAAGTGTCCCGCTGTTCTTCCTGGCCGTCTGGATGTTCCACTACACCAACCGCGCGCTTGTGACGCCGATGCTGATGAGGGTTCAGCCAGGCTCAACTGCGAGCTTCTCGCTCGGTGTTGTCATCGCAGGGTGGGCAACACTTTTTTTACATGGCTATTTCAATGCCGCCTACCTGACACAATTCGGTGAGCAATATACTGACGCATGGTTCAGTGGTCCGCGCTTTCAAATTGGCCTTGTGGTCTATGTCATTGGTTTCTCGCTCAATGTGCACTCAGACAGCATTTTGAGAAATCTTCGTGCACCCAATCCAAGTCCAGACGAACCACGCTATAAGATTCCCTACGGCGGCGGCTTCAAGTGGGTGACCTGTCCTCAGTACTTCGGTGAAATTCTGTCGTTCACCGGCTTCGCCATAATGGTATGGAACCTAGGTGCTGTCTTTGTGTTGGCCATGACCGCGGGCAACTTGATCCCCAGGGCCCTGTTCACGCACAAGTGGTTCCACAAAAACTTCGATGACTATCCTAAGGCTCGCAAAGCCATCATCCCCGGGATCTTGTAGGTATTGCCAAACTAGGGCTGGTACCAAATAGCTGAGCTGATGGCGCGTTCCTGAATCGAGACAGGCGCCATGGGCTTGGTGCCCAGCTGCACAGCATCATAGGTCGACCATCGAGGTGTCGGAATTTCCAAGACTCGTGCGTAATAAAAAGCCTCTTGACTGGCATCAAAGTCAGGGTCTTTCCACTGAGCCCGCAGTTGAGGCAAGCCAATACTGTTATCAAACGTCGCTGCCGCGGCATCGACCGTGGATCCAACAGGCGTAAGCCGTTTAGTGACACTGTCAATAACGCGATCACCGGACCAAGCGACATCATATATTCGCTCTTGGCTCTCACCTTTGGCGTCGACCCAACCCTTGATCATTTGGATACGATCAAGGTTCGCGCCCATCGGATCACGCTCGGCCACCACCACGAATTCGGGCGCCTCATTCTCGCCACTTGCTACCAGAATAGACCCCATGGGCACGCCCTTATCTCGCGCAATCGCGTCAAAGTTAGACGATGTCGCTGTTTGACTTGGGAAATCCCAGCTCGCAAAAACACTCACCACGATTCTGGGTCCTGATGTGGCAAATGTTTCACGACGTTGCATGGCGTCAAAGAGTGCTTCTCGGGTATTTTCAGCCGCCCAAACTCCCGCGAGACCACCCGAGCCCCACTTGCGAGCAGGCGTCATCATGTTGAGCCCAAGCCCCGCTGCGCCAGTTCTGAGACCGGCAGATCCATCCATCATGGGGAGTTTTCCGGTATACCCCTTTTCATCACTCGGGGAGGTCGCGTTGTGGCTGTCACTTGACCCAATGACACCAAACTTCAGGGGGTTAAATCCTTCACTGTGCGACATCGAGATGCCACTTCGCAGCGCATCACGCGCGTAAGCCCCTTTTACGCTCGTCATTGTCATGTCACGCCCAGGAACTGTGCCCGCTATTTCGAAATCGGCAAACTCATCAAGGCTCGACAGCAGTGGATGTGTCTCTGAGCTACCTTTGATCTGCAAAATCTCACTCAGAGGTTCCAGCTCAGATCGATCCACAGGTGATAACGACTCGAGTCGCTTGCCTGTCTCGTCTGCAATGCGATAAGCGAGTCCCTCGCTGAGGTTGGGGTTATGAGGAATCGCCATTACTCGCCGGCCAAGGGCTCGCTCGGCTCGCAAAAATGCCCATAATTCGGGGGGGGTTGGCCCATCGATAGCGCTAAAGGGAATGTCAGGTAACCCCCCTCCACCGTAGATAACATTGCGATGGAGGTGCGTTCCAACGTCTCCCGCATCGGCGGACCACTCCCAACCGGCAAAGGTCGTAAAGACACCAGGGGCATTATGGCGCTCTGCTGCCGCAATGATTTCTTCCCAAGCCAGTCGATTTATATCGGCGTCTACACCCTCGAGCGTCAGCTTGAAGCCGTTGTCTCGGATCAGACTCATGATCTCCCACCAAGACCGGGTTACCGTGAGTCGATTCTCTCGCCGGAGAATATCCGACAGCGCCTGCCGCGTCGTGGGCACGTCTAAGTCAGACAGTTTGGCTTGTCCCAAGTACTCCGCGTGGTCGGTAACCGCTGCGAAATCAAGCG
This sequence comes from Halieaceae bacterium, assembly GCA_042090345.1. Lineage (GTDB taxonomy): Bacteria > Pseudomonadota > Gammaproteobacteria > Pseudomonadales > Halieaceae > Luminiphilus. The sequence continues at coordinate 67,644 of JBELJN010000011.1, read as the reverse complement.
CCCTGCTGATGGTCACGGGATACCCTGCGCCATGTCTCAGCGTCTCACCTTTGGCGAACCGATAAACATCGTCGGGTACTGCTCGCACGCCCATCGTGAAAGCATCACTAGAGAGCGACGTGTGAATATGAAGATCACCCCAGAAGACTTGGCGGTTCTCTGCGACGACTGATTGCGGCGCCTCGAACCCATTAGGGTTTGGGACAGGCGCCACTGTCACGCGGGGCCCATCGAGCGACGGATCATCAATGGGTGTCAGCAGCTGGTGTGTCAGATAAGAGATAACCAGCGCAAGAACCAATAGCGCCGGAATTCGGGTTGCACCTTTTTGTGATGTCACTCGCTGCATATGTTCCCTTCATCCCCCTAAAGCTCTAGGCCCTCTCTCGCTCACCCGGCTTTTGCGACTCTAATTGCCCGTCCTGAGCGTCCAGGCTGCGATAACGAGACAGGGACGCTTTGTCCCCGCGTTAATAGATGATGGCCTCGGATCGCTCGGGGGGACCACCCAGCATAGCTCTATGAGACACCCGGAACTCGCCCTCATCGCGTATGCCAAGCTCCATGCCTAACTCCGCACCGACAAGGGTCTTCCCCGCATACTTATCAATATCTTGGCTGATCGAGAGTGCGTAGAGGAGATGTCCCGTGTACTCAGGGGTCTCTGCGACCTTCATGATCTCTTCATACTGCTCCGGATGCACTTCGGCTGCCATGAGTGCACGCTCGGTTTTCAACGGACCCATCCAAATCGAGACCGCATTGACGCCCGTAGTTGAGAAATCGTGCTGCATGTCGTGCGCAAATTTATCGATACCGGCTTTTTGAGCCCCATAGCCAGGCCCATGCATGTAGCAATTCGCACCAAAGGACGAACCAAAGGCAATCAGGCCCGAACCCTGGGGCACCATGATGTGGGCTGCGTGCCAGCTCGCCACATACGCCGATCGCAAACCCACTTCTAATATGCCCGCCGCATCCAAACCCTTTTCCCAAAATGGCTTAGGACTAATCAGCTCCGGATGAATCATCGTCGCGTTGTTCACCAAGATGTCCAGACGTCCAGAATGACGATGAATCTCCTCGAACACTGCAGCGACCTGCCTGTCGTCTGCGTGGTCACAACGAAGGGCGACACCCTCGCCGCCCGCCGCCGTTACTTCAGCGGCTGTGCTATGAATCGTCCCTGGAAGCGGCGCGCCATCCCAGCCTTTGGCCGTACCGACCGTCTCCGCCCTACCCGTCACGTAAACACGCATACCATGACGCCCCAATGCGCGTGCGATACCGGCGCCGGCACCTCGACTCGCGCCTGTTACGAGCGCTACAGGTGTATCAGTGATGCCCATAATTTCCTCCGATAAAAACCCACCGCCCGCTAGGCCCTGACACTGGGCTCCACCAAGCTCTCGGCGCGACTCACCAAACTATCGGTCATGCCATGAAAGCCATCTCGCAGCGCAGAACCCAAACTCATACTAACGAGGCCCGACAGCCAACCCCCGAGCTCAAAGGTCGACCGGTACATTGTTTGTCCATCGCCAGACGCGGCAATTTCATGTTGACGATAACTGTGAAGCAGCAGACCCACAGGTTTCATTCGATACTCAAAAAGCTCGCCCTCGACGACCCGGCTCACAAATTCAACTTGATCACGCGTATTGTTTCCGAGTGCAACTGTCATGGAAATAGGTGCACCTTTTCGCAATTCGGCATCGCATTCCGTCACGAAGGGGTTCCACTCACCGTAGCTCGAAAAGTCTGTAATTACTTGCCATACGATCTCTTTTGGCGCGGCGATCTCCCGCAAAAACTCGATCTTCATCGTATTAACGCCCTCGTTAGTGCTGTCTTCAGACTCAATGATTAACGCCTCTGAATCAACACGTGCTAACCCGCTGATGCGAGTATTTGATTATCTTCAAGCTTATTAATTGGTTGGTGAATACACCACGTGCCCGCAGGGTGGTAAATGTAGGCAATACAGCTATTGCAGTTATCGCACAACGATTCACCACCTTCTTCACGCCAACGATTCACCAGATCAGGCTCTCGTAAAAAGGCTCGAGCAATCTGGACAGCCTCAAAGCCTGCGGCCATACACTGCGCGACATTGTCCGCCGACTTGATGCCTCCCAGATACGCCAACGGCAGATTAACCGCCTCACGGATCTTGGTAGAGTACTCCCAGAAATAGAGCTCTTTGAATTCTATCTTGGGAACAGTCGCTTGGGTTGAGGCGATCGCCATCCCGCTCAAAGACCACTTACCCATCACGCGCAGCATGGCATCCAAGTTCATATTACTTCCAAAGGTAAACCAGCCGGACTCCACGTTACGGCCACCCGATAGCACCAGCATATCAGCGCCAGCCGCCTCAAGGACTTTGGCGGTAACGATGCCGTCTTCGAGTTGCGCACCTTTGCTTCGACCATCCGCGACATTGATCTTAGCGATGACCGCCATGCGGTCCCCTACCGCGGCCTTGACTGCTTTCAACACCCGTGCCGGGAATCGCGCTCGGTTTTCGGCGCTTCCGCCGTACTCGTCTTTTCGGTTGTTATCCAGAGGGGACAGGAACTGATTCAAAAGGTAGCCGTGCCCCATGTGAATCTCCACGGCATCGAATCCCGCGTCGAAGCAACGCTCTGCAGCATTCACGAATAAGTCGACCATTCGAGCCATATCTTTTTCATTCATCGCGCGACGAAACAAATTCCCACGAAGCAAGCCCGCGGGATTGAACCCCGAAACCGAGCTTTGTAAGCGTTTAGGTATAAATACGCCGGTCACAAAACTACCACCGTGAGTGATTTGTGCCGCAATTTTGCCACCCGCGCCGTGGACAGCATCTGTCACTGCGCGCAGGTCGGCCATAGCCGCGTCGTGAATCCAGACTTGATCAGGCAGTGTTCGGCCATCTTTCTCGACGGCCACATAGGCCATGGTGGTCATACCAACGCCACCCTTTATGAGCGCCTCATGATGCATGCGCATGGCGCGCGTGGGACGCCCTCTCTTGGACATGTTTTCGTTTGCGCCCGCTTTAATGAAGCGATTGGGCAACGTAATCGGACCGAGGGTCAAAGGCTCATAAGCTGTCGATAACATGTCGTTGTTCAACCATAAATATCATAGAGATTCAGTATACCCAGCCCTTCTACCAGACCATCGTCCCTTTGGAGGGTGGACAGCGAGCGGAAGACGGGTAAAAAGACGATAAGTACTGCGGTCATGCAGGACGACAAGAAAACTTACTAAACGAAAACAGAATAAAAACCAAAGGCGACACCACGTGACTGATACGGCACCACCTTCTCCGAACGCCAAAAATCCCGTTTTAGTCATGGGTGCCAATGGCTTTATGGGCAGTCAAGTCACTAAACAGCTGCTCTCAGCCGGTCGCAGGGTCCGCGTCATGGTGCGCAAAACTAGTGATACACGCGCCTTGGAAGGCCTCAACGTAGAGACCTACTGCGGTGATATCACCGATCGATCATCGGTCTTAGAGGCCATGCAAGACTGTACCTCCGTCTTTTACAACGTGGTTGATACCCGTGCTTGGCTGGTAGATCCCAGACCGCTGTATGCGACAAACGTTGAGGCCCTTAAGACCGTACTCAGCGCGGCAATTGACGCAAAACTCGAGCGGTTTATCTTCACCAGTTCCATGGTCACCTTGGCGCGCTATGCGGGCACACCAGCATCAGAAGCTAACGAATTCGATTGGTGGCACGAGGCACCACACTACGTAAAGAGTCGCGTGCTGGCTGAAAGAGCCGTGCTCGAAGCGCAGGTACAGCAAGGGTTACCCGCCATCGTGCTGTGCGTCGCAAACACCTATGGGCCCGAAGATTACGGCCCCACGCCGCACGGAAACGCGCTGTGGCAAGCCACCAAATACCAGACGACCGCGCTGGATTGCAGCTTGCCCACGGTGGATATCCGCGACGCAGCACATGCCTGTTTACTTGCAGAGCAGCATGGCCGAGTCGGCGAGCGGTACGCCATTGTCAACGAGCTAGTTCATCAGCGGGATTTCTACGCCATGGCAGGTTCCGAACTCGGACATCCACCGCCGAAAATCCTCTCCATGCAAAAAGCCTATTTCTTTGCCACGCTCGCCGAGATGGTTAATCGAATCAAAGGCGGTAAGGACGCCAAGTTCTGCCGAACTTCCATGTTCCTATCGGCAGCATTTGGCGCAATGAGTCATGAAAAAGCGTCCAAGGAACTCGGCTGGTCACCCCGCCCTCTTTCCGACACCGTCACAGATGCCATCCGCTGGTATCGCACAGAGAACCTCTAACGGCACAGGAGTCGACCGTGAAGAAAATTGCCCTTTTACTCGTTGTTATAGCGGTTACCGCAGCGGGCTTCACCGCCGGACGATTTACGGCCCCTGCTCCACGATTCGATGTACAAACAGTAGATACCTCAAATCCTATGGATGCTGCCTTCGAGGAGTTTATTCAGGCTCAACGCGATACCTTGGCACTTTACAAAGCTCATGAAAATTTTGACGATCCCTTAGCGGCCGCAGAGGCCTATCGCGGTGTCCTATACACCATTGTGGGCTCCATCAAATCGGGGGCGCTGATGTCGCATGACTACCCTCGCACCATGCGCGGCGTCGACTGGACAAGTAAGGCAGGTCTCGACAATCCCGATAACAACTACTTTTTCGCCCTGCTCGACGACGAAGGTAGTTATCGGCTTCATGGAAAGCGCGGTAACACCACCCAACTCATTTTCCAGCTGGTCATTGGTGTCCCAGGGGTAAGTAACGCGGGCTCCAGCACCAATGTCGATGTGCTATATGACGAAGACCTCGTCCTCGATGAGGACGGTAATTTTGAAATTATCGTCAGCCCTGAGCGGCCCGATGACGCTAAAAACTGGATGAAAAATGCACCGGGCGCCGAGTCGCTGTTAGTCAGATTCACGCACTCCAATTGGGCAATTGAGCGCATTGACCCTTTATATATCGAGCGCCTCGATACCGATGGGGAGCCACCCGCACCGTTGACGGGAGCCACATTGGCTGCCGGTTTAAAACGCACCTCACAGTCCATGTACGATCGAACCGCGAGCTGGATCGCAATAGCCGATCGCATGTGGTCGTTGGTTCCCAATAACTCTATTTTCAATATGCGGGTAACGCCCGGTGGTCTGGTTGGTCAATACTCAGCCTTTGGCAACTTCAAGCTCGCTCCTGAAGAGACCATGCTCATTGAATTTGGAGATACTGGCGCTCCTTACATGGGGATTCAATTAGGCAATCGCTGGTTCGTCAGCATGGATTACGAGAACCACACGAGCACCCTGAATATGAATCAGCTGGGATGTCGTGTGGACGAGAGCCGCTGTTATGCGCTGATCTCACACGAGGATCCCGGTGTTGCAAACTGGCTAGATCCGGCGGGACATAATGAGGGGCTCATTTTTATGCGGTGGCAGGGTCTCGACTCACCACCCACTAAAGCAGATCAGCCACGGACGCGCGTGTTATCCCCTGAAGAGTTAGCCACTTACATCGAGAACCTTCCCAAGGTGTCAACCATGGAGCGACGCAATGCGGTTCAGATCAGGCGCAGAGCAGTTCATGAGCGCTTTGGTGGCTAGTGCCTAGCGTTACACGCTCAAAGCCCTAGAAACCCTCAGCCTCATGCGACGCTTTCCAGACGAGACCGGGAAATAAGCGCCGCATCATGACACCAAATTTGGTTTGCTTACCGGGATATGCAAAGGGCTTGCCGCTCTCGAGGCACCGCTCGACCTCGGCAATTACCTCATCGGGTGTCAACGTCTCACCCTTGGCCGGCAACTTCGGCACCACAGTGGCTTCCGCTTGTCGCCAAAGAGGCGTTGCAACCGCCGGCGGACAAACGCAACAAAAGCGCAGACCACTGTCGCGATTTTCGTGATAGAGAATTTCGCTGTAATGCTGGACCGCTGCCTTACTCGAGGCATAAGCGCCCATGAGTAGCCCGGGGATGATGCCTGTCATCGACGAGAAGCTGATGAAGTCACCGTAGCCGCGCTCGAGCATGGGTGGCAAAACTGCGGTGGCAACATTTGCTAAGCCCCCATAGTTGACCGACATCACCTTATTGGTGACCCGCGGATCTTCATCAACGAGCCGCCCAAACGGCATGATGGCCGCTGCATTGATAACTCGCTCGATGGGGCCTAACGATGATTCTATTGTTTTGAAGGCGCCAGCCACCGTGTCTGAGTCCGTGATGTCGACTTCAAACCGATGCACGGTATCGAAGCCCGAAGCTGTCTCAGCCATGCCTTCACTATTCACATCGAGAATGGCAACGGTCGCACCCTCTTTGGCAAGCTGTCTTGCCCAGGCTTGGCCCATACCACTGCCACCCCCAGTGATCACTGCTAACTGTCCTGTGAATGCCATAGCGCTACCCCTCTCTCGCTTTTAACGTCGCGCTTTCCCGCGCTCGTTATTGCATGGTTTCTCGTATTCGTCGTTAAGGCTCCGGTGTAAATTCGATCGGCATCGCTTTGATCGTCGAAATGAAGAACGATCGCATATAGGTAATATCGCCCGCGAGTCGCGGGTTTCTTAGACGCGGCAACAGTTCCTCAAACATGATTCGCATTTCAAGACGCGCAAGGTTGATGCCCAAACAAAAGTGCTGGCCAATACCAAAGGAGCGAATCTCGCGATTGAGCATTGGCATGCGCTTCATCCGGTGAATATCAAAGGTGAGCGCGTCATCGCCAAAGACGTCTTCGTCATGATTCACCGAGTGGTAGTGCATGACGATCTTGTCGCCCTTGTTGAATCGATAGCCCTGCCACTCAATGTCCTGCGTGGCGGTCCGACGCATGGCAATGAACGCTGTGTTGTAGCGCAGTATTTCCTCAACGGCAGCCGCAATATCCTCAGGATGGTCTACCAGATGCTGCAGTTGATCTGGGTTTTCCATGAGCAACCTCAAACCATGCGCGATGGCGGTCCGCGTGCTTTCGTTGCCGCCAACCATCAGCAGAATAAACACCCATGAAAACATTTCATCGGTGAGGGCTTGACCGTCTATCTCACCTTCAAGCAGTGCCTGTATCACCGGCCCGGTAAACCCCTGTCGCTGTTTCTGGGCGAGCTCGGCGGCGTAGATCATCACTTCGAACGAAGCGGTTTGCGCATCCTCCATGCCCCCTGCAACATCCGGGTCATCGGCGAATGCCATGGTGTTGGTCCATTTAAAAAACTGAGCGCGATCTTCAAGCGGCACACCCAAGAGCTCGAGAATCGCCATCAAGGGCAGCTCAGCCGCCACCTCCTCGACAAACTCACATTTACCTCGCTGTGCGACGCGATCGATAATTTTCTTCGCCTGCTCACGAAGCCATGGCTCCATCGCGGCAACGGCCTTCGGGGTAAACGCGTCTTTCACAATGCGTCTATGTGTGACGTGATTAGGCGGGTCCATCGCAATGAAACTGTTGTCATTCATGATTTTGGTGACTTCGCGCGCGGTCTCGTCCGGTGGTTCCATGGGGAAAGGACCTTCCGTTTGCGATGAGAACAGCGCAGGGTTCTGCGAGACAAAATCCAGCGCATCACGTTTTACCGCGGCCCAATAGGGAACGCCCGTAGCGGGGTCCTCATACCGGACAAAGCTTCCTATTTGACGCGCAGCAGCAAGTGCCTCATAGGGCATACCAGAACGATAGGCATCAAGGTCAAGCGGGTGGGTAAACGGACAACCAGACATAATGTAATCCTTCTAATAATGAGTGCGGGTGATGTTCTTAATACGGGCAAACATCGACTCAGGCCTTCACAACAGGGCGTCAACCCATCCAAATTCTGATCACGTGGTTAAAACGGGAAATGCGCAGAGCGGTCTCTCCTCGCAGCTGCATGGCGTAACTTACACACTAACGCCAAACACTATCGCGTTGGCGGTTCACTGACCCTTGCACAAACCACCCCCAGCCCAACGGTATGGCTCGCAGTTGTAAATGAGACGCCCATTTTCGCCGTACTGCCAATCGAGCACCTTGATCGCACTCTCCGGTGGCATGCCCCCCGACGCTTCATCCTGCAGGGCGCTGTCTTGCAGCGGATAATGCGCCCAATCCAGCGGCGCCCTCCACCCAGGCGGTGGCATGAGCTCGGAGCGAGTACCGGCAACCGGATACAGATTACGCCAGTGACGAATCTCTGTGGCCAGTTCATCGACAATATCAGGATGCTCTGATGCAAGGTTCTTGTATTCATTGGGGTCAGTGTTGATATCAAAAAGAAAGTTACTGACCTCTACTGAGCTAAACCCTGTCTCGATCCGCTGCACCAGTTTCCATTCATCATTAAACGCCGTGACATTGACCGTATTTTTAAAAGGCGACTCGGCAATAAAAAATAACAACCGCTGTCTGGGCGAGGCTTCGTCATCAACGATGGCGGGGAGCAAATTTCGGCCATCCAACCGATAACGTGTAATGGGTTCGATTCCTGCGGCAGCGAGCAAGGTTGGTAAAACATCCATCACCGACATAATCGAATTAACCTGGCCTCCCGCGACAATTTTCTCAGGCCAGCGCATCGCGGCCACGACGCGGATGCCACCCTCAAAGGTATCGCCCTTGCCGCCCCTAAGTGGTGCATTGTCAGCCCCACCGGTGGCATACACAGCACCTCCATTGTCGGAGAAGAACAGCACGATGGTGTTGTCCGCAAGTCCCTCAGCGTCAAGCGTGTCCAGGACTTTACCAATGGATTGATCCATGCCGTCGACGACCGCGGCATACATGGGCCGCGCGCTCTCGCGGCCGGTTATTTTTGCCATAAACCGCGTTTGATCGGCCCGCTCACTCCGTGATTTACCGCGGTCGTCCCTCATATCTGCGTACTTGGCTTTTAATTCATCAGGGGCATCAAGCGGTGTGTGAGGCGCAATAAACGGCATATAAATGAAAAAAGGCTTCTCAGTGTCTCTCTCTAAAATGTAGCGACTGACCTCGTCTGCAAGCAGGTAGCTCTCGTAGCCCTGATCGTCGATTGACACCCCGTTTCGCTGGAAGTCCCTCCCGCCCAGACTGGCGAACGGCGGGAAAAACCCGACTTCCGTGTGCAGGTGGCCATAAAAATGCTCAAAACCCCGAGAGTTCGGGTGATACGTCTGTTGCGCGTGTCCCAAATGCCACTTACCAACCATAGCTGTTTGGTAACCGGCACCGAGGAACAGTTCAGGAAGAAAGGTCTCTTGGGGATGAATACCGTTATTTTGCCAGGGCATAATGGTTGAATAGGCCACGCCCAATCGAATGGGATCCCGACCCGTCATCAATGCCGCACGAGTGGGTGAACATATGGGCGTTGTATAAAAGCGGTTGAGCTGCACGCCCTCCGCGGCAATCCGATCAAGTGCGGGTGTCTCGATAATCGGGTTCCCATGGAATCCGACATCTGCCCAGCCAAGATCATCCGCCACCATTACAATCACATTGGGTCGCTCAGACGCCGCAGCCACAAGGGATACGAGTGTTGCGCTAATGAGCAGCGCGAAGGCCCCTATTCGGACCATATTGCACCTTCCTATTCTCGATTATTCTTGTTTTTTTACTGTGTCGCCTTTCGATGCCTTTAATGATGATTTGACGAATGGCCACAGATTACCCTTCCAAGAACAAGAGTGGAAAGTATGCGGCGAAGAAATCTTTTAGTCAGTTTGGGTGCCATTGCCTTGATCGCAGCTGTCATAGAGCGCGATACCCTCGAGCAATATGTGAGGGAGACGGTTACGCGTTTCGCCGGCCAAGCCGCCGTGTCGAACATGTCATCCCTGGTTGCCGAGAACAATGGGCGTGGCCTTGCCGCGGCCGAGCTCATCACGCTCCCCATATCCGTGAATGAGGTGGCGAGTGGGATTTTCCAAGCATCGGGCGTTGGTAACTCCTTCGCCTTAACAACCCGGGAGGGCAACGTCATATTCGATACTGGACTGATTATTCAGGCCAGCGAGCAGGTGACGAAATTAAAAGCCCTGATTGGCGACGCAGAGCCCAAAAAAATCATTCTAAGCCACAGCCATGCAGACCACGTCGGCGGCACGCGGCTCTGGGACCGGGGTCAAGCCGAACTAATCGCGCATGAGGAATTTGAAGAGGAACAGCGTTATCTAACGGAGCTCAATCCTTACCTCCACCAAAGAAATAGGGTCTTGTTTCCATGGATTCCTGAGTCAGCCCGCACGCTTGTAGGCATGAACTTTCGAGGGCTTATTCCCGATACGAGGGTGCGTAATGGGGAGCCCTACCGTTTTTCGCTTGGTGGCAGGCGATTCGAAGTACACGCAATGCCGGGAGCCGAGGGAGCAGACAACGTTGTTCTGTGGTTACCCGATGAAAAAATACTGCTTTCGGGCGATTTTTTCGGCCCCCAGTTTCCACAATTTCCCAACATCTTTACGATGCGGGGCGAGAAGGTCCGTAAACCCATAGAGTACATCGCGTCCATCAACACGCTTCTCGCTCTTGAGCCAGAAGTCATTCTACCCAGCCACCTTGCCCCGATTAGGGGCGCACAAAACATTGCAGCTGACATGCGGAAAATTCGTGATGCAGTGCAATACGTTCATGACGAGACCGTGGCTGGCATGAATGCAGGCTATTCGGTCGAAACCGTCATGGCGGAAATTACATTGCCCGAGGAATTAACGTTGTCACAATCTCACGGGAAGGTCAGTTGGGCGGTTAAGTCGATTTGGGAGTACTACGCGACCTGGTTTCACTTTGATCGTACTAGCGAGCTATACCCCACTTCACAGCGCGCCATTTTGGCGGATGTCGCTAACCTCATCGATCTTGACGCGGCCCAATTACAGATACAAACCTACTTGAATGACGCAGAGCCCGAAAAAGCGCTACTACTACTTGAGTTGCTCGAGGGAAGTACCGCGTCAGAGACACTAAGAGCGCTGCGAACACAGACGCTGCTGCACCTCAAACAACAAGCTGAGCCGCTGGGCAATGACTACGAGCTTTATTGGCTGGACAGCGAGCTTGAAAAGCTTCAATGACGCACAAAATATTGCTCGAGACGCCGTGTGGATCTGTCGTTCGTGCTGTCAAAGCAGACACAAGCCCGAAAGGAAGAATTTTCGCCCCCCTCAACCGGACTAAGACAAGACTTCACCACGAGTTGCTCTGACGCATCCCGTCCCCTATGTTCATCGTATCTAGTGATAACAAAACGCATACAACGAGGATCCTATGACTGACCGTTTAACCGTCGTCTCCACGGACTGCCACGCCGGACTGCCGATTGCTCAATACAAACCCTATGTCGATTCGAAGTATCACGACTTCATCGACATGGCTGTCGACGTGCAGATCGACATGATGGATAAGGCTGAACAACAGTTTCTCATCAAAGAGATCAACGATGAGTGGCGAGCACCCATTCAGCAGGAACTTACCGGTGCTTGGGAATACAGCGAGCGGCACAAGATGCTGGCAAAAGATGGCATCGCGGCCGAGATTATCTTTCCTGACGGTATTACAGAGCAAAACACGCCACCGTTTGGTGCAGGACTTGGCCTATCGCCCAAAGACGCCGTGCCAGAGCTTCAGTGGGCGGGTGCCATGGCACACAACCGCTGGCTATCCGAGCTGGTCGCGAATGACCCCAAGCGACACTTTGGCGTAGCCTCAATTCCGCTTCTTTTCGACGTTCAACAAGCTGTAGACGCGGCACGATGGTGTCACGAGAACGGCCTCAAAGGCGTTATGTTACCAACGATGTGGGGCGAGCATGCGGCGTACCATGACATCAAGTACGATCCATTTTGGGAGATTTGCGAAGATCTCGGCATTGTTATCCACTTCCATTCGGGACCCGCGCCACACAATGAGTACTTCGGCCCCGCATTCCCCAATGAAGACCGAAGCGCGGAGTTACCCGGGGCCATGGGTGCTTATGTATCAGAGGTCATGTTCTGGCTCTATCGGCCTTTGACCTTCATGCTTTGGGGCGGTGTGTTCGAGCGATTCCCTCGCCTCAAGGCCATGGTAGTCGAGGGCGGCACGATGTTTATGGTGCCCTCTTGGCTGATGCTGCTCGATCACAACTACACGGACATTCAGTTCTCGGCGAAACTGGGTGATTTCCGATCACACCTCTCTATGGCGCCGAGCGAATACTTTGCACGCAACTGCGGTATTGGCGCGTCGTGCGTGCCAAGACGAGACCTCGACATGAGAGATCAAATCGGCCTTGAGCAAATCATGTGGGGCAGCGACTTCCCACACCCAGAAGGCACGTGGCCAAACACAGCCCAATACTATCTGGATACGTTCAAAGGGTTTGACGCGGAAGCAGGACGCAAGATATTGGGTGGTAATGCCATCGAGTTCTACGGACTCGATCGAGCCTACCTTGATGGCCTTGCCACCAATATTGGACCGTCCAAGGATATATTTGCGGCTTAATCAAAAACAAAAAGAAAGGATTTAACTCACATGGAACTCATTGCTGTCTGTGATTCAAAAACAAATACTGCTCCTGACTTCCCTATTGGCTGGTGGTCAGTGGCGAGAAGCCATGAACTCGAGCCAGGCGATGTAAAGTCCGTTAGTGCGCTGGATCGTGAACTCGTTGTTTACAGAACAGAGTCCGGTGAAGCACGCGTGCATGACGCCTTCTGCCCGCACCTCGGCGCGAATTTAGGTGTCAACGGTAAAGTCGTTGGCGAGTCTATCCAGTGCCCCTTCCACGGTTGGCAGTTCGGCGGTGACGGTAAGTGCAACCACATCCCGTACTGCGAGACGATTCCCACCCGCGCGAAGGTACAAAACTGGCCCGTCAGCGAGGTCAATGGCGAAATCTACATGTGGTTCCATCCCACAGGTGCTGACCCCGATCGCGAAGTGCCTGTCATCGAGCAAATTGGCGATGAGCATTGGACTGAGCCGCGCCAAGTCGAGTTCAACATTCCTGTTCACATACAGGATATTGCTGAAAACTCCTGTGATCCCGAGCACTTCCAATACGTTCACAAGCAAAATCAGACGCCGCCCTCCTCTGTTGAAGTCGAGGACGATGGGGCCGTTCACCTTCGCTCAGAGATCGAAGCACAAGGTATGAAAGGTGATCTCCACGCAACGATGTTCCAGCCAGGTTTGGCACGGGTCATGACGAGTTATGGTCCCGGTGCTGAAATGCTGGTTTACAACTCAGCCCAACCGATTTCGCGCAATGAAACGCTTCTGCGCTGGACGCTTATTGTTCGCAATGAAATCGCCGAGTTTGTAGGCGATCAAGTCATGGACGGCATTATTGAAGGCCTGTCCGACGACTACCCTATTTGGGAAAACAAGGTGCACAGGAAACAACCCATCTTCTGCAAAGGCGATGAGACGCTCGTGCTCTTTAGAAAATGGGTAAGACAATTTTACCTACCAGAAAGCCCGCGGGGTCAGCAATGAGTAACGAGTATTACAAAGGGAAAACGGCCGTTATCACGGGTGGCGCAAGCGGTGTAGGACGCTCGCTTGCCTTTGGACTGGGTCGCGCAGGTGCCAACGTGGTCATTGGTGATGTCGATGCAAATGCTATGGAATCAATTGCAAAGGATCTGTCCAGCGAGGGCATTCCCAATCGAATTGAACGCTGTGACGTCACCGACAAGGCCAGTCTCCAATCGCTTCTCGATGCTTCCCTCGAAGCCTTTGGGCAGGTGGATCTTGTATTCGCCAATGCCGGTATCGGAGCGGGCGAAGCCGGCCCGATTTGGGGGTTCTCTGAAAAAGACTGGCAATGGTGTTTTAACGTTAATCTTTGGGGGGCGGTAAACAGTATCAGCGTATTTATGCCCTATCTGATTACACGCCCCGAGCGCACTCATATCATCATTACCGGCTCGGGCAACGGCGCTTACACCGTCCTACCCGATGTCCCCATCTACACAGCGACCAAGGCGGCGGTCCACACCATCACTGAGAATCTGCACTACCAAGTGCAAATGGGTGGATTACCTGTCGTGGTAAGCGCGCTATTCCCCGGCCCACACGTCGTCGAAACAGGTTTATTTAACTCAGGCCGAGTTCGGCCTGAAGAGTTCGATAAAGGCGTGTCCGGAAACGAAACGGGCATCAATTCCGTTGAGGACATGAAACGAATGGCCGAGGAATTTGGCTTCGACTTAAAGACAACACATCCCGACGAAGTCGCTGAGATGGCGCTTGCCGGAATTCCAGATGGTAACTTTTGGCTCCTGGCACATACCGAAGACAGTATGGCGAAAGTTCAGCGCCGAGCCGATATGATTATCAATAAATCGACGCCAGTACCCGAATCTGTTGGTTGATCGCTCGCTAAACCTATGAAGCACTAATAAAACCAGTCCGTACAGTGACAAAAATTCTAAAAGAACGATAAGAAGGAACAACACTATGAGTGACGCACAAGCCCCAATGGGCGCACCAGGCGATATTATTAATTGGCCAATGCTTAAGGTTCACTACCGCACTGATCCTGAGGCAATCGCCGCGCTCTTGCCGCCCGGCATCACGGTGGGCAAAGAGCCAAACGTAAACCTAACTGTTTACAATTTCCCGGTTCCAGACGTACCCGAGTACGGCGTTGTTACCACGGTAAATGCGGATTTTGATGGCGTCGAAGGTGAATTCACACTCGGCTATGGCATCGATCAGGAATCGGCCATTTTCATCTCACAAGAGACGAATGGTCAGCCTAAATACCCCTGCGAAATTGACTATCATCGCTTGGGCCCTATGGTGCGGGCAAAGTGCACCCACCAAGGCTACACCTTCCTCGAATTTGACGGCATGAGCGAGGGACCAACCGATACCGGTGACGAATTCGTACAAAATGAGTGGTGGGTTAAGGTTTCCCGCGCGGTCAGCATTGGTGGTCCTGCGACAGGCTACGACTTCCCTCCCCACGTGGTCCAAGTGGCCAGCAAATATGGCACGGCATGGAAAGAGAACGTCCAAGGCCAGCTAGTGTTGCGCGACAGCCCATGGGATCCCTTGGCCAGCAAGCTACCAATGCGTGAGCAGCTATCGGCCTACCTGTGGTGGCCGATCTTCTTGGATCGTTCTGTCACGTTATCAAAGCCGCTTGATCCCGAGGCATTCCTGCCCTTCGCAGACACCATTTCTGGCTCACGATGGCCGGGTGTTAACGGTGCGCCTGGGAAGTAACCGTGTCTGCAGCAACTGATCTCGCTTTTAGGGTACAAGCCCTCGAAGATGTTGAGGCCATAAAGCGGCTCAAAGCACGGTGGTGGTTCGCCTGTGACACGCGTGATCTTGAAGGGATGCGCAGCTGTTATGACGAGGATGATTTCCTTATCGATTTTGGATTCATTGGTGAATTCACTGACATGGACGCCTTCATCGGCGTCTTCGAGTCACTCGCCTGCCACCCCACACACGTTGACATGCACCACGGCACAGCCCCTGAAATTGAGATGACGGGTCCAGATACAGCGAAAGGTCGCTGGCGGATGCGATTCCAACTGCTGGAGACCGAGCAAAAGCAAGTGCAGCTGATGAGCGGTTACTACGAAGATGAGTACGCTAGAGTTAACGGTGAGTGGAAAATGCGCGTATCGAGGTACACGTTGATGTCCAACCTGTTTCTTTCGTCTGCTGAGGGCGTCGTTGCAATCGAACAAATCGGCAGCGCGCCAGGTTTGGTCACTGAACAATAAGGAAAGTCGTATGGCCGCTCACGATATGGCTGCCACATGGGACGCGTTTTGCGAAACATTGAAAGCTGCCGGACAAGAGCTGTCGCACAATCATGTCCCCACCGACGAACAAAGCCAGGCTGAGGGCCTTCGTTACTTATCTCGGATGGCACGAGCCGCGCTTGAGTGGTACGTGGAATTCAACGACGCGGCATTCCCTGTGCTTTACCAACCCGCGCATGAAACTATAAAGTTAGGCGCCGACAACCCCGATAACATTTACCAAAAAGCAGTCATCAACGGTCGATTCGACTATCGCCTCACTGGTAAGCGCGGATCGATTGATTACATTAGCTTTGCGACCAGCAAGGGCAGTTACGCGGAAAATTTCAAACAGATCGAAACCGGATTTATCGACAGTAACGCACTCTCTGTCGATGCGGATGGCTACTTTGACCTTGTCTTAAGCGCTCATGAGCAACCAGGCAATTGGCTGCCCATGGATCTGGAGTCAGAGTCTCTCCTGATTCGCCAGACATTTCTCGATAGAACGCTTGAGACCGCCGCTGACATCCAGATTCATCGGGTTGATACGACAGCGGTGCCTCTTCCCTTAAGCAAAGAGAAGATCACAGCCGACTTCGAAAAGGCTATGGCGTTTTATCGAAATACGATTGGCTTGTTCTCTAAGTGGAGTCGAGAAATCAGGGAGAATCCGAATAGCCTCCTCCTCTGGGACCAAGCTTTTTGCCAAGCCGTAGGGGGTGATCCCAACATTATTTATTATCACGGCCATTTTAGGCTCAGCGCCAATGAAGTCATGGTGATAACTCTGCCTGAGGTACCTGCATGTCAAACGTGGAACTTACAGGTAGACAACTACTGGATGGAATCGCTCGACTACCGTTATCACACAATAGCGATCAATAGACATACCGCCCATAAAAACTCGGACGGCTCGGTTGATATTCATATGGCGGGACATGACACCGGTCATGCTAATTGGCTGAGTACCGGCGGTCACATCGAGGGAACGCTATGCTTTCGATGGGTGGGCTGTAAGGCACCTATCGACCCAACTTGTCGGGTGGTAGATCGTGCGGATTTAGCGAGGTGAGTCGCGATAAATCGTCCTCATTCAGACACTCGTCGAAGGGCAAATTGCTCGCGCTATTAGCAGCTAGCGTCATTATCACCTCAGCGAGTTTTACCTTGGGCAAATTTAGTGCCCGGGACACCATAAGTCGCCCCGAGATGAGCTGGGCGCTGGGCTCCACTTCTTCCATAAAAGTCAGTGATCTATCGATTAGCCTTGAGCACGCGGCGCAAACTGTTCGCGCTAGTAGGCCCGACGCCTCTGAAGCGGCACTGGAGGTTGCCTACGAGTACCTTAGCGAGCTGCTGTCAGCTTCTGTCGAAATGTATATCGCGAAAGGCGATCCGAGAAGGCCTGAATTTACCGACTGGATGAGTGGCTACCGTAAATTTTTGGGCGACAGTCCCGATGCGATCTACTCAACGGCTCCCGTCGATGCTTCCGTAAAGTACGAAATTGGCATCACCACGGGTTCTGCAGACTACATAGGGCTGGTCGTGTACGAGCGGAACCCCTTAACAGGCTGGAATCGCGTTGCCGATAGCCTCAGTATTTTTCCCGAAACAGATAGTTCCCCATTACAAATACGACTCTCCTCGGGATCTTTTAAAACTACCGGAGAATCACAGGTCGCTTCCTCCGTCGACGCCCAACCCGAGCACCTGTCGCTCCACTTAGGTCATAGCAGCCATATGGTTATGGTTCGCGAATATTTCTTTGACTCCCAAACACGAATACCTTCGACACTTAGCATCAGAGCACTCAGTACCACGGGGCATGATCTTAATCACTCGGCGTTTCAGGCGCGCGCAGAGGGCGCGGTCAATTTCTTCAACCAAACGTGGCAAGGAAGCTTGGCGCTTGCCGACGCAATGCGCGCGACGACGAATAGCTTTGATCCTCCGGCCGCGGTTTCGCCTGACTTTGTCGGTATCTTTTACCCGACTCCCGACAACACTTATCACGGCGGCGCATTTGCGCTTGAGAGCAACGAGGCACTTGTCGTAGAAGGAAAAATTCCCGACGCTGCATTTTGGAGCATAACGCTTCAGAACCAATGGATGCAGTCAATCGAGACCAGCGAAGGGACAGCCTCTCTCAATGGCAGCCAAATCACGAATCGGGAAGGTCAGTTTCGGGTTTGGATTAGCCATTTAGCACCTCCCCCAGGGGAGGATTGGCTCGATACGGGTGGCGAGACCCAAGGCCTTGTTGCCATACGGTATTTACTGGCGGAAACCGCCGTCGCACCCTCGGCAAGGCTACAAAAACTGGGTGACACGCAAGGTATACGTTAGGAGGGAATCGTGCTGAATACCGATCAATTAATCAATAACGCACTCACCGCAACGCGCTCTGACCGATTCACTGACCAGCGCTTCATAGAGCACCTTGACTCATTGGTGGTAGGGCTTAACCGCGAGGCCAGACTCAACGAGATCGGTATCGGATTTCACACATCGAGACTCACCGACTTACTCGCCAACCGACTTCGATTAGAGCACTGGGTTGCCCTGCATCCCGACATTCTTGAGGAAAAGATTTCGAGACCTGTTGTTGTCATTGGACTACCCCGCACGGGAACCACAATGCTACACCGCAGCATTGCCGCTGACGCGCTGCTGCTAGCCCCGTTGTGGTTTGAAGTACGGCAGCCCAGCCCGCTTAATGCGGACTTCGAACAACAGGATGACCGCATTCCCGTTGCGCAGGCTGAAGTCCAAGCGATGCTTGAAGCATCACCCGAGCTCGCCGCCATACACCCCATGGACGCCATTGCACCGGACGAGGAGATCATGCTTCTGGAGCACGCTTTCATGAGCACGGTTCCTGAGTGCTACGCATTCATGCCCGACTACGGAGAGCAGCTTTACGAGAAAGATCAAACCGACGCCTATGACTACCTTTATCTGCAACTTCAGTTTCTACAATGGCAGAAACGTAAAAAAGGGCTAACAGGAGAGCGCTGGGTACTCAAAACACCCCATCATCTCCACTACCCAGAACATCTCTTTAAGCGATTTCCCGATGCGGTGGTGATTCAAACGCACCGACATCCGGTTGAGGTTATTCCCTCCTACGGCAGCATGATGGCAGCACTCGCCTCTCCGTTTACTAACCATCTCGACCCTATCGCCATGGCTCAACACTGGGCTCAAAAATGGCGAAGCGGCCTTGCCAGGACTCGGGCATTTCGAGACAGCGGTTTCGATGATCGGTATTTCGATCTGTGGTTCAAAGACTCAGTGAGCGACCCAGAGAAAACCATTGAGGGAATTTACAACTTCACTGGACAAACGCTGACAGAGGTGGCGATGCGAGAGATGGCCCGCTGGCGTGAGATGAATGCAAGAGAAGATCGGCCCGAACACCATTACAACCTATCGGACTATGGATTTACGAGTGTAGGAATAGAGAGGCAGTTCGCCGACTACATTTCACGGCATGTCGAAAAATGATCGCTTGCCACCGGGCGATCATCGACTCTCGACATACGCCTTGAGCGCATATGCTGTGTCATCAAAAGCGCACTTCACCCACGGCCCTGCAAAGCGCATGACGTGAATGCCATGAGGCCCCAAGAACGCATCAGTAGAGTAGTACTCACAGGTATCGGGTCCTGTAGAGATGACAAATTGGTCTCTCCTAGCCGGATAGGGCCATTCATCTACCCAAGGCGCCGACCATGACACCAAGCGAGGCTCGTCAATTTCGGTAATGAACTCCACGTTATCGAAATACTGCCCTTCCTCAGTGTAGCTTTTTAGCTTCATGGTCAATGGGGCGCCTATCTCGAGTGCACCCGACGCCTCCACACAAAAGGGGTTCCACTCGCGGTAGCGTTCAAAGTCGATCAATACATTCCAGACGAGCTGTGCCGGCGCATCAATCTGCACCGTGATTGAATGAACAATGGCCTTTGGATCCACGGCCAACTTTTCGTCTTCAGTCATGACTTACTCCTTCTACGCACTTCAATAAAACCAAGCGTCACGCGAGCCTCCCGTAAAACACCCTGATTTGCCATTCGCTCAGTGACCCGTCGTCTTCAACCTTTTAAGCACCTACCCTGCCTGCCACGAGCGCACGAGTGCGACCTTGCAGTGGACATCACGGTGCCATGTACTCGCCGCCGTTCACATCGACAGACGTTCCGGTAATGACCGCTGAATAATCAGATAGGAAAGCGAGTACCGCCTTGGCACAATCCGCCTCTGGCGGGATGATACCAAGGGGGATTCGATCCGTGATGCTTCGAACAACGGTATCGCGATCTGCACCGGCCTCAACTTGAGCATCTATGAATCCGTAGACGGGCGCACCGCCTATCCAGCCCATTCGCAGCGCATTAACTCGAATAGCATGCTTCCCAAAATCATTAGCCATGTGCCGCGTTAATGCGTTCAAGGCGCCCTTGCCTGCGGCATACATGGTTTCACCGGAGAAAGGCTTTACGGTCGACATGGTCGATACATTGACAATTGATCCGCCCCCAGCAGCTTGCATATGGGGGGCGCAGGCCTGCGCCATACGCAAGGCACCCTGACATATCACATTGATAACCTCTCCCATCTTGTCAGGGTCTGATGCATCAGCAGCAGCCCAGTCACCGTGGGCATAGGCGCTGTTGACCAACCCATTGATTCGGCCAAAAGCCTCGACACCGGCGCTCACAAGCGCTTTGCACTGTTTTGTTGAAGTAACGTCCGTGCTAAGCGCGACAACTTCCCCCCCCATCGCCTCTATCGACTCCCTGACTCCATCAAGGAATGCCTGATTGCGCGCGCCAAGAACAACCTTCGCACCTTCAGACGCCGCTAATTTGGCGAGTGTTTGTCCAAGGCCGGGGCCCACGCCGCTAATCACTATTACTTTGTCCTTCAACAACATGGTGTTTTTCCTCAATAAGTCCTCAAAGTGTGCGAATTACCTTCGCGACCAACCAGCTATGTTACGAACTGCGCTGTCAGCGCGAAATCTACGTAAACCATCCCACGACCTTAGCGCCTCAGCATGGTCCATTTGCGCATCCGCACCCTATCGCTGCCCTTGCTAAACACCGGGCATGATTGGCACTCTAGGACCTCTGGTCGAGAGTTCTAAAACCCATAATAGGAGGCCTTCGGTGTCTACTCAAAATAAACGCGTAGTCGTCATAACTGGCGCTGCAGGTGGCGTCGGTCAATCGACGGTTAAAAAGTTTGCTGAGCACGGCTACACGGTAATTGGCACCGACATTAGAGTGCCCGACGGCTTGTTCGAACACCCAGAAGTGTCTTATCGGGCCTGTGATGTGACCCGTGAATCAGACTGGCAAGCACTTTCAGACTCTGTCATTGCCGACCACGGAAAGCTCGACGTCTTGGTCAACAACGCGGCCATTTTGATGACTTACACCATTGAGACTTCGTCTGTGGATGACTACAAGCGAATGATGGAAGTGAACTCGACATCGGTCTTTTTGGGTATGAAGTTCATGCTCGATGCACTGAAGAAAAGCGACGCGGCATCGATTGTTAATATCTCTTCGTCATCGGCCTTGGCGGGCTACCCGCACTTCATCGCCTACGGTGCGGCAAAAGCGGCAGTGAGAAGCCTCACCATGAGTGTGGCGGTCCACTGTCAAACCAATCAGTTACCGATTCGCTGCAACAGTGTTCACCCTGATGGCATTCTTACGGATATGACCAACAATATGGAGGGGACCTTCCCAGAAATGGAGCCTCATCAGGCCATGAAAGCCTTCAGTTTCGCATGCGAGCCAGAAGCGGTAACCGACGTTATTTACTTCTTGGCCAGTCACGAGTCACGCCATATCAATGGCGCTGAGATCAGGGTTGATAACAGCTCTACTATCCAAATGCCTTACCTCTAAACCCACAACAGTCTAGGGGACAACTTAGGCATCGGCAGGAGCGATACATAGCCTGAGGCTAGAGCGTCATCATGATTTTAACAACGTCGTCCTCTTTGGCATCGAAGATTCGATAGGCCTCGGTGCCCTGTGAGAGCGACATGTGATGCGAAAATAGTCCCTCCGCCTTTAAACGTCCGTGTTGTAAGAGCGGAATCAGGTGAGGCCATTGATCAATCACTGAGGCCACACCCGCTCGGATCGTGATGTCTTTGTAAAGCACTTTTAGCATAGGCAACTGCACATCCGGTTGGGGCAGTCCAATAAACGATGCGGTGCTACCTCGCCCCGCAATTTTAATGGCGAGTTCGACGGCCGACTTAGCACCCGAGGCCTCGAAGACACGCGGTACTCCCGCCCCTTTTGTTGCCTCCATGATGGTAGGTAGTGCCTGCGAGGGCGCCAAGGACACAGCGCCAAGATTCGCCGCGTGCGCCCTGCGATTTGCCACAGGATCGATGGCATAGACCTGTGAAGCACCCAGCACATACGCCAATTCAACGCCTATAAGTCCAATAGGGCCAAGGCCTACAACAGCGACCGCGTCGCCCGGCTCCATCGCTGTTCGAGTCAGACCATAGTAGGCCGTGCACATTGCATCAGTCAGCAGGATACTCTGCTCATCGCTCACACCTTCGGGAATGGGCTGCAAGGTGAGATCCGCCATTGGCACATTGACAAACTCTGCCTGACCACCGTTCAAGCGAGTACTTAGTCCAAATGCTGTCCAGTGCTTACACAGCGCTGTATGCCCAGAAAGACAGTGTTCGCAGCGACCACAGGGCGCACCTCCAGACGCAAGTACCTTTTGTCCCACTTTGTGCCGATGGACGCTCTTTCCTACCTCCACAACTTCGCCCGCAAATTCATGTCCGACACAAAAGGGCTCTACACCTTCACTGTAGTTGGCGACACCCACATTATCGCCGTGGTACATGTGCAAATCAGAGCCGCAGATACTGCACCGCTCGACCTTAACGATGACACTGTTGTCCGTTGCTAATTCAGGATCGGGATAGCTCTCATGGCGCACGTCGCGCGGACCGTTGAAGACTAGGGCTTTCATCTAACACCTCTTAATCGCTGATTTATTTTTCTCTTACCGTCATCAGGGAGAACTTGGCCTTCCCGAGCACACAATGCTCCCTGTAAGCCAGCACACTCTACGACGAAAACACATGGTTTGACGAACGGCTCGACCAAAAAAGCAGCGAGCGGAAAAACAACCCTCGAGAGACCCTGATAGAAACACTCCCAATCCAATCGATGTTCGTGTGGACGATAGAGTTGTTGGTACAAGCCACGGCAAAAAATGTGCTCAGCACATCACTATTCGAGTCAAAGTGCGCCTGCAAACAAGGTAGTCCATTTGTTCTAAAAATCAGAAATGACAGCCATTCCCACGCGCCCCCGGCTGAGACACACTACCTGTACAGATTTCCGACAGCTGTATTATGTTGGGACCTGAATTACGGAGGCAGGCTTCAGTTTGAATAGACCAAATCGGTTGACTCAAACCCGATGTCTGGCAAGGTAAAGGCTGACGGCAGAGTCTGTCCGCTTAATAACTCTAAAAACGAGGTTAACAATATGAAGCCATGTAGTCCTAAGACGCTACTTGCGACGGCTGTACTAGCCACGCTAACTGCGGAAACAGCCTTTGCACAGCTTGAAGAAGTTGTTGTAACAGCTGAGCGTCGTGAAGCGAGTCTTCAAGATACGCCCATTTCAATTGAAGCCCTGACTGAAAAAGACATTCAGGAGCGCGGCATCAACAACAACTTGGATATGATTAATGAAGTGGTTGGTGTAAACGGCTACGCATCGCCGCAGGGAGGTTCCTCTACAGCTTTCATTATCCGCGGTATTGGCGATGGCGCGCCTCAGATTTCACTTGATCCCGCGGCTGGTCGCTACGTCGATGGCGTGTACATCGGGAAAAACCAAGGCAGTTCCCCCGATATTGTTGACCTCGCCAGAATCGAGGTTTTGAAGGGACCGCAGGGAACGCTGTCTGGCCGAAACTCAACATCGGGGGCAATCAATTACATCAGTAAAGCTCCCTCGGATGAGATGGGCCTTACTTTGCGCGGCACGGCTGGCAACTACGGCACTCAGGAGTATTCTGTCCGCGCCGACATCCCCTTCTCCGACTCCTTCCGCACGGCTATTTCGTTTAACGATCGGCAGCGGGATCCGTTCTATGACAACACCAACCCGGACATCGATGGTTTTAATAGCATCGACCGCGATGGCTTTCGTGTTGCGCTCGCCTGGGATGCGACTGATCGTTTGAGTGTTGACTACTCCTATGCGAAGAGCAATGTAAATGGAGAGCTCGACAACTGGAATCGACCAAGTGGCTTGAACCCCAGTTATGCGGCGCTTGGCGGTTATCTTGCCGCCGGTGGCGATCAAGCCAACGTACCGATTGACAGCACATCACGCATCCAAACCGTGCAGGCAATCGCAGGCGGCGTTGCTCAAGCGGCGCAGTTTGGCCTGTTACCACCACTTCCCCAAATCCAGCAGTTCTTGGGGTGGTCAAATGACTATGTAGCGTGGGCGAATGGTGTTCTGGACAACGCTGATTCACACTTTGGTGCAGGCTCTACTGACGTAAACAGCTTTGCAACCGTGGAAAATGAAGCACACACACTCACGCTGAATTACGAGCTGAGTGATGCGGTCAGCATCAAGTACATCTATGGTGATCGCACCATGAACGATCGATCACTCAGTGACCTAGACGGCATTGATAACTCGGTATCATCTGGTGTGCGTAGCGACCTGACCTTGCAAACGATCGGTGGTGCGTTCTTCGGGCAGGTTATCCCTGACACGTTCTGCGCGGCAACGAATTCGGTTGGTGCATGCCCCGCCGGGACACCGCCTCCCTTCCAGGTCGATATTCCTAACTCCTATGACTTCGAGCTTGCCTTAGCCATGATGGGCGCTATCAATGCGAATAACGGTGACGGCGTATTCTGGACAGATCTCGCGAACCGTTATGAGCAAGAGAGCCATGAGCTGCAGATTTTAGGTTCAACGGACTCCATTGACTGGGTTGTCGGTCTCTACGATTGGGAAGATTACGGTGAAATGCGAAACGTGCAGAATCCTACCTACACCCTGGCAGGATCAGCAAGTCGTGGTTTTGATGTGGGTGGTGACGCCCAGTCCGTCTTCGGTGAGGTGACTTGGAGAGCTTCTGACAAGTGGTCGTTCACCGCGGGTTTGCGCTACAACGATGAAACGAAGTACATGACTTATCGTTGGCGCGATAACCCGGGCGCGATCGGTTCATGGATCGGCGCTGTGATTGAGGAAGCCTTGACGAACGCCTTCTTACCCCCTGGCGTAGATCCTATATCTGTCCCTCGCAGCCTCACAGATGCCTACGTTGGCGGAGTTGAGAACATAGGCG
This sequence comes from Halieaceae bacterium, assembly GCA_042090345.1. GTDB lineage: Bacteria > Pseudomonadota > Gammaproteobacteria > Pseudomonadales > Halieaceae > Luminiphilus. The sequence goes on along the minus strand of JBELJN010000011.1, from coordinate 42,514 downwards.
ACATCGCAGAAACACCGGGAGTCTATGGCAACTACAACAAGCAAGACTTTAACAACACATCGGGTCGTTTGGTTGCCAAATACAATCTTGACGACAACACAAACTTCTACGCCAGTTACACTACAGGCTACCGAGCGGGCGGTTTCAATGGAGGTGCCTTTAATACGGACACGGGCACGGGCGATGACTACACCGAGGAGACCATTGCGAGCTTCGAAGTGGGTATGAAGTCTATGATGGCCGATGGTCGATTGCGCATAAACGCTGCGTACTTCTCCTATGATTACGATGACGTACAGGTCAGTGTTGTTAAGACTGATGCGGGCGCCATTTCAACGGACGTTGTAAACGCCGCCAGCTTCAGCACAGACGGCCTGGAACTCGACGTAGCATGGCTTGCTACAGACAATCTTCAGTTCCGTGCTCAGTACGCCTATACCAATCGGGACTTTAACGATTATCCCGCGTACCTCGGTCTGAACATTCAGCCTAGTCAAGGTCTGACGCCGGATAACCAGTACAGCTTGGTGATGGATTGGCAGATGTGGAGTTCAGGTGGAAGCACACTCGACCTACAAATTTCCACCTCGCATACAGACGAGACCCTCAGCATCAACTCCGTACCGGGTAACTACGCGGCAGCAGGACAGCCGTCTATCCCTGTGAACCTAAGTCAGCCCACTAACCAAGAGCGCGATCTTGTTAATGCCCGCCTGACGTTTAATACAGCGATGGATAACGGTCGTAATGTAAACATCGCACTATGGGGTCGTAACATCACAGATGAAGAGTACCGAACCTTTGGATTCAACTTCGGTCCTTCTCTCGGATACACCGTTCACCAGTGGGGTAACCCTGCGACGTATGGTGTCGATATTCGACTCGACCTGTAAGTTGACTGCTTGACCAAAACCCGCCAAACGGCGGGTTTTTTTTGACCAAAGTTCGTGGCTATCTGTTATCGATAAGACGGTATATGCTCAAAAGGGTACTCGAAGGAATCCAGAACCGTGAATGATCTTTACCCAAGTGGATTTGCCTTAGTCATCGGTGGTAGCGGTGGTGTGGGCACAGCTATTTGCCAGGAATTGGTAGCCAACAACATACCGGTGCTGCTGACTTATAACAGCAACCGTGAGCGCGCCGAGCAACTTTCAAGTGAATTAGGTGGGAGCCAAGCGTCCGTGTCCTGCGAACAGGTCACACTTCAAGACCTTAGTACCCTTAACCGCGCCATTAGCCGCGGTCTCGCTCAGTACGGTCGTTTACACTCGGTCTTTATTGCCACTGGCTACGACATCCCACAATCGCCGATTTCAGAAGTCACCCCAGAGCTTTGGCAGCGGGTTATGCGTTCAGATGCCGAGGGCGCTTTTAACGCAATATATGCAACATTACCGCACCTGCGTGATGGCGGTGGTGGCAGCTATGTACACATAAGCTCCGCTGGGCTTTTGAAGTATCCGCCGCTTGATATCCTGAGTGTTGCGCCCAAGGCGGCTGTCGAGGAGTTAATAAAAGGAGTCGCAAAAGAGGAAGGCATCAACAATATTAGGGCAAACAGTATCGCCATTGGCGTAATCGAGACCGGCATTTTCCTGCGCCTCAAAGAACAAGGCGTCTTCGATGATGCTTGGATTGAAGGCGTTAAGAGTGCTCTTCCGCTGAATCGATTCGGCCAACCTGAAGAAGTTGCAAAGATGGCCGTATTCCTTGCCTCCGAAAACGCAGCCTATACCACCGGTCAACTTATTCCGGTTGATGGCGGATTTGGAGTTTAAGCCAGCAGATGGTTCTCGCCCTTGAGTTTCTCATCCTGAAGTTTCTGGTCCCAGTTCCTACTACAGAAACAACTAGCGGGTGATCTGAGACTCTCCTGCTCGCTCACAACGAGCGTTACGAGGTCAGGACAAATGGGACTCTATGAACGCGGCCTGAATCGTGCGCTTATCAAACTTCTCCGTGGCGCCTCGAGCCAACGGCTGATCCGTTAATTCGATAAATTTAGGTACCTTGTAGCCCGCTATGCGCGCCTTGAGCCCAGCTCTGATGTCATCTTCTGACAGAGAAGATGCAGCCACCCTGACAACCATAGCCAGTTCTTCTCCCATCAGCTCATCGGGCACACCAAAGACCACGCACTCCTGTACACCGTCTATCTGATAGCAGGCCTGCTCGGTATCCCCGGGATAAATATTCTCACCGCCGCGGATAACGATGTCCTTAATTCTGCCCGTGATATGAACATAACCGTCATCGGCCACATAACCCACATCGCCCGTTTTCATCCATCCATCTTCGGTGAACACGGCGGCATTTGCCTCTGGCTTATTCCAATAGCCAAGCGTACACGCCACACCACGCATCTCGATCTCACCCGCCTCCCCCGGCGGTAATATCGGTCCATCGGCGCCGCTGCAGCGAATGGCCATGATTGGCGACTGAACACCTGCAGCAGCGGGCTTTGCGTCAAACACCGCACCTGCCGCCTGACTCCCGACGGCGAGTGTCTCGGTCAACCCGTAGCCACCTGATGCGTAGGCTTTGTCGATTGTCCCCTCGATAATTCCGGGTAGATCTGAGGGCATCGCAGCGCCGCCTGAGGACACGCGGTGTAGTGATGAAATATCAAAATTCGCCAAATTCGGCTGAGTCAATAAATCCTTTACCAAAGCGGGAACGCTACTAAAGAGGGTTACGCGCTCGGCCTCTATCAAACGTAGCGCCTCTTGCGCATCCCACTTGGAAATCATGACAATCCCCTGCGCAGTAACCAGCGGCAATACAAACGATCCCAGCAGGCCTGTAGCGTGAAAGAGCGGGACATTTAGTAACGCCTTTTCTTGAGTCGCGCCGCCCCTTAACTCGCGTAACCCCCCTTCTACGGTCATCGTCAGCATGCCCGTAAACATCATATTGAATACCGCTTGAGACAGCGCTTGCTGACAGTGCACAACACCTTTTGGCGTCCCCGTGCTGCCCGAGGTGTACAAGATCAAGCAGACATCGTCCGCAGCGGGCGTAGCGACCTCTTTTGGTGCTTTAGTACTTGTCGCGTCGTTGAAATCGATACCCCGTAGCGATCCGGGTATCGCGCGGTCATAAACGATTAGTCGCTTTTGGGTATCGAGCTCGCCAGAGAGCATGGTGCCGCGCTGGTCGTCACACAGTAGCCACGATGCACCGCAATCTTGTAGCGCAAAAGCCAGCTCCTCAGCTTGCCCCCAACTGTTTATGGGGACGACTGTAGCGCCCGCCAAAAAGGCCGCTGTAAAGCCCACCAACCACTCGGCATTATTGCGCATGGCAATGGCAAACCGATCGCCTGCGTTGAGACCATTTTCCTGCAAATAAGCGCGCAGCCGATCTGCTCGGTCAAAAAATTGTGCAAACGTCAATCGCGTATCGCCCGAGACAATGAATCCCTGATCACCGTGTCCACGCGCATTTTGAATAATCTCAGTAAGCGTTTGCGGCGCGTGTTTATAGCCATCCATTACACCGCGCTCAGTCTGGAGTTGATCCACTTCAAAAAAGGCGCCAACACCTGTGAGCTCCGTTATCGTAGCTTTTATAGACACCCGTTTTCCTTTTTATTACGCCGGCTCGCGAAGATTCGAGTGTACTGAGATCGTCGCCTATAAATCGATGGGGTTATCTCCCTGCGCATAATCCATTTGAAGGCACCATAATCCGTTTGCACCTCTGGCCCGGCTGGGCAGGCGCGCATCAGCCGTTATACTTTAGGCTCTGCTTGAGTTGCCGGAAAACGTTCTATGATGATTGCGACCGATACCCCCAGATGTCCACTCCCCATGCCAATGGGTTGGTTTCAAGTACTGTACTCCCACGAGTTAGCGGTGGGTGATGCAATTCCCGTTGAATACTTTGGCCAAGAATTGGTGGTTTTTCGCACTGAAGCCGGCGAGGCAAAAGTGGTTGATGCGTTCTGTCCACACATGGGCGCACACCTCGGTTACGGCATTCGTGAGCAAACAGGGAAAGGTCCCCGTATCGTCGGTGACAGTATTGAGTGCCCCTTTCACGGCTGGCGCTGGAATGGTGAAGGTCAATGCACCCACATCCCCTATGCCAAAAATATGCCGCCGCGGGTTGCCAAGGGAGAGTCGATCCTGGGTGCTTGGGATGTTCGGGAAGTTAATCAGCAAATACTTGTTTGGTATCACCCGAAGAAAGAAGCCCCAACCTGGGAACCCGAGGTTATCCCCGAGGCGGCGGCCAATCACCCTGACTGGGGTGAGATGATTATCCATACCTGGGATATCAATGCGCACATGCAGGAAATGGGCGAAAACGCTGTAGATGCTGCTCATTTTCACTATGTTCACGGCACGGACGATGTACCTGAGGCGGCTTTTCAAAACTTTGACGGTCATATCCGAGAGGGCAAGTTCATCACTCGCCAACCAACGCCTCGTGGTGTGGTCGACGGTGCCATCGAGACCCGAAGTCAAGGAGCGGGTCTTTCCGTCGTTCGGTTTACAGGAATCTACGATACCCTACTACTCGCTAATGTGACGCCCGTAGGGCCTGAAAAAACCTATGCTTCCTACGCCTTTATTCAACCGCGAGCTACGCAGGAGACACTCGGGAAAACTGTCGGACAAGCCATTATCGGCAATATCTGCCAGCAAATGGCTGAAGATCAAATTATTTGGGATCGGAAACAATACTTTGAGCGTCCGTTACTGTGCGATGGTGACGGACCCTTTGCTAAGTTTCGGCGGTGGTTTAGTCAGTTCTTGGTGGAACCTACCGCCTAGAAGCACTGTGTGAGCAAAGTTGCGGCGAGGCATGCTGATTGAATGCCTCACAACAGCGCTCGCCTCACGCGGCAGCTCAGCACATTTCGGCCTAGCTTGGGGCTTATCGTGGGGCTTATCGTGGGGCTTAGCGTGAGGGTGTGCCCACTGCCTGCCATCCTCACTCAACGACTCTTAAATCGTTACTGAACTCAAATTTTTGGCGCTACCGGAGTCGGCTCGCCTTAGAATTCGTGAAGGCGCGCAAATCGATCTCGGTGGTAGCTCGACGAACCGAGGAGCTGATTACAGACCCGCGACCGTTTCAGGAACAGCCCCATATCCATCTCCTCGGTGACACCCATACCACCGTGCAGTTGGACCGCTTCAGACGAAATCAAGGTAAAACAGTCATTGGCAAGCGCCTTTGCCGCACTACAAAGAAGACTGAGATTAGCCGCGTTCTCATCTAAACCTGTCAATGCGGCGCTCACCGCACTCTCAGCCAGTTCTAGTTCACAAAACATTTGGGCGCAACGATGCTGTAGTGCCTGAAAACTTCCCAGTTTCACATCGAACTGCTCCCGCTCGCCCAGGTACTGGACAGTTCGCTCAAGGACTTCGCGGGCACTCCCCATCATCTCTGCCGCTAAAACAATGGTCGCCTGATCGATAGCCCTGGTTATGCCCGCATCGACTGAATCACCCCCCAGCCACTCAATGTGCGCTTCGTTAACGCCGGTAAAGCTAATACTGGCATAACCATGGAGGTCCATTGCTCGCTTAGCCTCGACTTTTACGCCCGTCAGATCTCGTGGGATGAGGGCTACGCCCAGAGCACCCGATTCGCGCCTCGCCACACACAGCAACAAATTGCTGGTCTGTCCATTTAAAACGAGGGTCTTAGCGCCCGTGAGACTGCCGTCGACCACTGAGAGCTCAGTGGAGTGTGGATTGAAAAAGCGCCCCTCATCCAAGGCAACGCTGCCCGTTTGATCTCCCGATATGAGTTCCGGTAAATACGTTTCTATTTGACGGCGCGAGCCACAGTTAAGGAGTAGGTTTTGAGCAAACACCACACTGGATAGAAAGGGGCTGGCGACTAACCTGCGACCCGCCTCTTGAGCGATAGCACCAACGGCCAACCAACCAAAGTTCAACCCGCCAAATTCTTCGGGCACTGTTATCCCTGTTAGACCCAGTGCAACCATCTCTGACCAAAGGTGTGGGTCGTGGGCAACGCTCGGAGATCCCTCGCCCAGTTGGCGTAAACACGCAACAGGGGCTTGCTCGGCAAAAAATTGAGCCACGGTCTCTTTGAGCATCGCCTGCTCTTCGTTCAAGATCATGACTTACCCTCCGCGGACGGCATACCCAACGCCCGCTTCGCGATGATATTGAGCTGGACCTCACTGGTGCCGCCGGCGATTGTCAGCGATTTATTGAAGGCCCACTGCTTGACCATTTTTCTCAGACCCAGAGAAACAGTGGGATCATCCATCGATAAGCCCTCATCGCCCAGTGCCCGCAAAATGAGTTCGTCTTTCGTTTGCGCCTCACAGGTACCAAGATGTTTCATCAGGAGCGGGAGCCTCGGATCGGACTGCTTCGCCTTGCCTTGTCTGTAAATGCGTTCGCCCAGTTGACCCATGGCTGTTTCGCGCATGAGGTGACGCGCTATATCACTTCTCAACTCGTCATCTGCCAATGCGCCCGAGTCGTCAACGCCAACCGCGTGTTGCGCAAGCTCGAGTAGCTCCATTGCTGGCTTCTCGAGCATACCCTCGAACGCCGCCATCATCTTGCGCTCGTGCTTGAGTAGCTCTTTAGCCACCGCCCAGCCGCCATTCAACTCGCCAACGAGATTCGCTTTAGGCACCTTCACGCTGTCAAAAAAGGTCTGGCAGAACTCGGATTCTCCGCTAATTAAGGGAATCGGTGACGTAGAAACGCCCTCGGTTTCCATATCGATAAGAAGAAAACTGATTCCCGCTTGCTTGGGGGTCGTATCACTAGTGCGAACTAGGCAAAAGATCCAATCGGCTTCGTCTGCTTTTGTCGTCCAAATCTTGGTGCCATTGACGAGAAAGTGATCGCCGCAATCCTCGGCTTTGGTCTTGAGGTTTGCAAGATCGGAACCGGCTGAGGGCTCAGAATAGCCCTGGGCCCAGCGAATCTCACCACGACAAATGGCACTGAGGTGCTCTCGCTTCTGGGCTTCATTGCCGTAGACCAACAGTGCGGGGCCTAACATCCATAACCCTTGGCAATACAGGGGCGGTCTGCAGCGCATCCTTGCCATCTCTTGCTGCAAGACTTTTGCCTGCGCTGAAGATAAGCCGCCGCCACCGTACTCACCTGGCCACTCGGGTGCGGTGTAGCCCTTGTCACGGCATGCCTCAAACCATTGCTGAGCCTCTGCGCTGGGAAATACTCGCCGTCGCCCACCCCAGATCTGCTGGTCTCGGACAATGGGTTGTCGCTGTGACTGTGGACAATTAGCCTCTAGCCACGCGACGGTCTCGGCTCTGAATTGCGTTAACTCTTCATTGTACAAACCAAACTCCTCGAGGCGTTCGCAGGCTACTTTAGGGCGACCATGCTCGTTGGCACACACCTTTGTGTCATCGTCCTTTTTGTCTACGCAACGGCACCTTCGTGTTTTGACCGAAGTCCGCATTTCACCTAGTTTATCCCCATTGCAGGGAATAATAGCGTCACAAGGCGCTGACAGGAGACTCACCGTGGCAACAGCAGCAGAGTATGGCCTTGGCCCCAACACCTATCCACGAGGATGGTTCATTGTGGCGGAGAGTCGGGAGATTGATAACGGCCCTATCGGAGTTACCTTTTTCGGCCGTGACTTCGCCCTCTACAGAGGCGAGAGTGGCAACCCTGTAATGCTTGACGCGTATTGCAGGCATATGGGGACTCACCTCGCCAAAAACACCAGTGCGATGCTCATTGTTGCCGATGTTGGCGGCAAACATGTCGAGGGAGATTCGATTCGCTGCCCTTATCACGGCTGGCGCTATAACTCCGAGGGGCAGGTCGACGATATCCCCTATCACGATGGCCCCTGCCCTAAATCTGCGTCGATTCGTTCCTACCCCGTTGTCGATAACATGGGATGCATCATGATGTGGTTTGATGAAGAGGGTGCAGACCCAGATTATGCGCCGCCCTATTTGGAGCAGTGGGACGAGGGAGGCTGGGTGCACTGGGACCTTGACCACCTACCCGAACTAGACCTGCACCCGCAGGAAGTCCTCGATAACATGTGCGATAACCGACACCTAGGACCCACCCACGGAGCACCCTGCGAATATTTTGAAAACGAAATGCGAGACCATGTTTTAATTCAGCGCCAAGGTGGTGCAATGACCCTCTATGGCGGCGCCATGTTGTACACGACAACGTGGTATACCGGACCCGGCGTTTTACTGTCGAAGCAAGTCTGGGGCGACGCAACGCAGTTCGAAATGATCGCGAACACGCCTATAGGTGACGGGAGAATCAAAGCCTGGCACGGGTGTCTCGTCAAATCCGCAACCGGCACCATCACAGCAGAAGACAAAGAAATGGCGAAAGCCATCCAAGCCGGTGCACTGGAGGCCTTCTCCAAAGACTTTGAAATCTGGCAGCATAAGAAACCCGCTTTGAAGCCAATGGCAATGAAAACGGAAGGTCCCTTCCTTAAGGGCCGTAAGTGGTATAGCCAGTTCTATGCGGATCGAGCCGACGTAAAGTCCACCCAAGACGCAGTGAATGGTCTTTACCACGTACCGGGTGTACAAACGCCCGCGGAGCGAAACCATGCTATTGATGGGGGATTACCCATCTAGCCACCTTTGATCGGCTTTTCGTTATCGGTAGGCTCGCTATCTACTTATAGTCGTAATTGATTGGAATGAGACGGCCAACTGCCCATAACGCGTATACTCGCCGCAGGACAAGGAAGGCCCGCACGCTGTAATGATACGAGACCTACAATGAATCAAAGCCCTACTCCGCGATCACTCTGGCTCAAGAAGCTTATTGCGCCGCTTATCGTGCTTGTCATCGCGTCAAGTATTTACCTGGGACTCATAAACACAACGGCTGAGCTGGATACAACAGTCAAGGAGCCTGTTCCCGTGGCCGTCAGGGCGATAACCGTTGAGCCAGAGACTGTCAATCTGAGAGTCTACTCAGAGGGGAATGTACAGCCACGCACGCAAACAAACCTCTTGGCGCAGGTCGCTGGTGAGGTCATCTACGTGGCAGATACGATGTTATCGGGTGGTCAATTTCAACTCGGCGATACCTTACTAAAGCTTGATCCACGTGATTATCAAATCGCAAGGGATAAAGCCCAGGCGAGTGTCAGCCGCTCGCAAGCCGAGCTGAATTTTGCCCGTCATGAAGCTGGGCGTGTGCGAGCGCTCTATGGGGATGAACTTGCAAGCGTGGCCGATCTGCAGGGCGCAGAGCGCCTACTTGCGGTGGCTGAGGCATCGGCGATGGAGGCCACAGCGGCGCTTGAGCGCGCCAATATTGATCTTGAGCGCACGCTCATCAGGGCTCCCTTCAATGGCCGCGTGCGCAATGAGTCCGTTGACGTTGGGCAATTCCTACAAAAGGGCGCAAGTATTGCGACCGTTTATGACACCGAGCGACTCGAGGTCAAATTGCCGCTCGCCGACGCTCAACTCGCTTACCTTGCGCCGCAATATGCCAATGTGGGCAGCGCAGGTGAAAATCCAGCTCAGGTCACTCTCACTGCGAATTTTGCGGGTGCAGTGCAGACTTGGGAGGCAACGCTGACTCGCACCGAGGGAGATATCTCGACACGAAGTCGCTTCCTACACGTCATCGCTGAAGTTAGCGAGACAACCAGCGACAGAGGCGTTCAATTACCGCTCGGTCTATTCGTGGATGCCACCATATCGGGACGTGACGCCGAGAGGCTCGTTCGTATTCCCAGAACTGCATTGAGAGCGGACGATACGGTCATGGTTATCGACGAAAACGATCAATTGCACTTCCGACATGTTCAGGTTTTCCAACTCACCGCGGACGAGGTCCTCCTATCGGACGGGCTGGAAAAGGGTGAACATGTGAGCATATCGCCTCTACAGTTCGTTGTAGAAGGCATGCTCGTGCAAGTTATCAACTGAGCCGCAGACGATGCCGAAACTAATCGCATGGTTCGTTGATAACCCCATCGCTGCAAATCTGCTCATGTTCATCCTGATTGCCTCGGGTTTACTGGCACTTCAGGACGTACGAAAAGAGGAATTTCCAAACGTCGAAGCGCCGGTGGTTACGGTTATGGTCCCCTACTTAGGCGCCGCACCCGCGGAAGTCGAGACGGGCGTTTGCACACGGATCGAGGAGTCGATCGACGGTATTGAAAACATCGTAAAAGTTAAAACAAACGCGGCTGAGGGCGCATGCAGCGTGGCCATTGAGCTCGATATGAAGGCCGATAAAGCCAAAGCGCTGGATGACATCAAAGCCCAAGTCAACGCCATCTCAACCTTTCCTGCCAACACCGAGCGACCTATCGTATCCCAGGTCACGATGCGCAGTATGGTTACCCAGATCGCCGTTCACGGAAACACCGACGAGCGCTCACTGAAAAATATCACGCAGTCCATTCGGACGGATTTACTTGAATTGCCTGAAGTCAGCCTCGTTGAGACGCTTTACATGCGGCCCGATGAAATTTCAGTCGAAGTCTCAGAGGCAACGCTACGACGCCATCAACTGACACTGGCTCAAATTGCCCAGGCGATTCGCAGCTCAAGTGTGGATATTCCGGGCGGCTCAGTAAAAGCTGATGCAGGGGAAATAAGACTTCGTAGCACCGGGCAACGCTATCGTGGCCAAGATTTGGAAAATATTGTTGTTGCACGCGAGGCGAGCGGAACGCGTTTATTACTCAAAGATATTGCTCACATCGTTGACGGCTTCGAAGAGCTAGATCAATACGGCGAATTTAATGGCGAACAGGCCATGATGATTCAGATATTTCGTATCGGTAGTGACGACACGATCAAAATTTCAGAAGCGGTCATCGACTACGTTGCCGCAAAAGAGCGGGAGCTCCCTGAAGGGATCCACTTCACCGTCTGGAACAACGAGGCAGACGAGCTTATCGGTCGACTGGGCACCATGATCAACAACGCGCTTGGCGGCTTGCTGCTGGTCATTATCAGCCTTAGCTTATTCCTGCGAGTCAGACTTGCACTTTGGGTGAGCGCTGGAATTCCTGTCGCCATTTTCGGCGCTATCGCCCTATTCCCGGCCACCGACCTGAGCATTAGTACGCTTTCGCTGATGGGGCTGCTCTTATCGCTCGGTGTTGTGGTCGACGACGCTATCGTAGTGGGTGAGCGAATTTATACGAAAGAGCAAAGTGGCATGGATCCCAGAAGTGCCGCTATCGAGGGCACCAGTGAGGTGGCGGTACCCGTATTTTTTGGCGTGTTAACGACCATTGCCGCCTTTATGCCGCTTCTAAACGTTGACAGTAACCTTGGGCAGTTCTTTATATCGATCGGTGGCACCGTCATTCTGTGCCTCGTTTTTAGCATCGTGGAATCACAATTGATTTTGCCGTCCCACCTGGCACACAGGAGTAATTCGAAGCGCGAGTCAGGCTTTGGCAAGCGCTGGGAACGCTTTCAGGATCGTATCGCAGGATCGCTCGAACATTTTGCACATACGCACTATAAAGGCTGGATTGAATGGGGCATTGAAAACCGATACACCACATTTGCTATCGCTTTGGCCCTCATGATCGTCATGGGCGGCATGATGGCAAGTGGAAGAGTGGTTTTTCAGTTCTTTCCCTCAGTCTCAGGAAACAATGTCGTGGCCAGAGTCGTCATGCCCGAAGGTTATCCCCTCGCTGGCACACAAGCCATGGTGAGAGAGCTTCAAGCCTCAGGTGAAGCAACGCGTCGTATCGTGGACGGCGAGCGCACTGACGGCACATCAACCTTTAAAAATGAGCTTTCTTCTGTAGGGGTGGCCATCACACAAGGCGCGTTGGTGATGACCGGCGCCACAGGATCGCATGTAGCGGAAGTCTCTCTGAACCTTGTGCCCTTTAGAGAACGCGGTGGGATGACACCACAAGAGGTGGTGAACCTCTGGCGAGATATGACGCCACCACTCCCCGATGTAGTAGAGCTGAGCTTCTCGGCGGACGCAGTCTCCCTTGGAGAGGATATCGATCTCGAATTACGTGGACGGGACATCGAACAGTTGGGCCGCGCAGCAGCTGAACTTACCGAGGTCCTCCAAGGCTATGATGGCCTTTACGATATCAGTAACACCTACCGATCGGGTAAGCGTGAGCTCGCCATGCGTATCCGACCAGAAGCAGAAACGCTGGGCCTGACGCAGGCTGATCTAGGGAATCAAATACGCGACGCCTTCTATGGTCACGAAGCCCAACGCGTTCAGCGTGGTAGAGACGACGTACGCGTTATGGTGCGCTTTCCAAAAGAAGACCGTACGTCGCTGGCAAGCCTCGAAAATATGAGCATCCGACTCGCAGACGGCACTGAGGTGCCCGCACTGTCGGTGGCAGAGCTTACGCCAACCACCGGCAACTCGACGATTAATCGCACCGACGGCCAGCGGACCATTAATGTCATTGCCTCAGCGAATCGCAATAAAGTGGCGCCTGAAACAATACTCTTAGAATTATTCAGAACACATGTGCCGCGGATAATCGAAACATACCCTGGCGTAACAGTGGGGCAAGCAGGCGAGGCTGAGGAACGCGCACGTGCGATAAGCGGGCTCGTCAGCTCAAGCCTTGTGGCCCTCATGGTTATCTATACCTTGCTCGCCGTACCCCTGAAGTCATACCTTCAACCTCTCGTCGTGATGGCGAGTATCCCCTTTGGGTTTATTGGCGCGATCATCGGCCACCAGATCATGAATTATGACCTGGTTTTCTTCTCGCTCCTTGGGATGATCGCTTTAGCGGGCGTTGTGATTAACTCTAGCCTTGTCCTCGTTGATTTCATTAATCGAAATCGACGCATTCATAAAATGAACTTGCATGACGCGGTCATTGACTCAGGTATGTCACGTTTCAGGCCAATTTTCTTGACCTCATTAACGACGTTCATGGGATTGATGCCACTGATGGTTACCCGGGACTTCGATACTGCGCCGTTTGTGCCGCTGGCTGTTTCGCTGGGCTTTGGTGTTATTTTCGCTACTGGTGTGACGCTTATCTTGATACCTGCTCTTTACGTGATCCTTGAAGACTTCTCTTCTCTTCTAGGCAGCGAAAAAGAGACCGTCTCGGGTAACGACGACACGCCGCTTGTTCAATAGATAATTTCTCATCTCACCAATGAAGCCAGTGGCGTGTAATCGAGATCGATGCCAAAACAACGGGGTTGTGTGGCCACCAGCGCCTCGGGTGTTTGATAAAAATCAGGTGCACCAACTGCAAGCACCGCCACGCGCTGCCCGAAGTGGAGGCGCTCTGCATTAATTGGCGTCGTCGTCTCGGCATCAACGATCACAATTAAGTCAGGCACCATGGCGAGTGGCTTTCCGCCGGCAGTTGCCACTAAGTATTCGTTCTTAATGGTGATATTGCAGACATCAGTCGGGTCATCAAAACACTCAATGGAAAGCTCCCCAATATCGTAACCGCCTACGGTACGCGTGCTCTTACCCGAGACCTTACCTGTAAAAATTTGATGGACAGCGCCATAAACCGAATCAGCGAACACCTCACGAAGCAGAGGCAGTAGATCGCCAATAGGGCCTCTTTTTTCGCGCAGTAAGCGCCCCAAGGTCAGGGAGAAGCTCACGGTCTTCGGAATGACAGAACGTTTTAATTGTGCCCCCGTCATTGGATGCTCGGCGACAGTGACCATTCCACCTGCGGCGGCGGCAAACGATCGAATATGATGCTCATAGGTTGTGGTATCTGCGGTATCAAAAAGCGCCGTATTGCCCGCATAGTCCATTGCTAGAGCAGGCGTTGGTTTTACGCCCGAGATGGCGTAGCTCATCATTTGTGCCTCGGGGAAAGCTCGGCCCATACCGTCACCGTCAATGACGGGCAGTCCCCGTACGGCTGCCGCCATGAGTGGAATCAATGAATTCCCCCCGCCTATCTCAAACGAGGCAACAGCATCTATCTCTTTACTAATCAGTGCTACGTAGGCGTCCAGAACACGTGATGCCTCATCGATCGACGGCAACAACTCTAACGAAACAGTAGGGGCGCCAACGCCCCCAACAGGCACCACGAAAGCATCATCACTCAGCGCCTCAGCGTCGATGAGGGTAGCGGGCCCCGTCTGCTCAAGCGTCTGCTTGGCAATCAATGTCGGTAAGTAGGGATCACCTCCGCCACCCGTTGCCAAAAAAACGGCGCCAAGTGCTAAATCATCGAGGTCGGTTGCGTAAATTTTCATCAACTAGTTTGCTCCCAACAAGAGATCACCAACAACGCGAACACTAATTTGCGTCGTTTCATTCGCCATATAGGGAATATCAATCTCTTCGACATCGACCGTAGTAATGCTCGCCTCGGCGGCTCCGGCGGCTATCGCACGCTCGGTTGCTTCTCGCGTTAACTGGTCGAGCATCTCACTTCGCGACTGACTTGTGAGCACATGTAAGCCCTCTGCCTCACCGCTCACTTGCGCAATTGACGCGCCAATAGCGTTTGCGACGTCCGCATACTGAGGGCGAATGATCGGACAATCTGCAAGGGTTTCGCCCGGAATAAGCGGCGCACCCCCGCCAACCAGCACAACAGGCAATATCGCACCACCGGGCTTCATAAGATCCACCGCCGCATTCAACTTCTCAAGAACAAGCCGATCGACCGCAGTACAAACTTCAGCATCCACAGGATGAGGTTCAGCCGCGCTAGTCATCGTCAGTCGCCCCTGAGACACGGCAATATCTGTAAGCGTCATGACCTCGCCACCAAAACAAAGGGCTTTTTCCCTCAGCTCTCGGGCAACCGATTGTGGACCGCAACTGACACCGCCCTTGCCTATCTCGCTGCCACCACCCAACCCAATCGCCAAAACGTCTGGCATTCGGAAATTGGTCCGCGCACCGCCCACATCGATCACGAGGTTAGATTGCCTTGGGAATCCATTTTTTAGCACGCCAATATCAGAGGTCGTACCGCCGACGTCGATAACCAAGGCATCTGAAAGCCCCGTAAGTGCCCAGGCACCGCGGAGTGAGTTAGTGGGTCCAGAAGCGAAGGTCAACGCTGGATACTGTCTCACGCGCTCTAAATCGATCAGGGTACCGTCGTTCTGACTCACATAAACGGGGCACCGCAAACCCAGACGCGCGCTCGAAGCGACAAGAGCAGACGCGACGTGGTCAGCAAAATTCAGTAACGCGGCGTTCAAAATAGACGCATTTTCACGTTCGATTAAACCCAGCCCACCCATAGTATGGGACGCAATAACACGACTCGCTGGTAACGCCTCGGCTATTTGCGCCGCGAGACGCAGCTCCAGCCCGGGTTGCGAAGGGGAAAACGCACACGAAATGACAACCGCACTCGGTTTTGTACTCGCGAGTGTCTGTAATAGTTCGTCAAGCTCCGCCTCATTGACCGGCGCAAGCTCACGACCGTCGTATAAATGTCCACCGTGGATTAAATAATTTCCACCATCCGTTGCTCTCACGAGATCTTCAGGCCAATCCGCACGGGGTAGAAGCCCGCGTCCAGCAGGGAGACAAACGCGTACCGCAGCAACCGTGGATAAGTGCTTTCGCTCAACCACGGCGTTGGTGAATTGCGTAGTACCAATGGTCAGAAGCTTTACATCAGTGGGGCTTACGCCGCTGAGGATCGTCGCGAGCGCCGTTTCGATACCCGACCCGACATCGGCCGTGGTTATTGCTTTCGTGTGCGCCACCACCCGCTGCCCATCCATTAAGACGGCATCGGTGTGCGTACCGCCCACATCGAGCCCAATACGCATACTATTGACCCGTCCCATTGTGAGCCGAACGTCGCGGACCAAAGGCTTTTGCAAGTACAAAATAAAGCAAAGCCGAAACTATCATCGCGTCGATTGCAGCTACCGTGGTAACACTTACAATCAACTCCTCGGACCCCGCCAGTGCAACGGCGGCACCCGTAAACCAGGCGAATAAACCCCGCGCATTGAGTGGCTGATTGTCTGCGACCACGTCGACTAAGTAATGACTCTGGCGCACTGCAAAATGATCAACGATCACCACGCCTGCCACCGGAATAAATACAATCGACAGATAGAAAAGAAACTCAACGAACGAGTCGAGAATATTCATCAAGCCGGCAGTAACGCCCAAAGCACCGAGCAAAATAGCCGTGTTTCTTGCATCAACCCGAGGAAAAGACGCCGTTACGCCAAGCACAGCACTGTAAAGGTTCAGTGCATTAAGCACCCAAGAGCCCGCGATAATGATGGCAAAAGCGCCAAGCCCCAAACCCAGCGTCAACATGATGGTTGTGATGTCATCGGTCGCCAAAGCGAAAGCGGCACTTGCCCCCACCCACATTACAAAGGGCTGAAACACCATGTAGCTTGCGCCGCTTGTCACGAGCGCCCCACTAGACGACCTCAAGAAGCGCGTGATGTCGGGCATGATGATGCAGCCGATAACAATCGAACCGACAATGGAGGAGATACCGTCCCCAAGACTCATTTGGGTTTCCGAAATTATCGATTGACTCCCACCTTGCCCAAGAACCGCGCCCAAAAACACCGCGGCAACCAACATGAGAACAGGGATCATCAAAGTCGACACAAAATTGATCGCCCGAAATCCAATAATGGTCGTCACCGTGATCAGGACACTCGCGCAAATCGTGACGAGAAGCTCAGGCGGAACAACTCCCAAGACATCACTACTCAGACCAGCAATAGCGCGGCCAAAGAGATTCAGGTTTATACCGAACCAACCGAGTAAAGAGATGGAGAACGCGAGATTAACTATTCGTGCGCCTGTGTCGCCAAAGGCCAGCCGAACAAGCAGATAAGAGTTAAAGCCTGTGCGGGCACCAATCGAGCCCATAAGCCAGCCAACAAGGAAAATGATAAATGAGCCACCTACGATAGCCGAGAGGGCCACGGCCTCTCCGACGCCGTAGGCGACTTCAATACCTGCAATGAATGTAGGCAGGGAAAAGGACACCATCGATGACACCGCAGCCACTCTGAACGTCGCAACTCGGGCATCGGTAGGCACTGCATGGGTCGAGAACTCGTCGTGCTCTGAAATACCACTCATTATTTTTTCACTCACAAACACAGCATGACGCAACAATCGTTCGCGACGGCCCTGCTAATCGTCTTTTATTATTCGCTTGCTAACCAAGATCCATCGCCCTGACATAATGCTTGTGAGCCAAGAGCGAGGCAATACTCCACCTCATGACATGAGACAAAAAAAAGCCCGCGGTGTTAAGCGCGGGCTCTTCTGACGATTGCGTGCTCACATTGAGTAAGAAACACCCAACACAAAAGTGCGACCGCGTGGACCCACAGGCCATGCATTTTGCGTTGACCATGGCTCTTCGTCGGTCACGTTGTTAACCGCGCCATAAATAGTCAGCTCATCGCTGTACTGGTAGCTACCGTTAATGTCTGTGATCACGATCGAATCGAAGAAGCCATCGTCTCCATAAACTGCTTGGTTGTCTCCAAGACCGAGAACTTCCTCGATTTCATCAACAGCCTGCTTACCCTGGTATACGTTCTGGATACCGAAACTTATTGGACCACGATCCCATGAGAGCCTCAATGAACCCGTTACGCGTGGACGCTGGAGCTCTTGCAGCTCAGGGTCGACGTCAGAGGTATCAAGTGGGTTAAAGAAACGATCAAGACGCTTCTGGCGCGAACCTACAAGGCTTACGCGGAAATCGTTTTCGCCCATTGCCCAGTCGTAGGACGCTGACACGTCAACACCTTCTGCTTCAAGCTTCGCAAAGTTAATCGTACCGGTTTCAAGGAAGTTCAAGCCACCATCACCACGACGTGTAAACGCATTACAGAAATCAAGGCTCGGGTAGTTAGAGGAGTCATAACAACCTTTGAGGATGTCGTCTGAGCTCACGGCCGCGATTGCCTGTTCGATGGCCACGTCCCAGTAGTCGACTGACAGCGTTAGGCCTGGCGCGAAGCTAGGCACAATAACAACACCGTAAGTTGTGGTATCCGCTGTCTCTACGTCGAGCGCAGGGTTACCGCCGGATACGCCGTTGAAGCGTGCAGTCAGCGGGTTAGTCCAGTCGTAGACGCCGTCAGTGAAGATCGCATCCTGTGAGACGCCAATTGCCGTCAGTGCCGCCACACAGTTTGCTTCACGCGCACTGGTACCGTTGTTGATGTTGGTCGACGCACAGGGGTCAGAACTCGCTGCAACCGTAATAGGCAGACGAGGATCGAACAGCTCAGAGATGTTTGGCGCACGAACCGCCTCCGATACCGTACCGCGGAAACGGATATCGTCGATCGGTGCCCATGTCACACCGACTTTCCATGTGTTTGCTTTACCCGATGTCGAGTAATCCGCTTGGCGAATCGCTGCGTCGAGCGTCAGCTCACGCGTGAAGTCACGATCAAGGAAGATCGGTAGTCGCACCTCTGCAAACACGTCAGTCACGTCATAGTCACCTTTCGTGTCGTACTGCTGTGTATTGTCAAACGAAATAAATGAATACAGCCAGGGTGATATTGAGTTCACCGACTGGCCCGCTTCGTAGGGGCTCCCGTCAGGAATAACACCCAACGTTAGTGGATCGAGGCGGTTGTCACTTGACTCCTCACGACGCTCAACACCGGCAGCGTAGCCAACCGGTCCGTCAAGCACTGACTGAAGCACTTCAAACTGACCCACAGCTGTGACGTTGAATACCCACTGCTGAATTTTGAGCGTGCTTTCAAGATCCGCAGTCACAAAATTCTGAGCAGCTTCGCTCGCGGAATATGTGCCAAATGGGTTCAGTGGCTGACACTGACCGTCACCCGGTGTGAATGAGTAGTAGCGATCGCTGTAGTAATCACCATCTGCAAAGCCATTTGACCCTGCGAAATAATCGAGGGGGTAGTCCGTTGTTGGATCGAGTGTCGACCGACATACCACGTTGCCACTGGAATCAACGACCGAATCAATCGCTGAGTAGAACCGATCCAAATAAATCGCGTTCGTCTTATCCGTCTGCTGGAACATGCCGCGGTTGAAAGAAACTTCAACGCTGTGACCATCGGCAGGCTCCCACTCGAGTCCCGCAACAAAACGACTCGTCTCTCGCGTGTACTTCTGATTGTTGTTGTCACTCAAATCCAGAGGATCCTGAGTCAACAAAAGATAACCAGTTTGGTCAACAACGGGCTGTAAGGCATCGGGAATGAAGGCGTTATCAGCGCGGATTTCGAGGGTGTCGTAGAAGGTATCTTGCTCGTTAAAGACTGTCGTCTCGGCGCGAACATATTTTGTTTCCAAGAAGCCGCGAAGATTGTCAGCAAACTCGTACTTAACGTTGAAATTCACTACCTGACGATCGGTCTCTGGGAACAGCGTGTCTCGGTTAAAGTTCACCCGACCACCGTCACCGCCAGTGCCCCAGAGGCCATCCATAACGACGCCGTCCTGGTTCACTCGAACCGTTCCATCTGCGCCTACCAACCAGCAGCCCGCAAGGTAGCCTACACGACCGCCCTCAGATTCCTGGCAGTCAGCAATTCCGTTTCCGTTAATGTCGACGTAAATATCACTACGACCGCCGAACCCCGGGGCAATAGAACCCTCCTGCGAGGTCAACCAGAATCGTGGATCCTGAACCACTGCGCGAGGCGCACCATTCGGATCTGGGTTCACCAGCGTCTCGGCGATGCCGTTATCGCGTGACCAGCTTCGGTCTCTGAAACGGAGACCTTCATCCATCTCAGATGAGAACGTCACAACCGCATTACCACGACCATTAGCGAAATTTGAACCCCATACGAGGTCAAGGGTTGTTGTCTGGGCACCGCCGCGCTCGGGTACACCACCCGACAGATCGACTTGGAAACCTTCGAAGTCGTCTTTGAGGATGAAGTTAACAACACCTGTTACCGCGTCAGCCCCGTAAATCGCTGATGCACCACCTGTGGTTACTTCAACGCTTTTCACAAGCGCGCGAGGAATAGTACCCACGTCTACGGCCTGGCTACCGCGGAAGCCCGCAACGTGACGGCGGCCGTTAACCAGTGTTAACGAACGATCGCCGCCCAAACCACGAAGGTTCAAGCTGTTCGCACCGGTTAAAGAGTTCTCAGCAGTGAGTGAGGAGACCAGTGCTGGGATATCGGAGACGATATCAGCAATGTTGATCTCACCGGAGTTGCGGATGTCCTCTTCGGTGACTGACTGAACGGGAACCGAAGAAATGGTGTTGGTGTTAACTGGGATACGAGATCCAGTGACAACAACCTCTTCAATTTTCTCCTGGGAAAAAGCGCTTGGAGCAGCAGTCGCAACGGCAACCGCCATTGCAGCTAACGCAAAGCTCGGCTTTTTAGACAATGATTTGATCATTTTGGCGTCCTTTTTTACTTTTAGCTTTTATTGCACAGCGCTCGTTATTGCGTCTCGTCAACGAGCGTCGTGCGGTTTGTCTTCAAGCGCTTGCAGGCACCTGTTTTATTTACGCACGACGAAGTATATATCTGTGCGCAAATGTGACAAGCCAAGCGTACACCAAAATAAGAAAATCTATTAAGAACAGGAACTTAATATTTTCCCGATCGCAAAAAGATGACACTTTTTCTCCGGTTTTGCCCTATATGCTTCGCTCGCCGCATCATGAAAGTGTCATTGCCGATGTGAGCGCACCGACGCAGTGCATCCCTTTTTTCTGTTTAACCATGTAATAAAGCCCGATGAAATCGGCATCTCTGGCGAATTACCTAAGCTGTAAATGAAGCGCTCAGCTGTTGAGTCATGCCGCAGGAGTCTGCACTCGCCAATTTGCCCGGGGCGACGCTCAATCTAACAAGCTCGTGGGTCAAACGAGTTACCTGCACGCGATAAGCCGCGTAAGCAGTTCATAGCACGATCGGCCAAAGCCTGCGGGACAAAGACATGATCGTGATAATAGGCGGCAATCATATTTGCGCTGATGCCGTCATTGGCCAGCACACGCGATACGGCTGCTGTTAGGCCTACGGCCTCGAGACTCGAATGTACACGTAATGTGATCCGCGCCATGGGAGCACTGCTGTGTTCAATCTCAGTAGCTTTAATGCGCGGCATGACAAGCGTCATACCCTCTGGTTCTCTGAAGCTTGCGAGGGCGTGCGGCATATACTTGGGAACCTCGCTATCCCCTACCCTAACAAAAACCCACTCATTGCCATCGAGCACGGGGTCAAGCGTGCGTAGTAAGGTTGCTAAATCAGTTTCCCCGATTGTCATCTGTCACCTAGAAGGCTCGTTTTTTTCGCCTTGGTCATGTCCTAAGAATCAAAGTCCCTCGCCGGAGGATGAATAAATCACCCAGATCTTTCGATACCCCTCGGTTTCCCAGACGCCAGTCCACTCTTTTGGAATGGTGACAGCCTCGCCCGCGTTGACGGTCATTTGAGTGCCATCATCGGAGGTCAAGGTCACACTGCCTTCAAGGAAAAACATGAACTCGTCCACGCCGTAGGGCTCGGTAATGTCAAAGCGGGATTTCCCGGCGCTATACATACCTGAGGCAAACTTGCCGTCGGAGGATTTGAGCGAAGTAAGGTCGTGTATCTTACCGGTTGGTGTCTCCGTCACGATGGTGTTGGGGTTTTTGAAGGCATAGCCCGCCAGCTCGGTGCTCGATAGTTTGGCTGGGTGCACTGTCTCAGCCATCGCCAGAGTGCTGAGACTAATCAGACTCATCAACGCCGTCAGTTTCACCCAGAAACCTCCCTTATTGTGTATAGCAATCCTAGCTCCTTGCATCTTCTTATCCTTCTATCTTTTTTGCTTTCATCCATTGCTTGCGCTGTAGTGGTTTTTCAGTTGTCTTCTTTGCTTTTGTTCTGTGGTCTGTCGCTTTGCTGGCTCTCACTGCAGTTCATCGGCATCTGACGCGCTGTCGTGTTGTGACTGTGGCTGTCATTACGCTTGTCACGCGCCGGCCATTTTTATTTGTTCATTAACGGCCCGATCCGCCGCATCAATGGCACCATCCACATAGGCGTGCGCCTCGGAGTCCGAGTTAGCAATGCTGATGCGCCCTATTTGCGCACGCCCGGCAATATGCGGCCCGTTATAGCGGTTGTAGCTAGGGTTAATGCCAATCCCCTCGAATTCATAGGCATAGCCGTGCGGCCAGCGGTTGAGCGTGATACCGGCCATATCGCGCTCAACATCAAACCCGTAAGGGCCAAGCATGCCATCAAAGTGTTTGATGATGTCGTCTTCAAAGTCTTGGTAGGACATCTGTAGTAGTTGCATGCGCCCTGCCCGATACTGATCCATGGCGGGAAGGCCTGCGGCTGTCGGTGAGTACCAAGCCGTGACCACAATGGGTCTGTCGATCTCTTGAGCGTATTCGTAATCGCCAATGCTTACTGGGTAGTCCAAGTGCAAGTACTTGAACATCACATTGCCGGGCGAATAGAACATGAAATGCCCAGCATCCTTGAACGCCTGCCAGTTTCGGAGTGCAAACGTGCCCAGCACGAACGGGATCTTGGTTGCCTGTCCTATCGCCTCGGTCTGCGCCTGACTGGCCTCAGGACAGAGGTGCGAAATGATCTGGTTGTAGCAGGCCATGACCGCGTGTTTGGCTCGCACACGGTAGGTCTTACCACCATTAACGTAGGTGACATCGACGAAGTGCCCGTCGCCCGTATTCTGCGCCCTGACCACCGTACTGTTGAGACGAATTTTGACGCGATTACCAGACCGATCGAGTCGACTGTAATCCGCCTTAGCGGTCACGAGATCTTCCATGGTGCTGCCAGGCATGGCGTCTGGAATCAGGTTTCGGACCAAGGCACGCGCAATGCTGGCGTTACCGTCGGGAAACTTGAAGATGTAAGGCTCTTCTTTTCCTTCCGGTGGTCGCACCCCCACTTCGTCCGTTCCCGGGAACCAGTAAATCATTGCTTCCCAGGCCGAAATAGCTTCCCAACCTGCACCCATCATGGGAAGCCACGAGTCCTGCAGAATGCGTCTGACAGACGCAGGTTGATTGGCGTAATTCTTGAGGAAATCGAGATAACTCGTTTCACGAAGGACCGCCTCGCGCTCGTTGTTCGAGAGGCCTTTCAGATAGTCCTTCCCGCCCTTTAATAGGCTGGCGAAGGCCTCTTGGTCCTCTTTAGGAATGGGCATATCACCGGTGATGTTATTGAGCTGAAAACCCCAGCGATCCCACCAATCCTGAATGGGGTTGTCAGTGATGGCACGTTTCTCAAACGTCGCCTCATCGAAGTAGATGCCCCGGGTCATACCACGATCTTCGAAGAACGACTGGTCGTGGTAGTCGTAGAATCGCTCAACAAAGATACCGAGGTCTTTCAGAAGCTGGCTCGCCACCGGTGAGTAGGCGGAGGGTGTATCAATCGCCTGGCTCCCGCCGTAGCCAATCAGTGTCTCGCCATCGACCGAGAGCTCGTTACGCCGCGCGTGTCCGCCAAAATCATCGTGGTTATCAAGTACCAGGATCTTGCTGTCGCTTCCATGGCGGTCTCTGAAGAACTTCGCGGCCGCCAGGCCGGAGATACCTCCCCCAACCACCACCAGCTCATAGGTCGTTTCTGTTTGCTCTTTGGGCAGACTAAACGCCCTGCCCTCGCGTGCCAGTGCGTGAGCCACTTCATAGGTGCCATCCACACTACCCCGCATGCCAGTGAGCGCGGGCGGGTAATAGTCAGGGCCCAGTGAGTGGAGGGGGAGTAAACCTTGCGCAAGCGCCTCGAGTGGCGAGAGGTGGAGCCCTGCCGCACCGATGGCCACGCCATTAATAAAGTCACGGCGTGTGAGTTTTGGCTTAACTGGCTGCTTCATTGGTTTCGTCTTTGCTCCCCTCGACTGTTATTTGAACGCTTTTGAGTTGCACTCACCGTCCCCTCTCAGACGTGCACGCATTTCGCGTTGATTCGTTCACCACCGAAGGCGTGCGCCTTACCAGTGTAAAAGCGCTGGCACTCAGAATCGAGTTGTCGTTTACTCAAAGGTAACGACGCTTACTTGTCTGACGCGTAGCAAAAGTAAAAAAGTAAGGAAGGTGTATTGATGTCGACCGTCAAAAAGTCACTACTTCTCGCAACCCCTGTTGTCCTACTTTGTGGTTGGTTTGCTTACGACTTCGTGGAGACCAACCTTAAATTTATACCTTCAACAGCTGAAGAGCGCGCGGCAATCCGTGAGGAGGTAGCGGCACAAGACGAGAACGCCTTCTACCAACCGCCTCAGAGTGCTCGATCTGTCCAACCCGCCAGCCCGCTCAACAATGTCTATTTCGGAGACTTACACATCCACTCCAATCTTTCCGCGGATGCTTACCTGTTTGGTAACCGGCGCGATCCCGATGCGACCTACCGGTTTGCCAAGGGAGAGTCTGCCTCAATTGAGACCGGTGAGGTCATCGAACTTACCCGGCCCTTGGATTTTGCCGCGGTCACGGATCATGCGGAGGGCTTTGGACGGGTCATGGCCTGCTTAGAGCCATCGACGTCCGAGATCGCAAAAGACTGTGAACTGGTCAACAACCCCAATGTTCTCTCGTTTCTGGAACTAAGAGCCAATGTTGAGAACCGGCCGTTGGTCGAAAACCTTAGCTACTTCGGTAATGACAAAGCGACAGAGCGCCAGTATCACCTCGACACCTGGGAGGCCATTAAAGCAGCCGCCGAACGACACAACGAACCCGGTGTCTTCACCACCTTTGCGGCGTATGAGTATTCCCCTGCCATGGTTGATCGGGGTAAGCATCACCGGAACGTTATCTTCCGCAGTGATGTCACGCCCGACTACGCCGTTTCGGCCTATGACGCCGACTCGGAGATTGATCTCTGGAAGCAACTCGAGGTGACTTGTGGTGAGGGGTGTGAGTTTCTGACGATTCCGCACAACCCGAATAAGAGCTGGGGCTTGGCCTTCGCCAGCGAAACCATCGATGGCATACCCTACACCCGCGACGACTGGCGTCTAAGAGAGAAATTTGAGCCTCTGGTTGAGATGTTCCAGATAAAGGGTAATTCCGAGTGTGTGCTTGGCTTTGGTGCTACCGACGAAGAGTGTGGTTTCGAGCAGTTCTTGCCTGTGTGCGAGGAAGGCCAGGTAACGCTCTGCATTCACCCCACCTCAATGGCCCGTGACGGTCTAAAAAAAGGACTGGTACTGAAGGAATCGCTGGGCTTTAACCCTCTGAAGTTTGGTCTCATGGCATCGACCGACACGCACAACTCAAACCCGGGCGATGCAGAAGAATTTGACTATCGTGGCGCCAATTCATATCTGGGCTCGCCCGCTAATAATCGACTCCAAGACGGACTAAGGCAACCCAAGGTAACCAACCCTGGAGGCTTAGCAGCTGTGTGGGCAGCGGAGAATACCCGGGATGCACTGTTTGATGCCATGAGCCGACGCGAGGTTTATGCAACAAGTGGCACTCGTCTCTCGCTGCGCCTTTTTGGTGGTGCTGACTTACCCTCGGACCTCACCGATACAGGTGACCTTGCGGCTGCTTATGACGCTGGGGTTCCCATGGGTGGCACACTAGACGCAACTGCTGAAGCACCTCGGCTTTTCGTTTGGGCGACGCAAGATCCAGACAATGCACCGCTGGCAAAGATCCAAATTATCAAGGGCTGGCTCGACGATGGTGAAACGTACGAGAAGGTGTTTGATGTTGCTTGTGCAGATGTGGATGCCGCAGGCGCATGTCTTGCAACAACAGCCCCAGTTGATCTTGCAGATTGTTCGTGGTCGACGACGGCAGGATCGCCGGAACTGCGAGCGGACTGGGTAGACCCAAACTATGACCCAAGCCACAACGCTTTTTATTACGCACGTGTTATGCAAATACCTACCTGTCGCTGGACAACCTACGACAGCTTACGACTTGGACTAAGGCCACCCAGCGACGTCCCTGCTACGGTTACCGAAATGGCATGGAGCTCACCAATTTGGATGAACGCTAGCGATCAATAGTATCTTCCTTTGGGAGAGCAGCCTCTTCTTGCGGTTTTAGCACCAATTTTTTCGGTTTTTTCTTCTTACTCCCGGTTGGCTCATCGGTTTCCCACCGCGCGCAGCGATCGATGGCGACGTCGCCTTGAGGATTATCCATTGTATGAGCAACACTGTAATCACCGGCTCTCACAGCTGCGCGTGGCGAGACCTCCTCGCTCAAACATTTGGGGAAATAAGGAGCCACATCTAAGCCCAACTCTTTCTCAAGTGCTGCGACCTCGCGCTCTTCAGGGGTGGCGCAAGCACTCAAGGCTACCGCTATCATTAAAATGCGTAAGCTACTTCGCATACTGACTCGCCTCGGTAAGGGTCGGATTAGATTACAACGTATGTTTGTTGTGTTCGAGCACCCCCACCCTGAAGCTATTTCCTGCACATCGCGCTGAATACTGGCTAACCAGGGTTAAACGTTCTCAGCGCCAAGGCCGGTCGTATCTCACACTAAATAAAGTGTTTGAGGGTGTGACAGACTGAACCAACGACACCGTTCCCAGCTTTTACCCCTTTTCGCTTGATTCGCCATCAGTAATACTCAACCAAACACATAGAATAAGTTTAAACAATATGCCCCTAAAACTACGGTATCTCGCACGCTCCAGCGTCCTTCTCAACCTATCACTGACCGTCATCGTCAGTTCCTTTGCCTTGCAGGTACAGATTTCTCAGGCGGCAAGTCTTCCAGTATTCGTCGCTGAAGATGTGTTTGAGATGGAGTACGCCAACGATCCACAGGTTTCACCGGATGGCGCGCGCGTCGCCTACGTGCGTACATCTATGGATATCATGACTGACCAAGCAAAGCGGACGATTTGGGTTGTGGATTCGAACGGTGACAATCATCGACCACTTGTCAGTGGGTCGGGCAATTTTAGTTCGCCCCGATGGTCACCCTCGGGAGATCGGCTAGCTTATTTATCTAACCGCGACGGTAAAACACAGTTATTTGTTCAATGGTTAGACGGCGGCGAGACGGCAAAAGTCACCGCCCTGCCGCAATCACCCCGAAGCATTGTTTGGTCACCTGACGGGAAATATATTGCCTTCACACGGTTTGTTCCCAAGGCATCACCGACCTTAGCTGAGATGCCTGCAAAGCCGAAAGGGGCTAGCTGGGCGGAACCTGCAACGGTGATAGATCGCATGACCTTTAGACGTGATGGGGGCGGCTATCTACCAACGGGTAATAACCAAGTTTTTGTGGTTCCCGCAGACGGTGGTACGCCTCGGCAAATGAGTAATGGTGACTACCCCATCGGCGGGCCTGTGACGTGGATGCCAGACAGCAAGTCGATTATTTTCTCGAGTAATCGACGTGACGATGCCGAGTATCACCCGCGCCAAACCGATCTCTTTAGCGCCTCGCTGTTGAGCGGAGAGCTTGAGAAAGTGACGGACCACGCTGGCTCTGAGAGTAACCCTGTCATCTCACCAAACGGACGTTATTTGGCATATACCTCAGCCGCTGATACCCGTCAGGGCTACAACGGTGCTCAACTGAGAGTCAAAGACTTGCAGTCGGGTGAGGACCGCTCGCTTACAGAAGATCTCGATCGTTCAGTCTCTGATGTTCAATGGACGCCCGATAGCAAACGTCTATGGATTAGCTTCAACGACGTTGGTGTGACTCGGGTTGCTGAGATTGATTTGAAAGGAAGGTTGAAGCAAAGCGACATTGTTCTCGGCGGTACCGCACTCGGTCGCCCCTACACCAGCGGCGTTTTTTCGGTCGGTGGTAAAGGCCGTTTAGCATTTACCCTAGGTCGCGATGATCGCCCCGCTGATCTCGCGTTGATGCGGCCCGGAAAATCGCCGCGTGTACTCACAGACCTCAACAATGATCTCATGGGTCAACGTGAGATGGCGCGCGTAGAACGGATGACCTGGGCCTCTTCGCACGACGGTCTCGAAGTCGAAGGCTGGGTGATGAAACCACCCGGTTTCGATCCCAACAAAACCTACCCAATGATTCTTGAGATCCACGGCGGCCCCCACTCTGCCTATGGCCCCAACTACTCAACGGAAGCTCAGCTCTATGCAGCGGCGGGCTATGTTGTGCTCTATTCAAACCCCCGCGGTAGCACGAGTTACGGAGAAGAATTTGCGAACACCATCGATCTGGCCTACCCCGGTTATGATTACGATGACTTGATGTCGGGTGTGGACGCACTTCTTGACCGGGGTTATGTCGACGCTAATCAGCTTTATGTTACCGGTGGTTCGGGTGGTGGTGTACTCACGGCCTGGATCGTGGGCAAAACCGATCGATTTCGCGCTGCGGTAGTCGCCAAACCCGTCATCAACTGGGCGAGCTTCGTTTTAACGGCAGACCTCAATTACTACTTTGCTACCACTTGGTTTGACGCCCCTCCTTGGGAAGACTACGAGAGCTACTGGAAGCGCTCCCCCTTGTCTTTGGTAGGTAATGTGTCAACGCCCACGATGCTTCTCACGGGCGAAGCGGACTATCGAACGCCCATGAGCGAAACTGAGCAGTACTACCAAGCCTTAAAGCACCGAGGCATTGATACGTTGATGGTCCGCATCCCCGGTGCAAGCCACAGCATTTACGCGCGGCCCTCGAACCTCATCGCTAAGGTCAACAACATCTTAGCGTGGTTTGAGCGTTACAGAGACAATGCGAGCGATGCACTGTACGAAACGACTGAGTAAGTTGCACCCGCACAACGCAAACTGACCAACGATTTAATAACAACGAATAAAGATGATTCTTAAAAAGGGTAAACCCATGCGATCACTCTTCACTGCCCTCACCCTGAGCGTCATTACGCTTAGTGCTACAGGACTGCCCGCCAGCGCCGCCACGAAGCAAGAAGTCGAAGGTTTCCTGGAGCGACTTAAGTCTGGTGACCTAGATGCGAATGTTCTGCTTTACCCCATCGCCGATCGACGGGTCGCCTTTGCGCATATCAACGCCTGGATGCCGACGCGTCCTTTGTTTCCATCCGAGAACCCCTATGCACTGACCACTGAGATCGATCGTGATCTTGAGCGCGTGAGCTATCAGGTTGGTGGTGAAACATTCACGGTCGGTGATTTCCTGAAGCGGGAGCCCCTCATGGGCATAGCGGTCGTCAAGGGCGACTCCATCAAACTTGAGCACTACGCCAAAGACCATAGCCCAGAGTCTGTTTGGATCTCCTTCTCCGTGACCAAGTCCTTTACCTCAACCCTCATGGGTGCCGCGGTCAAAGATGGGTTCATCGGCAGTATTGATGACACGGTGGAGACCTATTTGCCGCGACTTAAGGGCACGGCTTACGGCGGGGTGTCGATTAAAAACATTCTGCAAATGTCCTCGGGCATTGCATGGAACGAAAACTACGCGGATCCTGATTCCGACGTCGCGAAAGCGGGTACGTTCCAAGGGACCCAGCTAACGGATTATTTGGGGACATTGCCGCAAAAACACAAACCCGGCACGGTCTTTAACTACAACACGGCCGAGAGCAACCTCTTGGGTGAGGTGTTAAGAGCGGCTATAGGCAACTCTGCCACGGACTACATGAACGCCAAAGTCTGGCAGGGTTTTGGCATGGAGCACTGGGGTAATTGGATGCAGTCTGCCCCGTTTGCTGGCGAAACCGGTGGCTGCTGCATCAGCGCATCCGTCCGTGACTATGCACGACTCGGTATTTTCGTGAAAAACGGCGCGGTGAATGCGGCAGGTGAATCCATCGTGCCCGACGGCTGGATGGCCGAGGCCACATCGCCCTCAAAAGGCTATGAGGGCTACGGTTACAAGTGGTGGCTAGAGGGCGGCGGGACCTACATGGCCGCGGGTATCTTTGGCCAATTCATCTTTATCGATCCAAGCAATGACGTCGTGATCTCGATGCACAGCAATGCACCGGCGGCCGTGGAAACCAACTACCACGCCCATGCCAATGCGGCGATGAAGGCCATTGCGGCGGCGTTAGGCTCATAAGCCCTCACTCAAACGCGCTGAAGCGGTGCATGTTAATTTCGTGCACCTTTTTTTAATTAGCGTTTTTAAACAGCCGTTTTTTAAACAGCATTTTTTTAAACAGCGACACTTAAACAGCAGTAAACCGTGGGACTTCAGGATTGGGTGGAGCCTTAGTCCCTGCCGAGTATCAGCGTGGGTACACCATGGGTTTTGTCACGCACCGTAAACACCTGGGTACCGGGACGACGTCCAGTCCGGATTTCTGAAACGTCAAAGCCACGCTCAGTGAGTTCGGCATGAGTCGCCTCGATATTATCGGTACGCCAGCTCAAGCCAAAGAAACGATCGCGCTCGGGACCCAAGGGCTTGGACAGCGGCTGATAAACCTCAATGATGAGATCGCCACAGCGAAAGAACATGAGGCGCGCGTCCCAGTTCTCATTAGTGAGATCGAGGCGCATGTCGAGCTGCAAACGACCGCTCAACAGCGCTGACGTAAAATCACCATCACCGCTGGCAACCACCGCATGATCAAGTCCCGATAAGGCGCCCGCGCTGGGTAAATCGCGTGACTCGGTCTCGCGCGCTGCCGTCAAAGCCAGGTTCACACTCCGGGTGGTCTCGGGGTTTAGCGCAAGAAACCCGTCATCCGACGCCTCATCAATAATCTCGATGCCAACATTGGGTAGCCGGCGACGCGCGGAGTCAAGGTCAGGACACCCAAAGACAAGCTGTTTGAGCCCCTGTCGCTCAGACGTTTCAACCAATCGCAAACAGGTATTCGCCAGGTGAAAGCTGACTGAAGATTCACCTCGAAACGCCACTTCCTGCGCGCCGCTCCCCGTCAGCGCCGCATAATCTGCTGCCGCAGCAGAAAGATCGTTAACACCGACAACGACAGAATCGAGCTGAGAAATCATTCGGGACATACCGCGGTTCCTTGGGTTTTTTCGGCTAGTTGAGACCGCAAAGGATACGTGGCTGCTTTTTCAAACCCAAGCGTTATCGCCAAATCGAGAATCTTAACAACACAAACAGATGAATCCTCCACCGGCTGGAGGTGCGGTCAATGATAAAAACCCAGGAATTTCCTGAACCAAATAACGCTCGCTCGGCAGCACCACTCGACGCGACTCAGTCCTCGCCCTGCTCAAACGGCAACCGCCGTGATGCATGCTCCCAACCATCATGTAGCCTCACGCCAATACCAATGAGCCGAACCGGCATCTCACGGCGGTGCCAACCCTCTATCAGTAACTGTCGATAATCCGACTCGACCGCGGCCGTTCCCACACGCTCGACCGTGGTGCTGCTGAAATCGGAGAATTTAAGCTTCACAAACGCTTTATGAATGCTCTCATTTGCCTTGGCAGACTCAATGCGCCCAAGCAGCTGTTCAAACAACTTATCGACGTAGGGCTCCCACACGCTCGGGCCAGAGAGATCCTCTCCAAACGTAGTTTCAACACTGATCGACTTGCGAATCCGGCTTGGCTGAACGGGCCTTTCATCCCGACCACGCGAGCGTTCGTGAAGCACTACACCGAATTTTCCAAATCGTCGAACAAGATCGTGGAGACCCCAAACCCTCACATCAGAGCAGGTTTTTAATCCATAACGATGCATTTTTTCAGCCGTCACAGCCCCTACGCCCGGAATTTTTTTGACCGGTAAGGCGCCGACAAAGGCATCGACTTGATCGGGCGTGACGACCGTCAATCCGTTGGGCTTTTCCCAATCGGAGGCGACTTTGGCAATAAATTTATTGACCGATACGCCAGCTGACACGGTGATATCGATCTCTCTTTCTACCTTCGCACGGATTTCTTTTGCGATCTTTGTCGCGGTGAGCCTCTCCCCACTGGACTCGGTCACATCGAGGAAGGCCTCGTCCAGTGACAAAGGCTCGATGATGTCCGTGTACTCCTCAAAAATCGCGCGCATCGCTTTCGACGCTTCGCGATACTTCATGAACTGCGGCGGCACCACCGTCAGATGCGGACAAAGGCGCATAGCGTGGGCCGTCGACATCGCGGAGCGGACACCAAATTTTCGCGCATCGTAATTGGCTGTGGTCAACACACCGCGACGCTCCGCGCTGCCGCCAACCGCCATGGGTATACCGCGCAACTTAGGGTCATCACGCATCTCTATGGCGGCGTAGAAACAATCAGCATCGATATGAATAATTTTGCGCTGCATCAATGAATTACTTAACGGTCCGTCAAGTCGACTAACATGCTGTTTCCTCGCTAGAACCAAGACCTTAGAGATGGCTTCGTTACTTTTCCAAGGGCGTTGCGAGGTAAAGCGTCGGTAAAATGCCATTTGCGCGGCACTTTATAGGCGCTCATCCGCTCACGCGCCCATTTTATGAGACTCTCTTGTGAGACCTGCTCATGTACCACTAGCGCACACGCAACGAGCTCCCCCCATTCATGATCAGGCACACCGATCACGGCAACCTCGCTCACATTGGGGTGCTCGAGTAACGTCGCCTCGATTTCTAATGCCGATAGCTTGAAGCCGCCTGACTTAATAATGTCGATCGAGGCGCGTCCCAATATTCGATAGGCACCCTCATCAATCACAGCGATATCCCCGGTCAAAAACCAGCCATCGGCAAATGCTTTCTCCGTAGACGTGACATTCCCCCAATATTCTTTGAATGCTGTTTGGCTTTTCACAGCCAGCTCACCCGGGGCCGCGTCGTCAAGGATGTCATTACCGCTCTCGTCGACCCGTTTAATCTTGACGCCGGGTAAGGGTTGGCCCACGTGCCCCGGTCGGCGATCACCACGGTAAGGATTGGATAGCGCCATGCCTAACTCAGTCATCCCGTATCGCTCCAGGAAGCGCTGAGAAGTAAGGCCTTCCCATTCCTCAAACAGCGGCACAGGGCAGGCGGCCGATCCTGAAACGTTCAGTCTCATACGGGCAAACCCCTGGGTAACTTGTGTTTGCTGATCTTGCTCGAGTGTCTTTATGTAGGCAATCAGCTTCACGTAAATAGTGGGTACCGCCATAAATACTGAGTAACGCCCCAAAGCCACATTGGAACAGACTCTCGCAGCATCAAACCGCGTATAAAGGTCGACGCTCGCGCCGCGCCATAGCGCGCACAGCAAGATATTAACGATACCGTGGACGTGATGGAGCGGCAGAAACAATGGAATGTGATCGGTCTCGAGCCAACCCCACGCTTCAATAAGCGATGTGATCATGGCCGACACGCTTTCAACCGTGTGCACGACCGCCTTGGGTTTGCCTGTGGTACCGCTGGTATAGACAATTAATGCGCCCTGCTCGGCTTTGAGTGGCAAGGCACTCGGTCGATCGGCGTCAGGTAAAGCCTCGACACTCATTTGCGCCACACCCAACTGATTACAAACAGCGTCGAGTGCCGGTGTACGCAATGCATCGGGAAGGAGTAATCGCTTGACCCGAGCCACAGAAAGACAATGCGACAGTTCATCAGCGCTCGCATGGACACTCAGCGGTACCGCAATACCTCCCGCTGCCACGACGCCAATGATCAATGCCGCATAGTCGAAGCTTGCCGGATACAGAAAAGCCACTCGCTCCTCGTCAAGTGATTCCGCAGCATTCAATAAGCCCGCAACAACACGATCCACCAACTGATTGAGTGCGTCATAGGAAATCGACTGTTCACGGTCTACGAGCGCTGTTGCGCTACCCCGTTCTTCGAGACTAGGAAACCATGCAAGAGATTCAGTCATCATTCGAAAATACCCATAGCAAAAAGCCCCCAGCCAGCAGCGGGAGTGCAAAGCACACGAATAGCGCATACATGCCCCAACCAGCCGTTATCAGAGCCGCGGCGAATACCGGCGAGACAATGGCACCGGTCCTGCCCAAGCCTGCAGCCCAACCCACGCCGGCTGCGCGCACATCACTCGGATAAACCTGAGCTGCCAGTGCATACAGACAAGTAAAACCCCCGTGCAAGAACACCCCCGCAAAAAACATCAGGGTCATGAGACTGCCCAGCTCAGAGGGTTCAGTGAGACCGACGAATACCAATACCCCACCCGCGGACAGAAAAAAGAGTGAGAGCAGTGGCACCAACGGTAGCCGCGTCGTAAGGAAAGCCAGAATTAAAATGCCGGGTATCGCGCCTACATTGAACCCCGTCAGTGCGTCAATGCCCTGAGATCGGGTATAGCCTGAATCGACGAATAAAGTAGGTATCCAAGACAGCATGAAATACATGGTCAAAAATCCCATGAAATACACAGTCCAGAGCGCGAGGGTTTTAAATCGACGGTCAGCCGTCAGTATTTGCGCCACTGGCGTTGAGGCCGGTGGTGTTACATCACTGGGTGAGCCCTGAATAGGACCCCGGTCCAGACGCGCCAGGACACCATTCACCGCACTCTCCCGCTCAGGTCTGTTCCCTGGGCGGCTCACTAAAAACTCAGGAGACTCAGGCAAAAGTATCCACGTCACAACGCCAATCGTTAACGTTAAGGCACCCCCAGCGGTAAACACCGCTGGCCAACCGTAATCAGGAATTAAGGCATTGGCGATAGGGCCCGCAAGTACTGCACCCACGGGATACCCCATCACTACGAGGGAAACCGCAAGGCTCCGGTATCGACTTGGCATAAATTCAGACGCCAAGGCAGGGGCACTGCCAAAAATGATTCCGATACCCAGACCCGAAATGAAACGCAGCATCGCAAACAGCGTCACCGAACCGCTGCTTGCAATCCAACTGACACCGAGCATGCTCAGTCCCACCAAGAATATGGCCGCAACTAACAGCGCTCTGCGACCCAACTGGTCTGATAAAGGTGCTAGACCCGCCGCGCCAATCGCCATACCAAAGAGCGCAGAACTAAACAGCGAGCCCAGTGCCGAACGCTCGAGCCCCCACGATACAGCCACACTTGGAGCGGTGACGGACATAGCAACGACATCTATACCATCGGCGAGATTCAGCAGAAAGCCAAGAAAGACGACCAGCCACATGAGCGGCACCGTCGGGCCCGCATCGATTCGTGCTCTAACCAACGCAGCACTCATGGTAAGTCCTTCTTCCGGCCTGCGGCTGTTGATCGCACCCAGAAAAAGGGCGCTGACTCAACAACCTATCGATAGTCTTGATAATAAAACGAAACGGGCGTCTCTGTCCGCCGATGGGGCATAAGTACCCAGAGACTACCGGTTAAATGACTCAGATTTTGCGTGCAATTTTAACTGCTTGCTCAGAGCCAAATCCGACGACCCAACACCACGCTTTTAGAAGGCTAGAACGCGCCTGCGCCTCACCACCTGCTTCGTCACGATGGTCGGCTTCATCATTGCAAAACCGATGTATGGCTGCGGTAAGTGTCTCGTCGCCGTAGGTGTCGAGCGCCCTATATTGCGACTCATAGTGCTTCACGACAAACGTCTCAACCGCTTCGATTGAGGCGTAAACCCAATGTCGCCCGCCAATTGCAGAGACGGCGCCGAGAACGAACCCCGAAAGGCGCCACAGGGGTAGTAGAACACTTTTCTGAGGCGCGCTTAGCCAGTCGTCAAAGAACCGAAGGTGTAACTGCTCAGTCGCAAGATGATGCGCTGCAAACGAACGAATTTCGGCGTCGCGAGATACCGCTAAAACACCTCTGTAAATCCACACAGCCCCCGTCTCGCCCGCATGATTAGACCGCATCTCGCCTGCAAGGTGAGTTGGTAAGGCCGAAGCTGATTGTAAGGATGTTGTGTTCATAGTTGACCGCAGTGAAAACGCGAGCCAACTATAACGAATTACTTTAGGAAGTCAGGGCTTCGGCTGGTGAGATCGCATCCAAGCTGAACGCTTCCCCGACACCCGCGTGCGTCAGCTTACCCTCGTGAACATTTAAACCAAGGGCAAATCGTGCATCATCTCGCAGCGCATCAAGACCCTGATTGGCCAACCGCACAACGTAAGGTAGCGTAGCATTGGTTAATGCAAGCGTTGCTGTTCTTGCTACCCCGCCTGGCATATTGGCCACGCAGTAGTGGACAACCCCATCGACCTCATAAGTCGGGTCTTGATAAGACGTGGCCCGAGATGTTTCAAAACATCCGCCTTGGTCAATGGCCACATCGACCATAACACTGCCTTTTTGAAGCTTGGAAACCAGCGTACGGTTAACCAACTTGGGCGCAGCGGCACCGGGGATTAACACGGCACCGATAATGACATCCGCATCAAGCACTTGCTCTTCAAGTGCTGCCGCACTCGACCAGACTGTCTCAATACGACCCATAAAGATGTCATCGAGGTAGCGAAGCCGATCAAGCGAACGATCAAGGACTACGACGCGCGCACCCATACCCTGCGCGACACGCGCCGCATTGGTACCCACAACACCCCCGCCAATGACTACAACTTTGGCAGGTGTAACACCGGGCACGCCCCCGAGCAGCACACCGCGGCCCCCACTGGATTTCTTGAGGAAGTCACCACCCGCCTGGGCTGCCAGGCGACCGGCGATCTCTGACATAGGAGCCAAGAGTGGCAAACCGCCGTTCGCACCCTCTACCGTTTCGTAAGCGATACAGGTGGCGCCGCTCTCCATGAGCAAATCGGTTTGTTGACGGTCCGCTGCCAGGTGAAGATAAGTAAACAGCAATTGTCCACAGCGCAGTTGCCGACATTCGACAGGCTGCGGCTCTTTCACCTTAACAATCAGGTCGCACTCGGCAAAAATCGTTGCCGGCGCGTCAACAATGGTCGCTCCGGCAGCGACATAATCTTCATTCGAGAAGCCTGCACCCTCACCGGCGTGTGTCTCAATCATGACCTCATGACCATGGTTGACTAACTCAACAACACCCGCGGGAGGGAGACCCACACGGTACTCGTGATTTTTGATTTCCTTTGGAACGCCAATACGCATAACGGTTGACCTTTCTACTCGATGTTTACTGAATTAGACCTCTTAGAAAAGCAGGCGATACTGCGATATTAATGGCTATTTGCGACTTTATTTTCGCTTAATTAACGCTATTAGTAGTGGAATCAACTTTTTTATTGCGTTATTTTTTAATAACCAACTGTGAAGGGGTCAGTGATGGAAAGCCTGTCGAAAACGGATAGAAAGATTCTTTCGCTTCTGCAAAAAGACGGCAGAATGAGCGTTGCTGAGGTCGGTCGTCGTGTCGGCCTCACCCCGTCGCCCTGCGCCGATCGCATCAAACGGTTGGAAGGCAAGGGAGTGATTACGGGTTACTACGCGCGCTTGGCCCCCAGCAAACTGGATGCCGGTTTAGTTGTGTTCGTTCAAGTGACCTTGCAACGGACCGCCGGCGACGCCTTTAAAACCTTTACCGACGCGATTGAACTTATTCCCGAGGTTGAAGAGTGCCATCTTGTCTCTGGCGAATTCGACTTCCTGGTCAAAGCGCGGGTGAAGGACATGACTCACTACAAGGACTTGCTGGCGGGATCGTTACTTCAGCTGCCCAATGTGCAAGAGTCCAAGAGTTACCCTGTGATGGAATCCGTTGTGCAGCGCTCGGGAATCAGGCTGTAGCCGCCTACCGAGTCAAGGAGCCACATGGCTCCTTGCTTTTTTGACTCATCATGTGCCCTGAGATTTATGGCGATTTTGCTGGATCCATGGTTTCGGCACCCCCGCCTAAATCGTCAAGACGCGTCCTATTTGGATGGTCAAATTGCAAATATTGTCATAAGCTATGACATAAAAACGGTTGGTGTATATGAAAATCTTAAGAACCCCAGATAACTGCTTCGAGGGACTGACGGACTATCCGTTCGAGCCTCACTACACGACAATCAAAACGCATGACGGTCAAGATTTGAGAATCCATCACATCGATGAAGGGCCCAGAGATGGCGCCCTCGTCTTGTGCATCCACGGACAGCCCGTGTGGAGTTATCTCTACCGAAAAATGATTCCTTATCTCACAGCCGCCGGTCTACGCGTCATCTGCCCTGACCTTGTCGGCTATGGGAAGAGCGATAAGCCTGCAGCACGCGAGGACTACACCTACGAGCGCCAAGTCGAATGGATGGGTGCTTGGTTAGAGCAAAATAACTTTTCAGGGGTCACGTTCTTTGGTCAGGACTGGGGCGGTCTCATTGGCCTTCGACTGGTCGCCGCCCACCCGGAACGCTTCGATAACGTGGTTATCGGCAATACGGGCCTGCCGTACAACCCGGATGTACCGCAAGCAATGGTTGATGAGGTCGAGGACTATCGTGCCAACGCCCCCACCCCCACGCTGTTTGGCATGTCCAAGGCACTTCGATCACTCTCATGGGACGGCAAGGCCCCAAATCCGGCTCGCATCTTCGCCGTCTGGCAGAAATTCTGCTGGGAGACAGTCCATCCACCGTTTGGACTGATGTTATCGATGATGACCGAGCAACAACCGACCCTCATGAAAGTCACGAGAGCGCTTCTCCACAAATTGGGCATGCGAGCGCCGCTGCCATCGTCCGTTGCCAAGGCTTATGACGCGCCGTTCCCAAGCGCCGAGTACGCGATGGGGCCGCGCGCTATGCCGAGCCAGGTGCCCTCGCTACCAACGTCACCGTCGCTCGAGCAGCAACGACGCGCTTGGGAGTTTTTCGAGGGCTTCGATAAGCCCTTCGTCTGTGCCTTTGCCGACGATGATCCTGTCACGAAAGGGGGTGACGCCATTTTCTTAAACCGAGTACCCGGCACCAAGGGTCAGCCACACACCACCATCAAAGGGGCTGGGCACTTCCTACAGGAAACGCGACCCAAAGAGGTGTCTCAGGTCATTATTGACGTCGTAGCACGGTCGGCTGCCTAGAGCGATCCACTCTCGGACTGGTGCTTGGGCAGAAGATTCTGCGCGTCCGACCCTTGAGGTGAGCGCGCCTAACCACTAATCGCTTTAGCCGTCGTTGATCTCCCGTACAGTCATCTTGCCGAGCTGTGACATGTGCACCTCATCGGGACCATCGGCAATTCGGCAGAATCTCGCCAACATGAAGACTTCAGGAATCATCGTATCCTGACAGACGCCCATACCACCAAAGACCTGCATGGCGCGATCAGCCACCTGTTGCGCCATTTGTGGCGCCACGATCTTAACCATGCTGATAAGCGGTCGTGCGGCCGTCATACCTTGCGTATCCATAACATGCGCCGCATGAAGGGTTAGCAGGCGCGCTTGCTCGATATCGCAGCGGCAACGAGCGATCTCATGCTGTACGCTCGTTTTCTTGATCAGTGGCTCACCAAAGGCTACGCGCTCCTCAACGCGGGAGCACATGAGCTCGAGGCAGCGCTGTGCCATACCCACGAAGCCCATCGCGTACTGGAACCGGCCCGGGCCCAGCCGACCTTGCGCGATTTCAAAGCCACAGCCCTCGCCCTTAATCATATTGGTCACTGGCACACGCACATCCTCAAACAGTAGCTCTGCCTCGCCGGCAGGCGAGTGAAGTGAGTCAAAGACGCGTAGCTCGCGAACCAACTTAATCCCGGGGGTGTCTCGGGGAACCAAAATCGTTGAGTGCTGACGATGCCGTGGGTTCTCTGGATTTGACTTACCCATGACCAGCATGACTTTACAACGCGGATTCACGGCACCTGTGGTCCACCACTTGCGCCCGTTAAGCACGTACTCGTCGCCGTCACGCTTTATTTCCAACTCCATATTCGTCGCGTCGCTCGAGGCAACCTGTGGCTCCGTCATGGCGTAGGCACTTCGAATTTCACCCGCCAGCAAGGGCTCGAGCCATTCTTTTTGCTGCGCCTCAGTACCATATTTAGCCAGTACTTCCATGTTGCCCCGGTCAGGGGCATTACAATTGAAGACAGACTGCGCCCATGACACCTTGCTCATGGTTTCGAACAACGGCGCAATTTCGACATTGGTTAGACCCGGACTCCACGGCTGGTACTCGTGCGGAAGAAACAGGTTCCACAGACCCTCTTCCTTTGCCAACGCTCGCAACTCGTCGTACCAAGGTGGCGTGGTCCACAGCTTATCTTGATCCAGACACCACTCGTGCCAATCGTGTTCTCGGGGGTATATGTGCTTATCCATAAAGGACTCTAACTGCACGTTGAGCGCCATCACCCGATCATTTAATTCAAAACCCATGCATCTGTTCCCTTCTAACAACATCGAGGCACCACTCCAATACGACGCCCCTTTATGTGTCTCTTAACACTCTAATCAAGTCTCACGACGCGAACAGCATCGCTTCAATACCAGTCCCCTCGAGTACCGCATCAACCAAAGCCCGCTCCGATGCTGAAAGTGCCTGATATTGTTCGTTGGTCCACCGGAGGCACTTGGCCTGGTAAGGGAAGGTTTGCTGCACCCAGGGCGCTCCATCAATCTCGCACTCCCAGGTCTTCTCACCCTTCTCAACCGCTTGTGCGTTAGCCAACTGTGCGGGCGCATACACGCGGCCAATTTCAGACAGAAGCTCACGCAAACTTTCCGGTTGCACCTCAAGATCAGTCCAGTCCTGTCGCTTGGGCTCTAACCCACTCTGATCTTCAATTTGATCAACCCAGGCCACGGTTCGTGGCGATACTTCATGGGCAATCGCTCGAGACGTGGGATCAAACCCTACCAGCTGTGTTAGCTGACCATGCAAGCCAAAATCACCTGCACCGGGACGATTACCGAGCATGAAGTTCTGGTTCGACAGGTGGGATTCCATTGCCGCTAGAAAACGCCGGTAGCTCGCGTCAATGACGGGAGCCGTAGTGTCATTCGACCCGACCACATAGAGTCGACTAATCTGACGCTCTGCAATATGGTGCTTGTATTGCTGAAAGAACTCGTCCGGCATACTGACGTCCATACCCAGTGGCAGTAGTGTCCCTGCATTGTCCGCATCCTCGGCAAAATGCCAGCGGTAATGGAACATGTACTTGGTACACCACTCGTCGGCAAAGTCTTCGATGAGGTAGTCAATGAAAGCGAGCGCTGGATCCTCTGGCAACACGGATCGACCTGAGTACATCGCCTCGAGTCTTCGAATAATGGGGGTCGAGTCACATTCGGCCGAAGTACCCGCATCGTCATCAAAGAAAAAAGTAGGCATGAAGATGGGGCGCGGCTTCGCCACGCCCATGGCATCGCAGGCCGCATCCGGTTGTCCCCACTGAATACTGTAAGGAATTCGGCGGTAGCGAAGCAGCGCCACCATTTTTTGCGTGTAGGGTGAACCCGTGCCGCCAACTAATTTGAGTGGGGTCTGTAATGTCATTATTAGTCTCTTTTTTTATCTGCGACGAATGCGATAAATATTGACATAATTAATGTCAATATGTAAGCCTCGCTGCTTAGATGAGGACTTCATTATGTACCCTGGGGAATACAATTTAATAGGCAATGAGCTGAGCTTTTTCACTCGCAAACTCGAGGCTCAGTTGCGTTTCCAGCGAATTCCCTGGCGCTATCAGTTCAAAACCGAGGCACGGCGAGAAGCCCTTGAAACCAAGTCTGGCACGCATTTCATCCCATTACTGTCCACGCCCGACAGGTGGTTATTACAAGACACCATTTCTATCGGGCCATTCCTCAACGAGCGCTTTAATGAAACGCCCGTCATACCGAACACCCCGCTTCAGCGATCGCTCTGCTTTATCTTGGAAGATGCACTCAATCACTGGCTTGGGCGTATCTGCGTGCATTCACGCTGGTGCTACCCCGACAATGTGGCGTGGGTTGGGCCTCGTTTCGGTGCGAACATCTCGCTTGATCGATCCATTGATACGCCATTTAGCGATGAGGAGTTAGAGCAGCTAAGCTTTATTGGTCCAGCCATGAACGAGGGATTCGGACAAAATGCCTGTGCCGTCAACGGCGTTGGCGCAGAACAAGCACTGGCTGTGCAAGCTGACTTTCGAGACATGCTCGACGTCCTGTCAAAGCACCTCACACAGCATCCCTTTCTCCTCGGCAACCGGCCGTGCCTCGCAGACTTTGCGTTAGCAGGCGCGATCAAGGCGCATTTTATTACCGATCCTGTACCCAAAAGCTGGCTCGGGCAATATGAAGCCATGTTGACGCAGTACACCGAGTCCTTTTTTACAGATGATGCGATCGAAGCTGGCGCTTGGTGCGACGACGACAAGCTGCCCGATTCGGTCGCTTCGATAGTGAACTACCTCGCGCGGACCTATTTCGTGTCCTCATCGGCAAATATTGCCGCTGGTCTAGCGGGAGAGAAATTTTACGAATATGACATTGGCTATGGCGTAGCACGGGCTCGCACAGCCAGGCGGCTGAATCAGGCTCGCCTACACGTTAAAGACGAGCTGAATCTCGTGAATGCCGCTCAAGATCCATCTGTTCGGACACTTCTCGAGCAAAACGGTATCTTGTCGTACTACCTACAATAAAAACCGACGATCGCTCAGATCTCCTTAGGACTTTGTCATGACGGCTCGCACAAAAATTTGGCTCCTACCTGCCCTCGTATACGGTGCTTTCCTTTTTTGGTACACCCCCACAGGCGGTCCTCTCTCTGACGCCGAGGTCGAGAACTTCATCGCAAAAATGGAGCAGAACGGCAGTCCGCCGGAGGCGATGGCGTTGATCAGGCAATTTGGTGAAGAGGATACCGGCAAGC
>JBELJN010000077.1:0-3984 GCA_042090345.1 Halieaceae bacterium | reverse complement strand
GGACAGCGTCTTGAAAACCACTCCGGTAATATATTTTGGGATCTACGACAGGCGAGATACGACGCCTTGGTCATTGATGAGAGGTTGATCAGATGACAAGAAAATGGGCGATTCCTTTACTATCGATCGCTGTCTTATTCACTGGGTGCGTCGTAAAAGCGCCCCAATTCGATTCCGCGAAACGCATCGCCCAATCGGTATTGGCCACTGACGCAACAGACGATTCAGTTGACTACCTGTGGACTGCAAAGGTCGGTGACGAGGGTCGTATTGTAAAGGTTCATCAAGAGGGGCAGCTGTTTGTTTTTATTTCTGAGCAAGGCGATGTGCTGGCCTTTGACGGTTGGGCCATCCGAGCAGTGTCTGGGTTTGGCGATGACGCAATGCGGCAAATTGTCGTAGATGGAAACCGACGGCAGTATATAGACGATGGCCCTCCCGATATCAGGGAATGCTCACCATGGTCGCAGCGTAAAGTGGAAGGCAATACGCAGTGGGTTCAAGGCTGTGAGAAGCAGATGAGGCCCAACACAATACTGGTTCGTGCGGACGGTAGCATTGCTGAGATTAGTCAGGTGGTTTCAAGTTCAGGTGCACGCGCGCTACTACGCCCACTGTGACACC
The DNA here is from genome assembly GCA_042090345.1 of Halieaceae bacterium. Lineage (GTDB taxonomy): Bacteria > Pseudomonadota > Gammaproteobacteria > Pseudomonadales > Halieaceae > Luminiphilus. The sequence goes on along the minus strand of JBELJN010000077.1, from coordinate 3,360 downwards.
TGCCAATCGCTCCGACCTCAGCTTTCTCTTGACTTGTAAGTATAGCCGTAACCGTATCCATAGTACCCGCCATAACCGTAGTAGTTAGACAGTCGCTTCTCAATCCCGTTTAGCACAGCACCCGTTATTCTCGTTCCACTTGAGGTCAAACGCTCGGTTGCGTGTTGAATTTCTCTCTTGGAAGATTTGTCAAACCGGCAGACGACCAGTGCGTTGGCTGCTCTCTGGCCGACGATGGAGGCATCAGCCACAGCCAGAACCGGTGGCGTGTCCAGTATGATGAGATCATACGTCGCGCTCAAAGACGCTACTAGATCCTCAAAGCGCTGGTGTTCAAGCAATTCGGCGGGATTGGGTGGTGTTTTACCTCGGGTTAACACATCTAAACCGTCTATCGATGTATTGAAGATGCCCTCATTCAGCGATATCTGACCGGCCAAGTAGTCACTCAATCCAGCACTATTTTTCTTTGAAAAATACCTATGTAGGTATCCTCGGCGCATATCAGCGTCGATCAGTAGAACTTTTTGCCCTGCTTGTGCACAGATGGTCGCGAGGTTAACCGAGATGAAAGACTTACCCACTCCAGGACTCGGCCCGGTGACCATAACAGCCTTGTTTTCGGCCTCAGAGAGATTGAAGTAAAGGCTTGTCCTTAGGTTGCGCATCATTTCGACCGCGAGATCTGTTTTTTCGGCGTCCGCAAGGATCCGCAATGATTTTTTAGCCTTATCAGCCCGCTTACCTTCATTGGCCAATGAGTCCCATCGCTGCTGCTCCGTGGAGAGGGGAATGCTTGCAAACACACTGAGCCCTAAGGCTTCGATGGCCTCGGCACTTTCTATTCCTCGATAGATCGCTCGCTTAACTAGCACGATTGCCACACCCAGTAAGCCACCTAATAGCGTGCCGATAACCGCTATAAGTGCTTTTTGGGGCGCTACGGGTTCGGATCTGTCCACAATGGCGGAATCAATAACACGGACATTACCCACTGTGCTCGCGCGAGCCACTTCCATTTCTTGTGCGTTGTACAACAAAAGCTGGTAAATCTCACTTGCCACCTCTACATCGCGGCGCAAGCTAAAAAGCTGTTGTTGGGTGTCTGGTAGTGACGCGATCTTGCTATTGAAACGAGCGCGCTCGGACAGTAGCTGTCGATATTGCTGCTCAGCGGCGATCACGTTGGGGTGGCTCGACGTGAAGCGCCGGTTTAACTCAACACGTTGCAGTTCGACTTCTTGGATACGCGTATCCAATTCGACCAACTGCTCGAGAATTACTTGGTTTTCGGCAGAGACGTCGATGGACTGATTTTCAGATGCGTAGAGATTAAATGCGTCTTCTGCGAGTTGGAGGTCACGCCTCACTACAGGCAGTTGCTCGCGCATGAAGGTCAGACTGCTCTCGGCTTCAGCCGAGAGTCGGCGGATGTTTTGCTCCACGTAAACGTTGGCTATTTCGTTGACGATGTCTTCGGCTTTTTCAACATCGGTGTTTTGGTAAGTGATGCGTATAATTCCGGTTTGCCGACCCACCTCGCTTACTGACAAGGCACCTCCAACATCCTTAACCGCTTGTAGCCAGTCTCGCTGAACAAGCTCAAACTGTGTGCCTGTACCGCCTATCATTTCGCTTACATAAAGACTAACGCCACGCTCCAATAGGGGCTCACCAACCCTGCCTATTATCGATAGACCAAATGCATCATTGGAAAGGGTATAGCGTCCATCCCCCTCACTTTGAAGGATAAAGACTGTTCCTGTCATGGCTGCCGGCACCTCGAAGCGATCAACTGAGATCGTTTCACCACCCCAAGCAAAATTTTGTAAACCCAAAACCGGTTGAGCTATCGGCGTCTCAGCGGTAGGCGCAAAGCGACGATGCATAAAATCGCCAAAGATCGGGAACAGTCTTGGTTCAGCAGTCACAGTCAGATTAAGGTTTGTAACTGCGGTACCAACGACAGATCGCGATTTAAGAATTTCTATTTCCGCTTGAGTGGATGACTCAGAGCCAAAAGCCTCCGAAAGATCCTCAAGTCCCGGAAGGCTGGCCGCTTTTTCCTCAACCTGTAAAAGCGCACCGGCCTGATACACGGGAGTCGCTAAAATCGCATACACCACGGCCAAAGAGGCGAGAGCTGACGTTGAGACGATCAGTGTCCACTTTTGGTCGAGAAGTGCACCGAAAAGTCCAAGTAGATCAATTTCATCCTCTGTGTTTTGGGGTTGAACTGTTTGCTCGCCGCCGGCGGTTGTGTTCATTGCGGTTACTCGTAGTAGTTTGCTAAAGGTGAGGAAGCCATGTATCGATAGCAGCTTCTATTTCATCAAAAACCAAATCAAAAAAGTATTCAGATTTCAGATAGGGGTCGACGATATTTTTATTACCCAAAAATTTTGCCAGCTTAAATGTCTTGCCGCGTGCGTCCGGGTACTTTTTGTGTAACCGGTCTAGGTGATCATCATCCATCACGAGAATAAGATCACTTTGCCCGATTAATGCGCGCGTAATTTGCGTGCCTGTGTGTTCGGTTAAATCAACGCCGCGACGAGACGCAACGAGCACTGCGGTAGGATCTGCGCTGTGATCAACCAGTGCGGATAAACCAGCAGAGCTCAACGATACTCCCGCAGTTTTGCGCTTTAATGTGGCTTCAGCAAATGGGCTGCGGCATATATTGCCTGTGCAGACGACTAACAGGTTACTAAACATTACTGGGTGTTGATCCGATCCAGGTTGTACAAGCCCTGCAACGAGGGAAGTACGTTTGACACCCATCTATTCCATCGTGTGATTGGCGCAGCCGAGACGTAGATAATGTCTCTTGGCTGGAGCAGGAACTGATCACCGAGAGCAAGCGCCCAAGCTTCCGATACATCCAGTTGATAGACGTCGATAATTCCGTCGTAGTCTGAGTCCCTCACGACATAGACACCACGGCCGTCTGCCCTCGTCTCGGCAATGCCACCTGCTTCACCAAGCGCTTGGGTCAAGGTCATAGACCTATTGGTCATGGGCAGCGTTACGGGTCGTGTCACCTCACCCATCACAAACACCCGACGCAGCTCGTTTGGTGCGATGTGCAGTACATCTCCATGCTGCAGCAATGCATTGCCGCTGAGATCTCCATTATACAGTGCGTCGAAAAGCGGGATATTGAAGCTCTCATCACCGCGCGACAGCGTGACATCGAACAGGTCCGCATCGGGTAATAAACCACCTGCCATTCCAATGGCTTCAACGACTCTGACCGGCACATCGGTGATGGGAAAGGCTCCTGGTTGCGACACCAAGCCTGCAACAAAATAGCGTTGACTGCGGTAATTCACTACGCGCACATCTAGTTGTGGTGAC
>JBELJN010000031.1:0-22373 GCA_042090345.1 Halieaceae bacterium | reverse complement strand
AATATGGCGGAAGAGGTAGGAGTCGAACCCACCAGGCGCTGTCTCAGCACCTCACTGGTTTTGAAGACCAGGCACCCCACCGGGGATGTCGCTCTTCCTGAATAGCTTCGCTAAAAGGGTGTTTGATTGCATCCTAAAACAGATAGGTCGCTAGGTAACCAAGCGTTTTTCGATAGCGGTTTTATTAACGATCACTCGCTGGTCACCGTCTCTTCGCGTAAAGCCCAGACTGTCAAAGTATTCCAGTACTTCGATAGCGAGTTTCCGTCCGACGTTGAGCTCGTTTTTGTAAGCGACTACAGACAGTGACTGATTCGCGGCGATTTGCTCGGCCACTTTTATGAAGGTAAGCAGCGTTCCACTCAACACGAAGCGATCCGCGTTGAGACGGTGTAAGGCATGCAACTCTCGGCCGCGCTTGATAGCGAGTTTTATATCAAGATTCCCAAGTCCTGCTTGTGACTTCGCCTCTGAAATGACGGGCACATTTAAACCTGCGTCTTGCAGCGCGCGCTCGAGAGATTGCCAGAGGGCATCATGAGGGTTGGGTGCATTGAGAGCGACAGGGAGTCGGATTCTCCCCTCAGCGCTCTGCAGCTCGCCCTTTTTTAATAAAATGGTCAGCGTTGCCTCTGCGAGGGCTGGATGCGTAGCCCGTCCGGCAGCATCCAGCAGTTGGTCTTTTGCTATGCCTCGCGTTGCTAGCACTGCCTCTGTCTTGATTGTCGCAGGTTCTGCTTTCGCAACCTTTTGACTCTGCGACATGTCCGCCACTGAGCGGCTTTTTACAGCGTTGAGAAGAGCTGTCCTTGTTTGAGCGAGCTGTGATTTGCTGGTTATCCAACACCCACCACCTGTTTGGAAGTTAATACACCCGACGGGTGTGAAGTCTGTGGGAGGCGCATCTCTCAGGTTGAAGCAAGTCGTCAGCTTTGAGAAATCGATGCAATGGCCTTGATCAATGAGCGCAGTCACCACTGACGCCATGTCAGCCTGCTCCAAAGCCTCTAGCCACTGAATACGATGGGGTTTGGATTTACCGTACTTAGGCCCCTTGGGGTCCAGCACTACGCCGCCACCTAGCGTGTCGGTTTCGGAATCATCCCGAATAACAAAGCGCTCGCCGTGGGTTGTGCACAGTGGCTGTTGGAAGATCAACTGCGCTTTGCTTGACTCCCCGGGGATGAGTTTACTCGCCTTGTTATCGATAAGAGCCATCTGTGCGGCGACTCGTTTGGCGCCTATGTGCACTTTTACAGGTGACAGGTGCTTGAGTGGGCGGGCGAGCTCGGGCAACAGTTTCAATGAGACATCGACACGCTCCGATGTTTCAGAAAAGGCTGAATCAACCAGCAGATCACCGCGCTCAATATCGTTTAGCTCGACCTTTCCCGAGATACACAGCGCCACTCGTTGCCCGGCGGTCGCCGTCTCGTTTTGGACGTCGTTGGCACGCACCTCCTTCACTCGGACATCAATGCCTCTTGGCAGTAGGTGTAACACATCGCCAACGCTGACTTGGCCAGCGCTTGCAGTGCCTGTGGTTACGATGCCGGCGCCTCTGACATGAAAGCGACGGTCAATCGATAAACGAAAACCGTGCTTCGCGCTTTGATCGGTCTGTTCATCGGCCCGATTACGGGCAATATTAAACAAGGTCTCTCGCAGCGCATCTATGCCAGAGAGAGTGGCATTGGAGACCCGAAAAACACTTGGATCTGCGCCGGTCGTCTCACTAACTAAAGCGCTGACACTGTTAGCAACCGCGGCAATTTGATCCTCAGGCGCCCGGTCGATTTTCGTAACAACGACATCAACATCTTTTACGCCCAGTAATCCCAGAACAGCGAGATGCTCGCGTGTCTGTGGCATGGCGCCATCGTCTGCCGCCACGACGAGTAACGCTCTGTCTATGCCAGACGCCCCAGCAATCATGTTATTGATGAAGCGATGATGCCCGGGGACGTCGATAAAGCCGATCGGCTTGCCTGACTCAGTCGGTAAATAGGCATAACCAAGGTTGATCGTGAGTCCACGCGCCTTTTCCTCAGCTAACGTGTCGGTATCAATGCCGGTGAGTGCTTTAACCAGTGAAGTTTTTCCGTGGTCAACGTGTCCCGCTGTTGCAATGATCACGGGACGATATCGTTTAATTGCTCAATAAAGTGACTCTCTTGCTCGGCTGTGAGGCATCTGAGATCAAGTAGCAGCGCACCATTGCTAAGGCGCCCAATAATCGGGGTCGCCAGCTCCCGAAATTGTTGGTGCAGTGTTCGCAACGGCTCATCATCTCCGTGACGCGCGCGAATCGAGAATCCGGCACTGGGCAGTACCTCCATGGGGAACGATCCGCTGCCAATTTGGCTGGAAACCGCGATGACATCCACGGTGAACGAGTCGCCGAGCGCAGTGGCCAGCGGTTCGCGTAATCGAGCTGCCTGTGCCTGGATGTCGCTCTCGCTTCGTGTAAGGAGTTTCAGTGTAGGGAGTTCTGATGCGAGCGTGTCCGGGTTGCGATATAACTGGAGCGTCGCTTCTAGCGCTGCAAGCGTCACCTTGTCGAGCCTTAGGGCACGTTTTAAAGGGTTTTTCTTAATCTTTGCAACCAGTGACCGCCTACCGGCTATGATCCCCGACTGGGGGCCACCCAATAATTTATCACCGCTAAATAAGACAAGGTCAGCCCCATTTTTGAGTGTCTCGCGAGCCGTTGCTTCGTGTGGGAGACCGAGCGCCTTGAGATTGATTAAATTTCCGCAGCCCATGTCGACAACAAAAGGAATACGGTGATCCGAAGCGAGTTGCGCGAGGTCGGTTTCCGGTACCGTTTTTGTGAAGCCTTCAATGCGATAGTTGCTCGTATGAACACGCATTAAAAGCCCCGTATCACTGCCTATGGCGTCTGAATAGTCTGAGAGATGCGTACGATTGGTGGTGCCCACTTCGACGAGATGGCATCCCGAGCGGCTCATGATATCGGGCACACGGAACGAGCCACCAATCTCAACCAGTTCGCCTCGTGAGACCGGGACATGCTTATTTAAGGCGAGCGTATTTAGCGTCAGCAGCACTGCAGCCGCGTTATTGTTGACCACGGTTGCGGCCTCTGCGCCCGTGAGCTCACAAATAATCGCCTCTATGTGGCTGTCGCGATCGCCACGCTTACCCTCGGTGATGTCGTACTCGAGGGTTGTTGCTCCTGAGGCGGCCTCACTCATCGCAGTAATCGCTGTTTCTGCGAGTGTGGCGCGTCCCAGATTGCTGTGAAGAACGATCCCCGTGAGGTTAAACACGGGTACTAAAGAGGAACGACTCTTTCGTGACAAGCTGTCTCGAACGGAGGTCAAAATGACCACCATAGCAAAATTAGGTTTTTTACCTTGGTGAAGGTGCGCTCTAAGGAGAGAGAGCTGCTCCCTAACCGCGGCTGTTACGGCTTGATGGCCCCAGCGCGCAATGTCGTCATCCAACTCGGCGAGCACGACGCTGACAGACGGAAGATGTCTTAGCTTTGCTTGTATGTCATCGTTCACGCGGGTGGGTCCTTTATTACAGCCAAGCAGTGTAGCCCGATAAATGAGAATTATGCACTGTGCGGCACAGGGTCGTCATGGACACGATGAGAGGAGACAAGGTAGATAACACTAGATACTAAAAGTGCGGGAAACACTTCGTGGAGCACGTCGCTGAGGCCAAGGACAATCCAAATAATGAGTGTTGCAATTCCCAAAAGCATACTCGCAAAAACGTGGGCTGCAGACGCAATTCTGCCGTAAAGCCCAAAGACAACAGGCGGAAAAAAGCACACAGCGTAGAGGCTGCCGGAGAAGATGGTGATGCCCACAATGTCGCCTGGTGGATTGAGTGCCATAAAGGCCGCGATACAGGCAAAGCCAATTACTGCAATGCGCGACAACCGAACTTCGTTCGCAACCTGTTTAAAGGGGGCTATTAGATTTTTATAGAGTGTTGACGACGCGACAAGTAAGACGCTATCCATCGATGACATGGCGGCTGAGACGATCGACACGATGAGGAGATCCGTCACCCAAAAGGGGAAGATAGCCGCGTCATTAACCAAGGTTGGTACGATGAGATCAGTGTCGGTTACGTTGTCCAAGATGAGGTGCGCGTATAGCCCAATGGGGAACATGCAGACGAGAATTAGCGTTAATCCCAGTACAGCGATCCACATCCCGCGCTTTACTTCGACATCGTTTTTCAAGCCATAGAAGCGCGATAGTTGTCTGGGATCCACGATGAGCTTTAAAGCGCCCGAGAGCGAGACGCCGAGCAATACGGCGAAAGGTATAGCACCGTTCAGATCAAAGAGATGTTGCTTCGTGGGCATATCGACAAGCTGAGAAATCGCGCCAACACCGCCGGCAGCGCGTGTTACGAAATAGAAAATGGCCACGGCGCCTAGCAGCATGAAGACACCTTGAACGGCGTCAGTGCGCACCACCGAGACAAAGCCCCCGATTGAGGTGTAAAGGACAACGACAAGCAGCGTTACCCCAACCGCCACCTCATAAGGCACATCTAAGAAAATTTGGAAGAGGTGGCCTGCGCCCTTAAAGATCGCAAGAAGGTATAAAAGGCTCGCAAAGACAATCACAGAGGCCGACAACAAAAGGACAGGATGTCGGCTCGCATGGGGGGCATTGTTGAGAACACGACCCTTAATGTAATCGGGGATGGTGAGCGCATCCCATTCAGCCGAGAACCGTCTCAGTGGCGGGCCGATCCAGCGCCATGAGACCCAACAGAAAAGCATCAGAAGGAGCGCGAGGGTGAACCAGGCTACGCCGTATTCATAGCCTTTTCCCGCATGGCCAATGAACGTGTTGGTTGATGCAAAGGTGGCAAAGAAGGAAATACCGACAACCGCGCCTCCCATTTCGCGATTACCCACGTAATAGCCGCCCACGCCCGTTGCGGCCTTGCTGCCGACATAGGCGTTGTATAACAGCACTCCAACGTAGGCGCTTAGCAGTGTGCTGGCGATCCAGTGCTCGACAAACCAGCTCATGAGCTAGCCTCCGCGGCTACAGTGCGAGAGCGGCAAAAAATCAGAGTGTGGATCCCGAGATTTTGACTTTTTCTACCCCCATATTTTTGAGGGTGAAGCTGTAGATATCGGCGTATTGATCAATGATCTTGTCGGTGGGCGTTCCCGCCCCGTGTCCCGCATCGCTTGCGATTCGGATTAATACCGGTGCATCACCTGTGTGGTCGTATTGCATTTGCGCTGCAAATTTATAGGAGTGCGCGGGCACAACGCGGTCATCGCGTTCAGCGGTTGTAATAAATGTAGCAGGGTAGGCGGTTCCCGGCTTGGTATTGTGCACGGGTGAGTAGCCCTTGAGGTATTCGAACATTTCCTTACTTTCATCGGCAGTACCGTAGTCGTAGGCCCAGCCCGCGCCGGCCGTGAAGGTGTGATAACGCAGCATGTCGAGCACGCCAACACCAGGCAGAGATACTTGAAAGAGGTCGGGGCGCTGTGTTGTTACCGCGCCAACTAAAAGACCACCGTTAGAGCGACCGCTAACGGCAAGCCGCTCTTTACTCGTGTATCCCTCGTCGATAAGAAATTCTGCTGCCGCGATGAAGTCATCGAAGACGTTCTGCTTGGTTAGCTTGGTGCCGGCAATGTGCCAGGCCTTCCCATATTCACCACCACCACGAATATTGGGTACGGCATACATGCCGCCCATTTCTAGCCAAGCTGCGACGGTGCTACTGAATCGCGGGCGGATGCTAATATTGAAGCCACCGTAAGCATAGAGGATGGTCGGTGTTGTCCCGTTCAATTCGGTGTTTTTCCCATAGGTGATGATCATGGGAATGCGTGTACCGTCTTTTGAGGTGTAGAACACATGCTCTGTCTTGTAGCGATTGCCATCAAATGGTGATTTTGAAGCGCGGTATAGAGTGACCTCACCGGACTCGGGGTCGAGTGAGAAGATCGCTGGAGCGATGCGATAGTTAGTGAAAGTAAAATAGATTTCGTCTTGTTCCTTCTTGCCTGAGAAGCCTGAGGCGGTTCCAAGGTCGGGGAGGTCAATATCTCTGACGAGATTACCCTTTAGGTCGAACTGCTTGACCTGACTGATAGCGTCGATCATGTACTCGGCAAAAATGAAGCCAGCGCCCGATCGCGCTGTGAGTACCACGTCAGATTCGGGAATGATGTCCCGCCAGTACGCTTCTTCCGGGTTCTGGGGATCGATGGCAATTACCCGGCCCTTTGGTGCTTCGTGGTTAGTGCCCATGAGCAAGATGTCACCATCGCTTTCCAGCAGGAACGTATCAGCGTCCTCATTGGCAAAGAGGGTAATAAGTTCTGTACTTTCAGAATGGAGGTCTTTGACAAAAAGCTTATTGCCGGACGTAGAGTTGGCTGCGCTGATGAGAAGGTAACGATCGTCACCTCCAACATCTGCGCCCACATAGCGATGTTTCTGCTTAGTGGTGCCACCAAAGACCAGTTCGTCCTCGCTCTGAGCTGTACCGATTCGATGGAAATACAGTTTGTGCTGATCGGTTTTTGCCGAGAGTTCGCTGCCATCGGGTTTGTCATAGCTTGAGTAGAAAAACCCCTCACTGGCCAGCCAGGAAATTCCAGAAAATTTTACATCGTTGAGGGGTGTCTCAAGTATCGTTCCGCTTGCCACGTCACGCACAACAATTGAGCGCCAGTCGCTGCCGCCAACGGAGAGCTGGTAGGCAACCCTAGCGCCGTCCTCGGAGAAGCTCACCCCAGACATGCTCACGGTGCCATCATCACTGAAACTATTGGGGTCTAGGAATACTGTCTCGGTCCCATCGTCGGCGACGCGGTACAGAATACTTTGGTTCTGAAGGCCTGAATTTCGATAGACGTAGCGGTTCTCGCCCGCAATGAAGGGCGCACCCTCGCGCTCGAAATTGATCAATCGTGCGACCGTTTCTCTAACGTCATCACGTGTGGCGATATCGGCTAAATAGTCACGCGTTACGTTGTTCTGATCACCAATCCACGCTGCGGTTTCGTCGCTCAAATCATCCTCGAGCCATCGGTACGGGTCCGCAACATCAACACCGAAGTAGGTATCCACGTGATCGCCGCGCCGGGTATCGATGGTGTCTACTGCTGTCGGGCTAGAAACCTTCTGATCGTCCGAAGACGGGTCACCACAGCCCGATAAACTGAGAATGGTCAAGAGAGTGATGGTTGTTTTTTTCATGAGTAATCCTGAGGGTATTAACTGACATCAGATTGCAAAGAAGTGCGTTATTGGACGTTTAATACTGTGGTTGAGCTCTCGCTAAATTGCTGTTTTTTACCTTCCAGTGCCTGCTCGGTGACAACATCAGTAAAGAGGCAGTTACCGAGACGCTCATTAATAACAGCAATACCCATGCCATCTAATAAGCTCGTCCGACTCAGCGTCTTCGGCGGAAGACGATACATCTCGCGCACTTCGCCGTTGTGCCATAACCAGAGCAAAACTAATTCATCATCTGTCTCGTTGGCCCATTGAGCCACGAACTCATCTCGGGTCCACTGATCGGATTTCTTGAGGCGTTGTAGACAGGCGTCATCAACGACTGCCGAGATATCGTAGTCTGGGAAGTCAGTAGTGTTTCTAAGATCGACAGTTTGCATAGTTAAGAGGGTAGTGCACCCCGTGAGAAAGGTCACTAGAAGTGCATAGCGCGCAATACGAAAAAAGATGTCCATATTTCAGGCCGTCTTCGTTGCAATGATGAGACTGATATCGAGTGACTCACCCGGGATCTTATCGATTTGCTCTACCAATAAGTCTTCATTTACCAGCCAGCTCATGATCGATTTCATATCAACACTCACGGAGACCTGCTGAGCGTTTTCGCTCTCGTGCTGGGTGAAGGCCACTATCAGCATTTTGCCTCCCCGTTTCAGGACGCGCTTTGCTTCTTGAAAGAGCGCGGCTGGGTCATCGGAAAAGTAAAGAACCTGATCTATCGTCACGGTGTCAAAGCTGTTGGCAGCGAAGCGCATTTGGTACATGTCTTCTTGTCGAACCGACAGGTGTGTTAACCCCGCTTTCTCAATAGTGTCCCTGGCGACGACGACCATTTTTTTCGAAAGATCTACGCCGTAGCCACGCTCAGCCAACGGCCCGACTAGACCGAGCATTCGCCCCGTACCGGTCGCGACATCGAGTAGGTGGCCAACGTTGTGGCCCTCCAGAAGAGAGGTGACATGCTCTCTGAATGTTTGTTCATCGCCATGGTACCGGTGAAGTTCAAGCCATTCGGGAACCTCATCTTCAACGTAGCTCTCGGCGAGTTGCGCGCGCGCTTCGCGGATCATAGACAGTCTGCGGCTATCTTCTTCGATCGTGCTGTCATTCGCATCAAGACTGCCCAGGAGCGTGCTCAGAATGTCGTGGTAAGGGGGCTGTCGATTGACCCGATAAAAAATGAAGTGCTGCTCGCGAAAGCTCTCAAGCAACCCTGCATCTTGCAATATTTTAAGATGACGCGAAGTTCGTGGTTGGCTGTGGCCGGTAATGCGCACAAGATCCGTCACGGTGAGCTCGCCCTGATTGCAGAGGACAAGCAGGCGCAGTCGACTTGGATCTGATGCAGCCTTTAAGCACTGGGATAACGTGTCAATGTTCATACGCATAAAGATAGCTTTATATGAGTAAAATGAATACGTGCAAACAAGATTTTTCAGGTCACACGCGCTACGCTAAGCTCATCACGGTCTGTGTGACGTCACAGCATTGATTCGATCTTCATCGATCTAGGTCGCGCTTGGTGTCTGGAATCTGGTGCTTGGAAATAGCTGCGTGGTACCGGAGGGACTGACGAAAACAAAAATATCAGGAGAAACATAATGCTCAAACTCCATTTCGCACCTAACTCCCGCGCGGGCCGAATTCTCTGGTTGCTTGAGGAGCTGGAATTACCTTACGAGCTGAACGCGATGGCGTTTCATCCGAAGGATTTAAAGTCTGACGAGCATCGAAGCCGACACCCTCTGGGTCGTATCCCAGTATTGGATGACGGAGACGTATCTATCTACGAGTCAGGGGCCATTGTTGAATATGTGCTTGCGCGTCACAAAGACGGCGGATTAAAGCCTGCTGTGGACAGCCCCATGTTTCCCGAATATCTCCAGTGGTTTCATTACTGCGAGGGCATGGTTATGCCGCCTATGAATACGATTGTGGTCCACACCATTCTATTGCCTGAGGAGCGCAGAGATCCCGTTGTCTTGGGGCAAGCACAGCGATTGCTCAACAATGCGCTAAAGCCTGTTAATGAGGCATTGGAGGGACGCGAGTATCTCATTGGTGATTTTTCAGCTGCCGATATTATGCTCGGGCATGCGTGCTTCATGAGTAACCGCATGGGATGCGTGTCTGATGAGATGGCGAACGTAAAAGCCTACGTGGAACGCATTACGCGTCGCGCGTGCTTCCAAACCGCGATCAATACGCAATAAAACAGGATCACTTGGCAGGTGGCGAGGGTTTCCCTATCGTGGACGCGCGTAAAAACCTGCACGTATTTGATAGGACTTACTAAATGATGCTCAAGCCATGTATCGCCTTATTTATCAGCCTAAGTGTCGTTGCGTGCGGTGGTGGGGGGGGATCGTCGTCTCCTGCGCCTGTTGCGGGAGGGGGTACGGGCTCCGGTTCAGGGTCGGGTTCTGGGTCTGGCTCGGGGGGAAGCACTGACGCGTGCGGACCCGCGGCGCAAGTACAATTCGTTAAGGAAGTCGCAGAGAGTTATTACTACTGGTATGACGAGTTGGCAGAGGTAGATGCCGAGGATTACACGGATCCGGTCGCCTATCTCTCGGCCATCATGCAGCCCATCTGGACAGACGGCACGGGTCGAGACCCCGGCTTCTCGTACATGACGACCATTGAAGAAGATACCGAGCGATTTACATCGGGGGCTTTCTACGGCTACGGCGTACGCTACCGCATTATTAATAACAATTTCTATTTCTCCGATGCTTATGAAGAGGGGCCCGCCCACACGGCAGGCGTTCGTCGAGGACAGCGACTTTTAGCGGTAAAGCGCGATGGTGAGGCTGACTTTGAAACGTGGGATGAAATGGTCGCTCGAAACGCTGAACTACCCGCGGCCGTATTTGGCGCTAGGGGAGAGCTTCAAACGACTGTGTTTCGCGTGGAATATGAAGGCGAGCAAAGTGAGATAACAGTCACGACAGAAGAGACCACTACACCGCCTTTGGCCGGCGACGCGCTGGTTATTGACCGAGCAAATGGCACACCGGTTGGTTATATTAATTTTAGAACCTTCATTGATGCAGCGGATGGCCCCCTAAGGGCGGCAGCGACGAAATTTCGCGAGGCAGGCGTTACTGATCTCATTATTGACCTTCGCTACAACGGCGGCGGACTGGTGAGGGTTGCTGAAACTTTCTTGAACTTATTGGCTGGTGACACCGCGAACGGACAGCTAAGTTACATCGTTAATTTGAACGACAAACATCAAGATCAAAATAGCACGGCTAATTTTGGGCCTTTACCCGAGACCTTCAGTCCGCTGCGCATTGCCTTCATTACAACCGGCGGCTCCGCCTCGGCCAGTGAGCTACTGATTAACAGTGTAGATCCGCATATTGAACTCGCCATCGTGGGCTCCGAAACATCAGGTAAAGCCGTTGGTCAATATGCATTTGATCTCGACTCAGACAATTGTGAAACACGGATGAGACTCATCGCGTTTGAGATACAAAACGGTGAAGGGCAGGGTGGCTACTTCACCGGATTGGTGAGCACAGGGCGTTTTACCTTCTTTGAGGCGGCCGATGATGCGACACGTCCGTTTGCCGACGCGGAGGAAGACTCTTTTGCGGCAGCCTTTAACTGGTTAAGCGGTATACAGCCGAAGGTTAGCGGTGTTGGCGATAGAAAAGCCTCTTTCGATGAGCCGCTTGCTGTTGCAGGCTTCGATGCTTCTTGGCCGGTTACTAAAGATGCACCGTTGAACCCAGACGGCAGCGTTCGTTCTTTCTAGTACGACGATGAGAGGAGCAGTCGCACTGCGTTTGCGCTATTCACCTGATGAAAGAGTCGGTGTAGCCTCGCTGCACTGATTTGAGATTTTTTAGGAGTGACCATGAGCAACGCAGCCCAGACGTTTCAGGCTATTGTTAACGAACGTCGTTCGATTCGCGCATTTAAGTCTGACCCCGTAGAACGTGAGGTGATCGACGCTGTGTTTGCACCGGCACTTCGTGCGCCCAGCAACTGTAATACGCAACCCTGGTTTGTTCACATCGTGACCGGCGATAAGTTAGAGAAGCTGCGTGAGTCGCTGCCAATGGCCTTCGCAACCGGCGATGTTGCCCCCGATTTCCCCTATGAAGGTGTTTACGATGGGGTTTACAAAGATCGCCAATACGGTGCCGCAAAGGCGCTTTATGATGCGCTGGGTATTCCTCGGGAGGAGAAGGCGAAACGTCAAGAGTGGTTTCTTGGAAATTTCCGATTCTTTGATGCACCTGCTGTTGCCTTTTTTATGCTCCCGGATGGCTTTGGACTGAGAGAGGCTTGCGACCTGGGTATGTTCACACAAACCGTTATGCTGGGTTTGACGGCGCAGGGGCTGGGCTCGTGTCCCCAGACAGCCTTGGGCTTCATGGCTAAGCAAATTCGTGAAGTTATCGACATACCCGAGCATCACAAGTTGATGTTCGGCTTGTCGTTTGGCTATCCGGTGGATACGCCCATAAACGATGTTGTAACCGATCGAACCGATCTGAGTTCAGCGGTTACCTTCCACAGTTAAGGGCTAATCAGAAACCGACGAGGCGCGAGCCACCAGGCAGCCAGAGTGGACTGTGCGGTCACACGAACACGCTAGCAATTGGTGGCTCATTAGGCTTTAGTCAGCCCGAACGTGAGCCTTCAGAGCGGTTTATGGGCCTTTTTGCTCGGCGGCATAGCGGTTGCAGCGCGCGGGTCGGCCTGTGTGTTCTCGCGCTCAGGGCCGCGGAATAAAGCCTGAGACTTCGAGCTGGAAACCAGATATCGCGATGAACTTGATCGGTGCCGACATGACTTTCATGTTCGTTACGCCCAGATGCCGGAGCATTTGAGCGCCGGTACCAATGACCCGGTAGTTCTGTGGAGGTGCCTCACGGTCAGCGGTGCCCGCTAACTGCGCAATGTTACGCATAATGGTATCGGGCGACTCCCAGCCGCCTAACATTACGACCAGCCCACGCCCTTGCTGAGCAATGTATGCCATAGCCGATTCATAAGACCATCCCTGCGAGCCATTGGGTAACTTAGTGCCGAGTACATCTCGCAAAGTATTAATCGGTTGAATACGAACGGGCAGATCGGGTGCCGTCAGGTCGCCTTGGTGAAGCGCGTATTGAATTTGCCCGTCAACAAGATCCTCGAACGTTGTTAGCGTGAACTGCCCCCAACGAGTGTCAATGGGGAATTCACCCGTGCAGCGCACAGATTGCTCATGCAGCGCTCGGTACTCAATCAAATCTGCAATGGTGCCAATGCGCAGGTTGTGGTGCTCAGCGAAGACTTCCAATTCCGGACGTCGCGCCATGGTGCCGTCCTCGTTCATGATCTCGACAATGACGGCCGCAGGCTCGCAGCCCGCCATACGCGCAAGATCGACACCGGCTTCGGTGTGTCCAGCGCGCTGGAGGACGCCACCTGGCTTTGCCACCAGCGGAAAAATGTGCCCTGGTTGTGAGATGTCTGAGGGCTTAGCGTCTGACTTTACCGCTTCTAGAATGGTGTGAGCTCGCTGCTTAGCGCTCACACCCGGGCCAACAGCATGCGTGGCATCAATCGATACCGTGAAGTTGGTTTCATGCTGCGAGCGATTGTCGCGAACCATTAGGGGAATGCGCAGTTGGCGCGCGCGCTCCGCCGTGATGGGCATACAGATAAGGCCGCAGGCTTCGCTCGCGAAGAAGTTGATAATCTCGGGAGTTACTTTCTCGGCCGCAATTACGAGATCACCCTCGTTTTCACGGTCCTCGTCATCCATAAGAATGACCATCTTTCCTTCGCGAATATCGTCCAGAATGTCTGGAACCGAATCTAGCGGCATTAAACCTCTCCTAACTCAACACTTCTCAATGGCAACGGCTGTTGCTTCGCCACCACCAATACACAGCGCAGCAACACCACGCTCTTTACCGTAGTGGTGCATGGCATGCATAAGGGTGACGATAATACGTGAACCTGTGGATCCTATCGGGTGTCCTTGCGCACAAGCACCACCATGAACATTAACTTTATTAGGGTCCAAGCCGTGCGCGTGCATGGCGAGCATGGTCACCATAGCGAAGGCTTCGTTAATCTCCCACAGGTCTACGTCGCTTGCTGACCAACCGGTTTTCTCCATCAGCGAAGAAATTGCATCGACGGGTGCAAGTGTGAACTCAGCCGGATCAAGACTGGCTCTAGCGTGGGCGATAATTTTTGCCATTGGCTTGAGCCCATGCTCCTTTACGGCAGTCTCGCTTGCGAGGATAAGCGCGCTGGCACCATCGGAGATGGAGCTGGCGTTCGCGGCTGTAATCGTTCCCTCTTTTGCGAAAGCGGGTCGTAACGATGGGATCTTGTCGACGCGCCCTTTATGGGGTTGCTCATCGTCCACCACGGTGACGACATCTCGGCGTGTTTTGACCTCTACTGCGGCGGTTTCTGCCTTTAGGAGGCCTTGCTCAATGGCGTTTTTTGCGCGCGTGAGGCTTTGAATGGCGAATTCATCCATAGCCTCACGTGTAATGCCATGCTGATCAGCTGTCTTCTGCGCAAAACTGCCCATCGCGCCACCTGTGTAGGCGTCTTCGAGGCCGTCCATAAACATATGATCATATATGTGTGTATGCCCAAGTCGCTGACCCGCGCGTCCGCTGGGCATGAGGTGCGGTGCGTTCGACATGCTCTCTAGCCCCCCCGCAATAGCCACACTATTTGTGCCGGCGCGAATACTGTCGATGCCAAATATTGTCGCTTGCATGCCACTGCCACAGGCTTTGTTGACGGTCACCGCGCCAACTTGATCGGGTAGGCCGGCATATCGGCTCGCTTGGCGGGCTGGGCATTGCTTGAGTCCTGCAGGCAGAACACAGCCCATGAACACCTCGTCAACCTTGTCGCCGTCAAGTCCGGATCGTTCCACGGCCGCTTTTATAGCCGTACTGCCAAGTTGTGGCGCCGTGACAGGGGCGAGGTCACCCATAAGGCCACCCATGGGCGTGCGAGCGCCGCTCACAATGTAAATTGCTTCGGACATGAGATGAGACTCCAGTGCGATTTATTATGGTGAGCGATTAAGCCACAGCGGCATCGGCGTCTCAATGAAAAGACGTCCCTCAGTTGGCGGAAAACATCTTACCCCGCACGGCTTTTCGATACTGGGTTGGCGTTAACTGATTGGTTTTTTTGAATTGGCGAGCAAAATGCGCTGAATCGGTAATCCCCACCTCTGCGGCCACTTGTGTGACCGATAAGTTGGTTGTTCTGAGTAGCGTAGCCGCCTCGCTCATGCGCAAAGTGAGCAGGAATTGCCACGGCGTGGTTCCCGTGGCCCGCTGAAAGCGCCGTGAAAGTGTGCGTTCTGACAGCCCATATCGCCCGGCAAAATCGATCGTGGAGACAGGTGCTCGCAGCTTTTCCCGCATATACAACTGAAGGTCCATGACGATCTCGTCGTAATGCTCTTGCAGCATATGTGAGCCAAGTTGTGTGGTTCTAAAGCGCTGACGGATTTCAGGTGAAAATTGATTTTCGACTCGTCTCGCTACTTCAGGGTTGTAAAAGCCACCCATGAGGTAAACCAACAGGTCGCTGATTGAATTTACGCTTCCAGCACAATAAAGATTGTTAGATTGCACGATGAGCTGGTCGCGTCGAAGATCAACCTCCGGGTAACGCTTAGCGAATTCGTCGAACCAAAACCAATGGGTCGTAGCCGCTTTTCGCCTGAGAAGTCCTGTTTCAGCCAAAAGAAAACTTCCAGTACCAACGGCTGCAATGGCAGCGCCGGACTCCGCGATCCGGCGTATAAACGGGACCAAACTAGGGTGCTTTGTTAGTACACGCCGCGGATCTCGCCAGATAGCTGATATGACCAATAAATCGAGTGTTCCAACGCTGTCGATCGCTTTGGTTTCAACTGTTAGTCCGCCGCTCGTCGTAATCTTGCCGCCCTCAGGCGACAGCAGTGATACGTGGTTATTAGCGTCGAATACTTGCCCCGCAGCTTGCCCTGCTGCCATAGAGAGCTCCATAGGCAAGGTGACTGAACTCGCCAACGCATTGCTGTGAATAAGAGCAGCAATGCGTGGGATGCGAAATTTTTCCGTCGGTTTTTTCATGATATGTGTCTGAAAAATACAAAATTATAGTGTGCTCTGTTCCTACAATCAAAGGGCTTATTGATAACCCAAGTTAATAAAATCTATGTCCAATTTACCTATCATTGTTGCATCCGGGGGAATCAACACCGCCGGGCGTTCTTCGCACCGCCACGCCCATAATCGCTTGGTCATAAATTCCATCGGTATTGAAGCAAGAAATCGGACCATAAAGGCGCTAGGCGTCATGATGGACTCGGACATTGAAGACGAAATATTAGCGCGTACGCTGGTTCGTAGAATCGAGCATCAGCACTTTGATCCGTCTGCAGTGGCTATCAATCACCGTTACCGAATTGACGACGTCCATGGCGTTGTGAATTTATCTCCCGATGGGTTCACCACATCCCGGGCTCAGAATGCACTGCGAGGTCTATCCTCTGGGGACACAATATTGGTGCCGACTCAGCGAGAGTTCGATGTCAGCGTTGCGGGACAGCTGCCCATGGGTTTCGATCCCGGGGCGCTCTACACGTCGAGAAACCATCCTCGCGGGTTGCAAATGTCTATCTATGCAATGTCCGATGCGCTGGCCGATCTGGGGCTTGATTGGGATCAACTTGCAGGGTCCTTGCCGCCTGATGCGGTGAGTGTTTACGTTTCGAGTTCGATGGGACAGCTAGATGAGGCGGCCACCGGTGGCATGATGACGGCGGGGCTTCGAGGTGAGCGCGTTAGCGCAAAAAACTGCCCACTCGGTTTTGCAGAAATGCCCGGTGACTTCCTTAACGCCTACGTCCTCCAGTCAATGGGTCACACAGGCCCAGCGCTCGGCGCTTGTGCCACCTTTCTCTATAACCTTCAGCGTGGTGTGGACGACATTAAGTCAGGTCGAGCCCGCATCGCGGTAGTCGGTGCGGCTGAGGCCCCTATTCTCCCTGAGCTCATGGACGGCTACGTTGCCATGGGGGCGCTCGCAACAGATAAAGAGCTGCGCCAACTGCAAGGGGTAGGAGAGGAGGGGCTGATCCAACATCGATCGGCCTGCCGGCCCTTTGGAGACAATTGCGGGTTCGTTATGGGTGAATCGGCGCAAGTGATGATTCTGATGGACGATGCGCTCGCACTTGAGCAGGGTGCACCCATCCTTGGAGCCGTGCCGTTTGTCTCGGTGCATGCCGATGGAGCAAAGAAATCAATACCCGGCCCGGGCGCAGGAAATTACATGACGATGGCGCGCGCAGCTCAAGCAGCACGCGATATTTTAGACGAGCCGTCGTTTGAACGAACCGGTGTGGTTATGGCACACGGTACCGGCACCCCGCAGAACCGGACCTCCGAGTCGGCGATTTTCAGTACCATTGCAGGCGCAATGTCAGTGGAGGATTGGCGTGTCTCGGCTATCAAGAGTCATACCGGGCATTCATTGGGTGCGGCAGCGGGTGATCAAATGGCAGCATTACTCGGAATATGGGAGTCAGGCTGGGTGCCGGGCATCGGTTCGATAGATAGGCTTGCAGACGATGTGGTTACCGATCGGTTGACCTTCGCCTTGCGCGATGTTGAGACTGAGGACTGTGCTTATGCGCTCGTCAACAGCAAAGGCTTCGGCGGAAATAACGCAACCGCCACGGTGTTGAGTCCGGATGTTTCGATGAAGCTCCTTGCCCAATGCCATACCGCTAGGGCGATCTCTGATTGGCGCGCTAAAAGTGAGGCAGTAGAGCAGTGCCGCGAGGAAACTGAAAAGGCGCGCTTAAAGGGAGACTGGCAGCCCATGTACCGATTTAACGATGGCGTGCTGTCTGATGAGGACATTCGCATGGAAGCTGATCACCTCATGATCGGTGATGTGGCAATCGATATCACACAAAGGCTTCTTCCCAAGGATTGGAATTTGAAAGTCTGATGTGTCAGCCGAGCATCTTAATGTAACAACGCCGCGGAACCCTCGATAGACTGGTGGAATGAGACAAGACGACGTACTGACACTGCTGACCGAGCGGGTATCACATGGCAGCCTCGAGGCGCCAGGCCCAAACCCCGATGAGATGGCTCAGATTGCGCGTGCGGGGTTAAGAGCGCCCGATCACGCACTGTTACGGCCTTGGCGCTTTGTTGTTATTGAGGGTGATCGCCGCGACGATTTCGGCGTTGTTCTTCACGAGAGCTTGCGTTTGCGAGGGGTGACGGATGAAGCGCAGCTAACAAAGTCGCTCAAGGCACCGCTTAGAGCGCCGACCCTCATTGCCGTTATGCTCAATTTTAAATTACACCCCAAAGTTGATCGTAACGAGCAGATAGGCTCGGCGGCATCAGCCACTTACGCCATGTCGCTTGCAGCCAACGCTCTGGGCTACGGAAGTATGTGGCGGACAGGGCAGTATGCAACCGATCCTCATGTGATCGAGGCGCTAGGTGGCAGCCATCAAGACGAGGTCATTGGCTTCTTATATATCGGTACGCGCAAGGGACCTTCTAAAAACCTCCCAGACCTTGACCCCGAGGATTTCCTGACGCACTTTTAGCGCACCTTGGGGGAGTGTTACATGCGGTTTTATCAGTCCACAGCTAACCAGTTCGTTTTTGCTGGCGTTGTCCTGTTTATTCTTAACCTCTGGCTGTTTCCCGAGCCTAAGCCGCAGTTGGGTCCACCGAACCCCGAGCGGGTTGCGCTTCAGGCAGAGTCGATACGACAGCTGCAGCCTACGGAGCTCACAGCGCAGCAGCTTGAGTTGATCAAAAAGCGAGAGCTTCGCGAGGAGCTCCTATTTATTGAAGCCGTCGAGCAAGGTGTTATTGAGCAGGACCTCGTTGTCCAAAGGCGACTCATCCGCAATATGCGCTTTATGAACCCAGAGCGTGACGTACCCGATGAGATACTGCTATCTGAGGCCTGGGAATTGCGCCTGCATCTTGCAGATGAGGTAGTGCGGCGACGAACAGTGCAAGTAATGGAGACTCTAATCGTGGCCACGCAGTCTGCTTTTGAGCCTACAGATGAAGCACTGCGCAGCGAGTACAATCGCCGGTTGTCTGAGTTTGAGGAGCCCGAGCACTTTTCCTTTGCGCACGTATTTTTGCGACCACAGACATTAGAAGCGCGCTTAGACTCATTAGCGAAATCACTGAGGACTAACGTCTCTCCTGATGAGGCGCGAACTGAGAGCGATGTGTTTCTCTCGGGCTATCGATTCCGGAATGTAAGCTTGCTGGATATATCGAGACAGTTTGGCGATCAATTTGCCCGCGAGTTTGCCGAGGGCCTCATCGACGCGGATCCTGCAGCAGGAACCTGGCTGGGACCCTTCACGTCTGTTTTTGGGCAACATTGGGTGTGGCTGGAGGATCGACTGCCGCAGAGGGTAAAAACATTCGATGAGGTGTCCGCTGACCTGCAGCGAGATTTAAGGCGGGCTGCCGAAGATGATGCCATTGAGCAGTGGGTTGATGCGCGCTTGACACGTTATGAGGTACTTCTGTGATGCGTATTTTGGTAGCTCTCTTGATCTTGCTAACGCCTTTGGTGACTCAGGCTCACAGATTTGCCCCGTCTGCGCTTGATGTCCGTGCATTGCCAAACGGCGAAATTTCTGTCGTCTGGAAAACGCCTGCTCAAGCGACCTCCAATGTGCCAATGTTGCCAGTATTGCCAGCTGAGTGTGCGGTTGTATCGGAGACCCCCTGGTTTCCAGAGGGGACAGGGAAGGTTCTTCGTCAGCAGTGGCAGTGCACCGGCGAGTCGATGGAAGGTTTGCCCCTGAGTGTCTCGGGACTCGCAGCGAACCAGTCATCTGCCGTGGTGTCAGTAAGGCCGCAGCCAGGGGTCTTTTTTCAAGAGGTGCTCACGATTTCCGACCCGGTATTTGTCGTGCCCTCGCAGCGATCTTTATTGGATACGGCGTTACATTATCTCTGGCTAGGCGCAGAGCACATTGCTATTGGCATCGATCATCTGTTTTTTGTCGCCGGACTCCTGTTGCTGGTTAGCTGGGGAAAGCGATTGGTGTACACCATAACGGCATTCACGGTAGGACACAGTATTACGCTTGCACTTGTCTCTTTGGGTGTCGTCACAAACCCGGAGGCTTTAATTGAATGGTTGATCGCCGTATCAATTTGGGTGTTGGCTTATGAGCTATCCAAAACGAAGACAGAAAGCCGCCTATGGGCACGACCGTGGTATTTGGCTGGAGGCTTTGGTCTGTTGCACGGTATGGGGTTTGCTGGAGCGCTTGCGGAAACAGGTTTACCTCAGATGCACCTTCCCGCGGCCCTATTGTTTTTCAATGTAGGGATCGAGCTGGGGCAGCTTATTTTCGTAGCATTTCTCACCCTAGTAGGCGCTGTTGTGACCCGCTTGAGCTCAGCTCCATGGCTGCGTCTAGCGCCTGTATATGTGCTGGGTGCGGTCTCGACGTTTTGGGTGCTAGAGCGGACAGGCGCGCTACTCTCCTGAGCTGCGCGCGATGGGGTTTAGTCAGGGTCGCCAGGCCAATTTTTCATGGGAAAGAGTGGGTGAAGCGCTAAGGCAACACCCTCACGGATGTGCGTTTCGTTACCTAGAATTTCACGTCGGCGAACAAAGCCGGTCCCACTTCGCGTATCCACTGCCTCGTTTAGGGCAATGCCGCCCTCGCCAACAAACATGCGCTCGAGGTTTTGGTTAAAGATTGAGATGCGGATTGTCGTCGCTGCAACCGGCACACTCCAATTAAAATTCACGGACACGCCGTTCCCGCCGCCTTGGGTTGGGGGCTTGCGCGTTACACCGTCCCATCTCGCGACTCGGTTAACACCCTGGGAGAAATAGACGTCTTTTTCTAACAGGTCGGTGAATACGAGGGCGTCGATATTTGAGGACTCCATCATTTGGTCTTTGATCGTATTCACGATTCGGGAAAAGGTGCGGCTATTAACACGTCCTGTAGTAGGGTCTACGGGGTCACCGTGCATCGATACCGCGTTTCGCCAGCGCTGTGTGAACTCTCGGGTGGAAACCACCTCCCATCCCTTGCGCTCAAGGGCGTCGGCGATAATCGCGTCAACGGCATTCTCACGCTTCTGAAGGTACTTGCGCGATGGTGAGCCGAGATTGACATCAGCAATAACGACCCGCTTGATATCGGCACTTTGCACAGCAGTGGCATCGAGTGCATTTTTCGGCGTTGTGGGGTTGAAACCGCTACCGCTCACATTTCCACCTGAGGCACATGCATTGAGTAGCGCAGCGCAAATCGCTAGTGTTGCTATGCAAAGCGTTTTACTGGCTGATGTTCCCTTGGACATGATTCCCCCTGTCATTGTCGGCAAGTAAGTCCTGCGCGATCCTAACAAAGGAGGCTCCTAAGTGGCAGAAAATTTGAACGTTAAGGTTACGGGCAGCGGCGATAAGCGCCTCGTGCTCTTGCATGGACTGTTTGGATCTGCCAATAACCTCGGGCAACTGGCGCGAGCGTTTAAAGAAGACTACGTCGTATATAGCGTGGATCTGCCAGACCATGGAAAGTCCCCGTGGCTGCCGGAGGCGTCGGTGCAGGTGTATGCGCAGGCGTTAGCAGCCTGGCTGGCTGAAAATGAAATAGGGCAGAGTAGGGTGATCGGTCATTCCTTGGGGGGCAAAGTTGCGATGCAACTAGCGCTGGACTTTCCCTCTCTTGTCGAAAAGCTTGTCGTTCTCGATATCGCTCCAGTCGCTTATCCAAGTCGTCACGATGCAGTCTTTAGCGCATTGAACACGGTGCTAAAAGCAAGAGTTGGGTCACGGTCCGAAGCAAGAGCCATCATGCAGCCACTACTTGAGGATATTCGGATTGCCGACTTTCTGCTAACCAGTGCTCACATTAGCAGTGAGGGTTACGTCCAGTGGCGCTTTAATTTGAACGGGCTGAGGATTGGATACGAGAGTCTTCTGGGTGCCATATCCGCGCGATGCGGCGGAGCTAAGCAGTTTTCGGGCCCCACACTTGTGGTGCGAGGAGAGCTTTCAGATTATGTCACTGATGAATCTGCCAGAGCGTTTCCCCCGCTTTTTTCCTCTTTTGACATGGTAACTGTCAGAGGGGCTGGACATTGGTTGCACCAGGAGGAACCGGTTGCTGTGAGTGCTGCTGTGCGACAATTTTTTGACGCAGAGATTTGAGTCCCAAATTAATCATATCTGTCCACATAACCTGTGGATAATTTGGTGGGTAATTTGTTTGTTCGGGCGTCAAAGCCCTTAAATTCTTCATCATAAACAAATTGGTTAAATTTTAACCAATAGATAATTAATCAATTAAAACAATGATTTGCAAGTCTTTATTTAAGTGAATTTGCGCCTATGTAAACTAAGTGTCACAAAGTGACAGTTCTATGTCTGCGTGTGAATAAGATTTTTCACGAGTCAATAGATTTTTATAAAAAAAAGAAGAAAAGAAACTGGATTGGAGAGAATTTAGCTGATACAAGCGCGCGTCTAATCTCCGCGGTATATGCAGCCAACGTCGCAGGTTTCTCGTATTTCTACGTAATCGAGCGCGGCTAATCGTGGTTTGAGGTTAACCCATATCCAGCGAGATAAATTTTCACTGGTTGGGTTTTCGAGACCCTCGACCTCGTTCAGGTAGTGATGGTCTAGCTGATCATAGATCGGTTCGAACGCTTTTTGAATGTCATCAAAATCAATAACCCAGCCTGTTGCCGGGTCGACATCGCCAACGATACCTAGACGTACAAAAAATGAATGTCCATGTAAACGCGAGCATTTATGGCCATCGGGTACAAAGGGCAGCCGGTGTGCGGCTTCAAATCGAAAGTCTACGTACAGTTCCACGAGATCACCTGCGTTGCGCCAAAATCGCCGCGCGAGTGTACACAAGTTGGACGTGCTAAGTTACACAAAAGGCAAAAATCATTATTTATTATTCAAAGGTAATTGACACCAAAGCAGGCGTCTCTATAATCGCCGACTCTTTCAGGGGTGATTAGCTCAGCTGGGAGAGCATCTGCCTTACAAGCAGAGGGT
>JBELJN010000076.1:0-4048 GCA_042090345.1 Halieaceae bacterium | reverse complement strand
TATGCAAATTGACCTCCGTAGCTGCCATTTTTAGAAAAGCCCCACTGCTCTTAGCTGGAAAAACCCACTTTGGGGCTCGCGTTGCCTGTCTTTAAAATTTCTTTTGACAAATATAAGGATATCTTTATATCTTTATTATTAAATTTAAATCAGCAAGCTGCGTCGCAGCTAAGGAGACGCAAAAATGTCGGTACCGAGCGTATCGTTTGAGTTTTTTCCGCCTAAGTCGGAAGTAGGTGAAGTAGCGCTTTTTGATGCAGCGTCGCGATTGAGTTCCTTGCGCCCTGAGTTCGTTTCCGTGACATATGGTGCGGGGGGTTCCACCCGTGAACCAACCGCAAGGGCGGTGTCGGAGTTGAAAATAAAACTCGGGTTGGACGTAGCGCCGCACTTAACCTGTGTTGATGCTACCAAGGAAGAAACGCTCGAAATTGCCAGAGATTACCTGAACAAAGGCGTTACCAAGTTGGTTGCACTTAGAGGTGACTCACGAGACGGCGTTGAAGGCGTGTATACCCCGCCAGTCCATGGCTTCGCTTATGCATCCGATCTTGTGGCTGGCTTGCGGGATCTGAAGGGACTCGAGCTTTTCGTATCAGCCTATCCAGAGCGTCACCCTGAGGCGGCAACCGCGGACTCCGACATTCAGGTCTTGAAAAAGAAGCAGGATAACGGCGCCAGTGCGGCCATTACCCAATTCTTCTTCAATAACGATGACTTTTTGAGGTATCGAGATCGCGCGGCGGCTGCGGGCGTCACGATGCCAATTATTCCCGGCATTATGATTCCGGAAAACATCAGGGGCGTCCTGCGTTTTGCAAAGGCCTGTGGTGCGACCGTTCCTTCTGATTTGTCTTCGAGATTTGCAGGGATTGAGGATGATGAGGAAACACGCCGCCTCATCGCAACGCATTTTTCTATTCAACAGTGCGAGCAGCTGGTCGCCGCGGGTGTTAAGCACTTCCACTTTTACACGCTGAACCGCGCTGAAAGCGCTTATGCGCTGTGTCATGCAATTGGGCTGCGTGAGCAATTGGTGGAGGCGGCCTGATGGCACAGTGGAATCGTCAGAGCCGTTTGGCGTGGCTTAAATCTGCGCTGCAAAATCGCATTGTTATTCTCGACGGTGGCATGGGAACTATGATTCAGCAGGCTGGGCTGTCTGAGACTGATTACCGTGGCATTGAGTTCGCGGATTGGGCTTCCGAGCTGAAAGGCAATAATGATTTATTATCACTAACCCAACCTGAGTTGATCGCTGATATTCACCAGCAGTACTTGAATGCTGGGTCGGACATTATCGAGACCAACACATTTAACTCTAACGCTCCGTCGCTCGGCGACTACGGAATGCATACATTAGTTGCCCGGTTTAATAGAGATGCAGCGAGTTTGGCTCGTACTGTCTGCAATGCGCTTGAAACTGACGAGAGACCGAGGCTGGTTGCTGGCGTTTTGGGGCCAACCAACAGGACGGCATCGATAAGCCCGAAAGTCGAGGATCCTAGTTTTCGTAATGTCAGCTTCGATGAACTAGTAGCCACTTACAGTGAGGCCACCGCGGCACTTTTAGAGGGTGGCGCTGACTTGATTTTGGTTGAGACAATCTTTGACACGCTCAACGCCAAGGCGGCCTTGTATGCCATTGATGTCGTATCGGAGCAGCTTGGTGAGCGCATTGAGATCATGATCTCTGGCACCATCACCGATGCTTCAGGAAGAACACTATCTGGGCAAACCACCGAGGCTTTCTGGCACAGCGTTCGTCACGCTGAGCCTCTGTCTATCGGCTTAAACTGTGCCTTGGGCCCAGCCGAACTGAGGCCCTTCCTAAGAGAGCTATCGGATGTGGCAGACACCCACGTATCTGCGCACCCCAATGCTGGCCTGCCCAATCAGTTTGGCGAATACGACCTGTCAGCAACTGAAATGGCAGATATCGTCGCCGAGTTCAGTGCATCGGGTCTCATTAATATCGTTGGTGGGTGTTGTGGCACAACCCCTGAGCATATTGCTGAGATTGTCGCTCGAGTGAAAGACCACGCTCCAAAATCTGAGGTCGAAAAGCAGCGAGTCATGCGGCTTTCTGGGCTTGATCCTTTCATTGCTGATGAATCAAAGGGTTTCATTAATGTGGGCGAGCGCACAAACGTCACGGGATCTGCGCGATTTAAGCGCCTCATTCTGGAAGGCGAGCTGGAAGCTGCGTTGGAGGTCGCTCGACAACAGGTCGAAAACGGCGCGCAGATTATCGACATCAATATGGATGAGGGCTTACTCGACTCCGAAGAGGCCATGGTGCGGTATCTCAATCTGGCGGCAACAGAGCCTGATATTTCTCGCGTGCCGGTCATGATTGACTCGAGCAAGTGGGATGTTCTGAGAGCGGGGATGAAGTGTGTTCAGGGTAAAGGGGTTGTTAACTCCATATCACTAAAAGAGGGCGAGGCGCCCTTTCTTGAGCAAGCCAGGGAAATTCGTCGCTTTGGGTTTGCCGTCGTGGTCATGGCGTTCGACGAGACAGGCCAGGCGGATACTCGAGATCGCAAGGTGGACATATGCAGGCGGTCCTATCAACTGCTGACCGAGGTCGCCGGATTCCCACCCGAGGACATTATTTTTGACCCTAATATTTTTGCGGTTGCGACAGGGATTGAAGAGCACAACAACTACGCAAAGGATTTTATCGAGGCCTGCGGTCTGATCAGAGAGGCCTGTCCGCATGTGCTTACCTCGGGTGGCTTGTCAAATGTGTCGTTTTCATTTCGAGGGAACAACCCCGTGCGCGAGGCCATGCACTCTGTGTTCTTGTATCACGCAATTGCTAATCAACTGAATATGGCCATCGTAAACGCAGGCCAGTTAGCGATTTACGCGGATATCGATGAGGAGCTTAGAGAATTGGTTGAAGATGTGGTCTTGAATCGACGACCTGATGCGACTGATCGACTCGTTGATCGAGCGCCCGCGTTTGTTGGGGCCGGTGCTGAGGTTGAGGAGACGGTCGCAGAATGGCGATCCAAGCCTGTCAGAGAGCGGTTAGAGCACGCGCTCGTGAATGGGCTCGATCAGTACGTGGTTGAAGATACAGAAGAGGCACGGTTGCAGAGCACGCGGCCGCTCGACGTAATCGAAGGCCCTCTCATGGATGGCATGAACACCGTAGGTGATCTATTTGGCTCGGGAAAGATGTTCTTGCCACAGGTGGTTAAGTCAGCCCGCGTGATGAAAAAAGCGGTCGCTCACCTCGTGCCGTTTATTGAAGCCAGCAAAGCGGCATCCGGTGAATCGTCGGAGCAAGGCACCATCATTATGGCGACTGTTAAAGGCGATGTTCACGACATCGGCAAGAACATTGTGGGCGTGGTGCTGCAGTGCAACAACTACCGAATCATTGATCTAGGGGTGATGGTACCAACGCAGGCTGTTTTGGATGCGGCCAAAGAACATAGGGCTGACATCATTGGTTTGTCGGGACTTATAACTCCCTCGCTCGATGAGATGGTGACTGTGGCGTCAGAAATGGAGCGACAGGGTTTTGATATTCCTTTGATGATCGGAGGTGCAACGACGTCACCCGCACATACGAGTCTTAAAATTGAGCCGCGTTACTCGGGCGATACGGTTTATGTCAAGGATGCGTCACGCGCCGTGGGTGTCGCATCAAAGCTTCTGGGAGAGTCCCGTCAGACCTATTCGAAGGAGCTCAAGCGCGATCATGAGGCTAAGCGGGCATCTTACGCATCAAAAAAAGTAGCACCTTTGCTCCCCTTCGCTGAAGCTGCCCGAAGAGCAGAATCACTGCAGTTCGACACCACAACCATTCATGCGCCCGCACAACTGGGCATTCAAGTTCTGGAAAATTACCCGTTAACGACCTTACTCGAAACCATTGATTGGATGCCATTTTTTAATGCCTGGGAGTTCAGTGGTCGATTCCCTGATATTTTGAATGACCCGATTAAAGGGGTTGAGGCAAAAAAACTCTTTGCCGACGCGCAATCCATGCTCGAGCGAATTATCGACGAGCGTTGGCTGGAAGCGCGAG
>JBELJN010000030.1:14511-22773 GCA_042090345.1 Halieaceae bacterium | reverse complement strand
GCGCACGCCTTGGCACTCAGCAAATATAAAAACGAACGTAACTATCGACATAAAACGTAACTATCGACATAAAAAGGCATCTGGTGCCTGAGTCACTCACTACTGGGAGAATCATCATGGGTCATGCATATATCGTAGACGCTTGCCGTACACCGCGCGGAATCGGAAAAGTCGGGAAGGGCGCGCTTGCACACCTTCACCCCTCGTACCTTGGATCAACTGTCCTGGCGGCGCTTGCTGAGCGTAATAATCTCAATACAGGTGAGGTTGATGACATCATTTGGGGCACCTCCTCGCAAAGCGGAAAGCAAGGTGGCGATCTGGGACGTATGGCGGCTCTCAATGCAGGTTACGACGTCCGATCTTCAGGCGTCACATTGGACCGCTTTTGTGGCTCGGGCATCACCACCGTCAACTTGGCTGCGGCGCAAGTGATGTCGGGGATGGAAGATCTCGTCGTTGCCGGTGGCACTGAGATGATGAGCTACCACTCACAGATTGGCGACCCTAGCACGCCCCCCATGATTGACTCGGGAAACCTTCACCTTCGCGCCATGCACCCGCAGTCGCAGCAAGGCGTTTGTGCGGATGCGATCGCAACGCTTGAGGGAATTGACCGCGATGCGGTTGATGATCTTGCGCTGGTAAGTCAGGCGCGCGCAGCAAGAGCCATATCTGAGGGGCGTTTCGATAAGTCGCTCATCACCGTAAAAAATCCTGACGGGTCGGTGGCGCTCGATCACGAGGAGTTTCCCCGTCCGCAGACAACGAAAGAAGGGCTCTCCGAGTTAAAGACCGTGTTCAGCGTGGTGCGCGATGTTCCGGTTGACGAGCAGGGCACCACTTACGGTGCACTCATTCTTCAGAAGTACCCGGAAATTACCGAGTTCAACCATATCCACCACGCCGGTAACTCGTCGGGTGTTGTGGACGGTGCAGCTGCGCTATTACTCGCCTCTGAGTCCTATATGGAAAAAACCGGTATGACACCGCGTGCGCGTATTGTCGCGACTGCCAACATGGGTGATTGCCCAACCCTGATGCTCAACGCACCTGTACCAGCTGCAGAAAAAGTGTTGATGAAAGCAGGTCTCACGAAAGACGATATCGACGTTTGGGAGATTAATGAGGCGTTCTCTGTGGTCGCAGAGCGCTTTATCCGTCGGCTCGGCTTGGACCGCGAGAAGGTCAACATCAACGGTGGTGCTATGGCACTTGGTCACCCCATCGGTGCAACCGGTTCAATTCTGGTTGGTACGGCGCTCGACGAACTTGAGCGACAAGGCGGCCGTTACGCCCTGATCACCATGTGTGCTGCCGGCGGTATGGCGCCTGCGATCATAATTGAGCGCGTCTGAAGATGACGGTTCGCTGCGTTCGCGAGAGCGTTAGCTTACATTGTCGATGAACACCAGCGGCTGACGCCTTTGATAATAAAAGCCCGGCAGAGCCGGGCTTTTTCATTTAGTGCAGTGTTACTGGGCTTCAGGGCCGCCTGGGTCTCAGGACTTAATCGTCAGTATTGGCCTCACGCCATACGGTAGCGAGCGTCGCCGTGGAAGCGTCGAGCTCGCCTAGAGCCTCACCTGTTTCCAGGGTGCTGCGAATTTGCTTTCCAATGACCTTGCCTAGTTCAACACCCCATTGGTCAAACGCATTAAGTCCCATCAAAACCGATAGAAAATAAGTCTTATGCTCGTAGGCTGCGACCAATGCACCGAGTGTTGCGGGCGTAACCGATTCCATAACGATCGTACTGTGCGGGTGGTTGCCCGACATCTCGAAGTGAGGTGCCAATTCGGGCGCTAAGCCCTTAGAGGCCGCGAGGGTTTTGGATTCTTGTGGGGTACGTCCAATAAGGAACGCCCGGCTCTGGGCAAGCGCATTCGCCGCGAGCTTGCGGTGTGCGTCTAGGTCAACATTGCCGTTTGTCAGCGGGAAAATAATATCGGCTGAAAACGCGCGATTTCCTTGGTGAAGCAATTGGTAGTAGGAGTGCTGACCAATGGTTCCCGCAGAGCCCCACAGCACGGGCGCTGTCACATCGGTAATGGGCGCTCCTGCAAGCGTTACTCGCTTTCCGTTACTTTCCATTGTGAGCTGTTGTAGAAAATCTGCGAGGTATTCCATGCGTTGTGAGTAGGGGAGCACAACGTGTGTCTCTGTGTTCAAAAAACGCGTATTCCAGAGCTCGAGAAGCGCCATTATCATCGGTAAGTTTTGATCAGGCGGTGTTTCTCGCGTGTGTTCATCCAGGGCTTTTGCCCCGTCTAGTAGCTCTACGAAAACCTGCCATCCGTATCCCAAGGCAATGACAAGGCCAATGGCTGACCAAACAGAATAACGACCGCCCACCCAATCCCACATTGGGAAGCAGGCGGTTTCCTCGATACCAAACGTCGCAGCGGCGTCGAGGTTGGTTGTAACAGCCAGAACATGTCGCCCAATATTGGCCTCTGCTACGCCGCCTGCTATGAGCCACGCGCGGGCGCGCTGTGCGTTTGTCAGTGTCTCCTCGGTCGTGAATGTTTTCGAGCAGATAATGAGTAGAGTCGTCGCTGGATCGAGATCTCGTGTAACGACATCGAGATCGTGTGGATCAACATTTGAAATGAAGTGACTGCGAAGCCTCGGAGTGTCGGTATCGAGCGCTCGACAGATCATGCGAGGCCCTAAGTCAGAGCCACCGATCCCTATATTAATAACGTCGGTGAAAGCTTGCCCAGAGGCACCCGTGTGGGTGCCGCTGTGAATATTCTCTACCGCGCATTGCATGCGTGAGAGCGTCTCGGTGACCTCACTGTAGAGGTCGGGGCAGTCCGTTGCTGCGGTTCCACGTAGAAGGGTGTGTAGAGCTGCGCGCTGCTCAGTAATGTTGACCTCGACCCCGGTTACTAAACGCTCAAACGCGTCGGGCAATCCTGCGTTAGTGGCCGCGCTCACCAAATCGCTGTATGCGGCGCGATCAATTTTTTGTTTTGAGGCATCAAGACTTAGCCCCGCTGCCATCAAGGTCAGCTCACTCACACGGTTCGCTTCATTTGAAAGCAGGTCAGAAACTGATACGTCACGTAGGCGCGACGCCTGTGTGCTCAAGGTGTCGGCATCACTGCTTCTCAGCATCGATTAACTCTCCCGGGATAACGAAAAGGCAGCGAGTGTTTCTAAGCTTTTTTTCGCAGCGCTGGGCGCCAAGGTTTTTAGTTCTTCGTTGACGCTGTCGCAATGTGTCTTGGCTGCGATCCGCGTTTCGGCAATGCCGCCTGTGTGGAAGGCCAGCGCCACAATTTTATTGAGGTGCTCAGCAGATTTTGTTCGCAGCGCCGTGGCGATGATCGCCGCGTCAGCCGGTGAGGCGTGTTGCATAGCGTGGATCAACGGCAGCGTTGGCTTACCCTCGCTCAAGTCATCGCCCACATTTTTTCCAGTCGTCTCCGGGTCGCCCTCGTAATCGAGTACATCGTCAATCAGCTGAAACGCTATGCCCAAATTGAGCCCTAAATTTTGCATGCGTTGACGCACCTCATCGCTTTCTCCGCTTAGCATGGCTGCGCCTTCACAGGCGGCCGCGAATAAAATCGCCGTTTTACGAGTGATGACATCAAAATACTGCTCGCGCGATGTGTCAGGGTCGCCGGCCCTCACTAACTGCATGACCTCGCCCTCTGCGATGAGGTTTGTGACATCCGCCATGAGTTTGAGTATTCGCATATCGTCAAGCTGCACCATGAGCTGAAACGCGCGCGTGTAGAGGAAGTCGCCCACTAGCACGCTGGACGCATTACCAAACTCGCTATTAGCCGTGGGCCTGCCTCGTCGAAGCGTCGAGATATCGACGACGTCGTCGTGAAGTAATGTGGCTGTGTGTATGAATTCGATCACCGCTGCGAACTTAATGTGCTTATCAGTCACCTCGCCCATCGAGGCTGCAGCGAGCAAGGTAAGCAGAGGGCGAAGCCTCTTCCCGCCAGCATCGACGATGTATTGGCCTACGTTTTCGACCATATCAACATCGGAATGCAGCTGTTCTATGATGAGCGCATTTACTTGGGCAAATTCAGCCTCAACGCTGGCTCTAATCTGATTTATCACAATACATCTCCGGAGTGAGGACGGAGTATAATGGTCCTGCCTCTTTTTTGTCACGAAGTGGGATATTTACAGCCTTTGGGTCCCTTGCCGCCCTTGCGCTTACAGTACAAACGACGTATTCTCCGCGCCCTTGTTTATGAACAACACTCGAGTGCCTACGCTCTGCCCCGCAAAGCGGTTATTACACAGCGAGCAGGCTAACTGGAAGGAAAACGACATGTACGCAGTAATAGTAAGTGGCGGTAAGCAGCACCGCGTTGAAGAAGGCGAAGTTCTGAAGCTCGAGAAGCTCGAAGTCGCCACTGGAGAATCCATCGAGTTCGACCAAGTTTTGATGGTCGGCGAAGGTGCGGATGTGAAGATCGGTGCGCCCGTTGTCGAAGGCAGCAGCGTTTCGGCGGAAGTGGTAAGTCATGGACGTCACGAGAAGATCAAAATTGTTAAGTTTAATCGCCGCAAGCACTACCGTAATGAGACGGGTCACCGTCAGTGGTATACGGAAGTGAAAATCACAGGTATCAAGGGATAACCAGGGAGTAGTCTAATGGCACATAAAAAAGCTGGTGGTAGTACCCGTAACGGACGCGATAGCGAAAGCAAACGCTTGGGTGTAAAGGCCTTTGGTGGTCAGGCAGTCTCAGCGGGCAGCATCATTGTTCGTCAGCGTGGTACGAAGTTCCACGCAGGCGCGAACGTTGGCATCGGCAAAGATCACACGCTCTTTGCGACAGCTGATGGTAAAGTAGAGTTCTACACAGGCGGACCGCAGAATCGTAAGCAAGTTCGCATTGTGACTGGCTGATAGCAGCATATTTCTAGAAAAGCCCTGTCAGTCGACGGGGCTTTTTTTTGGGCGCCATCCGCATTTTGGCGGGGCGTCTACGGGAGCATAACGTGAAGTTTGTCGACGAAGCGGTAATCGAGGTCCACGCTGGAAAGGGCGGGAATGGCTGTGTCAGTTTTCGCCGGGAAAAGTATATTCCACTCGGTGGCCCCGATGGTGGGGATGGCGGTGATGGTGGGAGTGTGATCCTTGAGGGAAGTCCCTCGCTTAATACCATGGTGGACTACCGGTTCACCCGGAAGTTTCGCGCTCAAAATGGCGAGTCGGGCCGTGGCCGAAACTGTACGGGGTCAGCCGGTGACGATATCGTCCTGCCGGTTCCGCTGGGTACAACCATTATCGATGAGGAGACCGAAGAGGTGCTGGGTGACATCCAGGGTCCTGGGGATCGGCTTGTTGTTGCGCAGGGCGGGTTTCATGGCATTGGTAACACGCGTTATAAATCCAGTATTAACCGCGCGCCGCGACAGTTCTCTGAAGGCACTGTGGGCGAGTCCCGCACTTTAAAATTAGAGCTGAAAGTACTCGCAGATGTCGGGTTGCTGGGTCTTCCTAACGCAGGTAAATCGACCCTGATAAGGGCTGTTTCCGCGGCAAAGCCAAAAGTAGCGGATTACCCGTTTACGACCCTAATCCCTAACTTGGGCGTCGTTAAAGTCGATGCTTACCGATCTTTTGTTGTGGCCGATATTCCCGGCCTGATCGAAGGCGCATCAGATGGCGCGGGCCTAGGTATACGTTTTTTAAAGCACCTGACTAGAAATCGAATTTTGCTACACCTTGTCGATGTCGCACCATTTGACGACAGCGATCCCGCTGAACAGGCCTTGTCGATTGTGCGCGAGCTTGAGCGTTTTAGTCCCACCTTAGCTGCCCGCCCGCGTTGGTTGGTTTTGAATAAAATTGATTTAATTGATGCAGAGACACTCGCCGAACGCAAAGAAGCCATATTGGCTGCACTCGAGTGGACTGGGCCCGTGTATGAGGTGTCCGCTATCAGCGGTCGGGAGACGGGCCGGTTAAGTGGCGATCTGATGACCGCGATCGAGTATCTTAACGAGCAGGAAGCTCAAGACGAGGAGCTCAAGCTCCGAGAGCAGGATGTCCAAATGCAAATGCAGAGCGAGGCGCGAGAGCGCATCGAGTCCTTGCGGTTGGAGACAAGAGCCGCGCGGATGATGCAGGTCGCTGACGCAGAGGACGATGAGGACGTTGACGATAGCGATGTTGAGGTCGAGTACCGAAGTTGACCTCACGCTCACGCCAAACTGTCGCTGACGCCCATCGCTGGGTGATCAAAATAGGAAGCGCTGTGCTGACTGACAATGGTCAGGGGCTCAGTACTGACTTCATTAAGCGGCTCGCCGATGATGTTGTGGCGCTTCGAGGGCGCGGGTGCGAGGTTATTCTCGTTTCCAGTGGTGCAGTTGCAGCGGGCCTCGCTAGGCTCGGTATTCGAGCACGCCCGTCAGCCCTCGATGAATTGCAAGCGGCTGCGGCAGTAGGGCAGTCGTCTCTCGTGCAAGCTTACGAGGCGGCTTTCGCCCCTGCGGGCTACCTTTGCGCTCAGATTTTACTGAGCCACGACGATGTGAAGTCACGCGATCGTTATTTGAATGCGCGTGCAACCCTGCAGACTTTGCTGTCTCAAGGTGTTATTCCCATTGTTAATGAAAACGATACGGTGGTGACCGACGAAATTCGCTTCGGTGATAACGACACCCTCGCGGCGCTAGTTGCAAACCTTATCGATGCGGATGCGTTATTGATGCTGACAGATCAGCAGGGACTATTTGATGCGGATCCACGATCCAACCCCGACGCAGTCTTGGTGAGTGAGACAGATGCACACAACGCGTCCTTAGATCCCATGGTGGCAGAGGGCTCGACGCTTGGACGTGGCGGTATGATCAGTAAACTCCGTGCAGCGCGGCTAGCGGCCCGATCTGGAACACTCTCGATAATTGCCGATGGCCGCGACGCGCGTTCAGTCAGCGAGGCGACGCAAGGTGGCGTGGTCGGTACGTTGTTTACTACGGCACAGCAACCTCAGCCTGCACGGAAGCAGTGGCTAGCGTCTTTGTTGTATCCCCAAGGTGAGCTGGTGCTGGATGAAGGCGCGTGTCGGGTAATCACGACATCAGGACGATCGCTACTGCCCGTGGGTGTGACGTCCGCGTCCGGAGATTTTGAAAGAGGCGATCTCGTTCGGTGTGTGAATACCGAGGGTGTAGAGATGGCTCGTGGCTTAATAAATTACGGCTGCGAGGACACCCAAAAATTATTGGGTCGTTCATCGACAGATATTGAACGTATTTTAGGATTCGGTGGTGAGGAAGAGTTGATACATCGCGACAACCTCATCACGGTGCGTTAGCGAGGCGCTTGTATGACAGTACTCATTGGTTACGGACTTGCGCTTTTTATCGCCTCTTGGTTAGGCGGTTGGCTACCTCGCCGTGTTCAGCTTTCGCATACGCAAACCCAATTGATCATGAGCCTTGTCGCGGGGCTTATGTTGGGCGTTGCCGGATTTCATCTGATTCCCCACAGCTTCGAATTGGGTCAGTCTATCGATAACACGATGTATTTCGTCGTGGGCGGTCTGGTCTTTATGTTGCTGTTACTGAGACTGTTCCACTTTCATCAGCACGATATCGCTACCGACGATAAGTTGTGCGTCGATACGAACGAGCATGACCACGCGCATGCTCACGATCATGCCCACGCGCCTCGTGACGTTGGCTGGATAGGCTTGTTACTGGGATTGAGTATTCATACTGCTCTGGACGGGGTAGCGCTTGGTGCGATTCTTCGCGCAGAACAGTCCTCGGTTTTGCTTCCCGGCCTGGGTGTTTTTGTCGCTATTTTGCTTCATAAGCCGCTCGATTCGTTATCTATTGAGACCATGATGCGACTTGATGGCTGCAGTGAGCGTCAGCGAACTGTGGTCAATGTCGTTTTTGCCGTGTTGTGTCCTATCGCCGCGTTGTTGTTTTACGTGGGTTTCAATGGACCCATTGCCAGCGTCCTACCGGCTGCACTTGGCTTTTCTGCAGGCGCGTTTATCTGCATTGCGCTAGCGGATCTCCTGCCGGAGGTGCAATTTCACAGTCATGACCGACTTGTGTTAACGAGTAGTTTTCTCCTCGGTTTAGCCATCGCCTTGGCGTTGGGCGTTTTTGAGCCGAACTTTCATCAATAAAGCAGTATTGATCAGACCGCGCTTGCCGAAGTAAAGCCCGAAACAGTTCCAACTGTACCGATACAGTCAGCCTGTAGAAACAGTTCAGCCTGTAATAGCCGACAACTAAACAGATCGGTAA
>JBELJN010000030.1:5999-14411 GCA_042090345.1 Halieaceae bacterium | reverse complement strand
TCAGCCTGTAGAAACAGTTCAGCCTGTAATAGCCGACAACTAAACAGATCGGTAAATGGGGTGACTCATTGTGAGCAGCGGGCGGCAGGTAGGCCTTACGGCTCTAGCGGTGAGAGCAGTCCTTACTCGCTGCCTAACTTGCGCGCTTCTTCTTTGGTAATGCGGGCGTCGTATTTGGGGGCCGTCCAGCCAACTAACTGCTCGCCTGCCAGATGCGTGAGAACGTCGATGTGTTGAGGCGTTGCATTTAGGCAGGGGATATATTCGTAGCGCTCGCCACCGGCTTCAAGAAAGTAATCGCGGTTTTCCATACCGATTTCTTCAATGGTCTCTAAACAATCCGCCGAGAAGCCGGGACAGATAATTTGAAGCGATTTAACGCCTTGCTCAGGGAGATTCTGGAGCGTCTCGTCAGTATAGGGCTTGAGCCATTCATCGCGGCCGAAGCGAGACTGAAAGGTAGAAAGGTATTCTTTTTCTTCAAGTCCAAGGGCCTCGGCGACCAGGCGTGAGGTCTTCATACAATGACAGTGATAGGGATCGCCCTCTAGAAGGTAGCGTTTCGGCATGCCGTGATATGACAGGATCAATTTGTCTGCTCGCCCATGCGATTCCCAATGCTGCCTGATGCTATTTGCGATGGCGGAGATATATTCGGGGTGATCGTGATAGGAGCTGACAAAACGCAGGTCAGGCAGCCATCGCTGGCCTTGGAGCTCATTCGATAAAGCGTCAAAAGTCGATGCGGTTGTGGGTCCACCAAACTGAGGGTAAAGCGGGAGAACGACCAGTTGCTGCACACCTTCTTCAAGGAAGGCCTGAATTTGTGACCCGATTGAAGGTTGTCCGTAGCGCATTGCACCTTTGACAACGACGTTATCGCCCCACTGTTTCGTTAACCTCTCGGCGACACCCGAGACCTGATCCTCGAGGTGATACAAGAGAGGTGAACCACGATCTGTCCACACTTCAGCATACGCTTCGGCGGATTTTTTGGGACGCGTGGTTAAGATGAAGGCGTGCAGGATCATCCACCAGAGCAACCTGGGAACCTCCACAACTCGTGGGTCCCATAGGAACTGCTTCAGATAGGGGCGAAGGGCCTTTGCCGTGGGCGCCTCTGGCGTACCCAAGTTAGTCAGTAAAACGCCGATCTTTGGCTGGGTGCTGTGGTCGAAATTCGACGCACCAATGAATCTCATATCAAATCCTGTGATAAACCAACACAACAACGCAGGCAGGTTGCAAACAACACTACGCACGCCGTTGACTCACGGATGCCATTCTAACGCGATATTCGATTTGACTCGCCCCCCACAGGCCCCTATAACTCCCGAGACAAAAAAATAGTTCTGGAAAAGACAATGAGCCTCACCTTTGACTCCGCACGAATACCGAATCCGCATCTGACCGAGAATCATTTAGCGTGGCGTGACGCGCTCCGACGTTTTATCGACAAAGAGGTCATGCCCTACGCGGAGGAATGGGATGAGGCCGGTCACATCCCTATTGAGCTTTGGCCTAAGGCCGCTGAAGTGGGTCTCCTTGGTGCGGGTTACCCTGAGCAATTCGGTGGCATGGAAACCGACAGCTGGCACAACTGGATTATCAATGAAGAGCTATCGCGCGTGGGTGTTGGCGGTTTGTCTGCGTCGCTCATGGTGCACGGTATCGGCCTGCCCCCCGTTATCAATTGGGGAACTGAGGAGATGAAGGCCGAAATCGCGCCACCTGTGTTGCGCGGTGAATCTTGGATTTCTTTGGGTATCACCGAGCCCGGCGGTGGGTCAGACGTTGCGAACTTGAGAACAACGGCAGTGCGCGACGGTGATTACTTCATTGTAAACGGGTCTAAGACGTACATTACCGGGGGCATGCGGGCGAACTATGTCTCCACCGCAGTTCGCACCGGAGGTGAGGGTGCGACGGGCGTTTCCATGTTACTGATTCCGACTGACGCTCAAGGGTTTTCTCGCACCCCGCTCGATAAAAAAATGGGGTGGTGGGCTTCTGATACAGCGACCTTGTACTTTGATAACGTCCGCGTACCGGTCTCTAACCTGATTGGCCAAGAGAACCAGGGCTTTAAGGTCATCATGACGAACTTCAATGCCGAGCGCATGGGCATGGCGGCGTCTATGGAGGCCTTTGGTCGCGTTTGTATGGAGGAGGCCGTTGCCTGGGCGACCGAGCGTCAAACCTTCGGTAAGCGTTTGGCGGATCACCAGGTGATTCGCCATAAGATTGCTATGATGAAGCAGAAGTTAAATGCCACGCAGGCTTATATCCGGATGTGCTACGAGGCTATCGAGGCTGGCGAGCCGAATGCGGGCGACATCGCACTTTTGAAGGTTCAAGCCAGCGAGGTGATGGAGTTTTGTGCGCGAGAAGCCATGCAGATCTTAGGTGGCATTGGGTATATGCGCGGTAACCGGGTGGAGCGGATCTACCGAGAGGTAAGAGTCAATGCGATTGGTGGTGGCTCCGAGGAGATTATGCGAGATTTGGCGAGTCGTCAGTACGGGCTATAGTTCGATTAGATCACTCGTTGGAAAACGCGCGTAAAAAATAAAAGAAGGGAAAAAGTATGACCGTAGCGGAGACCAGTCTCAAAAACTTCCAAGCCGACATCGATAAGTGGATGGCGGAAAATGTACCTAAGAACCCCGGCTTTTTGTTGCCGCTGACATTCTTGGAGGTGGGCACAGAGCAGCAGTTAGACTTTCTACGCGACTGGCAACACAAGCTTTGGAGTGCTGGCTTTTTGGGGATGCATTGGCCAACGGAGTTTGGAGGGCAAGGTGCTGACCCGGCTTTCCAGGGCATCGTTGATAAAGCGCTATCGGCGCATAACGCCCCCATCATTTTCAACACCATTGGCCTCAACTGGACGGGCCCACTTCTGCTCGATGTCGGTACCGACGAAGATCGGCAGCGCTATGTCAAAAACATTCTGACGGGTGAAGAGATTTGGTGTCAGGGGTTTTCTGAACCAGACCATGGTTCCGACTTGGGTAATGTTCAGACACGAGCGGTTCGCGAGGGCGATGATTTCATTGTGAACGGAAGTAAGATCTGGACAACGCTTGGCAATTACGCGGACCACATGATTTTGCTGGCCCGAACCGATACCAGCACGGCCCGGAAATACGATGGGCTGTCATTTTTCCTCGCGCCCATGAAAGTCGCAGGTGTTGAGGCGCGACCGATCAGAAAAGTGACAGGTGAGTATGGCTTCAATGAGACCTTTTTCACTGATGCGCGCATTCCAGGGTCCTGTCTGTTGGGCGACGAGGGCGGTGGCTGGCGAATGGCCATGAAAACGCTTGAGTACGAGCGGGGCGTTATAGCGGGTCAAGCAAGCGCTCACTCGATGCAGTCGATCGGGCTGGAGGACTTGATGAATGCCATGCATGATTTCGAGCGCGACGGTGCGCCCATCCTCGAGGATGCGATGATTCGAGATGAGCTAGTCAAGCTTGCGATTGAGGCAAAAGCCAACTCGATTAGCGATCGGCGTGCAGGCATACCAGCCTTGAATACCGATTACCCATTCGGCATTGCCTTGTCGAATAAGTACCGTCATACCGAGTACGCACGCCGTTTGAAAATGATGGGTGCGCACGTTCAGGGAGCCCAGGGTGCGCTGTTTATGGATGACGATAAGGCCTACATGGGGGGGTTCTGGCAACGAGCCTACTTCGCAAACTTTGGAACAACGATTGGCGGGGGTACCACCCAAATTCAAGCCAATATTATCGGCGAGCACGTGCTTGGCTTACCCAAGTCCTGAGGAGGTCGAGTCATGAGCGCTGTTATTGGAAGCAAAAAAATTAATTTTTCTGAGGAGCAGGGAATGCTGCTCGATGTTGCTCGAGAGTTTGTGAAGGACAAATCGCCGGGCAGCGAAGTGCGGAAGTTTCTTGAAAGCGTGCAGGGGTTTTCCGAACCGGTTTGGCAGGAGTTGGTCGATTTGGGTTGGACGGGCATCAATCTACCCGAATCGGTGGGTGGATCAGGGTTGGGTATAGCGGCACTGATACCCGTTGTTGAGTCGATGGGTAAGGGCCTCATGGGAACGCCGCTCGTTTCTACTGTGCTCGCCGCGGAGTTAATTCGGCGTGCTGGCGGCATTGCCGAAGAGGATGTCCTCGAGGATATTTCAGGTGGTTGCGCGGCGACCGTGGCCTATCTCGATCGGAGTGATTGGGGGGCGGTTAATAGGGGTCTGTCGGTCGATGCGCAAGGCGTGTTATCGGGCAGTAAGTTTATGGTGCCCGATGCAGCGCAAGCGGCTTGGATTGCGGTCGTCGGCGCCAATGAGGCCAGCGAACCTATGGTGGCTTTGGTGTCAGGCGACGACATCGCTGTTCAGGCGCAGGAGGCTCACGCGCTTATCGATTTAACCAAGCGTGCTGCAACGATCGATTTTACGGGTATCAAGGCTCGGCGAGTCTTGAGTGGTGCCAAAATAGAGGGAGCGGTAAGAGATTACCTACTCATTGGTGCGCTGTTGACGGCCGCTGAGGCCGTCGGCTCGACGTCAGCCTGCCTGGACGGCATTGTCGATTATCTCAAAACGCGGAAACAGTTCGGTAAGTTAATTGGCTCTTTTCAGGCGCTGAAGCACCCGACCGTCGATATTTATGTGGGGATGGAG
Source organism: Halieaceae bacterium (assembly GCA_042090345.1). Lineage (GTDB taxonomy): Bacteria > Pseudomonadota > Gammaproteobacteria > Pseudomonadales > Halieaceae > Luminiphilus. The sequence continues at coordinate 9,751 of JBELJN010000030.1, read as the reverse complement.
CAGTCTCGGTCCTTGGTTTACCACGCCTCGAGTGAGGTAGGAGAGGGGCCCTTAAGCGCTGAGGCAGAAGTCGCTTGCCGAATGGCGAAAGCACAGGCATCAGAGACTATCCAATACGCGGGTGACCGCTCGGTGCAGTTCCACGGTGGCTTCGGTTTTACCTGGGAGTGCGATTCGTCGCTGTTTATCCGTCGCGCCGCTTGGAGTCAGCAACAGTTTGGCGACGCCATGCATCATCGGAAGCGATTAGCGCCGCTCTTGCTTGACGAATAGTGACTCAGCGATAGTGCCAGAAGGCAGAGTTGGAAGCCTATCGTTCTCGATACTGATGAGTGAGGGACGCGGCGCTGACTGAGAGGCAACGCGGGCTCTTATGGGCTGTCGTGCCCCGGGGATCGCTCATTGCGTGATGTCGCGCATTAACAATGCTGGCACAAAGGCGTTTGCAAAAAGTCCGCGCCGCAAGGGGTGCTTTCGAAAAACAGCTGTGTCTACTTTTTTAAATTTTCTCGTGGGTCTGAGTTCGGCGCTAGTTCGTAACTCTCCCCATGAATGATTCTAAGCTTATCTTGGTCCTTGGTGACCAGCTCAGTACGCAGCAACCCGCCCTGAGGGCAGCAGTTCCGGGGCGCGACATTATCCTAATGGCCGAGGTGGCCGAAGAAGCCAGTTACGTTCGCCACAACCGTCATAAAATAGCGTTGCTGTTTTCGGCAATGCGCCACTTTAAGCATGAACTCGAATCTTTGGGTTTTCGCGTCGAATACGTGCCTTTTGAAGCTGGTACGCCAAGCTTGGAGTCCGCAGTTTCTCAAGTTTTAGACGCCAATGACCTATCGGAAGTGATGATTTGCGAGTCGGGCGAATATCGGTTAGTTGAGCAGATGAAAGAAGTCTGGCCGAGCAGCCTTCGAACGACGGTGACGCTCCTTGAGGATGATCGCTTTCTTGCATCTCACACTGACTTCGCTGAATGGGCGCAGGGTAAGAAACAACTTCGTATGGAGTTCTTTTACCGAAAGATGCGCCAGCGTTATCAGATTCTGATGGATGGCAGTGAGCCTGCCGGTGGTAAGTGGAATTACGACGCGGATAACCGAGTTGGTTGGCGCAACCAAGTCGAGATTCCCGATCGACCTGACATTAGACCTGATGCAATGACCTCAGAAGTCATCGAGATGGTGCTGGCAAAGTTCCCGGACAATCCGGGAGATCTTCGGCAATTTCGTCTAGCTGTGACAACGACGGATGCTGAGCGTCAATTTGATTGGTTCGTGGAAAATGCGCTTGGAGACTTTGGTACCTATCAAGATGCCTTGGTAGAGGAGTCTCCGTGGGTATTCCATGGTCTCATTTCTATGTATCTGAATGCAGGTCTGCTCGACCCTTTATCTGTTTGCGAGCGGGTGGAGCTAGCATGGCGTGAGGGTAAGTGTTCACTATCGGCTGCGGAGGGCTTCATAAGACAGGTCCTTGGATGGCGGGAGTATGTTCGAGGCATTTACTGGCTGTTGATGCCTGAGTACAAGGAGCGCAATACCCTTGGCGCAGCAAGGGCGCTTCCTACCTACTTCTGGGATGCTAAAACTGATATGCGCTGTCTGAGCCGCGCTATCGAGCAGTCGCTTGATCACGGTTATGCCCACCACATCCAACGACTCATGGTCATCGGAAACTTTGCTTTGCTGGCGGGTTTAGACGTCATGGAGGTTTGTGACTGGTACCTCGCAGTCTACGTAGATGCCTACGAGTGGGTTGAGCTTCCGAACACGTTGGGGATGGCGCTGTACGGCGATAACGCGGTAATCGCCAGCAAGCCGTATGCGGCGAGCGGCAAATACATCCAAAAGCAGGGGAATCATTGTCAACAGTGCCGCTACAAGCCCACCAAGGTAACGGGTCCCGAGGCCTGCCCCTACAACAGCTTATACTGGCGCTTTATCGATAAGCACATGGATAAGTTTGGGAGTAATCCCCGCATGGGACTGGTCGTGGCTAACTGGCGCAAGCGTGATCCGCAAGAGCGAGAGGTGATTGTGAGCTGGGCTGATAAAATGATTGAAGATTGGACCTAGCGTCACAGCTTAGGACTTATCCACCAAGCGCCGCTTCGCCGCGGGGGTTAGAGCGCAGAGTCCCCAAGGGAGATCGGTCTGACACCAATTGCTTTTGTTAGGATTGTGTTATCTCGTTAGCTTGCTTTTTGTTTGAGCGTATAGCGTCGCCCAGAGCAGCGCTTTGAGCAGTACACGACTGACTCCCAGTTGAGCTTCCACTTGGCGCGCCACGTAAACGGACGATAACAGACGGGACAGACTTTGGTTGGGAGATCAGACTTTTTCATTTTCAATGGGCCAGTCGGCAGCGTCGGTGACAAAGTCGGGTTGATGCGGTCTCACGCCTCCCCATTTCGCGATAAACAGGCCACTTGGGTCATGGTCTGCGGTCTGCTTGCTTAAGTTGAAGTGACGGCCCCCCCGCGGATCACTTCCCACGCCGGCAATGTACTGCCAATTGCCGTAGTTACTGCCGACATCGTAGTCGATCAAATGTTTCTCAAAAAAGGCTGCACCAAAGCGCCAATCGCCATCGAGTTCATTGATCAGGCAGCTGGCCGCAATCTGACGACCTCGATTACTCATCCACCCCGTCGCGACTAATTGCCGCATAAGGGCATTCACTATGGGATAGTTGGTATCGCCGGCGCACCATCTCGCAAAGTTACGGGGCTCAAACGTCGAGCGTCTCGGCTTTCCGGTCTTACCTGAGAGCATAAACATGGATTTACCATCCACCTCTGCTCGCCAGTAGAAGAATTCTCGCCACAGCAATTCAAAAAACAGCCAATAAGTCGATTCGTTGCTGACCCGCTGTCTTTCAAAGTCAAAAATGCGATGCGCCACCTCACGCACCGATAAATTTCCGTTTGCGAGCCAAGGGGAAAAAGTGCTCGAGCCGTCAAACCCGTCTAAACAATTTCGTGTCTGCTTGTACTCGGTAATTGATTCATCATCCCAGATAAATTGCTTTAGCCGCCTGAGACCCGCCCGCCGTCCACCCGGAATTGGCAACCCAGGGTGGGGCTTATTGCTGGAGGGGGGCACCGCATCAAATTGCGCTGAGGGCGGCGGGGGTAGTTGTTCCGGTGCCGCTCTGGGTCCTCGGACGCTTAGCTTTTCCACTTTGCGCCGAAAGGGAGAAAAGACCTTTGGAAAGTCCTCGAGCTCCATCGGGAGATCACTTTCTGCGAAGAGACTGTTTCCTCGGTAAATTTGAATCGGTATGGAGAGTTTTCCAGCCAAATAAACGAGCGACTGTTTTTCCTCCCAGCCTACGTGCTCGCTGACACTGACTTCTTTGATGCCGTAGCGCTCGACCAAGTGCGGAATGACAAGCTCTGGTGAGCCCTCAAGTACCAAGAGGTCTTGTCCCAGGTCCTGTAAGTCTCGCTTCAACTCGATGAGTGATTCGCGTAAAAATCGGTCTCGCTGCTCGCCAATACCCGTTAGGTTGCACCAAGGTTTGGGCTTAGGCATGAGATAAAGACATAACAGAGACTCAGCCGCGGCATGGCTTGCGAGTGCTGGATTATCATTGAGTCGCAGGTCTGATCTAAACCAGTGAAGGTGACGCATGGAAGAGTCCTCTGTGGGGTCTCCCACTCTACAAGAGCTCGTATCGCTTGGAGACCCGTGTCCGACCTTCAAGCCGGACGTAGGTTCGACGGGTCTTGTGCGTATTTTTTGCATTTC
>JBELJN010000030.1:0-5899 GCA_042090345.1 Halieaceae bacterium | reverse complement strand
CGACCTTCAAGCCGGACGTAGGTTCGACGGGTCTTGTGCGTATTTTTTGCATTTCGTCTGTTGGGGGGTCTATGCTCCCTGCTGCATTTCAGTCCGCATCAATTAAAACGATAAACAGGTTTATCTATGAGTACGAATGACACCCTTTTGAGCCCAACGCGCGTTGGCGGTCTCGATCTTAATAACCGTGTGGTAATGGCGCCTATGACGCGGAATCAATCACCCGAGAATGTGCCCACCGATGCCAACGTCGAGTACTACCGAAAGCGTGCGGCCGGTGGCGTGGGTCTGATCGTGACGGAAGGCACTTGCGTTGATCACATTGCAGCCAGCGGCTACCCGGGGGTCCCCTACATTCACGGGGAAGAGCGACTGGCTGGTTGGAGGCGCGTTGTCGACGCGGTTCATGCTGAAGGGGGAAAAATAGCACCGCAGTTGTGGCACGTGGGCGGAATGCGCAAAAAGGGCATGCTCCCTGAGGGCGATATTGACGGTTATGCACCATCAGGTATGAACGTGCCCGGTAAGGTTAATCGGCACGTCATGTCTGCCTCTGATATTGACGATGTAATTGGCGCCTTCGCCAAAGGCGCGGCCGACTCCAAGGCGGTCGGTTTTGATGCGGTTGAGATTCACGGTGCTCACGGCTACCTCCTCGACCAATTCTTCTGGGAGGGTACAAATCAGAGGGATGATGCTTACGGTGGTTCGATGGCGAACCGCGGTAATTTCGTCGCCGAGATCGTCGCGGCCTGTCGTGCTGAAGTCGGGCCTGACTTTCCGATCATTCTTCGTTGGTCTCAGTGGAAGCAGCAGGACTACACGGCACGATTGGCAACGACCGAATCAGCGATGGCTGATTTTTTAGAGCCGTTGGTTGACGCAGGAGTTGATATTTTCCACTGCAGTCAGCGTCGCTTTTGGGAGCCAGAATTTGAAGGTAGTGATTTGAACCTGGCTGGGTGGGTTAAGAAATTGACCGGCAAACCAACAATAACAGTGGGAAGTGTAAGCCTTGATGCCGATTTTATTCCCGATCCGGGTGAGGTTGGCTTCAAAGCGGCAAAACCTGCATCACTCGACAAGTTAAACGACATGCTCGAGCGCGGTGATTTCGACCTGGTGGCCGTCGGTCGTGCGCTGATTGCGAACCCTGACTGGGTGCGGGTAATAGAGCGCGGTGACGTGAGTCGACTTGTGGCCTTCGAAAAACCGATGTTGATGACCTTGGACTGATCGCAAAAAAGTCATAACGGTGAGGCGTCTATACAGCGAAGCCGAAAAAAGAGGCGCCTCTATCATTTTGCGTTTGCGCCGGGTTTGTAATTAAGGCGTCACATAGAAGGAATGTAATGGCGGTCGCAGAGCGATTACATGCGACCTGCTCAAAATCATTTCCCAACCCACCCAGGAGACGACTGATGTTTGCTCGAGGACTCAAAACTTCGCGGAAGGTGCTGGCAGCAACGATTGCCGTTGCAGCGACCTCTGCATTGGTGGCGACGCCCGCCACATACGCTCAGGAAACCACCGCTGAGGTTCGCGGTATTGTAATAGATACATCTGGCTCGCCGCTTGAAGGCGCGACAATTGTTGTGACAAGTAAAGCGACGGGTATATCAAAAACCGTTGAAGCGAATGCTAAGGGTGGCTACTCAGTGCGAGGTCTGCCTGCCGGTGTCGTATACGATGTTGAAGTTATGGCCGATGGACTTCAAAAGTCCATGACGAAGGATGTGTCTTTGACAGTCGGTCAGTCTGCGGTGCTGAACTACAATCTGTCTGCCATAGAAGAAGTTATCGTGACAGGTTCCCAGGTTGTGGTGGCGCAAACAGCTGTGGGACCTAATGCGATTTTTGACATAGCGGCTCTGCAGGATTCGCCTTCGGTTAACCGAAACATCAACGACATTATCCAGCAGGATCCGCGGCTATTTGTGGATCAATCGCGAGGCGATATCGATGCCGTACAGTGTAATGGCGCCAACCCGCGCTACAACAGCCTGACGGTTGACGGTGTACGTTTGAACGACGGGTTCGGTCTTAACTCGAATGGCTACCCAACGCAACGCATGCCTTTCCCTTACGATGCTATTTCGAGCGTAGCAGTAGAGATGGCGCCAATGAGCGTGGTCTACGGCGGGTTCTCGGCTTGTAACATCAACGCCGTGACTCAGACGGGCGGCAACGAGATCTCCGGTTCTGCGTTCTTCGATTACGGCTCTGATCAGCTTCGTGGAGACAAGCTCGAAGGCGACAGCATCGCCCAGCAGGACTATTCAGAGACACGCTATGGCTTCGCGTTAGGCGGTGCGCTCATCGAGGACAAGCTGTTTTTCTACGGTGCATACGAAAAGTACGACGGTGCCGATCTCAACAACCGGGGCGCGATCGGTTCAGGCGCGGTGAACGAAGTACCCGTAACGCAAGCCGAGCTTGATCGCATCGCGCAGATCGCGCGCGATGTCTACGGCTATGAGCCCGGTCGTACGGTGTCAGAAGCCTTTGATTTTGACGACGAGAAGTACCTCATTAAGCTCGACTGGTACGCAACTGATGCACAGCGTCTGTCGATGACCTACATGTACAACGACTCGTTCAACTTCACGCCATCGGACGGTGATCTTGATGAGTTTGAGTTCGACAAACACTTCTATAAGCGCGGTGCTGAGCTCACGACTTACAACATCAACTGGTACGCGGACTGGAGTGATAACTTCTCGACAGAGGTTCGGTACTCGTACAGCGAGGTTGATTTCCTACAGGCTTCGGTTTCGGGTCTCGACTTTGCGGAATTCCGCATTGAGCTCGATGAAGTGGACGTGTATCTCGGTCAAGACGACAGCCGTCAGGCAAACGATCTTGACTGGGAAGTCGAGCAACTCGTAGCTCGCGGTACCTACACCATGGGCGATCACGCCATTACCTTTGGATACGAGCGGGACTCATCTGATATTTTCAACTTGTTCTATCAACACGTTGATACCGAAATCCGCTTCGATGGCATCGATAATTTCGAGCAAGGTATTGCCGCCCGTGTTTACTATGGCAACGCAATCACGAATAACGAGCTCGATGCGGCCGTTGAGTGGGGATACACCGTCAACACTGCGTACATCGAAGACGAGTGGCAGGTCTCACCTGACTTCCGTCTGACCTACGGCTTGCGTTACGACTATTATGAGTCAGATGATAAGCCGGCTTTGAATGCAGACTTTACTGCCGATTATGGTTTTCCTAATACTGCGACACTTGATGGTCTCGATTTGTTGATGCCCCGAATTGGCTTCACGTACGACATGAATGACAGCATGACTCTGAGCGGTGGTGTAGGCCTCTTCTCGGGTGGTAATCCGAATGTCTGGTACTCAAATGTGTTTTCAAATACCAACACGACGGCCGTGCAGACACAAATTCGAGGTGTGAACCTGTTCGAACAGACCTACGAGCTCTGCGAGCCAGGAGTTCCTGTTTGCGGTCCAGGTTACGGTGTTCCCTCGCAGCAAGTGGCTCAAGTTGCGGCAGGCGATGGTAGCAACTTCGAAATTGTCTATCTCGACCCAGATTTTGAGACGCCCTCAGAGTGGAAGTACGCATTGGGCTTAACGTGGGAGACTGAAGCGGGTTACTTGATCACTGCGGACGCGCAAATCACGCGTGGCAAGGACACAGCCATTTACAAGCATGGTGACCTGGAGCAGGTGGGTATCAACGACTTTGGTAACGGTTACCCCGACTATGACAGTGTTCGCCTCCCCACGTTTGTATTGACAAACAGTAGTGTGGGCAATGAGTCAGAGTCGTTTGCGGTTAGTGTCTTCAAAAACTTCGAGAATGGACTCGATATGCGTGTCGGATACGCTTGGGTCGATTCGAAGGACGTCAATCCAATGACCTCATCGGTTGCGTTTTCTAACTACACCAATCGCGCGTTCTACGACCCTGAGGAAGAAGTGCTTTCCACATCGAACTACAACATCGAGCACCGAGTAACCGCAGTGCTCAACTACAACGTTAACCTTTTTGGTAGTTACAACACGCGCTTCTCGCTCTTTGGTCAATCAAGCTCAGGCACGCCTTACAGCCTCACTTTGGGTGGTTTTGAGGGCACAGGTCTTGCCTACGGTTTCACACCGTACCTCGACTTTAAGGAGCACGTATTGGTTGAGCCCGGCACACGTAACGATCGAACAGGTAGTTCATGGACCAAAGCGGACCTTCGTATTTCGCAGGAGTTACCTGGGTTGAACGCAGAACACAGTGCTCGAGCATTCGTTGTGATAGACAACGTCACCAATCTTCTGAACGACGATTGGGGTGTGCTCTACAAGCCTAACTTCCCGTATGGCGTCACACAGGAAGACATCGATGCGGGTCGTACCGAGTCGCGTATTGGCGGAGCGTCGCTCTGGGAGATTCGGGTAGGCTTTAACTACAACTTCTAAGTACCCATCGAATGAAAAGGCACCTTCGGGTGCCTTTTTTTCGCCTATAAGCTGTGTGAGGGAGGTTAAGATATTCCCTATAGTTATGCTTTTAAATTTTAAAATTGATATCAGGTAAAACTGACATTAATTTTTGTTACCTAAAATGTAGAAATAAGTAACATATAGGCCAATTGATGTATGTCTACGTTAACAAAGAGGTAACATGAACAGCACAAATTCAGGATGGTTAAACTTTGCAAGCACGGCGTTCACTTTTTCTGTGGTGATCTCCGTCATGTTTTATTCAGTAGGGTCCATGGTTTGAGGAACCCTTTGAGGAACGGTTTGCGAAAGGTTTCGCGAGGTAAGGGACTTGTGCCCGCGCTGATAACCTTGGTCGCGATAACGCTTGTCACTGAGCGAGGTCTATCATCGACCATGAGGAAACCTGGAGTATTTGTAACGCGGCCAGCGCAGGCAGGTGTTTATGTCCCCGCCTTCATGGACTCGCTGTAAGCGCGCGCAAGGGCAGCCCCTTCTTAAGGCTTGTTATGTGAGCGCGGTATCGCCAGATTTACCTCGCCTTATCCTTTCGCCAGTGGGTGAATGGCTAGCATCAAAACCTGACTTCACAATCTGATTCAATTATTAACGTCGTCACACCCCGGTTCGCGGCCGCAGGTGTTAAGGCGTTCATTGCCCGCGCCGCTCTTAATAAGTAAATCGTAATATTAAGTTTGGACGACCCTCCGTTTCTCGGTATGGTTACGCCTTCCAATTTTTCGGGGCGTCTTATGCACAGCGTTTTTGGCATGCTGGTCATCGTGGCTTTCGCCTATGCAGTCTCCTCCAGTCGGGAACACATTGCCTGGCGGACTGTTGGCATTGCATTTGTTATTCAGTTTGCGATTGGCGGCTTGGCGCTATTCACCTCGTGGGGAAATCGGGCGCTTAGTGCAGCCGCTGATGCGACCGGGGCATTATTGAGCTATTCCCGCGCCGGCATTGATTTTATGTTCGGCCAATTGGCAGCTTATGACGGTCCTATCGGTTTTGTGTTTGCCGTGAATGTCCTGCCCGTGGTGGTGTTCTTCAGTGCTTTCATAGCGGTGATGTATCACCTTGGGGTCATGATGTGGATTGTTCGATTTTTGGGTGGTGGCTTACGGCGACTGCTCGGAACGAGTCACGCCGAATCGATGTCAGCCGCAGCCAATATTTTTGTGGGTCAGGCCGAAGCGCCTTTGGTGGTGAAGCCGTTTATTCCAACGATGACGCGCTCCGAATTATTTGCCGTAATGGTAGGCGGCCTCTCGACAATCGCAGGCTCGGTTATGGCCGGTTACGTCGCCCTCGGGATACCGTTGGAGTACCTGGTTACGGCGAGCTTTATGGCGGCACCCGGTGGTCTGATGATGGCCAAGCTCATCGAGCCAGAGACAGATAATCCGGTTGTGCCCAAAGTGGGTGAT
>JBELJN010000075.1:0-4180 GCA_042090345.1 Halieaceae bacterium | reverse complement strand
CTGATGAGGGCTACAGTCATCTGCCGATTTGTATTGCTAAAACCCAGTACTCATTTTCCACTGACCCTGCATTAAAGGGTGCACCTTCGGGCCATGCCATGGATATTCGTGAAGTGCGCTTGTCCGTTGGTGCGGGCTTTGTTGTGGTGATTTGTGGCGACGTCATGACCATGCCAGGACTACCTAAGGTACCCGCCAGTCAAAGCATTGATGTGGTTGATGGACAGATTGTGGGTTTGTTTTAGCACCAGGTTATAAAAAAAGCCCGCTAGAGCGGGCTTTTATGAGTGCTTATCGGGCCGTCATTTCGTGTAGTACACGGGGAAGCCTTGAATAGACCCAACGGGGGTGGCTTGCCCGGCCGCAGAGGCTTGAAGTGCCCGGAATTCCGGACTTGCAGCGATTGCGTCACCTGACTTTGCCATCGTCGCCCAGTCTTTCCAGCTCATCACGTAGTGAATGTTCCCCGAGCCACCAATACCTTCGTTATAGATGTTCACCCTTGCCCCGAGTTTTTCGTGGATAGCTTTTGCTTCCATGAATGTCTGGTAGACGTCACCCATTCTCCCTTGAGTTGGTGTCCAAATGAAAACACGAAACGGACCATCGTCTGCAAAGCTTTCTGCGGTCACTGACGTATCCCAGTTCAATCCTTCCAGCGACATCATTAGCTTCCCCGAGGGGTCGGCGCCCGCCTTCTCGAAGAAAGCCGTGAACTCTTCGCCGCTGTTATAAGCCTTGGTTTTAGCCCATGCGTCGCTACTGTCCCAGCGAAGTACATAGTCAAAGGTTGTGTTACCCGAGCCGCCAACGTCCATTTGAAAAACACCTACACTGGCACCACTTTTTTCGTGGAGTTTGGCGGCCTCAACAAGACTGCTTGCTAGTTGTGCGGCTTTTCCATCCAGCGCTTGCCAACGAAAAACTTCCAATCGCTCTGCCAGTGCCGAAGTTGAGCTGAGAATCATCGATAAGACGATAAAAACTTTAGTGGTGTGCTTCATTTTTATTCTCCCCAATTAAAAAGTTTGGAGGTCATTAAGTGGCCTCAGATTGAAACGTAGACCTAATCTAATAATTTGCCAGTCTTTTTGCGCCATCCAGAGGTGCTCAAGTGCTTGCTCGAAAGGATCTAAAGGGCCACTCTGTGAGCGGCATTTTGGAAATTGAATAAGATTGAATAGGAAGGAAGCGAGATGAAAAAAACCGGCGGATGTCTGTGCGGGCAGGTACGTTACGAAACCAAGGCTGAGCCAATGATGACAGGTGTCTGTCATTGCAAAAACTGCCAAAAGCAGGCGGGATCGGCCTTTTCAACCCTCGCGGCCTTTCAAAAGACCGATATCGAATTCACGGGAGATCTGGCGCTCTACGAGGACAGTGATACGGACACGGGAAATACCGTTAAGCGTTATTTCTGCGGTACCTGTGGATCACCACTGTACTCACAAGTGCCTGCACAGCCCGACATGGCCTACTTAAAGACAGGTACCCTCGACGACACCGAGGGTTTTGTCGCCATGTTTCATTGCTGGTCGAGTACCAAACAGGACTGGGTCGAGCTATCGCCCGATGTGCCGGCTTTCCCGCAAAACCCAACGGGCTAAACGAGAAGTATCGAAGCGCCCAAACGAAGTCATGATCCATCGCTGTTTTACAGCGGTTTGATTTTTCGCGAGCATCAAGTTTGCGTATCTTGGACATGCAGCACGGTCAGCGCGGGCGCTTGGTCTACTCGTGTACTAAGCGATGGTGGTCCTTCGGTTTCTGCATTAAAGATGAGTGATTCGTAGCGTTTGATTTTTAGGCCTGGCCTTAGACTCTAGAGGCTTGGGACACGGGGATTAGTAAACAGAGGAGAGACGATATGTCAGCAATCATCATTGCGCATTTCAAAGCGCAAGAGGGGAAGCTTGCAGAGATGGCCGAAGTATTTAAAGCGTCACTCGGCGCTACCCGGGGCTTCGACGGCTGTATTGGCCTTGATGTGTATGTTGAGGAGTCCGCCAATACCTACACGCTGATCGAAGAGTGGGAGAGCGTTGACCATTATGATGCGTACCTGCAGTGGCGGATTGATAAAGGCATTAAAGAGGCGACGGCCAGCCTCATTGAAGGTGGCTGGGACAACGGTGTGACGATCCAGCGCCTCGGAGCCAAACTCGATTTATAGCTACGGCGTGCGCTACTCGTCCAGCTCAAATCATGTCGTGTGCGGACGTTACTGAGGAAGAGATTTTCTGATGAGCGAGTCGGCGCTTCATATTGTTCTTTGCCAACCTGAAATCCCGCCTAATACGGGGAACATCATTCGCCTGTGCGCCAACACCGGAGCGTCGCTTCATGTCATCGAGCCTCTCGGGTTTGAGATGGACGACAAACGACTGCGCCGCGCCGGGCTCGATTACCACGAGTTTGCCAATGTCCAAACCTGGGATTCGCTGCCAAGGTATATTGACGCTCATGGGGATCGCCGGCTCATCGCTGTAGAGACCTGCGGAGAATTAGCTCACTCTGATATCGCTTATCAGTCCGGTGATTCATTGGTCTTTGGCTCCGAAACCAAAGGCTTGTCACTTGAGTTGCTAGCCCTTATTGATGTTAGTCATATTGTTCGTTTACCCATGTTGCCAGGCAGTAGAAGCCTGAATTTGTCGAACGCCGTTGCGGTTGCCGTTTATGAGGCCTGGCGACAGCTGGGGTATGCGGGTAGATAAACCATCCCGATAAAAAGCGCTAGCTACCCTTGCTTGTCGAGTTTGATATCGCTTTCCACGGATACCCAAGCGGGTGCCGAGCAACACCAGATTTGGAGTTTGGGAGGTAACTGATCCTTCTGGTGGCAGCCACCCAGTCGAACCGATAACAAGCCACGGCCATCGATGTTGCTGGTATGAATGCCCGAGCCACAATCACCACAGAAACTGTAGTAGCGCTCGTTACCGCTATCGGCGAGCTTTCCATGCTCCTTTAGTTGACCGCTGGTGAGTTCAAAGTCATCACGCCTGATTCGCGCCGTATATTGGAATGCAGATGAACCAAAAGTCTGACAGTCGGTGCAGTAGCAGATAGCGACCATGTCGGGGTTCGCAATCGCTTTCCAGGTGATGTTGCCGCAATGGCAGGCTCCGTCAATATTCATTAGCGAGGCGACTCCTTAGTCATCCAGCGTTCTTTTGTTTTGGCATAACGTATGCCATATTATTTATCTTGGCCGAAAATGAGATGGCCACGGATGTCGGTACATCGTATAACCGTAATGGTTAGTTCGACATAGCGAATAACAAAAAGGGCAGAGATCAATGAATGTGGTTCCTATTTGCAAAGGTTCTGGTGGCGAAGATTTCGGTGCAGACATCACAGGTGTCGACCTAGCAAATCTCACGGATGACATCTTTGAGGGGATTTACCACGCATGGCTAGCGTTTGGCGTGCTTCGGTTTAAAGGACAGACACTCAATAAGGACTCGCTGCAGACGTTCAGCCAGCGGTTTGGACCACTGGAGCAAATTCCTATAGGGCGTATGACCGAAGAGCAGAAGGCACGGCTAGACAATCTCTACGTGACGCCCATCTCGAATATTAAGGTCGACGGGAAACCCATCGGCGGACTGGGTGACGCGGAAGCAACGTGGCATTCCGACATGACCTACGTTGAGGTACCCCCGCCCGCCAGCGTCTTGCTCGGTGTGGAGATCCCGAAAAAGGGGGGCGATACCTTTTTTGCCGATCAGCGTGCCGCGCTTGCCGCGCTACCCGCAGATTTACGCCAGCAAATCGACGGATTGTCGATCAAGCACAACGCGGCACACGATAGCGTCGGCAACTTACGACCAGGCTTTCAAGCGTTTGATGATCCGCGAGACGCGCCCGGCGCTGTTCATCCGATCATCCGAAAACACAACGAAACGGGCGATGCCTGCCTGTATCTCGGGCGCCGGGAGTGGGCGTACATTCCCGGTCTGTCGCTGGAAGAGAGCGAGGCACTGCTCGATGAATTATGGTCCTATGCGGTTCCGGCCGGTTTCGTCGTCGAGCAGAACTGGACGCCCGGTGATGTGATCATTTGGGATAATCGACGGTGTCTACACAAGCGAACGTCGATTGACCCTTCACAGCGGCGGTTATTGCTCCGCTGTCAGGTATTAGCGCGCACCGCTTGAGCAATCGCTATTTATGA
>JBELJN010000074.1:0-4205 GCA_042090345.1 Halieaceae bacterium | reverse complement strand
GTGCTCAGTGTATACGTTGATGGCGCAGTAGGCAGCGAGTGGGATCGAGGCATCAACGCCTTCGATCAGGCGCTTAACTGGGGCGATTGCAGTGTGAGTAGCGACTGTCCCTCTATCTCATGGGAGACCGTGACTGACGCGGAGCGGGGTGATGTGCTCCAGGTCTCTCACGCAAATAACGCCAATCTGGCTGGGCTCTTCTTTGGGTCAACAACCGGTGTAGATGTGTCAGGATTCGTTAACGGCGCTATCGAATTTGATATCAAAGTTGTTTCGGGTGATGCAAACATTACGATGAAAATCGATTGCACCTACCCCTGCACTTCAGGCGATAAGCTCCTAGGTGAAAAGGGTGTCGGTGGCTGGGAATCAGTCAGCGTCGCAATGGCAGGCTTAAATTCGAGTGGACTGGATTTATCAAAGGTGAATACAGGACTCGTCATTTGGGCGACGAAATTCCAGGATACCGTGTTTCAAATCGATAACGTTCGGTTTACTGGCTTTGATGCCGATGCTGACTCAACGCCGGCGCCCGTAACGGTGCCCTTTAAGCTCACCGAAATGGGTCTGGGTAGTTATTCAGATACGATAAATCCTGCGAGCTACCAGTGCGTGGAAGATTACGGCGCATGGCTTTATAACGCAGGTGTTGTTCCATTTACTAACCTAGGCTCGTGCAACAACGTTGCCAACGCCAACCCCGTCAAGCGTCTGCCTCAGCTGGGAGGCGATGCGGCGCAAATGCACACGATGACGCACCGCTGGTGGGGCTCCTTGTCGTTCATTGGCGAAATGCGTACGGGTGACGCTAATGGTGCGGGTTACATCACTCCCGACCCCTTCATTGCGCGTATTTCAGAGCGTGGCCTGAGATTTATGAGTATTCCAACAGGTCTCTCAGGCGGCCAAGGGGGCTTCGGTTACAACATTCCAGACCCGTTCGCTGAAGTTTTCGACGGTGCCGCCATTGGTAACTCAGCGCACAGCAATATGGATGCGAAGCTCCTCGACTACTCTGAGGGCGCGGTCACAGCTGGCTGGTATGACGGCAGCACCTTGGTCATGGAAGCAACGTTTGTCTACGGCTCGCCGTATATCTTCTTCGAGGTGTACTCGGGCTCACCGCAGATCAAGACTTGGCCGAATGCGACATCGGGTCAACGAGGTATTTGGCATGAGGGTGGCAACAGCCTCGGCGTATGGACCGCCATCGCAGGGGGTCGAAATAATTTCCTTGTGGTTGGGGACGCGGGCACGAGTTTTAGTAATACCGAGACCGCCGTTGTAACGATCGACTCGCCCAATAATTCATTTACCTTGGCTTGGGCACCCGATGACTCAGCGGCAACGCGCCAGAGTCTCGAGGCGTATGCCCGAAATGTGGTGCGCGATGTAGTGATTGATTACGCCGTCGATCGTGCGGACAACAGCGTTACGGTGAGCCATCGCTATCTGGACACAAGCGGTGAGGCTGTGCAGACGATGGCAGGGCTTATGCCACTTCACTGGAAACGTGCCTCAGGTCTGACGTATGCCATTTCCACACGCAGTGCGAGAGGCGTCATCAAGTTTGCTCCCGCGAGTGGGTTTGACTACGACCTGCCAACTGTTGGCGTTCTCCCATCGCTCCCGGTCATTGACGGGTCGCTGGACAATGACACGCTGCGCAGCTTAGTAAGTGAGTTTGTCGCGCTTGGGTCGGGTGCGTGGAATGCCCGCGTTGACACCTACTGGAACGGTAAAGAGGTCGGTCGCGTGGCGGAGGTATTGGCGCTTGCAGACCAGCTTGAAATGACTTCAGAGGCAACCGCTTTACGCGATTGGCTAAAGGAAGAACTCGCTGACTGGATGAGTGCCGAGCGTAATGGCACGCTCGACGATGGTAACTACTTTGTTTATGACGACGACTGGAACACGCTGTTAGGTATGGAAGAGTCGTTCTATGCACACACGTTGTTGCAGGACCATCATTTCCACTACGGCTACTTCATTCGCGCCGCTGCAGAGGTTTGTCGCGTTGACAAAGCCTTCTGTAGCGCAGAGCAATACGGCTCCATGTTCGAGATGCTCATTCGAGATTATGCGGCCGGGCGTGATGACGCGCTGTTTCCCTACCTGCGTAATTTTGACCCAGCTAATGGTTTCTCTTGGGCATCGGGTGAGGTGAATTTCGCAAGGGGTAACAACAACGAGTCCACGTCCGAGGCGGCAAATGCCTACGGCGCAATGGTGCTTTATGGCCTAGTGACTGGAAACGACGACATTGCCGAGCGTGGCATGTATCTACACGCTTCGACCTCAGCCAGCTACTGGGAGTACTGGAACGACATCGATGGGTGGCGTGGTGGCGACCCTGAGAAGCGTAACTTCCCACCGGATTACCCTCGAATTACGACCTCGATTATTTGGGGTGAGGGCAGTGCGTTTTCTACATGGTTTAGTCCCGCTTTTGCGCATATTTTGGGCATTCAGGGATTACCTTCTAATCCATTAATCATGCACGTGGGTCTCTACGCTGACTACCTCGACGACTACGTGGCCTTGGGTCTGGAAGAGTCGTCAAACGATAAGCCTTCTGGGTTGCCGGCTGGGCAGTGGACCGATCTTTGGTGGAATCTTTGGGCAATGACTGACGCCGACAGCGCTATTGCTGACTACGAGGCGACTGCCAGCTATGAGCCGGAGTACGGTGAAGCGCCAGCGCATACCTATCACTGGCTTTATACGATGAGGGCCCTCGGCGAGCTTCAAACGGGCACCGGAGAGCTTACGGCAGACTATCCTGCGTCAATGGCTTTCAAAACGGGCAGCACCACGAACTACGTGGTCTACAACTATGGCGACAGTGCGCGAACAGTAACCTTTAGTGACGGCACGACAGTCACAGCGGCAGCTAACGCGTTTACGCTCGAGCAGCGATAAGCTTTGCGATGTGGTTGGGGGTGCGAAGGCACCCCCCTTCATTACAAGCGCTTCATCAGGACGCCCCAAAAGACCTGACGTTACCTAGCACCAAGCGAGTCCTCACTTAGGTATCTGAGCAGGCGCGCTCTGTGCAGGTTTCTCGGGGTATTTGCCTGCCACGCCATAGCGACGTTTTAGAGACAGCCTGGCGAAGGCCGACTTGATGCGAGCAAAAAACTAGTTAGAAGCGAGTATTCAGCCGGCGCGGTTGTCAGAGTTAACCGTTACGCGGTTCATGCAACGATAACCGGGAAGGTAATCTGCCAGCGCGTAGTGTTGGGTCACTCGGTTGTCCCACATTGCAACGGAATTGTCGCGCCACCGAAATCGAACTTGATGTTCCGGTTGGTCAATGTGTTGGTAGATGTACTCAAGTAAGCGGTCGCTCTCAGCTCTGAGCATGCCAACGATGTGCTGTGTAAAGGAGCGGTTCACGTTGATGTACTTTGCGCCGGTGACAGGGTGAGTTCCAATGACGGGATGAACCCATGCGCCGTTACTTCTGACTCCTTCGTTCATAGCCTCCACATTTTTATCAGGACCTAAATAGTCATTTCGGAAGCAGCCAATATCATGCACGGCTTCAAGTGGGTCTAGCATCGCGCGTATAGCGGGCGCCAAGTTGTCATAAGCAAGCGCCATATTCGCCCAGAGAGTGTCCCCCCCTGTTTCGGGAACTGATTTTGCATAAAGAATCGACATGAAGGGCGGGGCCTCGCGGAACGTGAGGTCCTTGTGCCAGTCATTGGTGTCAGGGGGTCGATGTTCATCGTTTTCCAAGACCGTAATGGCGGGGATGCGTTCGTGATTTTGGTACACAGGGTGCGGGATATCGATCTCACCAAAGTGCGCACCAAGTGCAATGTGCTGCTCAGGTGTTATCTGTTGATCGCGAAAAAACACCACTTGGTGCGCCATCAATGCGTCATAGACGGCCTGTGCACCCTCGGCATTGATATGCCCTAAGTCGATATCTAATTCGGCACCAAGAGCTGGTGTGAGACGCTCAATTCGCACTATTTTTTCCCCGCTGTCTGGACCTTTGATCTGAGTCATCGATTTGATTTTTGGCGAGGATAGACCCGAGCCTGGCACCTGCGCAATAAAAACCGAGTGAGCTTAAGCAGCAATTTGCTGCGCGCTAAAGCTGCGCGCTAAAGACGCTAGGTTGCAGCGTTATGAACGTAAACTTTATGTCGAAATTAAAACGGGCAACGTTGCCCTCCCTTGTCAGAGGAGGG
>JBELJN010000029.1:0-23560 GCA_042090345.1 Halieaceae bacterium | reverse complement strand
CGGCTCGGCTTGAGGTAGAAAAAGACAGCATTCAGCGAAGAATAATAATGAAGAGAAGTAAGTGGTGGCGAAAATAAACGCCGATCAATCGTTGGAGCGCAAGAACGCAACCACTTGGTTTTCGTACTCTCCATCCCGGAGTTCATAAATAGCCAGCGCGCGTCGCGGTACTCGATAGTCACCATCGGATGTGTGTAACCGCGAGCGGATCAATGCGATAGCCCCCCCCTAGGGGGGGGCGCCAAGACTATGTCAATATGCTCACTTCACGATATATGCATCATGAGTTAGCTCTCCGGTGGCGGCATCGAACACAATTTTATCTAGGTTTTGTGTGCCGTCATTGATTTTAAAAAAGATGTGCATTGTGAAACGCGTACCGTCTCGATAGTAAGCTCCGGTGCCAGAACCTGATGCAAGTGTTCCATCATTCAACGCGCCTCGGCCTTCTCCAAGCACAGTGCCTTGGATCCCATCAGCATCAGCGGTGAGCGTATAGGTGGTGTAAACCCGACCATACTTTCCCATGTTTCCCGTAGCAGTAATCACACCACCGCCCTTGGTAAGATTGATGGATGTAATCGTCATTGGTGCGCTATCCTGACGCGGCTCAAATGACAGGTTTTGGGCATGATCGTCGGCCAGTGCTTGGCTCATGCAAAACACCACGCTTACTGCAAATAAAAACTTTTTCATAATGACTTCTCCCTTAAATCAGCTCTCGGTTGCCGGCAGGTTATTGAACATTGTTTCAAAAACGAATGATCTAGTGCCCTCACAAGATACCAGCGCATCCATGGATTCTTGAACGTCCGGATTCTCAGCTACGAAAGCACCATAGTTTTGTGCCGCATGAGCCCGGGCATCGAAGGAGTACCAGTAGTAGTTCATAACAAAATCATAATCTTCTGCACCCGTGAAGCCCATATACGGTACGTGGTAAGCAATACCTAATCCCTTAAAACCTGCATCCTTCATTTTTGCCACATTTTCTCTTTCTTGCGCCGCAACTTGTTCAAGCGTCACATCCTCATTGAGGGTGCATCTAGAGAATTGGGTTGGGCGTTTTGCATCACGAAGATCTGCTTCCATTGGAATACGCGCAACTAGATTAAAAAATGTGGAGATCGTGTTGCGGCATGTTCCAGCGGCGCCACCCGTGACCACCTCTGCGGCATTTTCATAGTTTTTGGCAAACGAGCCCCACTCGTCATACATGGCTTTACCGTTTGGCCATGTTCCCCAAGTGATATAATCGTAATCCGCCTCTCCAGCGTGCATTGGAGTCATAATCGCTTGTGTGTACTGAGTCCCCTCTCTCTTTGAGAACTCGCCATATGCCTTGCTCTGTGCTTTGACATCAGCCATGGTCTTGCCCTCATTGAGAGAGCAGTAAAAAAACTCTGATCGCATTTCCACCATATCTTGAGCGACAGCAGTCGCGGATGCTATCGATATAAAGCCACCAACTAGCGAAGATAAAATACCTACTCTCATTTGTTGTCCCCTATTTTGTAGTTAGAAAACCGCGATTAACGAACGGTCAAAATTAAACTACGCTGGGAAAGGTAGGGGTTCAACACATGAAAAATTAAAGTTAGAACTTAGTGACAAAGGTGACTTGGGAACATTTGGACTTTATGTGCGTGCTGTGGATCTTGGTGACTGAACCACTGACTTTCTCTTTTTCCACATTGGCTTCTAATGTATCTGGCAGGTAACTACTACTATCGGATAAATGCGATAACCCCCCGCGGGGGTCTTGTTTGATGGAGCAACGCTCACATCTCAACACGCCTAAATCAAAAGGAAATTTCGAGGCACCACCGCCCACTCGGTATTGAGTGGGACTGTACCTTTTTCAACCGATGCTCTTGCATACGAATATGGCTGAGTGCTTTAGGTAGTTGAGATAAATAATTCAATATAAACCGTTGATTTTATTGCATTATATTTAACTTAAATGGAGGCTCGGGTCGGAATCGAACCGGCGTAGACGGATTTGCAATCCGCTGCATCACCACTCTGCCACCGAGCCATTTAGGGGCAAGCGCCCCGAAGAAGCGCGAAGTATACAGACTTCGCCTACTTTGTCATCAGACATTTAGGGGTTTTAACCCGCTAAGCGAGTTTGATAATTCCCTTGCGTTCGCGCCGCCTGCGCAATCCACTGATCTTCAGTACAGCGGGCCCCATGAGCCTCCGTAATCTCGGCTGAATCGATCCCGAGCTTTAAAGCCATAGGGAACTGATCGGGCAACAAACTTCCCACTACCCGAATGTGGCCGGCGTAGCCCCGCAGTCTGAGTTGACGGCCCAACGTTAGAAAGCGTCCGTCGCCGCAGCTTTCAAAAATAATTCGCACACCCGAGGCATCGAGTAGGTCGTCGAGTTGGCTCACATCAATAGCCGAATCAATATCGATAAAATCCAGAGCTTCACTGTTATCGAAACGCCCTTGCTTGTTTATAACAATACTCATGCCACATGCTCCGAGCTCGCAATGATGTTAGAGCGATTATGTAAACCGCACTCCAATTTCTCTTTCCCCCGCCAGCGCCCTGATCGCGAGTCCTCTCCTACTTGCACTGCCGTTGTACAAGGCTCACAACCAATCGACGGGTATCCCTTTGCTACCAGAGGATGCTCAGGTAATTGGTGCGCGATCTTATAGGAAGCAATCTCGCTGCCGCCAAAATTCGCTAATGGGTTAAATTTTAACTTTCCTCGAGCCTCATCAACCTCAACCAAAGCAACCGCTGAGCGCGTGGCAGACTGCGCTCTGCGTTGACCGGTGACCCACGCATCGTTCATCCGTAGGTGCCGATCAAGCACTGACACTTTCCGAAGCTGACAACACTGATCAGGCTGGCTTAGGTGAAGACGGCGCGTCGGATCCCTTCGTTTTATGGCGAGCGGGTCGACGGATGCGGTGCGAACATTTTTCAGCCCGAAAGTACTAATCAAATGATTTCGATAACGAATGGTTTCTTTAAAGTGAAAGCCCGTATCGAGAAATACGACCTGCGCCTCAGGCTGAATCTGGCTGATCATATGCAAAAGCACCGCACTATCAGCGCCAAAGCTCGAGACCACCGCCGGATTCCTCACGAAACGATTTTCAGACACTATCTCTGAGAGCATTTCGCTTACAGACATAGTGCTCCATGCCATTGAGAGTCTCTCTGCGATAGATTTGAGTCGCGTCAGTTCTACTTGACTAGGCGGCTTGATCGATGACATAGAGTGCCTCCTGAAACGGTCGCGTCCCCAGTCTTTTAATCGCCTGAGCAAAGGTTTCTTCGGTACTCAATCGATGCATCAGATAGGCGTCAATCAGTCTATCTAGCGCTGGCATTAGTTCATCGACATTAAAGCCCCGCCCCATCTTCTCTCCAATCGAAGCATCATTTCCCGCACTCCCACCAAGCGTGATCTGATAGTTCTCAACGCCCGCCTTATCGAGCCCAAGAATGCCTATATGGCCGACATGATGGTGTCCACACGCATTGATACAACCGGAAATCTTAATCTGCATGGGGCCGATCTCTTGTTCTCGGCTTTCGTACCGGACGGCAATATCCTGCGCTATCGGGATAGACCGAGCCGTAGCCAACGCACAATAGTCCATGCCGGGACACGCAATGATGTCGGAGACAAGACCAATATTCGCCGTCGCAAGTCCTATTGACTTAAGGGCCTGATAGACCGCCGGCAAGTCGGCCTGCGCGACATGAGGTAAGACGATATTTTGCTCGTGACTAATTCTCAGCTCGTCATGTGCCAAGCTCTCTGCGACATCGGCGATTGCACGCATCTGCGCTGACGTGGCATCGCCCGGGGTGTCACCGTGCCCTTTCAAACTAATGGTAACGCTCGCGTAACTGGAGTGTTTATGGGCAAAAACGTTCCGTTCGACCCACTCCCGAAAACAGCTGTCACCATCGAGCGCGTCGAAATAGCGGTCTTGCGACTTCTCAGCATATTCCGGGGGCATAAAACCCTTTTGAATGTCGCCGAGCACAGCGAGATCTTGACCACTAAACTCCGCCCGAAGCCGCTGGAATGCCTCGTCAACCTTGGCACGAAAAGCGTCGATCCCCATCGCACCAACCGTAATCTTTATCCGCGCTTTGTACTTGTTATCTCGGCGTCCAGCGAGGTTGTAAACAGACAGAACTGCTTCTAAGTAAGGCAATAGGTCCTCGGCTGGCAGCCGGTCAGTGAGCTCCTGACCAATAACCGGTGTCCGACCTAGTCCACCGCCAACAAACACCTTAAACGCAATACGCCCCTCGTATTCAACAAGCTGCAAACCGATATCGTGAGCGCGAACAACGGCACGATCCTCGAGAGCGCCTGTAATGGCAATTTTAAATTTACGCGGTAAAAACTGAAACTCAGGATGGTCTGTAGACCACTGCCGAATGAGCTCTGCATAAGGCCGAGGATCAGCAATCTCGTCAATCGCCGCCCCTGCAAACTGATCTGTCGTGACGTTGCGAATTGTATTTCCGCTGGTCTGAATCGCATGCATATCGACGTCCGCGAGCGCGTCGAGAATGTCGGGCGTATCGATCAAACGCGGCCAATTGAATTGGATATTTTGACGGGTCGTAAAGTGGCCGTAACCCTTATCCCATTTATCTGCAATGTACGCCAATTGGCGCATCTGCTGACTTGAAAGCGTCCCGTAAGGGATGGCAACTCGCAACATATAGGCATGAAGCTGCAGATAAACACCGTTCATGAGCCTTAGAGGTTTAAACTCATCTTCAGTTAGTGCCCCGTCCAGCCGGCGTCTTACCTGATCTCGGTACTGCCCTACCCGGTCGCGCACGAACGCACGATCAAACTCCTGATAGGTATACATCAGGCCGCAACCTCTGCACCATTGACCGTTTGCTTTCCATGAAAATAGTTGCTCGGCCCTCTCTGTCGAAACGCCTCCCTGTAATGTCGCGGAAAAATCGACGCGCCCACCGTCACTTCGGCTAAGTACGCGCTGACAACATCGGCTTCTTTCGCCATCGCATCAAGCTCAATCGTGGCCTCATCCAACAACTCAAACACTTTGGCTGCGCTCAGTTCGATCGACCAGCGGTGTGATGCATCGAGGTAAACAACCTCACCTGACAACAAATCGTTTGCTGTAATGACCACAGGGGCCTTAATACGAGACACGTGAAAGCTCCTTTAGTGAGGTTGCATTGGCAGCGTGAGATACCTGCTCCTTGCCAATACCTACAAAAATAATAAGAGGACCGTTCCAGTTGTCGTCATCTAGACGCTGGGCGAACTGGGTAAGTGTCGATGTAAATCTTCGCTCCTCAGGGCGAGAGATATTTTCCAAACAGGTAATGACGAGATCGTTGTCCGCGCCCGCCATCAGTAGTCGGGCTTGTAAGAAGCTGGCAGACTTTCGGCCCATGTAAATCGCCAGGGCCTGCCCGGAGCGGACTAACTGTCGCCAATCGTGCTCCGCATAGCCTTTAGCGTCATGCGCAGTCATCAGAGTAATACTTGAGTTGCGGTCTCGTCGCGTGAGCGACTGCTTGAGACTTGCGGCACCCGCCGCCGCGGAGGTGATGCCCGGAACAACGCTACAGGCGATACCTGCATCTGCGAGCGCCGACAGCTCCTCGTCTAAACGTCCGAAAACCGAAGGATCGCCACCTTTCAAGCGGACGACTTTGGAACCGGCCTGAGACTCTCGAACCAAGTGTCCATTAATGACCGCTTGCGTCACCTGTTCGCCAAAGCCCTTTTTACCCACATCGATGAACTTCGCTTCCCGTCTCGCCAGCTCGAGAACTCCGCGACTGACCAACCGGTCGTGGATAACGACCTCAGCTTCGTGAAGTAATCGTCGCGCCTTGAGCGTCAGCAGATCAGGGTCACCCGGCCCCGCGCCGACAAAGGCCACGGCTCCCGTCTCGTGCTCCGCACCCATGTGTCGAGCTAAGAGCGTTTCCAAGTCCAGTCTTAGGGTCTTATCACTTGTACCGCCACTAAGACGTGTGGGGGAAAAGAAGTCCTTCCAAAAATTACGACGTGCCAACCCTTCCGGCAGCGCGCGGACCTTCGCGCGAAAAGAATTAGCAAGCCTCGCTAAACGCCCTAGGTCAGCTGGAAGCATGGCTTCCACATCGGCCTTTATCTGCCGAGCCAGGACAGGAGCAGAGCCCTCAGTGCCGATTGCGACAACGACAGGATCACGATCAACTATTGCCGGTGTAATAAAGTCACATGCGTCGGTACGATCCAAAACATTCACAATGGCCCCCGCGTCTCGTGCCAATAACGCGAGCTCATCATTAACCGCGTCACTCTCATGGGCCGCGTAAAACAGCGTCACAGACTCAAAGTCACTCGCAATTGGCAGACCACAACGCAACGCGATATGACCCTGCTCGGCCCACGCGAGCGCCTCATCACTGGGACTGTCTGTGTAAACGGTTACGCTTGCGGCCGTCTTCAACACGCCGCGGCATTTAGCGTCAGCCATCTGCCCGTCGCCAACAACAACGACCTTACGATCTTTTGTTGCCACGAAAATCGGTAAGAAATCCATACGATTGCCACATTAAATTTGAGGCGCGATGTTAGGACCAAACTCCTTTGGTATGTCCTTATAACCAAAAAATAAGGAAAAAATTCTAGTATGGATGATAATATCGGAAAATAATCCTTGATTTGCGTCATTTAAGGAATACGTCACCATGGACTCAACCGACAAGGCCATCCTCAAGCTCCTACAGGAGGACGCCACCCTCTCTTTAGACGACATTGCAATACGTATTGGTGCCTCTAAAACACCTATTTGGAATCGAATAAAACGCCTCAGAGAGTCAGGTGTCATATCCCACCAAGTGGCCATCGTTAGCCCGCAAGCCGTAGGTTTAGATACCTGTTTTTTTGTTCTGGTAAAAACAAGCGAGCACGATTCGACCTGGCAGTCTCAATTTCTCGATGCACTTAGAGCGCGCAATGAGGTGGTTGAGGCGCACCGACTTGCAGGCGAAATTGACTATCTACTGAAGGTTCGAGTCTCCAGCCCGCGCGCCTACGATCAGTTTTATCAAGGCCTCATTGCGGACGTAAAGGTTTTCAACGTGACCGCTTTGCTCAGCATGGAAGAATTGAAGTACACGACCGCATTGCCGATCTAAAAATGGGGGTAGACGGTGGCCCGCCGCAATAGCATAATGAGAATGATTCTCAAATCCAGATAAGGACCCGCATTATGAACTTCAAAGTTAAAACAGTATTCGTCGCAGCGCTTTCAGCACTCCCATCCGTTGTATTTGCAGGTGCTGACTGCACTGAACACCCTAAGAGTGAGTGGATGAGCGTACTCGATCTTCAAAAGCGCATTGTTAATGAGTACGGCTTTTCAATCGCAAAATTTAAAGTCGACGATGAGTGTTACGAGATCTACGGTTGGGAAACCGATGAGAACAGTAAAGAGCAGAAAATCGAAGTATATTTCGATGCGAAAACAGGTGACATTGTTAAGAAAAAGTAACTTAAACAATGTCTTGGGACCACTTCATAAAAGTGTTTCACTGGTCTCTGGCCACAGGGATTGTGGCCAACTATTTCTTCCTCGAGGACGGTGATCAACCTCACGAGTGGCTTGGTTACGGGCTCTGTGCACTGATCCTCTGTCGTATTCTTTGGGGGGTGTTTGGACCCACGAGTGCGCGGTTTACATCCTTTCTTAGAGGCCCGCGCACCCTCTGGCGAGAGCTCACCGGGTTGGCCACGGCACATGAGTTGCCTGATACCCACACCGCAGCGGGCGGCTATCAACTCGTTCTGGTAATGACCCTCGTCGCTGGATTGGGAATTACTGGCTGGATGCACGACCTGGACGCCTTCTGGGGCGAAGATTGGCCGGCAGAAGTTCATGAACTTCTCGCTAACGCATTGCTAACCCTGGCATCGTTGCATGTAGCGGCAATCATGTGGATGCAGTGGGTACTGAAAATGCCCATCATTCGGCGTATGTGGTTTAGAAAAACCTAAGTAATTCACCCCCCCGAGAGACCAAACGCGCTGCGTTTAACACCGGGCAATGCAGTTTGAGTTTCGTGACGACATAGGTCCGGTACTGTCTAGAACGTTTTCGCTAGGTGTCGGGGGACACATCGTCTGCCGACTCACCGTAACTGCCATTAAGTGCAACGGGCACGCCACCTAGCGCAAAGCCACAGTTCTGGCACACAGCGACATCCTTCAGGCCGCGCCGTGTCATCTCAGGAAGCCCCTGCGTATCACAGTTTGGGCACACCACTTCTGACTCGAGTCGCGAAGAAAACACACCGACCGCAATCCAGACCGCAAGGGCCAAGAAAACCAAAACCACAAAAAAGTCAGTCGTTATGTAAAACATAAAACTCGCGTGCGCTTGGATATGACCGGCTTAAGTGTGCCGTATTTGACGGAAGAGCACACGCTGAAAACCGAGATCGGCAGACAGCCAGTTCGATGAAATCACCTCAATTAGTGCCACGCGCCCAAACACAGAGCCAAACGAGAAACAAAGTGAGCGCCATGCCGCTAAAAAACAACAAGGTGGCTACATCCATAGCAATTCTCTCAGATGTAAGAAAGACACCCCTAGACTAAGGGGTGAAATTTCGTACACAAGCAAGAGAGGGGATAACTGTGAACTCGCTCAAGTTTGGACCGGCGGTTCGCCAACCCGAAGCGATGCGTGTTCTAAGCGCCCTCTCACTGAGCTGATTGGCATAATCTTCGGTGCATACCGACGACCTGCCCTCCCTCTTTAACGCCCTTTTTTAACGCCCTTTGGCTCCGAGCTCTTAGCGCTTGAGACGCCTAGTCTGGGTCTAGAGTCTGGGTCTAGAGTCAGGCACAAACCTACAGAAGACGCAGGGGCTCATCATTCATAGCCCCCAATTGCTCACGCAACTCCAGTATGTGATCAGACCAAAATCTGCCCTGCCCAAACCAAGGGAAGGCTTTGGGGAATGCAGGGTCGGTCCAGCGCTCAGCCAACCATCTCGCATGATGCATGATTCTCAGCGTCCTCAGAGCCTCGATCCAACCCAACTGACGTGTGTCAAAGTCGTGGAACTCTTCATAACCCTCAACGAACTCACTAAGTTGCCGTTCTTGCTGATGTCGCTCGCCGCTGAGAAACATCCACACATCCTGAATGGCCGGCCCCATCACGCAGTCGTCGAGGTCGACAAAATGAGCCGTGTCATCTCGCCAGAGAATATTCCCGGTGTGGCAGTCACCGTGAATACGTTGCTTATCGCCCTCTCCCATACTGGCCAATATCTCGCTCGCCAGTGAATCGCAATCGGCAGCTAACGTGGTATAGGCGGTCCTGAGCTCCAGAGGCACAAAGGCATCCTGGACAAAGTGTCGTGAAGCGGTGGCCATGCGCTCAGCACTGATATCACGTCGATATTTAAAGTCGCTTGCAGCGCCAATCCGGTGTATGCGGCCAAGCGTTTGGCCCAACCTGTACAAGTGGTCAAGGTTATCTAGTTCAGGCGGATGCCCACCTCTGCGCTCGAAGACACTAAAGCGTTGACCATAAGCATGATGAAGCGTTTGGTCGTTGATTTTAAGCGGCGCTACAAACGAAATCTCGTGATCGACCAATTCCTGAGAAAAGGCGTGCTCTTCAAGAATCTGATCATCGCTCCAGCGCCCCTCGCGGTAAAACTTAGCAATGACGGGCGCTTGATTCTCGATTCCCACTTGGTAAACCCGGTTCTCGTAGCTGTTTAAAGCCAGAAGCCGTAAGTCGCTAATCAGCCCCGTACTTTCAATACAGTCAATGACACAATCCGGAGTTAACGCGTCGTAGGGGTGTTTCATAAAAGAATAGGCCCCGTAATCAGACTGAAGTGGAGGGATGATCTTCCCGCGCAGTCTACCTCAACTGAGACGCCCGCGTTGCCCCAAGGAAGACATAAGACTGCGATAGCGCTATCGTTGCGCTCTGCTAAGAAGAAGCCCTAGGACGCAATTTATGTTGCTCGATCATGTGGTTTTGTTCGTGGATGATCTTGAGGATGCCGTGGACACGTTTTCACAACACGGGTTTACCGTCACGCCCGGTGGGGTGAATGGTCCTACACACAACGCGCTGATCGCTTTTGCTAATGAGACATACATCGAATTAATCGCATTGCAGTCTCATAAAAAGCGCCTCCTTTTGAGACTTCTAGGACAGTTGGGCCTATTGAAGGTGCTGAGCCCAAAAAACCGGAATCTGAATACCCGGCTGTTGAGTTGGTTCAGCGGATCGCAAGGCTTCACCGATATCTGTTTACGGGTAGTCTCACTGGAGGCATTTGCAAGTACTCCCCCCGAGGCACTGGGCGCCCTAACCCCCGTTACTGCGTTCAAACGACATCGTCCCGACGGCATTCATGTTTCGTGGCGATTGGCCGGCGCAGTCGACTTGATGCAGCCGTTTTTTATTGAAGATGACACACCACTCAACTACCGCATTCCTGATGGCCCGTCTCGACACCACGCTAATGGCTCACAGGGAATCACAGAGCTCATTACGCGCTCTGAACTCAGCGTTAGACCTGAAAACGCCATAATTCGGGCAAGCGTTGCTTCCAGCCGGAGCAAATTTAGTATTGGTATTACAACGACCGGTTTGGCCAAGGAAATACCCCTCGGCCGTGAGTACAACGCAGACATAAGATTGATCAACTAACCTGCTTGATGCTTTGCTCGTCTGTCCCATGAAAACCGAGCAGGCCCGAAAGATAAGTGATCATAATGATTGCTTAACGTCACAAAAAATTCGATTCCGAGAACGCAAAACGAACGAGCACCCGAGTTGCAAACAAGTTTCCTCATACTCATAGCTAATCCAACTATTTTTAAGTAGGACATAGATGCAAGGTTATTCACCCGCGGCAGACAAGAACAAATCGCCCATTCTTTCAGTGCTCTTAAACTACCTCAGAGACGCTGATCGCGTATTTGAAATTGGAAGTGGTTCGGGACAACACGCTATTTACATGGCGGCTTCTTTACCCACCATCCGTTGGCAGCCCAGCGATTGCGCGAGCGTTTTACCTCTCTTGACTAAAAATATAGAGACCTACGGGACGCCTAACCTCTCCCTACCCTGGGAATTCAATCTTGCGAACCTGTCGCCATTAGAAAAAAACGAGGTGGATTGCGTCTATGCCGCAAACGTAATGCATATTGTCAGCGAATCTCTGGGTGAAAATCTTATTCACTGGGCTGGTAGTGCACTCTCGCAAAACGGATACATGATCCTGTATGGCCCCTTTACGTATGATGGCAAGTTCACTACACAATCCAATCAAGACTTCGATTTTTGGCTAAAAAGTCGAGACCCTAACAGCGGGGTCAGAAGCTATGAGTGGGTAACAGAACTTGCGGCAGCGGCTAAACTCAGCTTGGTCAACGACCATGGCATGCCCGCAAATAACCAGTGCTTGATTTACCAGCGCATATAAAAATAGCGTCATAAATCCCTGTAGACGGGCTTTCGCTTCTCAATAAACGCTTGCATACCCTCTTTGAAGTCCTCAGTACCCGAGCACATTATTTGGTTGCGATTTTCAATCGCCATGGCCGCTTCAAGACTGGCCGCGTCGATCGCCATGTTGAGTCCTTCCTTGGTCATTCGAAGCCCCATGGGAGAGGCTGCCAAGAGATCATCCACATAGCCCTGAGCCGTTTCCTCAAGGTCCTCATCCGCAACCACCTCACTTACCAAGCCCGTGGCGAGCGCTCGCTGTGCCGTCACAAAACGCCCCGTCATC
Organism: Halieaceae bacterium; assembly: GCA_042090345.1. Taxonomy (GTDB): domain Bacteria; phylum Pseudomonadota; class Gammaproteobacteria; order Pseudomonadales; family Halieaceae; genus Luminiphilus. The sequence goes on along the minus strand of JBELJN010000029.1, from coordinate 11,753 downwards.
ATCATCTCTGACGCAACACTTACGCCGACTAAGCGCGGCAAAAAGTAGCTTACCCCCATGTCACATGAGGAAAGTCCTAATTTGATGAAGGCCGAATTCATTTTGAGGCTCTCCCCGGCTATTTTGATATCGGTAGCCAATGCAAATGCGAAGCCGCCGCCGCTCGCCGCACCTTGTATGCAAGACACAATGGGCTGATGGCAGCGTCTCATCCGAATGTAGACGTCCGCAAGATGCCCTTGGAAGCCAAACCCGCCGCCAAAGGGAGCGTCTCTCAGACCTTCATGATCTTTTATGTCGAGGCCCGCACAAAACGCGCGCCCGGCCCCTCGCATGACGACAACGCGGCAGCTCCGATCCTGAAATAGATTACCGAAATAATCGCGAAGCTCAGTTGCCATCTGCGTATTTATTGCATTGAGGCTATCAGGGCGATTAAGTGTTAACCAATGGACTGATCCGCGCACATCAACGTCAATAGTTTTGTAGCTATTCATAGAAGGTCTTCCCTGATGTTCTCCATAAGGCAGTGTGGTTCCTGTGTTCATCAATGGCAATGACCTCACTGGATTAAACCCCGTCAACCTGTGAGGTATGGGTCACAGCTATTAAACGGTAACGTAGCGCGCGGACATTTTTCTGGTAATGTCGACAACGTAGGAAAGATAGAAACTGACAATTTCAGCCACACAAGACGGGGGTCACCGTGGAAGAACGACGTAAAGGAGAGGACCGACGCCAGGAGGAACGACGTAAGGGCGATCGACGTGAGACACCCAGAGAGTCTCCGGACCGGCGTAAGGGAGAGAGACGACAAAGCGAGCGACGCTCTGGCGAATGATCCAGAGCCGGACTGAACACAACGCAGGCGCGTCGTCATCAACACTGAATGTCACTTTATGACGACGATCTTGTTGCACCAACAACACAACGCTTGAGGCAGCTTTTCTATGTTCAATCAATCATCAGCTTTGAAACTATCGCTTCTTGTCAGCCTAATCTCTGCTCTACTTAGCTCATTTTCGACGGCACAGGTGGCGGCACAGAGCTTGGGCAATCTTGCCCAGTACCCTCCCCAGCCCATGAAAATGACGATCACAACATCTGAGCAGGGCGAGCCTATTGTGACACCCTCCGCGCTTAAGCTTAATTCTGGACGTTACTACCGGCTTACATTCGACTGCCCTGATGTGCGGGGCGATTTGAGCGGATGGCGCATAGAGATGCCCGAGCTTTTAAACAACGCCCATTTAAGGCTTGTAGCTGTGGGCGATATTGAAATCCACCTTCAAGGGCTGAGCTTTAATGCGATTGAGTGCGATGAAATTGGATCCGCTTCGATGAGCTTCGTACCTATAAAGCCGGGCACCTACGATCTCTATGTTGGAAATGTACCCATGGCCTTGGGTCGACCCATGGGAGAAGCGGGCGTCCAATCGACCGGCAAGTACGTCCTTTCAAAGGTGATCGTGCAATAAACGCGATGTACGGCGTCAATGATCTAGCGATTGACGAAACGCGGTCATGAGAGATTAAAAAAGGGTAAGATGCGCGCCTCTTATTTACAGCGTCTAATCACTACCGCTACCCATGATGATCGCCACAAAGCCACCATTTAATCGGACAGCAGAAACAAGCTCGATAGCACTGCCCGTGTACAAAGCCCGTGGTGGCTCTTTATCGGAAATGCTGACCGCACAGAATACCCAACGAATGCACCCCATATTCTTAGCGCTCGGTGTCGTGCTGAGCTCAGGCGCTTTTTCAGCGAGTACGCATGCAAATACAGGCGTTCTGGAGGAAGTCCTCGTCAGTGGCAAGGCCGACCCGCGTCTCAGCTCTTTGCTTACTGGCACTGAAGTCCGAAGTATCTCTGAGGACGAACAAATTACTTCATCCCTCACCCCAGCTTCACTTGCCGAGGCTATTCCAGGGGTATCAATGAACGGTCAGGGTGGTCTTTTTCAAAGCTACAGCCTGCGCGGTTTTAGTCGCTGGCGAATTCGCACTGAAATATCCGGCGTGCCAATTCTTACTGATCGCAGAGCTGGTAATTCCCTTTCATTTTTGGCGCCGGGTCTTATCGATACTATCCGGGTCAATATGGGCCCCGCCTCGAGCTTATATGGCTCTGGTGCAATGGGCGGTGTGATGAATGTTTCGCTCGCGCGACCCAACGAAACATCGCTTCGTGTCGGTGTGTCGTCGATGGGTAATGCGCACGATATCCTCCTCAAAACGCCTGTCAGCGAGACTACGGCATTGGCGGGTAGTTTTCGGTCGGCCAATTCGTTCAAGTCGGGCAACGATACAAAGTTGAATACCGGTTATGAACAATCAATGGTTTACGCAAGTGACGAGGGTGATCTTGGACAGGCCACAGTCACAACCGAAGCGTTAATCAGTAATGGTCGCGATATAGGGAAAAGCACAGCCTTATTTCCCACCAGCCGCGTCACTGACTATCCCCATGACGATCACAGGCTAGTCAACGTTCGCATAACGACACCCAATCAATGGTTTTTCCAAGCCTACGGGCACCATCAAGACTGGTCCTCACGCACTCAACGCACAAATGAACGCCAAGACACAAGTTTGTATTCGAGCACAACAGTCGGTGGCTTAGTGTCCCACTCAAGACGCACAAGCCATTATTCAGAGCGTTACGGACTTGACGCTACTCGTCGTTACAATGTCAATATCGTAGAGCAAAGTGAGCGCCCAGGAGAGAGTACGACATCATCTACGGTCGTTGCAGGGGGCGGAGAGTGGAGCGCTGGACTATTTTGGGAGCGGACATGGTATCTGGATGGACTCTCGCTTCAAGCAGGTCTCAGAGCCGATCAGGCCGAGGCCAAAGTCGCATCATCATCCAGAGCCCGCTCAGATTTAAACTTTCAGGTAAAAGCCGACTTTCAACTCACACCTGACTTAGCGCTGAGGGCTGAACTAGGCTCCGGTTACCGTCTACCAACGCTGAGTGAGCTCTACTTTGAGGGTGAAACCCCACGCGGGCGCTTAACAGGCAATGAAGAACTTCGAAGCGAAGAAACAGTCGGTGCGCAGGTCACGCTCGTTTACGAGGGAAGTGTCACAACGTTTGAGATGACGGCTTCTGCCAATCAAGTCGATAACTACATAGAACGCGTCGCGGTGTCGCCAGGCCTTGAATCTTACCGAAACCTCAGTAGCGGCAATATTCGTGGTGTCGACGGACAGATAACGCGGCGCGGTGATAAAAGCGACCAAACCCTCTCATGGCAATGGTATGAGGGCGAATCAGCATTGGGTGAATTCATTGCTGATTTGCCTCCTCCTACACTGCGTTACGCCGTGACTCGGCAACTTTCAGATTATTCACTAGGAATGGACCTGAGATACCGTTTTTCAAGACGAAACACAGGGCCCGGAGAAGCACCGATCTCCAGTGCCGTCATTCTGGGGGTATCCGCCACATGGAATATTTCTCAGCAATGGCGTGCGCAAGCCGCTATCACCAACAGTCTTAACCGCAACTACCGCATAAGCGCATCGGATAATGCGCCTTTTGAAATGGGGCGCGCAATCAATATCAACATCGATTGGCGCCCCTGAGCCGCCCGATTTAGGGCGCTATCGACTCCCCAATTGTCCAAGGGGCCCCCGCTTGGCGCAGTGTCGCCCTGAGTGCAGGAATTTCTCTTTCAACCAGCGCATTCAGACGCTCTTTAGCAGGTGCAAACGCTTCTCGCGCATACGCCACGCTCTGCCGATGGCTTGGCGTAGGCCCGTAACTCGAATTAGACACACCCCTGAGCGCGTGACCGAGCCAAGTTGAAACGCTCGTGGGTGCGTAGCCGCCAATGTCATCCTGCACGCTGTTTCCAAATACCGTCTCCTCGATTTCATGGAGCGCCGTCGTCATCGCGGTAAGCTTGGCATGTACATCGGGAACAGGTGCCCGCATACGTGAGACCATCGTCCCAAGGTCAGCGAGCTCTTTTCGCGCGGCCTTCATCGCGTATCGAGCCGCCTGAGACTGACCGAACAACACGCTGAGCTCGTTATTGAACGCCTCCATTTGCGCAAGTGAGGCACCCTGAAGTGATCCTTCTCGCAATTGCTCGACATTGAAACTTACGGGCTCGGCAAGGCTTCGCTGCTGGCCGCCTTGGGTTACCACCAACTCAGCTTTGTAAGTACCCGGTACAACCATAAAGCCAGTCGGTGAATCGCCGCGCCAATTCTTGCCGGTCTGCACGGGGCCAAGGTAGGACCGTCGTAAATCCCATGCAACGCGGTTTATGCCCTTGCTATTACTCGCCGCGACACGCCGCAACACAGTGCCCTGCTCATCAGAGACCACCAACTCAACCTTAGGCTTTGCCTCACGTGTCTCATCGGTAACCGCATCCCAACCCGGAAACGTCACTGACTTACCTGCTTTCTTTGCCTCCTTTTCCGCAGCTTGGCGACTTTGTTTTTGCGTCTTAAAGCTATCGGCGAGGTAATAAGTGAAAACAGCACCAAAGGGGGGATTCTCAGCCACATAAAGCGAATCACCCTGCGAACCCTTTGGTCTGTAACCCAATGGTCGTTTTTGGAAATACCAGTGCGCTGTGCGCGGCTCAAAAAGCACTGCCATGTCGGCAAAGGTATCTTCGTCCATTGACCTCAGTGCTGTGTAGTCATCCAATACAAAGAATCCGCGACCAAAGCTTGCGGCAACGAGATCATTCTCGCGTCGCTGTATTTGAATATCGCGTACGGAAATGGTGGGCATCCCCCCCGATAACTTATGCCACGAATCCCCCGCGTTAAGAGTGAGGTACACCCCAAATTCAGTAGCCGCAAACATGAGTGACGCGCGTTCATGATCTTGCACAAGCCTCCAGACTAAATGTTTGTCTGGGATGCCATCTGTAATCATCTTCCAGCTACGACCACGATTTTTACTGACCAAAAGGTAGGGCTTGAAATCACCGTACTTGTGGTTGTCTAACGCCAAATACACCGTGTCCGCATCGTGCAGATCGGCCCTTATATCGTTAACAAAGGCTGTATCGGGAACGCCGGGCATTGCACCGACCTTGATACTTCGCCAGCTTGCGCCGTCGTCCTGAGAAATATGGACCTGCCCATCGTCAGTACCCGCATACAGTAATCCAGCAACAAGTGGCGACTCTGCCAACGAGGTAATGGAGTTGTAGTTAGACATGGCATACATGTCCCAAGGTGAGTCCCAGCTCTGCGTATCGCCCATAATGGGCATTGCAAATCGTTCTTCATTACGGGTTAAGTCTCCGGAAATCGCCGTCCAACTGTCCCCGCGATCCTCAGACTTCCAAACCCGTTGAGACGCAAAGTAAAGACGCGTCGCTTTGTGGGGACTGACGAGGATGGGTGCGTCCCAGTTGTAGCGCTCAGCAGGCTCACCCGGCGCTGCCTGTGGCTGGATGTAAACCGACTCACCTGTTTGTCGATCGATGCGCGTCAGATTTCCCTGCTGCGATTGCGCATAGACGATATCGGGGTTGCCCGGCTCTGTGGCTGGCTGGTGTCCGTCCCCACCTAATAGAACGAACCAGTCCGCCGTACGAATGCCGCTTACGTTGTCCGTTCGCGAGGGCCCACCCTGGGTGTTGTTGTCCTGGGTACCGCCGTAAATATTGTAAAAAGGCTCCGCGTCATCTAACGCCAGTTTGTAATATTGCGTTATGGGTAAATTCTCCATGTAACGCCACGTCGCGCCGAGATCGAAGCTTTCATAAACCCCCCCATCAGTACCCATCATGATGTAATCGGGATCGGCCGGGTCAAATACAATCGCATGCATATCACCGTGCTGATTGGGGTGCTCCATGTACGAGAACGTCTTGCCGCCGTCCGTTGATTTCTGAACGGTCGGACCCACGAGATACAACCAATCGAAGTGATGCGGACTAGCAAAAATCTCTTGATAGTAGTGAGGACCCGTTCCGCCCCCCACCGCGTCCGCACCTTTGGACCAGCTAGCACCCCGGTCATCTGAGCGCCAAACACCGCCTTCCCGGCGATTAAGCTCGATAGCGGCATAGACTACATCAGAATCTTGTGGCGAGATCGTAAGGCCAATCTTTCCCATATTTCCTGTGGGGAGTCCTGTTTTAAGACGCTGCCACGTCTCTCCACCGTCGGTTGACTTATGAATGCCGCTCTCGGGACCACCGCCCATATAGGCTGCGACCGTCCGGTGATGCTGCCAAGTGGCAGCGTACAAAACATCTGGGTTGGCGGGGTCAATGACCACGTCGGTAACGCCCGTCCACTCGCCTGCGCTTAAGACGTTGCGCCATGACTGCCCGCCATCATCCGTCTTATAAAGCCCTCTCTCGCCGCCGGGCGTCCACAGTGGACCTTGCACTGCCGCCCAGACAATATCTGAGTTCTGTGGATGCACGAGAATGGTCGAGATATGTTGCGACTCAGTTAAGCCCATATTGGTCCATGTTGAGCCGCCGTCATCGGAGCGATAGATGCCATCACCAAAGCCTACGTGACGGCCTCCAACATCTTCACCGGTGCCCACCCACACCGTATTGGGATTAGACGGATCCACCGTCACGTTACCAATGGAATAGGAACTCTCAGCATCAAAAATGGGCGACCACGACACCCCAGCGTTTTTGGTCTTCCAAACGCCGCCTGAACCCACCGCTACGTACCAAACACTGGAGTCCTTAGGATCCCAGTCAATATCTGAAATCCTGCCAGACATAAAAGCGGGGCCAATGTTGCGCCACTTTAAACCACTGAAGTCCATTGAACTGTCGTTGTCAGCGAGTACTGAGAGAGGCATTACTAAGGCTGCAACAAACGTCAAATAAAGCGCCCGAATCATGAGTGTGCTCCTACTTATTTTGAATTCGTGAGGTTAGCACTCCTTCACAGCGACTGGCACTCCCTGGGCGAGCCGCATCGCTGTTTTTCGCCACACATTGCCCTATCAGATCGGTCATACGAGGCAAAGACCTGAGCACAGAGGGTCGAAATCGCCTACCTGCGCTAGAAGGCCACAGAAGTCGCGGGGCGTACTTTAATCGTGACAATCAGACAAATGCATTAAGGCGCGCGCTCAGAAATTTTGCGCTTTGTTGCACCTGCGGTATCTTCCTCGTTGAACCCAAATGCATTCGTGTTGGACAGTGAATGAAGATTACGCAATCGGCGAGAACAGTAATCTCCTGGAGCGCTGGCATTGCATCACAAGCGCTAAGCGCCCTCACGCTGCTATCGGTTTTATTTGTCGGCACAAGCACCCCAAAAGCAGAGGCATCGGCTACGCAGCTTACCCGCGAGCAAATCGCGATTATTTACATGCTGCTGCGGGACTCGGGGAGCTCAGAAGAGCCATCCGTGCCGAATCCTAACGCCGCAGCGGAATACTACGCCTCCCATGTGCAAACCCAAGTCGTGGAGGCGATTTGCCTTGGCTGTCATGTCACGAATGGTTTTGCGTCATCCAGCGATCTCATTTTTTCCGCTGGCGCCGAGGATGAAAACTTAGAAGCGATTCGCAGCTATTTGCAACTACGCAACGATGGCGGTGAAACACTTCTCACAAAAGTGACCGGAGGGCTCAGTCACGGGGGTGGTGTGCAGCTCTCGGTTGGGAGTGACGGATACGAAGCGCTAGCTGAGCTTGTGTCGCTCTTGGTAGCCGAGGGAGACGGCACTGGGGGTACTTCCGAAGACCTATTTTTTAAGGAGGTTCTGCTCACCGATGCAAAAGAGACATTGCGCCGCGCCGCTCTTATTCTTGCGGGAAGGCTACCCCTTGAATCGGAACTGACACTCGCCGGGTCAGGTGAAGAAGGTCTTCGGTCGGCCGTCCTGGGCCTTATGCAGGGTGAGGGATTTCACGATTTTCTCATTCGCGGCGCCAACGACCGACTTCACACTGACGCCTTCGTCAATGGCTCTTTCTCCGAGGTCTCTGACTTAAATGGCATAGCAGGTGATCGCTACCCCATGGGTGAAACGCTGTGGGAGTTAGAAGGTGCGATTTGGGGCTATCGAACTGGCATAGCGCGGGCGCCACTCGAGCTGATTGCCCATGTGATTGAGAATGATCGACCGTACAGTGAAGTGTTAACCGCTGACTACACCATGGTGAATTGGTTTACCTCACAAGTCTTTAGGAGCGATGTTGAGGTAGGTTCATTTGACGACCCTAAAATCTTCGCTCCGGGGCAAAATCGGGGGTCTGTCGCTTACGACGACCAATATTTCAGCGAGAGCGTGCCGGGTTTTGGCACCCGCGTACTCGAACACAGCGGATTCATAGATTACCCCCATGCCGGTGTTCTCAACGATTTAACATGGCTACATCGATACCCCACCACCGAAACGAATCGCAATCGCGCGAGAGCGCGTTGGACGTTCTATCATTTTTTAGGGATCGACATTGAAACCTCTGCGCCGAGAACAACCGACCCTGTAGCCCTTGCTGACACGGACAATCCCACCCTGAAGAACCCCGCGTGTACGGTTTGTCATGATCGCTTGGATCCCGTGGCAGGGGCCTACCAAAATTATGGGAATGAAGGCTTCTATCGCGATAAATGGGGTGGTTTAGATTCACTACCCGACACCTACAAATACCCAGAATGGTTTGATATTGCAGAGCCGACATTGTACCGCGAGGGCGACACCTGGTTCCGGGATATGAAGCCTCCTGGGATAGACAATGCGGTACAGCCTAGTGACCGAGTGGCCGACAGCTTGAGCTGGCTCGCTGAGCAAATGGTTAATAACTCGAGATTCGCTATCGCGGCGGTAAAGTTTTGGTGGCCCGCCTTAATGGGTGCCGAAGCCCTCATAGCACCCGAGGTAGAAACTGATGCCGACTACCAAGCGCGACGTAATGCTTTCCGTGCTCAGGAGCTACAGATATCAACACTTGCAAGTCGATTTCGAAGCAATAGTCTTAATGCACGCGAGTTGCTGACGGATATGATTCTATCGCCCTGGTTCAGAGCAAAAGCCGCGACGCCCGAAGCATCCGATCGATCGGTCGAGCTCGCAGACCTTGGGGTTGATCGTTTACTCACGCCCGAAGAATTAGACGCCAAAAACCAGGCCATACTTGGCTACAAATGGGACAAATGGGAGGACGATTGGCTCGGTAATGTGAAGGGCTTCTATACGGCACTTCACGATCGATTCCGCCTGTATTACGGTGGCATTGATTCAATTGGCATCAAAGAAAGAGGCCGCCAGCTAACCCCTCTCATGGCCAATGTTGCAGAACGCCAGGCCCTCTCACTTGCCTGTGGGGTGACCGCTTTGGACTTTCACGACAACGAAAAGCTGAGCGATCGACGCCTCTTCACCATGGTAGAGGCATCAACCACCCCATTAAGCGAGAAAGCACTAAGCGTTGACGTCACCACTGGCGCCTATCCGGATAGAGGTGCGTATGAAATCGATCTCCCCCTCTCCACAGGAACCAAGGAGTTCCGTATTCGTTTCAACAACGACGCCTATGACGAAGGCACTGGAAATGACCGAAACTTGTATGTCGACGCTGTCGAAATCCACAGAAATAACCAGCTGGTTACAGTGATTGAAGGCGAAGACTTCCAAAACACCACCGGATTCTCTCAAACGATCTATGGTGATGGCACGGCAATGGGCGGCGTAGAATCTGTCGATCAAGATGGTTTATGGACACCTGTCGCTTGGAATCTATGGGGAACGGGCTACGTCTCATTCCACGTGAATGTGGCCACCGCTGGCGACTATCGTTTTAGAATCATCGCCTGGGGCAGCGACTATGGTGACGGTATCGCCGCCAATATGACTGCAACGGTTGGAGCCACAAACGCCGCAGATCAAACTGTAGGCAGTGAGGCCATCAAGGCACAGATACAGCACTTCCATCAGCTCATGCTAGGAGAGACCGTCTCGCGATCAGACCCCGAAGTGGAGGCTGTCTATCAGTTACTCCTCGAAACCTGGCAAGAGCGCAAGACGCACACTGACAACAGCCGTGCCTGGAGCAGTCCGGCGGAGGAGTGTCTATTTCCGAGAGATATAAATCAATCGGACTGGGAGTCAGGTCTGGGGCTCGACCCACAGCAAATGATCTACGCCTGGACTTCAGTCATGCACTACTACCTCACTCACTTCGACTATTTGCATGAATAGGTTAGGCCGATGAAACGACGTATTTTCCTGAAATCAATGGCCGCCTCTGCGACGCTAGCTGCGTTTTCATCGCTCTCGAATCGGGTCTGGGCAGCACCTGAGGAGTACCAGGGCCGGTTCTTGGTGGTCATGCAAATGGATGGTGGATGGGATGTGACACAACTGTGCGACCCCAAAGTGAATACGCCGGGAGAGCCCGATATAAACAAGTGGGCGAACGAATCTGACGTTCAAACGGCGGGTCGTATTCAATACGCGCCGATAGCCAGTAATCAGCGACTTTTTGAAAACCATCACCAAAAAATGTTAGTCATTAATGGTGTTGATGCACAAACTAACTCCCATACAACAGGGGTTCTTCACAACTGGTCAGGACGAAATGCCGCAGGCTTACCAACCTTGACTGCACTGTTCGCAGCGGCGAAGGCGCCTGATCTCCCGCTCGCTTACGTTAACAATGGGGGGTTCTCTGCAACGGCTGACCTGATTCGATTTAGTCGACTCAACGACCACAACGCACTGGTTGATCTTCTCGATCCAGGGGTGGTCCCCTGGGACAGCAGTAGAACATTGCGACGGGCCTCAGATATTTCACGAGTACAGCGCTATCAAAAAGAAGCACTAGAGAGAAAGCTCGCAAAAAATTCGCTCACACCACGACAGCGAGCTAACGCGACCGCCTACCTAAGCGCGCGAACTAACAGGGACGCCCTGGACCGTCTAAAAAGCATTATCCCTGCAAGTGACGCTTTTCAGCCCAATGTGGTACTGCCCTATGTGAATTTTGAGAGCGACCTTATGCGTCAAATCCAGCTCTCTCTGCTGACATTCAAGGCGGGTGTGGGGGTCTCTTGTGACTTAATGTGCCACGGCTTCGACACACATAACGAACATGATTTACAGCACGAGGCACTTTATAACCACGTTGCGGACGCCATTGACTATTTCTGGAACTTCGCCGGTGAGTTAGGCATCTCGGATCGTATTACCTTAGTGGTGGGATCTGATTTTGGGCGAACTAATTTTTACAACGCTGAAAATGGGAAAGATCATTGGCCCATTGGAAGCTACATCGTTATGGAAGAGTCGCCAGATTGGGGCAACCGCGTGGTTGGTGTCACCGATGGGCTCCACAACGCACTCAAAGTAAACCCGTCCACGCTCAAGGAGGATCCTGACAGCGGCATCCTCATGTATCCAAAACATGTTCATAAGGCACTGCGTCGGTACCTAGGCGTCGAATACCTTGCGCAGCAAGAGCGACTGGCCTTCGCAGGAACTGAGGATCTTGATCTATTCAACCCAAATAAGTGGACGGGGTAGCTTTCAGCTCCGACTTAAGGGATGGGCGCAGAAGAACAGATAACCCTTAATGACCCCCAAAGCGGCTTTCACCCCGGGACGGACGCCAACAATATCGCTCAAAGGCAAATGATCCTCGAATCGCAGTGGGTCGAGTCAAGCGGTTCTCACCAAACCCCCTCTCCAAAACAATAAAAAAGGGACTCGTTGAGTCCCTTTAGCTGTATTGGCGGAGAAGGAGGGATTCGAACCCTCGATACGTTGCCGTATACACACTTTCC
>JBELJN010000073.1:0-4237 GCA_042090345.1 Halieaceae bacterium | reverse complement strand
ATATCGTTGAGCTCAAGCTCAACGCATTGGTAGTAACCAAGCGTGAGCGCAATCTCACCAAAGAGCTTCTTTGCAACATGTGGTGAGGCGGGGCCCTGAAGTTGCAACGGTGACACATCGGGCTCGCTCACTTCGACGTCGTAGCCTTTGCCCAATGCGAGACCTGTCGCCCACAAAATGACGTCGCCATCACCGGGCGATAACCAAAAACAGTCCTCTGCCATTCTAAACAAAACAGCGTCGTTGATTATGCCACCCTGATCATTACAAAAGACGACATAGCGACCTCGGCCTACGGGGCAGGTCGAGATGTCTCTGGGCGTCAAAAGCTGCGTCAGTGCCAGCGCGTCCGGCCCCTTAATTTCTATCTGCCGCTGCACCGCGTGATCCGCCAAAATAACGCCATTAACCATGGCCCAGTATTCCGCCAGCGGGTCCCCAAAATGAACCGGTAAATACATGTGGTTATAAATCGTGAACGACCGGACACCGGCGTCAATAGTCGAGTCAAAAAAAGGCGACCGGCGCACGCGGGGCCCGATTCCTATCGCGAGAGGGGTGCTGTCTGTCATTGGAAAAGTCTCCGGTGGGCGGGTTAGCCCAAGCGTCTGAGTTGTTCTTGAGACCACTGAACAGTGTTGTCAATTTGGTTGAAGGTGAACATGTACAAACCTTCGATAGCCATGCGCTCATCAGCCAGCGCAGGTTGTAATTCGTTGAAAAGCGAGTCGGGCTTATAGGTAGGGCTTCGCAGGAACATGCCAATGAGACCCTTTTGCTTTTTAGCGTATTTAGCCGACTGCCCGACACCAATGCGCAGCGACGTTTTAAACAAACGCATGCGGTCCATCACACCGGGAAGACCAATCCATACAGGCGTTGTGATGCCTCGATCTCGCATGTCGGAAAGCCACTTTATGAGCACAGGCATGTCAAAGCACATCTGAGTCACCATGTGCGTTGCAATACCTTGCTTGGCCGCCAGCGCCTCGAACAAGAGATCGTCTGAAATGACAGGATGACCCTCTGGGTAAGAGGCCACACCAATTCGCGTGAAGGGATGGTCCATCTCAGCCAGGTCGCGAAGGACAGCCGCCGAACTATCGTACTCACCCATGGGTTCATCGAGATCGCCACCGGGCACAAAGATCGACGTAATTCCGCTGTCAGTCAGTTGTAAAACAATGTCTTTTAGATGCTGCTTGTTCATGACCTGACGCGCAGCAAGGTGCGGCGTCAGCGAAAATTCGCGATCAGAGAGCTTGGCAACCGTATCAAGCGTGACCTGTAAACCCTGCTTTGGCGAACAGGTAATACCGACGCGATCTCCGGCCTTGAGCACACCCAACTTTTCTTCGAAGCCCTTCATCGGAATGACTTCGAAATACAGCGACTCTAATAGGTTTTTTGCCGCATTCATGGCGTGTCTCAACCGAGAAAAACGCGACGGTACCCGTCTTTTTTTTCTGGTGCAATAGGGGTGTAAAAACGCCCCCCCCTGAGGGGTTAGACACAAACTTGACTAGAACGCCGAGAGTCGCTCGTCAGTGTCAGAAATGTCGTAATTTGAAGCGGTTTCCCCAGCCAAGGACGGGCGAATACCTTGCTCTGTTTCGGCGAGTCTATAGAGATCTTTCATCGCCGCAACGGCCTCTGCACTGTTACCCGCAATTTGCGCGCAGGTCGCAGCCAAGGCCTCGTCTAGGGCCTCTGCTGTCTCAAAGCTTGCATTAGCAACCCCCCACTCGAGCGCTTGAGCGCCGGTGAAGATACTCGCGGTAAAGGAAATCTCTCGGGCACGCCTCTGGCCGACTGCTCGCGAAAGCGTTTGCGACATTCCCCAGGTAGGGCGAAGACCAAATTTGGTGTGCGTATCGCCAAACTTCGTGGTGTGGGTGGTGTAGACAAAGTCGCAATGTAAGGCAACTTCCAAAGCACCCGTAAAACAGGCTCCAACAGCACGCGCGATAACCGGTACACCGGCATCGCGAATGGCGGCGGCAAGTTCCTCAGCCGGCTTATCGAATACGTTGCCAATGATACCGCCCTGCGGCTTAACACCTTGCAAAACCTTCAGATCGACGCCCGCCGAAAAAGCCCTACCGGCACCTCGCAAAACAATGACTTTAACGAGATCGTCTTCATTAGCCTGTGTCACTAACCGCGTTGCCTCGGACAGCATCTCCGGCCTCAACGCATTGAGCGCATCGGGTCGATTGAACTCGATCGACAAACAATTCGCATCGAGATCCACATTGATAAACGGTGTTTCCGATTGATACTGCATAGGACTCTCTTCATTGAAGGTATCGGTCGATACTAGCTATGCATGGCTGTCGCGCGCAAGGGTGCTAAGCCGGCCCTGCGTTAATTAGACAGGAGGTAGGGATGATTTATTTTTTACTTACACGCTCGCCGTTATCTCCGCTCAGCTACCTCCTGTTTTACTTACTTAAACAGAGAGCGCCTAGGACACTCTGAGTTAATAGAGGACCCGAAGCTCTGTCGCACCAGTATTGGGGAGCAGCTCACGAATCGTTTGCGCAAGCCTACGGAATAAAGGGCGCGCCGGGGAGCGGGTGCGCCAGGCCAGCGCATGATCCCGGTACATGTTGACGCCAGAGACATCAGTTACGCGCAGCGGGTCTGTTTCACGAATTTCTGAGGCCACATAAAGTGATGGTAAAAAAGTGATACCCATCCCCATAACGACCATTTGACGCAGCGTGTCGAGTGACGTGCCTTCAAAGTCACGTCGCGTCGTAGCACCGAGCGTCTGGCATAGCTCAGTCACCTGACGGTGATACAGGTGGTGTTCATCCAGCGTCAGCACTTCCTCGCCCACCAAATCTACTCGGTTAATTACTTTTTTGTTCGCTAGGCGATGATCCAGAGGAATGACCAACTTGAGTGGCTCTCGAAATAGAGGGCTTATTTCAAGTCCAGCTTCGGCGATAGGCTGCGTAGACAGGATAAGGTCATGTTTCGCACTTCTCAGGTCATGGTTTAAATCGGCCGGTACGCCTTCTCTCACAAACAATCGTAACGCCTGAAAGCGCTCGTGAATGTCGGGTAATACTTGTGGCAAAAGATAAGGTCCCAGTGTGGGTGTCACACCAATACGGTAGGTACCCGCCACGCCTCCAGTAAACCCATGGGCTGTGTCGACAAAGCTTTGTACTTCTTCTTGAATCCGGTGGCATACAGGCATGAGCTCACGCGCTGCAACGGTCGGTGTCGCACCCGAACGCGTTCTCTCAAACAGCTTCACACCCAAAGACTCCTCTAAGGTAGCGATTTGCGCGGTGAGTGTGGGCTGCGTCACCCCCAGCCGCTCAGCTGCTCCCCGAAAGCTACCTATGTCACTAATCGTCTTAAAGTACTCGAGCTGCCGTAGGCTTAAGTTTGATTTTGACTGCATAGGTAGCCTGTCCTCGTAGGTGATAGATTTTTACTATCAAAAGTTATCGATATATTAGTAACAACTATCGCATCCAATCAATAGAGTGCAAGCGTACATTCGGTGACAATCGCGTTTTTTGGTGCAAGGACTGCGCGGTTACGTCACCTAAGGTAAAAACACCCCTTTTAATTTTGTGGAGACAGAAGTGAACGAAGAAAATGTAATCGCGCTTTTTGGTGATTGGAACGATGCTCTGGCAACGGGCGACCCTGATGTTGTAACAAACATGTACGCTGACGACGCCGTACTACTGCCGACAGTTTCCAACCAGGTGAGACACAACCATGCAGAAATTCGAGATTACTTCGTGGCTTTTCTCGCCAAAAAGCCGCAGGGTGTAATCACCGAATCAAACGCACGTGTTTTGTCCGAAACTTTGGCGACTAACGCAGGTGTTTACGTCTTCACGTTCGGCGATGGCTCAACTGTCTCCGCGCGCTTTAACTACACCTACGAATTACGTGATGGTGACTGGAAGATCATTCAGCACCATAGCTCTGCAATGCCCGAGGGCTAGGACCTAGGCAAGCGATGGGGTTAGCTATTAGCACCCCCTATTTTGATACTTCCCTGACTTTTAAAGAGAACGTGTGAATGAGTGGTAAATTTTTCGATACCAGTAACCTTCGCGGCGATGTTTACGGCGGCTTAACCGCGGGTGTCGTGGCCTTACCGCTGGCTCTCGCCTTTGGAGAGGCGTCGGGTGCAGGACCCATCGCCGGCGTTTACGGCGCCATCATTGTCGGCTTTTTTGCCGCGCTTTTCGGCGGTACG
>JBELJN010000010.1:67166-84490 GCA_042090345.1 Halieaceae bacterium | reverse complement strand
CAACCGCTTTCCAGGTAATGTTGCCGCAATGGCAGGCTCCGTCGATGTTCATTAGTGAGGTGCTTCCTTCTTAAGTGAGCGCTCTTTTATTTTGACATACCGTATGCCATATTATTTCCCATTGGCCAAAATGAGATGGCCACAAATGTCCGTACATCGTATAACCGTAATCGTTAGTGCGACATAGCTAATAACAGAAGGGCCAAAGACCGATGAACGTGTTTCCTATTTGCCAAGGTTCTGATTGCAGCGGTTTTGGTGCAGATATCACAGGTGTCGATCTCGCGAATCTCACAGATAACGCTTTTGAAGGGATTCACCGCGCATGGCTTACCTTTGGTGTGCTCCGGTTCAAGGAGCAGACACTCAACAAGGACTCGCTTCAGACGTTCAGTCAGCGCTTTGGACCACTGGAGCAAATTCCTACAGGCCGGATGACCGAAGAGCAAAAGGCGCGGCTGGACAATCTCTACGTCACGCCTATCTCGAATATTAAGGTCGACGGGAAACCTATCGGCGGGCTGGGTGACGCTGAAGCAACTTGGCACTCCGATATGACCTATGTTGAGGTGCCACCGCCTGCCAGCGTCTTGCTCGGTGTTGAGATTCCGCAAAATGGGGGTGATACCTATTTTGCCGATCAGCGCGCAGCGCTCGCGTCGCTGCCCGATGACTTACGTCAGCGTATCGACGGCTTGTCGATAAAACACAACGCGGCACACGATAGCGTAGGCAACTTACGGCCGGGCTTTGAGGCGTTTGACGATCCTCGAGAGGCACCGGGTGCTGTTCATCCGATAGTTCGAAAACACAGTGAAACCGGGGACGCCTGTTTGTATCTCGGGCGCCGGGAGTGGGCGTACATTCCCGGGTTGCCGCTGGAAGACAGCGAGGCACTGCTCGATGAATTGTGGTCCTATGCGATTCCAGCTGGTTTCGTTGTTGAGCAGAACTGGACGCCAGGCGATGTGATCATTTGGGATAATCGACGGTGTCTGCACAAGCGAACGTCGATTGATCCTTCACAGCGGCGGCTATTGCTCCGCTGTCAGGTATTAGCGCGCACCGCTTGAGCAATCGCTATTTATGAGGCGCGTTTTGCGAGGTTTTTCATGAGAGGTTGGTTGCCACTCTTTACCTTTATTGGCGCATTAATAGCGCTACTGATGGTCGGCCGTCTATTGGCTGGCTATTTTGGTATCGAGCTGACACTCGACTCGGTTCATGATTTTCGTGATTGGATTGACTCCATCGGATGGTGGGGCCCTCTGGCCTACGTGGTTCTCGTGGTGATTCGGCTGTTTCTCGGCCTCTCAACACACGTAGTACTCACGCTCGGTGGCGTTGCGTTTGGGCTGACCGAAGCCATCATTTGGGGAGGCGTAGGGCTGACGCTGTCCGGCGTTGTCCAATACGGATTGGGTTACTACCTGGGAAGTGATTGGGTCACGAAGCGATTAGGCGACAAAAATGAGCGGTTGCAACGCATTTTGTCGCGCAGCGGAGTGCCCGCGCTTTTCCTCATTACAGTGCACCCGCTCGGGCCACAGAGCCCCATGACCATCGTAGCGGGCGCTGTGCAGTTTCCATTCGCGAGATTTGTGATGACTATGATGCTTGCCTCCCCGATTCGAGCCAGCATCTACGCCGTTCTAGGAGGGGCTGTGCTCGAGTTTGATCTATGGCTGATCGCGCAGATTACGCTTGGCTGCGTCGTGCTGATGATATTGCCCTTTCTGCACCGGAAAACCCGGCGGCTACTACTTGGTATGGACGCTTAATATGGAATCTGTATTTCTATGGTAAAGCTCGCGGATATACCCGAGTACGAACGCAATCACCTGATGAGCAAGCTACTGCCTCCGTTGGGTGAGTTGCCCTGGGTCGCCAATAACAAGCCGCTCTCTGAAAAGAAAGTGGCGATCATCACCACCGCAGGGCTTAATTTTCGCCAGGACAGTAACTTCGAATTTGCCGATTCCAGCTACCGAGCCTTACCGAGAGACCTTTCCTCGTCTGACATCTTGATGACACATGCCTCAGTTAACTACGACCGAAGCGGTTTTCAGGAAGACATCAACGTAGTGTTCCCCATCGATCGATTCAAAGAGCTTGAGTCAGAGGGAGTCATTGGTCGTCTCGCGGACGTTAATTACAGCTTTATGGGCGGCGGTATGTTGCCCGACGTCTACGAAGCCAACGTGCGAGATCTCGCAAAGCTACTTAAGGCTGACGGTGTTGATGCAGTCTTTATTTTGCCCGTCTGCCCCAACTGCTCGAGGACTGTGTGCGGTATTTCCTACTACCTTGAATCTGAAGGCATTCAGACGACGGGTATCGCTCTGTTTCGTGAAATTGCCCAGACCATGAAGCCGCCGCGTATTCTGTGGGTCAGCTTTCCGTTAGGGAGACCGCTTGGGAAACCGTCTGACACAGCTTTCCAGACCGAGGTCATTAAGCGTGCCTTGGGGTTACTCGATGCTGAGCAGGGTCCGGTTCTGGACGATTATCCAATCGACCTCCCCGATATCGATACACCACAGCCCGCCTGCCCCGTGAGCTTCCAACGCAAGCAAGATGATGAGTCATGGCACGGACGTCTCTCTCAGGAGGTGGGAGCCCTGACCCCTTGGTACGAGCTTAGTTTAAAGCGGCGAGGACGCACGACGGTTGGGATATGTGAGTCTTCTATTCCAAACATCGTTACAGGTTTGACGTCCTGGGCTGATGACGTCACACAGCCGTTCCCCGAGCCTTCATGGCTGAAACTGGCACTGGAGGACCTTAAGTCGTTTTATTCAGAAGCCATTACCGCGCAACCGGGCGACTATGAAGCGGGTTATTCGGATGCACTGATTTTTGATGATACCGTGCTGGGAGAACTGATCGTTCACTACGTTAATTACTTCGAAACCAAGGACCGAAATCACCCGTTTATTCGCGTTATTGCCTCGCGAGAGCAACTCAAGCGATCGACCGGAAATTGGGCGATTGACCACTCAGGCGCGTATGTCAAGGCGGCTAATCCAATTGAAGAAAACCACTAATAAACGAGACTTCGTAGCAACTCCAAGGGGGCATCGACAGAACCCCCTTGACCTGAAACTTACAAAGACACACTGTGTTAAAAACGATGAACGCGTGGAGTGTGACCATGTCGAACGATGAATGGATGACCAGTGCCTGTATCCTTTGCGAACTCAATTGCGGTATCAAAGTTCAGGCAGGTGGCGAAAATAACCGAGAGATTGTCCGTATCCGCGGTGATGAGGATCACCCGGCTTCGAAGGGCTACCTTTGCCAAAAGGCGTCTGGCTTAAATCATTACCAAAACGGTAAAGACCGCATAACCTCTCCTTTGCGCCGTAAGCCTGACGGCTCGTTCGAGGAAATCGATTGGGACACAGCGACCCGTGAAATTATGGAGCGCTTCACCGCGATTCGCGATACACACGGCGGCGATAAGATTTTTTACTACGGCGGCGGCGGTCAGGGTAACCATTTGCCTGGAGCCTATTCCAGTGCCACCCGTTCAGTGCTTGGCAGCGTGTACCGCTCTAGCGCTCTGGCACAGGAAAAGACCGGCGAGTTTTGGGTTAACGGTCAAATGTTTGGATCCATGGTCAAAGGCGACTTCCACCACTGCGATGTTGCATTTTTCTTAGGTAAAAACCCGTGGCATACCCACGGCATTCCCAGAGCACGTGTATTCCTGCGCGACTTCGCGAAAGACCCCAGTAAAACCATGATCGTTGTCGATCCGGTGGTGACGGAGACGGCAAAAATGGCCGACATTCACCTCCGAGTGAAGCCGGGAACCGATGCATGGATGCTCGCGGCGATGGTGGCCATGCTGGTTCAGGACGAGCGCTACGCGGCAGCCTGGGTCGATGAGCACACCCAAGGCATCGAAGACATTAGGAAGGCGTTTGGCTCCATTTCGATTGCGGAATATTGCTCGCATGCCGGCCTCACAGTGGCGGAAGTTAGGGCCGCGGTAGATGCCATTGCGAATGCCAAAGGCATGGCCATGTTTGAGGATTTGGGTGTTCAAATGAACCATCACTCAACCCTGATCAGCTACCTTGAAAAACTGGTTTGGGTTCTGTGTGGGCACTTTGGCAAGGAAGGCGGTCAGTATGTGCCTGCGTACTTACAGAATATCGCGGGTAGCGGTCGGAGCTCTCGTAAAACGCCTGTAGCAAAGGCGCCGATTATCAGCGGTATGGTGCCCTGTAATGTCATTGCAGATGAGATCCTCACGGATCATCCCGATCGTTACCGAGCCATGCTCATCGAGTCAGCGAATCCCGTGCACTCATTGGCTGACAGCAATCGCATGCGCGAGGCACTGCGCTCGATGGAGCTGGTGGTGGCCATCGACATCGCGATGACCGAGAGCGCACGTGAGGCCGATTACGTACTGCCTGCCTCTACGCAGTTTGAGAAGTGGGAGGCAACGTTCTTTAACTTTGAATTCCCCGAAAATTATTTCCACTTGCGAAAGCCACTGTTCGAACCACTGGGAGAGTCGCTATCAGAGGCTGAGATTCACGCGCGCCTTGTTGAGGCGGCAGGCGTGATGCCAACCGAGTTGGTGGACGAGCTGCGCGGCTTGTTAAGAGACGAGGGTAGAGCGGCGTTCCGTGAGCGGTTTATGCAGGCGATGGCCGAGGATGGCATGGTGTCCAAACTCGCGCCGGTTATTTTGTATCGAACGCTCGGCGAAGTATTACCCGAGGGGGCAAAAGAGGGCGCGGTTATGTGGCCACTAACGCTCAGTTTTGCCATGCGAGACAGCGCGAGCTTGGCGCGTGCCGGCTATGAAGGTGACCCCGTCACGCAGGCCGATAAGCTGTTTGATGCCATTATCGCCGGCCACTCCGGTGTCGTATTCTCGCGAGACGACATGTCGACTGCGTGGGAAAGAATGGGGCAAGAGGGAGGCATCCAACTGGTATTGCCCTCGCTGCTTGATGAGCTTTCGGTTCTCGAAGCAGGGCCTGTAGAGAGGGCATCAACCGAGTTCCCCTTTGCACTCAGTGCGGGCGAGCGCCGAGATTACACCGCCAATACCATCTACCGTGATTTTAGCTGGCGCCGGAAGGATCCCGACGGGTCGCTTAGAATCAGTCCAGATGATGCGGCTGATATTGGCCTAGAGACTGGTGATCAAGCACGCATTGTGACTGCGGTCGGGTCCGCGATGGCCCGAGTCGAGGTGACTGACCGAATGTTGCCGGGTCATGTTGCGATCCCGAATGGTTTTGGTCTCGATAATGAGGATGGCACGCGATCGGGTGTCGCACCAAATGAGCTGACCTCCCTAGGTGACTGCGATAAATTTGCGGGTACACCACACCATAAGTTTGTCCCGGCAAGAATCGAGGCGGTAGCCTGATATTGGTATCAGGCAACTCATTTTGACGGGGCTCGCTGCTGAAAGGGTGATTCGCATTAAGGTGCTGTTGTAGGTGAAGTTAGTTCGTCGAACACTGCTCGCTGGGGCCGCAGCATGTGCTCCACTTCTGAGCTTGGTCGGATGCGCCCTCGGGGCTCGTCAGACGATAAGGCATATTTTGCCGAGCGTAACTGACACCACGATCGCACTAACCTGTTCCATTGTTAAGCCTGCGGACGCGTTTTTTCTGCGTGTTAACGACGAGGTCTATGCGGGTACGAAACGCGACACTCATGGATACCACTGGTCCTTTTTTATAGAAGACCTCGTGCCTGATACCCAATTTATGTTGCAGCTCATTGATGGCGAAACGTGGGTGGGCGAGGCGTGGTCCCTTCGTACCTTTCCTGCAGAAGATGCCGATGTCGATGCGCTCAGGTTGGCGGCATTTACTTGCGCGGGAGGGGGTAACGCATTCGGCTTTAATGGTCTTGAGTACTTCAAGCCGCATGCCTTTCGCCAGAGGCTATTTGATGACCTGCTGTCGCGAAAGCCTGATGCAGTTATTGCCATTGGCGATCATATTTATTGGGACCTTCGTGGCGGTAGTAAACCACCTCTGGGGCGTCGCAAATCAGCGTTGATTCGCTGGGTTATTGGCGCTTATCTTCGCGTCAAATACGGGACCTTTGATCGAGATTTACCGTTAATTGGATCGGCGAACGAGGCTGTGCTCAAGCGCATTGCTGACGAGCAGATTGCCGAGCTATACGGCACACGATTCCAATCTACACCCATTTTTTTTATTTCCGATGATCACGATTACTTTGAGAACGACGACGCGGAAAAAGATCTTGTCACCTTTCCAGCCGACGCTTTCAGCCGTGACGCGCACCGCGCCGTCGCTGACCTCTACTATCCGGCGCTGCCTTTCGCGCCGGCACCTGATGCCGCTAGATCGTTTGGCTTGTTCAAATATGGAAACTTATTCGAGGCTCCATTACTTGATTGCGCAGGCCAGCTGTCCTTGACCGATCGCTTGGATGTTAGGGAGGATAACCGTGAGGGTCAGGATATAAACAATGCACGACTGTTCCCGGAAGCGATCGAACAGTGGGTGCTTGGTCGCATCAACAGGTCTCCAGCTAAACACTTCGCGCTAGTGCCGTCGCACCCGATAGGCTGGACGGCAGGTAAATGGCGCGAATGGTATCCCGATGTTGTTGCGCCGAAAGGGTTTGAAGGTCTGGTTACCAACGAACTCAACTTCGATGGCGCCACCAAAGGTGCGCTCACGACGCGTGCAAAAAAATACCTATGGCAGCGAGGCTGGTGGTCACAGCACCAGCGATTGGTGAAGGCACTCTCTTTACGACAAGGTTCTCGGTTTACGTTTTCGGGTGATATCCACGCGCAAGGCGCAATTGCGATTGACGCATCGGGAGCTGAGGATCTTCCTGGCGGCCCCGTGATCTCGTTGTTGGTCGGTCCCGTCAGCACCTCTACCGCTACTTGGCCGTCGTTTGCGAGGGGTGTTTTAGCGAATCAACCGGGTTGGTTACGAACCAAAGCCCTATCGGCGACCGAGGAGATCAACGGGTTTACATTATTGGACATTACGCCTAGCGAAGTGGTGGCACAGCTGGTTAACTGTGGAGGACATGACGCGACAGACCTCGAAGATGGGCGTATGCAAAGCGTTAATAAACTTCTTTTGAGCTGAGTAACACCTTTTGGGCACCTTCGATACCAGCCAGCACTCTCACCGCCGATTTAATCCGCTGACCGGCCGTTGGGTATTGGTCTCGCCACACCGCACGCAGCGTCCTTGGCAGGGAAAGCAAGAATCGTTGATCAACGATTTGAGGGCTGCGTTCGACCCTGGTTGTTACCTCTGCCCAGGCAACGAACGGGCTGGTGGCGAACGAAACCCTGTCTACACGGGGCCGCATGTTTTTCAGAATGACTTCAGCGCGCTGCTGCCTGACCGGTCTATGGACCGCATCGATGAGCATGAACTGTTGCGTTCAGAGGGCGAGTCGGGCATTTGCCGGGTGATCTGTTTCTCGCCGCGTCACGATCTGACTCTGCCAGAGATGCCAGTAGAAGATATCCGCTTAGTGGTGGATCTCTGGACCTCTCAGTACCTTGAGCTGTGCGCCACAGAGAACATTAACCACGTCCAAATATTTGAAAATAAGGGCGAGATTATGGGGTGCAGTAATCCACATCCTCACGGTCAAATTTGGGCGCAGCGAAGTATCCCGGATGAGGTCCGACTCGAGTCTGAGCGAATGCGAGAACACCTTGAAAAAACGGGTCGGACATTATTGGGCGATTACTGGCGGGTCGAGCAGGAACGCGGTGAGCGGATTATTTGCGAAAATCAAAGTTTCGTCGCTCTCGTACCGTTTTGGGCTAATTGGCCTTTCGAGGCGCTTGTGATGTGTAAGCGGCAGGTGCGCCACATTGGTGAGATGACAACACAAGAACGCTACGCCCTTGCCGATATTATTAAGAACCTGACCACGCGATATGACAATCTTTTCGAGTGCAGCTTCCCCTATTCAGCGGGTATGCATCAGTCGCCAACGGACGGGGCAGACTACCCCCAATGGGATTGGCACATGCATTTCTACCCGCCTCTGCTTCGCTCAGCGACCGTGAAAAAGTTTATGGTGGGCTATGAGATGTTAGCCGAGCCCCAGCGCGATTTAACGCCGGAAGAGAGCGCTGCGAGACTGCGCGCTGTGTCACAGGTGCATTACACAACGCGCTAACGGCTAAGTTGTTGTCACTGGATGAATCGTGGTCAGCGCCACTCAGCGGCTGATGGTCCGAGCTTGCCCGGGCTCCAAGGCCCAGAAGCTCTCCGCGTCAATCTCGGCGTCTCGCAACGCAGTATCTAAGTCGACTAGCGGTTGATTCACCGGCTCCCAGGTCAATTGGAAGACGCCAAAATGCACGCCCACGCTCTGGTTACTGTTAAGGTCAACGTGCGCTTGAACTGCCTCTTTGGGATTTAAGTGGATGTCCTGCATAAACCATCGCGGCTCATAAGCGCCAATGGGGATAATGCTTAATGCGAAGGAGCCAAAGCGTTCACCTTGTTCCTTGAAGTGCGGCGAATAGCCCGTATCCCCAGCAAAGTAGATATTCCCCTCGCTCGTCTCTACGACAAAGGATCCCCACAACGTCCGCATTTGATCGAAGACACCTCGAGCCGATCGGTGTTGGCACTCAACAAAATGCACGGTGGCATTCTCGACAGACGTGCTGTCGCTCCAATCGAGTTCGATCGCTTGTTCATAGCCAATTGAGCGGAGTAATGCCGCATTGCCGAGGCCAGATACGATGACAGGTTCTTTGTTTTGTTGCTGGCGCAATTGTTTCAGTGTCTCAGTGTCGAGATGGTCGTAGTGGTTATGGCTGATCAGTATGAGATCTATCTCTGGCAGATCGGTTATCGCAACCCCAGGCGGTCGAATGCGTTTCGGACCGGCAAAGGTGACAGGGCTGGCGCGCTCGGACCAAATCGGGTCCGTGAGGATATTCAGGCCGCCGACCTGTATCAGCACCGTTGCATGGTTGATGTAGGTGGTGTGAATACCCTGCTTAACACGATCGGGGATGGGCGGTGCTGGGGGGTTGGCAAGAGCTTCTGGCCACTCCGACTCATTCCACAGACTCTGCCACAAGAAGCGGCTAATATCGCTTAAACCCTTGTCGGATCCATCTCGGTTATAAAACCGCGATCCATCGGAATGATCACTGACTGGGTAGGGCTTTACGCTCACAAGGCCGCAAGCTGATAACATCAAGGCCATCAAGATCGGCACAAAATGTACGCGTTGAAGTTTTTGATACATCGCAGTTTTCATGTGTAATTTACGCGGAGTTTTGAGGAGACGATCATCCATGCGGTGTTATGGCCCCTGTACTAACTCACATTGAGAAGACTCTATGCTCGACACGGTTCGGCTTTATTTTTCAGATACCTTTGGTTCAGCGGACGGCGTCAGGGTGATTATGGCGCCGGGGCGGGTCAATCTCATTGGTGAATACACCGACTTTAACGACGGCTTCGTTCTTCCTATGACGGTCGATCGTGGGGTCTACCTAGGTATCCGTCCGCGAATGGATCAGCGAGTTCGAATTGCCTCAAGCCGGTTTGGCGAGCTGATTGAAGGTTCATTGGGGGAATTTAAGAGGCCCGAACCCGGTCATTGGTCGTGTTATGTCTTAGGCGTTGTGGAAGAGCTGAGATTGCTTGGGTTGATCTCGACAGGGTTTGAGGCAGTGATCGACGGTAATTTAAACTTGGGCGCTGGACTGAGTTCTTCAGCGGCACTTGAGATTGCGACCGCGGTGGCACTACAAACGATTTTCAAGTTTGAGATGAGTCGTATCGACATTGCAATATTATGCCAGCGCGTCGAGCACCGTTATGCCGGTGTTATGTGCGGCATCATGGATCAATTCGCCAGTAGTCTCGGGCGAAAAGGTCATGCTTTGTTGCTCGATTGCAGAACGTTGTCACATGTAAACATCCCCGTGGCACTGGGTGACTACCGCATTGTGATTATTTCCAGCGAGGTCAAACGGGAGCTTGCGTCCTCTGCCTACAATGAGCGCCGATCACAATGCGAGGACGGTGTCTTAGCGTTTAAACAAAAGGATCCGACCGTTGAGGCGCTTCGGGATGTGAGTATTGAGGCACTCGAGGCCTATGGTGGCGAGCTGTCTGAGGTGGCGTACCGCCGTTGCCGTCACGTTATTACAGAGACTGCGCGCGTGCTTGATGCATCAGCGGCCATTGGGGCGGGAGACTTGGCCCAATTTGGCGCGCTGATGACCCAATCACATCTGTCATTGCGAGACGACTTTGAGGTGAGCTGTGCGGAGCTCGACTGTCTGGTCGACATTGCAAGTGGTGTTGAGGGTGTTTTGGGGGCTCGCATGACAGGCGCTGGATTTGGTGGATGCACCGTGACACTCATTCACAAAGACTCGATCGACGCGTTACGCGTGCAGCTGCTGACCTACACTGAGCGCTTTAGCCTAAACCCGGAAATGTTTGTGCTGGACGGTAACTGGGAAGCCGGCGAAGTGTTGGCTAGCTGAGACACGAGACGGCTCTAATCGGCACGGGTACTCAGGCAGTTGCTAGACCCGGGATTTCGCAGAACAGATCAGCTTCCACTTTAACGCTGATGGCTGCGTTAGTGTGTGCACCCACACACCAAGATGGCATGACCATCGAATACACGCCTGAGCCGCCCGCCTGCAGGATTAAAATTTGCTCCGGACCTTTAAATGCCATGCGATCTTGTGGATTTGGCCCAGCGAACTGACTGAATAGGCGCTTGACGATACTCGCTTCCACAAAGCTACGCTCATACAGCTCTTGCGCGATGTCCTCACGTGTCAGCCCGGCACCATGCAAAATAGCTGTATGCTCTGGGTTCAGAACGACCGTGGCGCAGCCGCCGGTGAGTGTGCCGTTATTACTCGGTGGGTTTGCAAGTCCCATCGCCAGCAACTCAAGTAAGGATTTGTAGCTATTGGGGTCGTCGCCATTACCCGCGTAGATAACAGAGTGGGGCGCCTCTGCACCTAATACAGTTACGACACTGTCGTCTGCCTCAAAGCCGCGGCTGACGTGAAGTGGGGTGAAAGGACTGGCTTCCTCATCCTCTGCAAGACAGAAGGTGAACTTTCCCGGATGACCAAGGAGCGCCATATCAGAGCTGCCAGGTCGTGCCTTGCCAATATTGATCATGGTGAGTCTGAGCGCTCGACCGATCGTCGCGTTCGCGCGGTGTCCGGGACCGAGGGCGCCCGTGCCTGACGCAATAGGTCCGCAGGTATGTCTCGCAGGTCCATTGACGATAATCAAGGGTGCCGTGCAGTGCGTCGTAGCTTGCATTTCGGTGAGGTCGAACTCGGGTTCGATGACGGCTTTAACAGCCGCCACGACAACCGGCATGTAATCTGGCTTACATCCCGCCATAACGGCGGCAATCGCGACCTTTTCGACGGTAGCAATACCGTGTCCGGGACCCATTGTTCCGAGCATCATGTCCGCATCGAGCCCCGAGGCCAGTACCATTCGAGAAACACGTTCTGCTGTGGGAATAACAACCGGCAAACCATCCGTACAGCCTAGACGGTGGAGCTCCTCAAGAGCCGCTTCCTCGTCGTGTGCGGAGAGAATATCAGTCACTCGTTGCCTCAAGCGCCGTCAGAATGTGCTCGGCCACTGAATCGGCAACTGCTGTCATATTTTGTGAACCCGTACCGGCAACTGGGTGGGGGAGTTGAACACGAGGCACATCAGACATGCCGAGTGACTCGGCGACGAAGTTGCCTTGGGACCAAAATTCCTCGGTGACCAGCGCCACTGCAGGAATACCCAGTTTTGCGAGGTTTATGCCGTCACGCACGGTGCCGGTAGTGCAGGAGCCTCAGTGTCCGTAGGCCGCGATGACGCCAACGCAGTCGCCACCAATTTCCCCAAGCAGCTTCTCAGGTGCAGCTATGGTCGCATTTCCTTTATTGTAGGCTTTGAGATTAATGCCAGGTCTGCGACGGGCTACGGCCTCGCCAACTTGGTTAAGAAATTCCACGGAGTCAGGGAATCCATTGGCCAACAAGCCGATTGTCGTTTGCGCACTACCGTCGACGGATACCGACAAATCGTAGGGTGTTTGCTCAACACCAACGGCCGCATCTGGGTTTAGAAATTCAATCATGAAATACCCCAATCTCTTAGTGTCTTTATCGCTAACCCTGACGATTGTGTCAAGGCTGCCAGAGCCGTCAGTGCCTCACGGGACGATCGGGCAACACTTTACGATGATTAAGGCGTAGACTGGTGGGTACGCTTGAAGGGGAAACTATGGAACGTCTTCAGATTGCCGATGGATTGGAATTCAGCCGGCTCGTTTATGGAATGTGGCGCTTAGCGGATGATGCTGATATTTCAGTGAAGCACGTTGAAGCTAAAATTCAGGCGGCGCTTGCCCAGGGTATTACGACCTTCGATCAAGCAGACATTTACGGCGGCTACACGGCAGAAGACGTGATGGGGACTGCGCTGAAGGCTAATCCCTCTCTTCGCCATCAAATGGAAATTATCACCAAGTGCGACATCGTTATTGACGCGGGTCGTCACTCAGGCGCACGAGTAAAGCACTACGATACAACTAGAGCGCATATTCACGAGAGTGTGAACCAGTCGCTTACAGCCTTAGGAACCGACTTTGTCGACGTCGTACTGATTCATCGCCCCGACCCGCTAATGGACCATCAAGAGACTGGGTCAGCGCTCGATGAATTGATTGATGACGGAAAAGTGCGTGCTGTGGGGGTTTCTAATTTTAGGCCCTGGGATTGGCAGTTACTCCAGTCCGCTATGCGGCACAAACTGGTTACTAACCAGATCGAGCTAAGCCTCAAAGAAACGTCCCCTTTTATCAATGGTGATCTGGCGTTTCATCAACAACATGGTCATGTGGTCATGGCTTGGTCGCCTCTTGGGGGAGGCGATTTGATGACCGCATCGAATGAGTTGACGCGTCGCCTCGATGCCATTGCTAAGCGCTTTAATGTTGATCGTGCGGCGGTCGCTGCTGCATTTTTATTGGCTCATCCAGCGAAGATTACGCCGGTTATGGGAACCAATAATCTGGAGAGAATTTCCATGCTGTCCGACGCCGAGAAGGTAGAGCTGGACCGACAGGATTGGTTCTTTCTTTACGAGTCCGCACTGGGTCACGAGGTGCCGTGATCGAGAAGGACGAGTGACGGTGGACATAACGATCGCGCGAATTGAAGCGCTCTATTCTGATGTGCGCACTATTTGAATGCGGCGAGTTTTGGTGGAGAGTGTAGCGATTCCGCGGTAGCAGTAACCTGCAAAAGGTGAGGGGTAGTGGATGCGGATAAGACAAGTAGCCCTGGCTTCTTCAGACCTTATGATGGCTGATGAGACGCTGTGTCGTCTTTTAGGTTGTGCTGAGGGTTATATCGATCGTGAGATCATTTACTTCGGGCTACAAAATAGGCTCTACACAGTTGGCGATAGTTTCCTTGAGGTGGTCAGTCCTGCTCAGCCAGGCGCAGCAGCGGGTCGTTTCTTAGAGCGGCGCGGTACTGATGGCGGTTATATGGTGATCGTGCAGGTGGAAGATCTTGAGCGTGAGAAAAAACGGCTCGAGCACACGGGCATTCGCACCGTTTTCTCAGATGATCGCGGCGCCGCAAAAGCCATTCATTTGCACCCGAAAGACGTTCCTGGCGCGATTCCGTCTCTCGACGAAATGACACCGCCTGAGTCATGGCTGTGGGCGGGTGATGGTTGGGAGGCACGCGCGGCGCGACATGTGGGTGACATAAAGGCTGTGGAGATAGCCTCGGATGGTCCGCGGGAGACAGGAAATTGCTGGGCCAAAGCTTATGGTAAAGCGCTGCAGCAAGACGGCAAACACTGGTGCTTGTCGCTGGGAAACACCGAGATTCGTTTTGTTCTCGATTCGAAATCCCCTGAGCCAGCACTCAGAGCCATCGACTTTGACACCCTAGACTTTCGTGCTATCTGCGCCGTTGCAGACGAGCTTGGCTTGAGTCGACGCGATCGTGTTGTCAGTGTCTGTGGGGTAGAGTTTAATTTTTGTTGAGCGGTCCTTAGGGAGTTGGGAGGGAAAATGTCGACAGGGGTAATCGATACGGGAACAGATCACTTACTTGCGGATCTCACGGGGGGCATTCTCACTCTGACGTTCAATCGACCCGAGGCACGAAATGCGCTATCGAGTGAGCTTCTTCAGGCACTGGGCAGTCAGCTTGCCGATGGGGAAATTAATCCGGAGGTACGGTGCGTGGTTATCACAGGAACAGGGGCTGCGTTTTGTGCCGGCGGTGACGTGAAAGCCATGTCAGAAACAAATTCCAACGGCGCAAAAAGTACGTTGGATACGCTCATCCAGAGGCAGCGCTTAAACCAGCGCGCCACCAGTGGTCGACTGTATAAAATGCCTAAGCCCACCCTGGCGGTCTTACCGGGGCCGGCTGCAGGTGCAGGTCTCTCGATTGCCCTCGCGTGTGATCTTAGAATCATGTCATCGACTGCGTTTATGACAACGGCGTTTGCCAAAGTGGGCTTTGCGGGGGATTACGGTGGTTCGCTCTTTATGTCGCAGCTTGTGGGGACGGCGAAAGCGCGCGAACTGTATTTCCTCTCCGATCGAATCAGTGCAAAAGAGGCTGAGGACTTGGGTCTCACCAATTGGGTGGTTGAGCCTGAAGCGTTGCAGGAAAGTGCGGCCGACATAGCGCAGAAATTAGCCAACGGCCCCACGGTTGCCTACAGTTACATGAAAGAGAATCTTGCACGCGCCCTTACATCGGCCGATGTTCATGACTGTCTCGATTTGGAAGCCTCGCACCATATCCATTGCGGCGGGACTGATGATCATAAAAACGCGGTTGAAGCATTTATCGAAAAGCGCGCCCCAGTATTTGAAGGGCGGTAATCAAAGCGCGGTATTAAACCCGTGAGCTTAAGCGCTGAACGCCGCTAACTGCCGACCGACGGCGAGGCACCTACTAGCTTGTACTCGCTGGCATCTGTAATGAAATCCGCGTGGCCATAGGTCTCGAGTAAGCTTCCTAGCTTGCGTGTTAGGCGACGGTCGAGCCATTGCTTTATGCCAGGGATTTTCATGCCGAGTGTGTAGAGGCTTGAGGTGCTGACAATCGTTGCAAGTGCGCACGCCGTTGCGATCTTATCGTTTAGCTTGAAATGAACGCCCATCGCCTCAGCGCGGGAGGCTTTTCCCTCGCAAAAGTTTTGAATCAGGAAGTACTTCGAGAAGCCACGCTCCATCCAGCGGTGGAAACGCCCTGTAATGCTGGGATCTGTAAACAGCTCTGCGTCCATTGTTCCACGCACTAACTCACCACAGATTTCATCGTCATAAATCTTGTGTAGCGACATATCTCTGGCGGTCATCAGATCGACAATTTCTTGTGGGGTTTCACCCAACAGCTCCTCGGGTAATCCCAGTAGAAAACAGCGATAGCGCGCCATCTCCACCCGTGCACGCTCCGCCGGTGTGAAGTCGGTGCGGCCTTGCGCCAAAAGCTTGTAAGACAAAAGGAAAATGCCAATAAGCCCGGCAGGCATTTGGTCCACTTGCGGAATGGGAACGCCATAAGTGGACACATCCCATTTACCGGTACGCATGATGTTAAAGCGCACCATCGAGTGCATGAGACGCACTTTAGCGGCGGCTTTGAAGCCAGGATTAAAGCGCTCCATCGCGCGCGGCATCGCGGTCGCAGTGAAAAAGCTCGCCGTCTCAAAGACACGTCGGACAGATTGTTGATCTGTGAGTGTCCCTGTCATTGTCATGGGTAAAGCGGTGTACTTATTCATGAAGGTCGCGATAAACGCACCGCGAATCGCAAAAGGCGATATTGTCCCAAGTGGTATGCGTTCATGCTTGGCGCCTTCTTCCACCAAGGCCATGTCTACCCAGTCGGGTGTGGCTTCCATTGCGCTTATGAACGCGACGAGTTGGTCTGGTGCGTTTTCGACACTATCGATACCTTGGTCACAGGCTTGCTCGAGCATCGCGACTAGCGCTCTAAATCCATATTCAGGAATGAGGGATGCGTAGGCATCAGCCACCTTGTCGCCCATCATAGTGTAGTTGCGGATTCGCTCGACGAGTTCTGGGTTTGCAAGGACACGTTCGCAATAGCTCCGGTGTCGAGAGGGGCGGATCGATTCAAGATCAAAGTCCGTGACGTAGCGCTCGGGAAGTTGACCGAAATCCACACTGCCGTAGATCTCAGGGGTCATTCTCTTTTGCTCGAACACGGGTTCGGCAAAAAGTGCGCTCACTGTGTTGTTCATCTCCGATCACTCCACCGCTGACGGCCTGATGCGTTGCTCTATTGCATGCATTATTTTGAAGACAGTATCAGCTCACAACTGATTAGACCTTAGAGAGTTACGGGTATCCACTGCAACTGGTTGGCGGTAAAAGCAGGGTCGTTTGCCAATAGCAGTTCAAGATCTCTGGTGGCGCTCGTTTGTTTGTCTTGCTTTGCGGCAGAGCTGAATTAGCTTTTCTTCATAATATTGCGTGCAACGGGCGGGACTATCCTCATGAGCATCGCAAGTAACCTCGACTTGCCGATGTAATTTTCAGTGGTTCCGTTCTCGAGGCCTGAGAGGACTGCAGTGGCCGCATCGCTTGCCGCCATCTTGCCGTTGCCTCGGCCTTCCGTCATTGGTGTTTCGACCAGCGGTAAAAAAGCCTGAAGCACCGCGACTGAAGTACCTTCCAGTTGATATCGCAGTGAGCGTGAGAAATTTTCGAGTGCGGCCTTACTGGCGCAATACACGGCAGAAGTAGTTTTTGGCGCCAGAGCTAAGCCGCTGTTTACATTGATCACGGCACTTTCTTTGCTTGCTTTGAGGGCAGGTAACAGATGAGCGGTGAGTCGGCAGATAGACGTGAAGTTGATGGCTATCTCGCGCTCGATACTGTTCACATCGAAGTCGTCGTCTGTGAATCTTGGCGTAAACTGAATCGCTGCATTGTTTATCAACACATCGATTTCGCTGAATGCGCTTTTCGCTGCGTTTGCGGCCGCATCAACCTCCGCAACCGAGCCGAGATCAACGCAGTACGTTTTAATGTAGGGGTACTCTGCTGCCAGGGCGTCTAGACGCGACTGGTTACTCGCCATAACGAGAAGCTGATTATCCTCATGTAGTTGCTTAACCATCTCCCGGCCTATGCCGGTTGTTCCGCCGGTGAGCACAATATTTTTTCCTAAAACTTTCATTTCTCAACTCCGTTTTGGGTATCCCGATTTGCCATAAGCTATGAGGCTGAGGCTGAGG
>JBELJN010000010.1:54665-67066 GCA_042090345.1 Halieaceae bacterium | reverse complement strand
TGAGGCTGAGGCTGAGGGTGCGGATAGTCACTGCGCGCAAACGATAACAGCGGTGACTAGATGTTCGCCAGCAATCGGTTTTTATGAATCGAAAATAAACCTTGCTGCGCGGAACGCAGCCCGTGGAGGTGGCGCCGTTTTTCAAGGCGAGTTACCGTTAATGGAAATAAAGCTGTCGTAACTTTGAGGACTTATGGCTATGAGATTTTTAAAGCACCCATTCTTTTGTATCTCCCTCGCCCTTTCCACACTGGTGACGGCGACACCGGGCATGGCACTGGGCGCTGAATCATCCACAGCCATTTTGATGCCCAAATCAGGCACTTATTCACGGCCGATATCGACGGACAAGGTTGAAGCACAGCAATTTTTTGATCAGGGTTTGCGCTTCGCTTGGGGCTTTTATTTTCCTGAGTCCATTGCTTCGTACCAAGAAGCATCGAGGCTTGCGCCAGACCATCCCATGCCCTTCTGGGGAATTGCACATGCGGCAGGACCCAACCCCAATTCTCGTTACGCACAGATGCCCGATGACCCTCAAGGTGCAGGTTTAAAAGCCATTAAAGAAGCGCTTGCTCGTATTGATCGTGCCACCGCAATGGAGGCCTCGCTGATCAAGGCGCTGTTTGTTTTCTATGATTCTGAAAGTATTCCTGATCCCCGCGAGCGGGATCAGGCTTATCTTGCAGCGGTGCGCAGTTTGAATGAGCAGTACCCAGACGATCCCGATATCGCGGCGCTCTATGCCGGCAGCTTTATGTCGATTCGCCGCTGGGATTATTGGGACAAAAACGGTGATGCCAAAGGTGAGACGTTGGCCGTTGCCGAGGCACTTGAGCATGTGATCAACACCGGCGATCCACACCCCGGGGCTTACCATCTTCATATTCACCTAATCGAAGCATCGCTTGAGCCCGAGCGGGCGATGGTGTCGGCAGATGCTCTAGAAGCAACCTTACCAATAGGCGGTCACGTGGTTCACATGCCGGCGCATATTTTTGTCCGTGTTGGGGACTACCAGCGTGCGATCGACAATAATCTGCGCTCGCTCGCCGTCGACAAAGAATTTGCCGAGCACTGGGGCGATCGCTCACTCCCCAATATTGGCACCTATCCGCTCTCACACAAGATACACGCCGGGCATGCGCTCGACTTCGTGCGTTATGCCGCAACAATGCAAGGTAGCTCAGAACTCGCTATCAAGTCTGCTAAACAAATGGCTGAGGCGATTAGTCGTAACGGTACGCCCATGGGGCGCATGCAAAAGCGTGTCGCTGCGCCCTGGGTCACCTTAAAGATTTTTGGTAAGTGGGATGAGGTACTGGCGATAGAACCGCTGAAACATTCGACACCCTACCTAACGGGCATACTGGCTTACGTCAAGGGCAGCGCCCATGTAGCGAAAGGTCAGTTCGCGGCCGCAGCAGAAAAATTAGCCGAAATTAATCGCATAGCAGCTTCACAGGATGTCTCAGTTAATCGTGCAGGTGCGACTGCAACGGCGGAGCTTCTAGCGCTTGCGGCAAACGCACTTGAAGGTGAGATGAATATGGCGCAAGGCGATCTTGACGGGGCCATAGCGGCTTTTGAAAAGGGTGTCGCGCTGGAGGATACGAACAATTACACCGAGCCACCCGATTGGCCGCAATCGATGCGTTTGTATTTGGGTGCTGCACTTCTCAAAGCAGGTAGGCCCGCTGAGGCTGAGGCCGTTTTCAGACGCGATCTGCGGTGGCATCAAAATAACGGCTGGTCGCTATTTGGCTTAGCGCAGTCGTTGAAGGCGCAGGGCAAGTCCGAGGAAGGGGCGTCGACTCACGATGCGTGGGAGAACGTTTGGTCGCATGCTGATATTGCGCTGGAAGCACCGGCGATTTTATGAAAGCCAAAGATCTACGGCGGTGTCGATTGGCATGGGCGTCATTTGCTTGAGAGGGAGTATTCGGGTGGATTTTGCAGCACTGACACGAAAGGCTGTGCTTATAGCTGTATTAGCGGGATTCACTGCAACCGTGGTTGCGGATGATCACTACGAGTCCGTGGTTAAAGATGCTGATTTCAGAGCATCGCTTGCTCTGCCTGCTGATGCGACCTTTGTTGAGCTATCGGAGGGTATGACCTACTACCGAAGCACGGGCATGGAATCTTGCGACACGCCGGATGTATTGGTCCACGGGTTTTCGGTGCCTTCCTACATTTGGGAGCCAACGTATAACTTTCTGGTCGGCAAAGGTCGTTGCGTGATCATGCTCGACTTATACGGTCGAGGCTTCTCGGATAATCCGGATGTTGCTCATACCGATAATTTGCTCGCGACGCAGGTGTTAGAGCTTCTCGATGCGCTGGGCGTTGAACGCGCCTCATTTTTCGGCCTGTCCAATGGCGGGCGCGTGGTTTCTCAGGTCGCCGGTCTTGCACCCGAGCGCGTGACGCGGCTGGTCTACGTTGCTTCGTCAGGTTTTCGCGATGTAACTCGTGCTTCCGATACTTCGGTGACCCAAGAAGAGGTTGATGAGCTGATTGGGAAGTACCCCGAACTTCCTGCGGGTCAGCTTTCAGACTTTAAAGACCCGACAAACTTTCAGGACTGGGACGATAAATACGCGGAACTTCTAGTTCACAAAGGCTTTGCACGTGCACTTATCTCAACGCGGAAAAACCACGACTCGGAAGAGCTCGATCGCATCCATGCATCACTGCAAACCTCCGACATACCGGTCACCACGATATGGGGCGATAGCGACACGGTAGTTGTTTATGCGGGCTTCGCCGATAAGATCGAGCGTTTATTGCCCAAGCGGCAGGAGTATTTTGTCAAGGACTCAGGACACCTTCCGCATATGGAAAATTCGAGCCGGTTTCACGCGATCTTGAGTGAGGTCTTAGGCCTCTGACTTGCTGGTTACGCTAACAAATCGCGGCGCTATAACCTTAATTTTTTTGATCAGGGCTTTTGCAAGCGCCTCAATACCATTTAGCCCAAGAATTAATGAGTCTCCTTTGCGCTTATAAGGCCCATATTATGGGATCATGTGGCGTTCCATTTTTGGTACGGATGAGTGCGTTTTTGGCGCGCGCCGCGCCGCCAATGCTCTCGTATCCTCTGCTTCGTCATACCGTAGTGACGCATGTTAAGGAGAGAGTAAATGGGACGATTAATGTCTGTAGTTATTGGCGCCCTGGTGTCGTTGGGGCTGTCTGTTGGAGCGCAGGCTTCCACTTCATTGAACGAAGCGTATGGGCAGTGCAAAGCGGAGATCAAAGAAAAGTTTGGTGACGCGACGCGTGTAACGCTCAAAGGAAGCAAGAAATACAAAGGTACCCTCACCGTCAAAATTTCAGTCGTATCCGATGGGGCAGCGCGTCAGCGAGTCCTTTGTAAGGTTTCCGACAATGCTTTGGTTTTGGCTGACAAGAAGGGTGCGCCATTGTCATAAACGAGAGAGCGTATGCAGGAGCTAAGCTGGGATGATCTAAAAGTGCTGTTAGCATGCAGTCGCCATGGCTCTACGCGCATGGCGGCCTCACACCTTGGGGTAAGTAACAGCACCATAGCTAGGCGACTGGAAGCTCTCGAGGCGGCCATCGAAGGCCGCCTTTTTGATCGGACGCCTGATGGTTTAATGGCAACCGTACTTTGTGAAGAGCTGTTACCCGTTGCCAAAACGGTAGAGGACGCGATTTCCGATGGCCAACTTCGGCTCACCGGGAGAGACGCGCTTTTGGCGGGAAAGCTGAAGATATCTATTGCAGATTTTCAGCCAATGAACCGGCTACTGTTTGAGAAACTCGACGATTTTTCAAGGACCTATCCTCGCATCCAGATGGATGTGAAGTCGTCGAACGAACACGTCGATTTATCACGCCGGGAAGCGGACTTTGCCATACGCGGGCTCAAAGTAGGACAGCGACCACCAAAGGATATTGTAGGTGTAAAATTAGGTCTTCTAACAATAGGGCTCTATGCACACCAACAACTGTTAGCTGATGCTAGGCTTGGGAGGCGAGAGCTAACGCTTATCGACACAGTTGACAAGATGCCAAAGCAATTACCTTCTTCATCAGAGCTCGGGATAAAGGTTAAACATTCGATAGACGGCGTTATAGCCAGGGTTGATGCGGTCGTTAATCAAATGGGGGTCGCAGCGCTTCCTTGCTGCACCGTAAGTGATCTCCAAGACGTTGTTCGGCTTCCTGCAACCGATAGCGTTCCTTATCGACATGTATGGTTGCTGTACCACAAAGATCTCCGTCAAAGTGCGCGTGTTCGTGCGCTCTTCAAACATTTACTCGAAATAGAGACTGAGTGGCCCAATAGTTGGCGCGGTGAGGTGATGGTAAAGACTTGATACCGTGGGTTTAGTTGTAGTTTTTGCTACTCTTTGTGGACAGCTTTGACAGCCAATTACGAGCCTTACGAACTCATGCAACGACGCACTTTTCTTCGCAGCACTAGTATGGCCTTTACCGCATTAGCGGCAAGCAGCTGCATGACCCGGCTGCCGCTTTCCGTTGACGGCCCTTATACGCGGGCTATTGGCTATGGAGAGCTGATTCCTGATGCAGAGGGGCTGCTCGATCTACCCGCTGGTTTTGCTTACCGAGTTCTCTCGAGCTTGGGTGATGCGATGAGTGATGGAGCGACCGTTCCCAATAAAGCCGATGGTATGGGGTGCTTTGATTTGGGTGGTGGGCGCCTCGCTTTGGTGCGAAATCACGAGCTTGTATCCACTGACGAGAGCGGCGGCGCCTTTGAGATGGGGTTCGGTGCAAAAGACGGAGTTTTTGTTCCCGGCGGCACTACCCACCTGCTGCTTGATCAGGAAAGTCTAGAAGTGACAGACCAGTTCCGATCGCTTGGCGGTACTATTCGTAATTGCTCTGGCGGTGTCACCCCATGGGGTTCTTGGCTTACCTGCGAGGAATCACCAACCGGTCCCGGCCAAAAGTATGGCAAGGGGCTCAATAAAAACCACGGATGGGTGTTCGAGGTGCCTGCCAATGCAACCGGCCTAATTGACCCGGTGCCACTTTACGCCATGGGGCGCTTCAACCACGAAGCAGCCTGTGTCGACCCTCGTACCGGCTTTGTGTATCTCACTGAGGACCGCGACAATAGCGTGCTCTATCGCTTTAAGCCCAATGTACCTGGAAAACTTGCAGAGGGCGGGCAGCTACAAGCAATGCAAGTGATGGGCATTCCAGATGTCAGAAATTGGTCGGGGCGCCACATTAAGGAGGGTGCTCCGATAGCTGTTCGCTGGTTAGACTTAGACGACGTTGAGTCTCCCAAAGACGATCTGCGGTTTCGCGCAGTGAGTCGAGGCGCTACCTTGGTAGCGCGAGGTGAGGGTATCCACATGGGAGAGAATGAGGCCTTTGTCTGTTCAACCAGCGGCGGCAGAGCGGGACTTGGGCAAATATTTAAACTCTCGCTCAGCACTTCAGGTGACCAAGATCGATTAGAGCTGGTTTTTGAGAGCGTGTCCCATCATCAATTCAATTTTGGCGACAACCTGACAGTGGCTCCCAATGGTCATTTAGTGGTGTGCGAAGATCAGTACACGGCCAGTGTTGATAATCATCTCAGGGGTATTACGGAAGATGGTTATGCTTACCCAATCGCCCGACTAAACCTGCAAACCGAGCTCGCCGGCGCCTGTTTCTCACCTGATGGAAAAGTTCTCTTCGTGAACGTTTACGCGCCCACAAAGACGATTGCTATCACCGGGCCTTGGGGTCGATTCAACGAGCAGCTAATCACCGTCTAGCACCCTGTGAACAAAGGTGAGAAGCCTTGAGTACAAGCGAGGGCTGTTACTTCACGCTCACCGAAGCATTTGTTGAGAGCTGGCCGCCTTTAATAACCTTAGCGTAGATCCCAAGATTCCCCTCGGCCTCAGATACCAAGTGGCGCATGACATTGGTGTCCCTCGGTAGATCTCCCGTTGCATGGGTCGTCATGGAACATCGAGGGCAGGTATCGATAATCTTTAAAACGACTTCGCCGAAATGGAGCTCCTTCCCGATCCATGACTGCTCGGGAAATGGCTCGTTTGTACCTTCAACCTCAAGCAGCAGATTTGCACGGAAGCGACGCTGATCGAAGGCGGAGTTCGGCGCGCGTTCTGACAGTGTGTCGAGCGATTGCTGTGACATCAGCATTAGGGGAAATGCATCGAAGTAGGTTCCTGGTGGGGATTCAAACTCCATGACCTCCGCAAAGGCGGTTAGGTCTGGCAGAGGTTCATCCGGCAGGCGGCCAAAGAGCTCACGCAGCTCCTGCTCGAAATCCTGGGAGTCAGGTGCGCCACGCCGATAGTGATCGAGGTCTTTTGCAGGCATGATCGGCCAAAGACTGACGTCATGAGACATTTTCTCTGACAGCCAGGTGTTGATCGAATCCGCATTGGTGCTACAGGTATCACCATCGGGTGCAGCTATTTCTGCGGTATTACCTCCGGTTGAGGTGGCCTGAAAACGCATGAGCTGTGGCAGTTTCTTGGCTCCGCGAATGCCGCCGCGAACCTCGTCTCGTGTTGCCCAAACGCGATCGCCTTCAATGCCGTTTTCACCAATAGCAACATCATTCAAGGACTCACCCAGCATGGATTTAACGGGGTATCTGAAGATTGCTTTGAGAGTGATCTGTGCCATAGCGCTGCGCCTTTGAATTTGAGTTTGTGAGTCCGAAGGTAAGCGATTTCTTACTTACCCTTCAGACTTACCACAACTTGCTCATCGGAGTTTATTAATTCGGAACATCTAATGCCGGGTTTCGATCAAAGAAATTTCGTGGTTTGAGAACGATTTCATCGACCTTGGCGGGCATAACAGGCCAGTCCTCTGCCATGGGCACATGGTGAAAGCCAATGGTTGGCCAGGCAACGATATCGGCGTTTTCAATCGATTCATCATCGGCCGCGTAGCGGGGTAGACCTCGACCTTCCGCTGATTGATTGACCGCAATGCCTGCAGAGAAAATTTCGTCCGGCTGATAGCGGGTTACCCATAAGTTATTCTTCAAGAATCCCGCACGCTGATAAATAGGATCCTCGGGTGTAACCAACGGGCGAATATTGGGGAAGATGAGTTGGTAGCCGGTGGAATAGCCCATCTGGTTCGTCGCATTCGCGCTCGCGAAGGTCAACAAAGCGGGCTTCTCTACGCGCATAACCGTTTGTGCTGCTTGCTCGGTCGAGACTGTCTCGGTCTCGACACGCCATATGCCCTGACGCGGTGCGGCTTCGGGCTGTGCTTCAGTAACGAGTTTCTGGCGAAGAAAATTATTGTCCGTACCATCGACATCCATATCGACACGGTAGCTAAAGAAATGATCGTGGTTTACGCCTAAGCGATGGGGGGCGACTAAGGTTCCGTAGGCTGTTTCATCAAGTGCGCTGTCATCCGCAAGTGACGCCGCAAACACGCCCTTGGTCGCGTCAATACCCGTTGAGATCAGACGGATTCTGAGTCGGCCATCCTGTTGGAAGACATAATCTTGGAAGTAGTCGTAGTTGCCGATTACCGCAACCATGCGAACGACGAGATTCGTTGCACGGCGCGCGTTGTGCGTGGTGAGTCCGGGTAAATCCTCGAGCAGAGATTCGTTATGGCGCCAGGACGGATAGCCGGGGTCGAACTCAAAGATGCAAATACGGTTGGGTGCCACCACGGGCTCGCCGGCACCGGTGTGAAGGACCACGTCTTGATACACCGCGTTAGCAGGGCAGTCGTTACCCTTGAGCTCGGTGGCCATATTGCCAAAGCCGTACTCACCCATGTCGAAGTAGGCGCGATAGAACCAGTGGGTATCGGGGTCCTGATAGGGGACGAACATTTCTGACATGGCGATTTCGTAGGCGATCGGCCGGAACGCATCATCACGCATGTAACCAATGTTATTGAGTACCGTACCCTGTCTGGGGTCAAAGCGAAGATGGAATTGCCATCCTTGCCAATCAATTTTACTACCACTGACACTGAAATTGCGCCCTTCGCTTTGTGCGATGGTGATTGGACGAAGTGGTGTGCGGGTATCCAGCGCATCTTCACCTAATTCAAGGACTTCAAAGTCAGCCGGGGGCGCGTCGCTGCCAGTAAAAGTGTCGGTGATCTCGATGAGGCGATTTTCTTCGACATCAAACAGCACACTTAAGCCTTCAATCGGACGAGCGTAGGCACTGGTCGTCGGAAGAATGCCCAAGCCACTTTGTCCGCGGATGTTGAAGCAATCAAAGCGGGCGAGACGATCGTTGAGCGGGTCCGCAATGTCTGCATAGAAACGGCCCACAGTGCGGGGAAGGCAGAGCGCGTAGTCAGGGTCGACGCCGCGTTGGCTCACTACCTCTACGACTTCAGGTAGTGCACTTACTGTTTCGACAGCGCCAAACAGTTCCTCGCCCACTAACATCGATTGGCCAGAAACAAGTTGCTTTGATGCGGAGAGTGTTTGTGTACCGAAATCGAAGCTCGCCCTGAACGATGCTTTACCCGATCGGTAAAACAGATCCGCGCCGCGCTCCGCGGGGGAGTCAGATGTCCACGCTTTTGCAGTTTGTTTGTTCGGCTCTTTAAGACTCATCCGATTGATGACAATGCCGTCACCTTCTCGATCGATCAAAGCCTCAGCTGCTGTTGCGATTTCTTCAGCACTCAGTGATTGCCACGGTGAAATCGCAGAATTAGAGGGCGTTGTCTCGGGTGCGCCATCAGACGAGCAAGCGGCTAAGAATGACAGCAATAACGATAGGCAAAGTGGTGGTAATGAACGTGATGGAAGTTTTATAGACTTGCTAGTGAATGTCATTTTGGGCCCCCTGTAGTTCGTTTATTTTTTTGAGCACTGAGCTCCAGCACTCTATCTTATTACGCGATCCCCGGTGGACTCATCTAATCATTGGTGTAGTTCTTCCCAATGCCGAGCGATACC
This sequence comes from Halieaceae bacterium, assembly GCA_042090345.1. Lineage (GTDB taxonomy): Bacteria > Pseudomonadota > Gammaproteobacteria > Pseudomonadales > Halieaceae > Luminiphilus. The sequence goes on along the minus strand of JBELJN010000010.1, from coordinate 58,134 downwards.
AACCGACTTAGCTCGCATAGGCTACGACCGCTCTCTTCGCGCAGTTCGTTGAAATAGCTTTGAGCGGCCTTCAATGCTCTGAGACTGTGCGTTCCCGAGTCGACGATGTTGTGATTACGTAAGAAGTTCTCTACGTCTGCGGTCATAAGGAAGGTATCTACGCCTAATGTGCGGAGCGCGTAGGGGCCGGTATTACCACCGAGTCGACTCCCATGCTTTTTAAGAAAGATCCATAGACTGATGACGTCGTCTTCCGGCCAGTTGGCGATGAACTCCCCAAAGCCACAGTCCTTGCGTCGTTCGGTGTCAGAGATCATGACGGCATTCTGAAGCACAGTTTTGACTTTGCTGTAGTTACGTATAATCCCTGGGTCGCTGGCTTTTCGCTCTAGCATATCCTCGGGCATCATCAACAAACGCTCGATATCGAAATTCCAAAAGACCTCTTCGAAGTTAGCCCATTTGTTATTAACGATCCGCCACACGAAACCTGACTGAAATACTTTGCGTGTGAATTCGGCGAGGTAGCGGTCTGATCCCAAATTCTTTAGGTGATTTGTGCTTGCGCGCGAGGGTAACAGCGTCTCGACCTCGGCTTCGCTACCTTTGCGTTCGCAGGCGCGTTGATAGAGTTCGTCGTAGCTTGGAGTGTTCATCATTAGCTTCGCGTTGTTCTCGTTTCGACTATAACGCGTCAAAGCGTTTCATATTTTCAGGCCCGGCGCACTACTGGTTGATATTCCGATCCCATCTTTTGATGCCTCGCCCTGTTTATGTCGATGTCAAAAAAGGCTGGGACTTGTTGTTACCGATATGACTTTGCAACCGTATGTAAAGCGTCGGTGAATTTTTGATGCCCGGCCGTAAACCTTATTTCTGGAAATGAATGAAAGACCCCTGTGTTCGAGCTTAGTCACATTGATAAGTCGTTTCGAGATCGCGACGAGGTGATCAAGGTTGCCTGCGATTTGTCGTGGTCGCTCGGTGCCGGTCAGAACGCCGCACTTATGGGTGAGAGCGGCGCCGGAAAAACGACCTTGATGAATGTCATAGCCGGTCTGGACCACGTCGATAGCGGCGATGTGCGTGTGGGTGGTCAGTCGCTAACAGGTCTCAGTTCGGGTGAGCTGACTGATTTTCGTAGGCATGCGCTTGGTTTGATTTTTCAGAAATTTCATTTGGTGCCATCGCTTTCTGCTTGGGATAACGCAGCGCTTCAGGCGCGATTAGCCGGTATTTTCGATAATGACTTTGCAGGTCATCTTTTTGAGACCCTTGGGATTGAGCACCTGCGGCATCGCTATCCAGCGCAGTTGTCTGGTGGGCAGCAACAGCGAGTCGCGATAGCCAGAGCTCTCATGCATAGACCGCAGTTGGTTTTGGCAGACGAGCCCACGGGTAACCTCGATGAAGCGACCAGCGATAAAGTGATCAGATTACTGGTCGAGGCTGCGTCTGAGGCCAAAAGCTCTCTGGTGGTGGTAACCCACAGCGCGGCTATCGCCAGCCATTTGACTGATACATGGCGACTTGCCTCAGGTTTGCTCACGCGCGTCACATGACAAACCCGGTTTTCATAACCTTAGCTACTACGCTGTCGTTTTATCGTCAGAGGCCAGTTCAGGCGCTCTTTGTTTTGATCGGTTTGGTTTTGGGCTGCGGTCTTTACACGGCGGTGGCCCAAATTAATGCCAGCGCAAAAGCGAGTTATGCCGAGGCAGATCAAATCTTAGGGGCGTCGGCGCAGTGGCGAATTACCGACCGCCTTAACACCGGAGTCGCAGTTGAAGATTACATCCGTCTTCGAAGGGCGGGTTTTACTCAGGTTTATCCAGTTATCGAGAAAAGGCTACCAAGCGCTAACGGAGCATTGATCTCCCTCATTGCGACCGATTTACTGGCGCTGCCCCTGCAAACGGCGGATAGCTCTGGCTCTGGTGAAAACCCGTTTAGCGGTGCGGGCTGGAGTGGTTTGACGCAACCGCCCTTTGAAACTTGGGTGCCTGAAGAGACAGCGACGCGCCTTGGGATTGTTGAAGGGGAGCAAATCAGACTGCGTGATGGAAAATCTCTACCGCCGACTGTCATTCGTACCCAGACGCAGCAGCGTGATCAATTGTTCATGGATTTAGGTGCGGCGTTATCTCTGTTTGAAACTAATCGAGCCTCTTACCTTGCGGCTGCGAGGCTGACGGCGTCTGAGCGGCAGCTGATTGCAGTCGAGTTCGATAATCGCCTAGAGGTGACTAATAACTCTGAGGCACTCGATCTCACCCAACTCACCCAGAGCTTGCACACCAATCTCACAGCGCTTGGACTATTGTCGTTTGTTGTTGGGACATTCATCGTCTTTAACGCAGTACATTTCTCGCTCCATGCGAGGCGCCAAACGCTAGGGATTTTAACTGACTTAGGCGCGGGTAAAAGCGCCGTGATAGCAGCAATATTAATTGAGGCATCACTTTGGGCTTTGTTGGGCGCCGTGCTAGGCACGCTCTTGGCACAACCATTAAGTGCCGCTCTGATGCCGGCTGTGGCCGCGACGCTACAAAATATTTACGGCGCATCTGTATCGAGCCAGCCTGTTTTTAATGCGGATCTGTTTTGGCAGGCCTTGTTGCTCGCACTATCGGGTCTCTTACTCGCTATGGTCCTACCGCTCATTCGGTCTATTGATAACCCTGCTGTTGCCGGGCGCGCTTCAAACGAGGCTTCAGCTGTTGGCGGCGTGCTATCGCAAGGGGAGCGGCTCTCGGTGTTTGTAGGGATTTCTCTTTTGGTGATTGCCTTTATGGCCTATCCCCTAGCCGGCACCGTCGTCCAAGGGTTCGCTTTACTTGCGCTGGTTCTTTTTGCGGGAATAGCGCTGCTTCCAGGCATTATCGTGCTCATTGTGGTCGTTGGAAATCTAGGGCTGGGCCATCATTGGATGGGGCGTTGGGCACTTTCTGATGTCCGTTTCCAGTTGCCGCATTTGCGCCTCGCTATGATGGCATTACTGCTGACGCTGATCGCAAACATTGGCGTTACTTCCCTTGTAGGCAGTTTTCGTATCGCGTTAACTAACTGGCTCGAGACTCGGCTTTCTGCCGATATTTATGTTACCGCAGGGGTGCTTGAGCCCGAGTCGATAAGCCAGCAAAGCTGGGTGCAAAGTGCGCATCAAAGAAGAGAAATCGATACGACGTTTTCAGGTCGGAAAATAACGATCGTTGGAGTAGATGTCGACGCACCCGATTTCACGGCGACAAATGTTATCGACGGTGCGCCGGATGCTTTTGAACGCTGGATCGCCGGCAACGAAGCTCCCCAAACTTTAGGATCTGTGGTGACTAACGACAACCGCCTGAACAGTGCGACTTCGACAGGGGAAGCGGGTGGTCGGTCTGCGGTAAAGGTATCCGAAGAGGCTGGGTCTAGCAGTGGGTCGATAAGCAATTCAGTGGCCTCATCCGCATCCGCATCCGCA
>JBELJN010000010.1:0-54565 GCA_042090345.1 Halieaceae bacterium | reverse complement strand
GTCTAGCAGTGGGTCGATAAGCAATTCAGTGGCCTCATCCGCATCCGCATCCGCACCTGCCAGTAATGAGTTCGCTAGCACTGAAAAGGTGTTTGCGAATGAACAACTCAGATATTTGGCGGGTATTGAGGTCGGCGATTCTTTTGAACTAATGACAGCCCTCGGTGAACGCAGCTTTGAGGTGTTAGGTTTTTTTCACGACTACGGAAACGTCAATTACGCGCTGCATCTGCCAACCGAGCGCCTTCTCGAGTTGTTCCCCAATGCGAAGCAGCAGGGTTGGGGGCTGTGGATTGCCGATGAGAGTTTAGCTACTGCTGAGTTGGGCTTAACCGAGCTCGGCGTTGAACCGGGGTCTTGGGTATCTCAGCGAGATGTGCTGGCCATATCAATGGCCATTTTTGATCGCACCTTTGCTATCACCCGCGCGCTTAATACCTTGACTCTCTTGGTTGCGGCCATTGCCATTTTTGCGTCGCTGCTCGCTGTTTATCAAATTCGTCGCTCAGAATATGCGCTATGGCGCTCACTGGGCGCGACATGGCCAACATTCTTTTTGGTATCCGGGTTTCCAATGATTCTCATGACCGGCGTGGTCATGTTTTTGTCTTTGCCGCTGGGGATAGCACTCTCCTGGTTGCTGATTAACAAGATCAATGTGATTTCTTTCGGTTGGACCATGCCGGTTGTGATTGATGCAGCGCCCATCGTATTTTTATTTGCGGTGGTTGCGACCGTTGTTCTCGCAGCCTTTCTACTTGCATCGCTTGGGCAGAGGTCGGCAGTAAACGGCGCGCTCAAAGAGCTGGCGGGGGAGTGAGGGTGTCTTTTTTTAAGCGACGATTATCGCGCTTGCTGGCGCTACTTGGATTCATGGTGGTTTCGGGGGAGGTGGCCTATGCACAAGACCCGTATCAGCTACTTCGTCAATCAGGGGAGGGTTTTGCCAAGGTAGTGCCGGGTAAAGTCTTTAACTTTCCTGCAGATCATTACCCGCACGAGAACTTCAAAATTGAGTGGTGGTATCTCACAGCTAATTTAAAGGGCGCTGACGGCACTGATTATGGGGTGCACTGGACCTTGTTTCGCCAGGCCATGGATCCAGCCCCAAATCCTGGTGGCTGGCAATCTAATCAGACATGGATGGCCCACACCGCGATATCAACGCCGGAGGGTTTCGAGTTTGCACAACGCTTCGCCCGCGGGGGTATTGGTCAGGCGGGTGTAGAGTGGGTCAATCAGTCTCGCTTTGAGGCCTGGATGGATGACTGGCTTTGGCAGGGAGAGGCTGCGTCCCCGTTTCCTGGCGAGTTGTCTGCCAGCACGGATAATCAGCGTTTCACGCTCACGCTCTCTGCGTCGGACAACTGGGTCTTGCAAGGAAACAACGGCTACAGCCAGAAGAGCGAATTAGGGCAGGCGAGTTACTACTACAGTCAGCCGTTTATCGACATTGCGGGGACTTTATGGGTGGATGAAAAACCCGTTGAGGTTGCGGGTAAAGGATGGCTCGATCGAGAGTGGAGTTCTCAGCCTCTTGCGGACAATCAGGCGGGATGGGATTGGGTATCGCTGCATCTGAATGATGGCAGTGCATTGATGGTTTACCAGCTGCGTCACGACTCCGGCGAGCATTACATCAGCGGTAGCTTAGTCAATGAATCGGGGAAGGTCGTCTCACTCGAGGCAGGTGACGTCACGATGAAACCTGTCAGTGAGACGCGGCTAAGCCTCGCTGATGATGTTTCCAACTCGAGTCAAAATCGCGAGAAACTCATTCCCCTTGAATGGCGGGTGCGAGTGCCTAAGTTCGATATCGACTTGTCCGTGACCGCGGATCGACCTGGCAGCTGGCTTGCCACAGCCTTCCCTTACTGGGAGGGACCTGTCTCCGTCGAGGGTAGCCACGAAGGCGTTGGCTACCTCGAGCTAACAGGTTACTGAGTCTGCGACTCATCTCCTTTCCCGGGATTCTTATAGCGATCAAACCACGCAAGTATGTGATCAATTTTGCTGATCAGTCTTGACGGTCTACTTGCGATACCGTGCGATGCGCCTGGCATACGAATCATCACGCTCTCCACACCTCTTAAGCGCAGCGCCTGGTAGAACTGCTCGGTCTCGGAGATTGGGGTGCGCCGATCACTTTCTCCCGTCAGAAGCATGGTTGGTGTGGTCACGTTTCCGACCAAAGAAAGCGGAGAGCGCTTCCAATAGTGATCGAGATGCTCCCATGGGGGGCCGGGAAATTGGTGATAGATCTGCCCGACCATGGAGTCCGCGGTCAGCGTCTTACTGACCCAGTTAATGACGGGTTTGGCTGCGACAGCTGCGTTGAAGCGGTCTGTTAGGCCAACAGCGTAAGCTGCTGCGATACCGCCTGCACTGCCGCCAGCAACGAAGAGGTTGGTCTCGTCAACAAAGCCTTTTTCGATCAACGCATCGATACCCGACATGTGGTCAGCAAAGTCCTCGTCGCTCGAGTATTTATATTGCAGAAGCAACGCGAAATCCTCACCGTAGGACAAGCTACCACGGTGGTTATCGTAGAAAACGACATAGCCCTCGGCAGCCATCATCTGAAGTTCGGCCGAAAAATGAGGACCATAAGCAGAGTGCGGTCCGCCGTGAATCTCAAGAATCAATGGGTATTTCTTGGTGGGATCGAAATCAGGCGGCGTGATGTACCAGCCTTGAATTTCCTGACCGTCGAATGAGGAGTTATAGAGAATCTCATGAACCTCTCCGAGTTGTCGGAACGAGAGTAGGTCTTCATTCAGGGCTGTGACGACTTGGCGCTCACCTTTTTTCATAATGGCGAGATCAGCCGGTCGGTCGACGCGGCCGTGTGAGAACACAATCGTGTTATTCGCCGCATGGAAGCCGCCTGAAAGATAGGGTCTGCCTACAGTGGTGCCACCAACCCCAGCGGCCACCTCGCTGAGTTTTCCTTTAAGCGTAGCTTGCCCGACTTTGCGCTCACCGCGTTCGTCGTAGGTATATAAAATCGATTTACTGTCCCTAGCCCAGATGAGGCCGCGAGCATCGCCATCCAGGTCGTTGCTGATAATGCGCATATCAGAACCATCGAGGTTCGCAACAGCGATTCGATCGGGTGTGAATGCAAGAGGGCGGCGCTCTTCGTGGGTGAAGGCGAGCATTCGACCGTTAGGAGACACGTTTGGGCTTCGCTCGGCGCCAGGCCCATTGGTAATCTGGGTCAGCGCTCGCGTGGCAATATCGATAGTGTAAATATCGGCCTCATCGCTTACGAGCTCCCAGTCATCCTGGCGGTAAGCAGAAAAGAAAATTCGTTCGCTATCGGGTGACCAAGAAAGCGGTCCACCGTGGTTAAAGTTCCCCGACGTTAACTGACGAGCAGAGCCGCCCTCTGCGGGCACAATAAAAATGTGTCGATATGAGGGGGCAACGATACCGCGACCGTCGTACTGATAACGCGTTGTGCTTACTGTGACCGCTTTGTCCGCCCACTTTGCACCTTTCGGTTTTGGTCGCGGCTTTACGATGGTTTCCGTAGGAGCTTTGACATTCATTGTAAAGGCCAGCCATTTACCATCGGGTGACCAACTAAGGCTGGAGGGCGACGATTGAAGGTGTGTTACGACCGCGACATCACCGTTATCCATCCATCGAAGATGAATTTGAGCTGAACCGGTTGCTGAGGAGATGAACGCCAATTGATCGCCATCGGGTGACCATCGGGGTGAGGATGCATTCCCGGTTGTTGATAGTGAAGTTGAAAGGAGGGGGCGATGATTGTTCCCGTCCGCGTCGATCTGCCAAAGCTGCGAGCGCGTGCGATCGCTCATGATGTCGTTGGATCGTCTTATATAAACTACGGTATTCCCGTCGGGTGCGACCTGTGGGTCGGAGACCCATTCCAGGTCAAATACATCCATACCGTCAAATCGGGGGAGCGATTCATCATTGGCGAGCACCAGCGCTGGTAGACAGGCTGCTACGATCAGCAGTGCTTGGAGGACGGTTTTTGTCGTCTTATGAAAAGCGTCAAAAGAGATTCGGATTGCGGACATAAAACTTCCTTTCGGTAGCGTGCGCTGTTTGGGAGCGGGTACTTACATTGATAAATGCGGCTTTATTTGTCCATCAGGGTAGTGCTTTTGGGCTTTGTATTCATCCCCGATAAATCACAGGTATCATCAAGCCTCTAAGGTCGTTTCTGCACGGATGAGACCCTTATCTCTGTGACGCATCTTGCTTTGTGAGATATCTTGGTCAGATGCGTGCCGCAATGGCAGTCGGGCGGTGATAGCGAGCAAAGTCCGAGCCTAAATCACCACAACAATGTCACTTCTGGGCTTGTGCAGGGCGCTACTCGCTTACGCTGGCTTGCAAATCGACATATACTTGTGGCCGCGTAAGCAATCCCAACATGAACAATATTAGCCAAGCAGCCTTTAGTGTGGGCCGCCACTGACCGAGGTAACAAACATGCCGCAAATTACGCTTCCTGACGGATCGTCTCGTCAATTCGATACTCCCGTTTCTGTTTTTGATGTTGCTGCCGATATTGGGCCGGGTCTTGCGAAGGCCGCTCTGGCAGGCACAGTGAATGGCGAGATGGTCGATACGTCATTTGTTATGACAGACGACGCTGCACTCTCGATCATAACGGCAAAGAGCGATGAAGCTCTCGAGCTGATTCGCCACGACGCTGCGCATGTGATGGCGCAGGCAGTGCAAGAACTGTTTCCAGGGACACAGGTGACGATTGGTCCCGCCATTGATGACGGCTTCTATTACGATTTTGCGCGTGAGACACCTTTCTCGGCGGATGACCTCACCAAGATTGAAGACCGAATGACTGAAATCGTTGATCGTGATTTAGCGATTACGCGTGAGGTCTGGGATCGTGACACCGCAAAGCATACCTTTGGTGACATTGGTGAGCGCTACAAAGTCGAGATCATCGAGGACATCATCCCGGAGGGAGAGGAAGTATCAGTCTACCGTCAGGGTGATTGGTTCGACGTTTGTCGAGGGCCTCACTTGCCGAGTACAGGCAAGCTACCGAAAGCTTTCAAGTTGATGAAGCTTGCCGGCGCTTATTGGCGCGGTGACTCGAATAACGCGACCTTACAACGGATTTATGGAACAGCTTGGCGCGACAAGAAGGAGCTCAACAAGCATCTGACTCAGCTTGAGGAAGCGGAGAAGCGAGATCATCGAAAAGTTGGTCGTAAACTCGATTTCTTCCATTTCAGCGATGATGCGCCGGGCTCGGTTTTTTGGCATCCCAAGGGCTGGACGCTATTTCGGCAGCTACTTGATTACATGCGTCAGCGTCAGGACGAGGCAGGCTACGTTGAGGTCAATACGCCAGACGTAATGGATCGAAGCCTCTGGGAAACCTCGGGTCACTGGTTTAATTACCGTGAAAACATGTTCTCAACACAAACTGAGGACGAGCGGATCTTTGCGCTAAAGCCCATGAACTGCCCGGGGTCAGTCTCGATGTTTGCCCAGGGTCTAAAGAGTTATCGTGATCTCCCACTGCGTATGGCTGAGTTTGGAAAAGTACACCGCTACGAACCATCGGGTGCACTTCACGGACTCATGCGTGTACGCCACTTTACCCAAGATGATGCACACATTTACTGCACCGAGCCGCAAATGGAGCAGGAGTGCATCGACGTGGTCAGACTGGTGCTAGATATCTACAAAGATTTCGGTTTTGACGATGTCATTATCAAGCTTTCGACCCGCCCCGAGAACCGTATCGGTAGTGACGAGGTATGGGACAAGCTCGAGGGCGCACTGAGTAACGCGCTCGATGTTATGGGCTTGGACTACATTCTCTTCCCAGGAGAGGGCGCCTTCTACGGGCCCAAGCTTGAATTTGTATTGCGCGATGCGATTGGGCGCGACTGGCAGTGTGGCACCTTGCAGGTTGATATGAATTTGCCTGAGCGCTTTGACATCAGTTACGTGGACGAAGACGGGAGCCGTGACAAGCGTCCTGTCATGTTGCACCGAGCGCTGTTTGGTTCATTAGAGCGCTTCATTGGCATTCTCATTGAGCATTACGAGGGGAAATTCCCCGTTTGGTTGTCGCCGGTTCAAGCGGTGTTAATGACGATCACCGATAAGCAGGATGACTACGTCAAAGACGTCGAGAAGCGTCTAAAAGCGCGAGGCATTCGTGTTACCACTGACCTTCGGAACGAGAAGATCGGTTTTAAGATTCGTGAGCACACGCTTCAGGCGACACCCTATTTGTTGGTAGCAGGCCATCGCGAAATGGACAATGGAGAGATCGCTGTCAGAACCCAAAAGGGTGATGATTTGGGCACCATGTCCGTTGATGACTTTGCCAATAAGCTTGCTGATGATTTGGTAATGCTTCGCTGATCTAGGATTGAGCGCCTGCTAGGCGCTCTGTTGATGCGCCTACTGGATCGAAGTCGGGTTAAGTGGTCTAACTGATCTTGCTCGTTAATGCAGGGCCTTTTGCCCATGACGCCGTGCTTGATGCGCGTACATCGCGGCAAGCGGCGCATGTCGACTAGGACAGTAATGACTATTTAATGTAAATCATTCTCATTAAAAAAAAGAAAGTTGCTGCTTCATTACAAAGCGAGGTCTGTTCGTAGCGCGTCTAATAGGTCACGACGCTACCTGTCAGGGATTGGGGCTTGCTGCGCTAAATAACTTAAGGGTTTGCCCCTGGCGAGTGACCGCGAGCCGTCTCAAGATAGGTAGCAAAACTACCGAGCCAATGGCTCCCCATGTAATGCATGTCGCCTAACACAGCATCGAGGCCTGCCTTTCGGTGCGCTTCAGCGGCCACGCGGAGCGGTGCGCGTCGTTCATCGCCCGATGGGAGTCCGTGCATAATTCCCTGAAGCATCCAAGCACGACTCGTGTTGAGGCCGTCAAGATGTGCAAGTTTGCCATCGGTTTTATCCGTGACAACGGCCGGAGCTAGCCAATCGCTACCTGTTTCGGCAGACAGCGTCGGGAAAAAAAGCGTTAACCATTCGGCAAATTCTGTCCGGGTGAATACCCGTCGCATGAGGTCAGCCTCGGCGAGGCAAGGTGATAGAAAGTCTTGTCCTGAGGGCTCATAAGCCAAGGGGCAGTCGACATCGCCCGCATAGAGTTCGCGAATTCGGGCTTTCAACAGCGAATGGAATTCCTCATTCGCGGCAATTTCAGCCCAGTCCAACATGAGACCAAAGGCAAATGCGGTTTGGCTGTGCTCGCCGGTTCGAATCGGAAACGAGAGTTTAGGCAACCACTCACTGATATTGGCGACGGCCTGCCGCTCTAACGGCAATAAAAAGCGAAGCCACCGCTGAGCCTCTGGCCGACTCGATTGCCTCAACTCGGCGGTAAGCTGAAGTAACCAAGCAATACCATAGGGCCGTTCGAATGATTTCATCCCCCCTCGAGAATAACTCGCAAGCTCACCGGCCAGATTTTCTTTAGTGAAGCTCTTACCCAGCGATTGTATGATTGCGGCGCTATCGACGTCGTCTTCATGTGTATTCAGCAGCCTCACCAACAGCCAATGGCCATGCACCGAGGAGTGCCAATCGAAGCAGCCGTAAAACGCCGGATACAGTTCTCGAGGTGGTTTTAAATCGTCATCACTGTTCATGAAGTGAGCAATTTTGTTGCTGTACTCCTTGTGGACACAGTCCATTGCAAGATTAGAAAACACCTTGGCGTAGTTTTGCTCGCCGCTCGGATCACTTGCGAGCGTGAGACTGCTGAAAAGAAGTAGGCTCAAAATAACAGTAGATTTCATACTTTGAAGCGCTCCCAAATGACTAAAGTGGAGAGCCTAACTCATCCGCAACAGACATGGGCGATTGGCGAGCGAAGAGGTAGCCTAGCAGTGTTATGTGTGGCGATGTCGCGAGTCTCGTTATTCATCGGGTATGGGCAGGCCACATACACCTAGAAAGCGAAGCCTCAGATTTGACTAGGGTGTCACTTCAATCAGGTGCACACTTATCTAGAGGCTTCGGATTCTTCACTCGCAGACCAGAGGGCGAGGACGGAGCGCAGTGTGCTAACGAAGGCGATGGGCTCATCGAGCATGAGGTGATGTCGTGCACCGGGAACACCAATAAATGGGATGTCCGTGCCACCCATCTCGCGAACGTAGTCAGCGGAGTCATCATCAAACAGCAGGCTCTCTTGGCCGTAGATATAAGCCTTGCGTCCCGGTGCCGCGACCACAGCTTCTGCTTGATGCAGTATGCGGTCTCGGACCGAAAAGTCGCTGTCGAAGACGCTCGTATCAAATTTCCATGTCCAGCCACCCTCAACTTCTTTAAGGGAGTGAAAGGCCATGTAATCGAAAAGATAGGGCTCGCCACAGGGTTGGTTGGGCGAGAGCACAAAGCGTGCCTTGGCGGCGGCGTAGTCAGGGTACACCCGATTGGGTCGGTTTGGATCTGAGCGCAGAGGTCGGCCACCAGCGAAGTGGGCTTTAAGCCGCTCGAGACGCAGTACCATTAAGTCGCAGATGATTAAGCCACCAAACAGAGAGTGGTGCTCATTCATCGCAGTAAGGCCGACATGGCCGCCATAGGAATGCGCAATAACAATAGGCTTTTGGGCGTGCTCAAACAGCCCTGTCTTCTGCGCAACGTCGACCACCTCTTGTGCGCGGACACTGTCGGGGTACGCGTCGCGAACGCCGGAATCGCCCATACCTGTTAAATCATAAGCAACAACGTGGTAGTTCTCTGCCAGAAACGGGGCGATGAACGCCATACATCGGGCATGCGCTAGGAAACCGTGCATCAATATCAAAGGGGGGTTCTCTGGGTTGCCCCATCGGAAATAGTGCACGTCGCAGCCCTGTGATTCGATGAAGCCCTCTTCGCGAGGCACTTGCAGCGCTTTGACCAACCACTTTGGCGCATCGGGTGCATCCGGTGGGAGTTCTTTTTCGAGATCGCAAACCGTTGTTACCTGAGTTTTCATAGCTATCCGTGCGCCCCTTGGGAACCGCGTTTGTTGATTAAGGTGGCTAAGGTGTGGTCCCTATACGAGCGCTACCCCGCATTGGGATCGCACATACTATAGAAAAAATTGATCGCTAGTTCCTCGTGCGTCACTCACGCTGGTTAGGGTGTTGGCTCTTCTGTCGGTGTGTGACCGAATCTCGGCGTTGCTTTTCGCGCGCTTACGATGCAACCGAGCATGATTAGACCCGTTCCTACCAAGGTTTGAGGACTCACCGTTTCGCCAAAAATCCACCAGCCGAACAGAGCGGCCCAGATGAAAGCGGTGTATTCAGTGGTGATTAATTGCTGTGCCTCGGCACGACGATAGGCAATCGACATGAGGATGAGCGAGCCAATGGCAACAAGACCTGCGAGTATGGCACCGCCCCACTGCAGCTCATTGGCGGGCATCAAAAGCAGCAGTGGCGCAAACGGGATCATGAGCAAGAGGACGAAGGTATTTTGATAAAAGGTAATTTCTTTGGGCTTTGCGATGAGCGCCAACTTACGCTGCAGAATAAGGTTGATCGCGTACATAACGGAAAAGGCCACAATGGCGGACACACCAAGTAGATCGGTGTTCGCATTGATGCTCAGGAGATCGCCGCCAACCACAACCATTACGCCTCCAAAGCCCAAAAGAGCTGCAAGTTTCACGTTGGGTCCAATGCGCTCACCCAAGAAGGGTGCGGCCAAAAATAGCGCAATAATGGGTGCAATAAAGGTGAGTCCAATCGCCTGCGCTAGCGGTATCCGAGTCAGGCCAAAAAAGAATAAGTACATCATAACGGCGGTCAAGGCCGACCGACCCACATGTAATTTAAAGGCCGCCTCACTGGGCTTCTTGGGTCGGAAGGGCAGATACAGTGTTGCGGCAAAAAGGGCCCCCATGGCGTTTCGCCAAAACATCGCGCTGAAGGTTCCCATTGCAAGTGCCTGCGCCTTCATGACCGCATCCATAACCGAAAAAAGAAAGACGCCGGCCAGAGCAAGGGCGATCGGTAGAAAGTGACTGTGTTTTAACGGCATGACGAATGATTAACCCTGGGTATAAATGCGCGAGTCGGTCAGGTGACGGGAGAACCTTGAGTCCGACGGGCGCTAGTCTGACCTTTGTGACTCTCTACGTCACTATTTGAGGAGCGTATTATTTTTTTAAACGCCAATCTGTGGGTGTAAGAGAGGCGTTGAGCGAGGGCGGTTCAAACCTTTTAAGTGCAGGAAAACACGCGATGGGGTATCGCGGTTAATAGAGCTGTGAGCGTAGGAACAAGGCGCTATGTTAAGACTTCCGAGCTGACATAGCGCCAACTCGGACAGATTCCGTGAAATAGGTGTTTAGATACTTATGTCGTCACGGTTGTAGTCGTGCATGTCTTGGCGCGCTGCATCGTTCCAGTCGAACGATAGTCCCGCCGCCTCAAAGGGCTCATAGCGGTATGGCTCCTCACTCGGGTAGCGCTCTTTTCGGGCGGCAATAGCGTAACCAAGCACCTTGGAACGTCGCGCAATCGTGGCTTCGTCGAACACTTGTGCATCGCTATGTATGCCGCCACCTTTTACACCCAGTACAGATGATCGTTTGTGAAAACCGAAGTTGACGGTCAGCCGAGGCTCGAAACCACTGTTTGGGAAAGAGCCGTGCAGTGCTTGGCGGTTGCAAATGACAACGTCCCCGCGATCACATACGAGTGGGACAGCACCGTCGATGCGCTCACTTCCCGCTGCGCCCACCAACTCACTGATGTCAATTTTTCCAAGCTTGTGGCTGCCCGGTAGAACCCATACGCCATTTACCGCGGTGCTCCCATAAAGCTGTGCCATAAAGTTAAAGCCATGAATATTTTCGTCAAAGTCGGGGCTTTCCCAGTGCGTTACGCCGTCTTGATGCCACGAAACAGCAGCACCAATGCCGGGCTCTTTTATGAACAAGGCTTCGTTAAAAGGGGTAAAGTCTGCACCGTTTATCGCTTCCGCAACCCGAAGAAGTTCTGGGTGAGCATAGGTCCGCAAGCAGGCGTCTGAGAACCGCAGTGAACCGAGCAGGATGAAGGGTGACGCCGCCGGTGTTTCCGCCGTCGCCTCGGGCTCGAACATTTTGACTTGATGCCGACCGTTTGCCAGCTGTGTACCACCGAGTGGGTCACCTAGCGGCTTTGACCAAACGAGATGAGGGGTCTGCGAGCTGGAACCGAGCGCGGGGTTGCCATTGGCATCGAAGCTGCTGTCGGGTGAGACAGGGAATGATGCTTTGAGCGATACCATATCGGCCTCAATATCATCACACTCCTCTTCGCTGAGGACGTTGGTAAAGACATAAAACCCATAGTTGGAGTAGGCGTCTAGTATGTGCTGTGCCAGTCTGCCGGAGTCATCAAATTCAATGGGCCCACGGTTATCCAAAGCGAGAGCCGCGCGCTCTCCCGCTACGAGGTAGTCGCGCATAGCCTCCGCCTGTTCGCCATAGTGTGCCGCACAGGCCTCAATCGATTTGGAAATGTTTTGCATGTTACTTTCCCCCCAATTTATTTTGCTTCAAAGCGGACAATATTAATGCTGCGGTAAGTGAGTGCAACATGGAGAAACGTTGTCTATGCCTCTCCCAACTCTCGATGAAGTTGTTGGTGGAAGCTGACGATTGCCTTCTCAAAATAGCCAAACGTTAAGTGTGAATTAGCTGAGGTAGAGACGGTTTCTTGAATATCCCTTGCGGCCGCACGATCTTCCTCTTGACCTGATTGGTTAACAAATTCGACATCCCGCATCGCCTCCTCATGACTGACTTCTACACCACTTTTAGCGCCGTGTTTAATGTAGTAGGAGAACATCTGTGTGCGAGACGGTGACAACGGTTCAATGATGGTGACACTCGTATGCTTCGACAGCACCGAGACGCTGACGTTTGGAAACAGGTGGTAGACGAGGGTTGCAAACCCTTCGATCTCACGGTCATCACGAGATACAGCGCGCAGCTTCTCGATGCGCTTAAACGGGTATACGACGCGTGAATTTTGACCGAATGATTCGACCACATTCACGTTGTCCAGTCCGAAGGGATAGAAGCTTTCGCGGTGCAGCGACTTGATGTGATAACCCTCGAGCAGCGTTTCTGTGAGGAGCTTCCAGTTGGCCTCATCAAGGGTGTCGCTCTGATGAATGAGTGGCTGGGAGGGATCGAAAAAATTCAGCGCGGTATCGAGCGTTTCGAGCTTGGGGGTTCCCTCCTGTTGCACATAAACCAACCCGCCCAGTTCAATCGCGAAGAGTTCCTTTAATCCCGCTGTTTCCTTTTCCAGATCAGGGAAGGCTTCTTCGCCGGGGACACCGCGAAGCGATCCATCGAGGTTGTAGGTCCACCCGTGATAGGGGCAGGAGAAGGTGCGTTTACATCCTTGGCCCGACGCGACTTTCATGCCTCGGTGACGACAGGCGTTGATAAAGGCGCGAACCTTTAAGTTGTTGTCTCTGACGACAAGCAGGGGGGTGCCTGCTGCGGTTCGCGAAATGAAACTCCCAGCATCTACAATAGCCGCTGATGGGCAAAATACGACCGGCCGCTGCCGCAGCAGTGCGACCTCTTGGTCGTAGCGGTCATCGCTTGTGTAGTGCGTTACCGGCTCATGCCACTGTATGGTTCCAAGATCGGTCGTACCGTTATCGATATGCGCAAAAACGCGATCAATGACTTCATTGGTTTCTAATAAGCCAACTTCGTTGTTATCCATACTGTCTTGGTCTCTTTTTTTGTTTAAGCAGTGGTCTTGTCTCGAATCGATTCAACGAATGCAATGATGACTGGACGTTGGTACTCATCGACTGTGACTGCAGTCATGATGCTGAATTTGTAGGATTGAGGATGTCTCATAAGTTGTCCGGAGCGCATCATTTGGGGTTCTCTGGAGAGCGCCACGCAATAACTCGGCTCCTTTTCGTTAAGTCGGATCCGCTAGTTTGAGCAACTGCTTGCCGTGGTTTTCACCCGTGTAGAGACGGCGAAGTGTGTCCGGGATATTTTCAAATCCCTCTTGTACATCCACCTGAAATTTCAGGTCGCCAGACATCACCCAACCCATGAGGTCCTGAATGGCTTCCATTGCCCGGGGCATGTAATCGAGGATGATGAACCCTTCCATGCGCGCTCGGTTTGTCACGAGATTCATGAGGTTCGAAGGCCCGGGGATCGGTTCTTCTGCGTTGTAGCCAGAAATGCCGCCGCACATAACGACGCGGGAATAGAGATTCAGGTGATTGAGGGCAGCTTCGAGCGTGTCGCCGCCGACGTTGTCAAAAAAGACATCCCACTTATCAGGGCAGGCGGCGGCAATTTGCTCATCCAAGTTACCCTGCTTGTAGTCGATAGCGGCGTCCAGTCCGGCCACTTCGGTCAGCCACCGGCATTTTTCGGCGCCCCCTGCAATGCCGACAACACGGCACCCTTTGATCTTGGCAATCTGACTGGCAACAGAGCCCGTGGCACCCGCAGCGCCTGAGACCAACACTGTTTCGCCGGCCTTTGGCTGACCTAATTCGAGTAGGCCGAAGTACGCGGTAATGCCCGTTAAACCGATGACAGAAAGCATCATTTCCGGTGTGACGCCCTCGGGAACCTTCGTAACGCCCATGACGCCCTCACCTGGAGTAATGACGACATAATCTTGCCAACCGCCCATGGTCTGGACGAGGTCTGCTTCTGAGAAATCGTCATGGTTGGATAGCACAACCTGGCCAATCGTACCGGCTCGCATGACCTCACCAAGCGCGACTGGGGGCAAATAACTTGGTTGATCAACCATCCAGCCTCTTTGGGTGGGGTCGAAGGAGAAATAGAGGTTTTTTATTAGGATCTGCTGTGCCTGAACTTTTGGGACCGTAGTCTCGGAAAATTCAAAATTATTCCGTCCTACCATTCCTACTGGACGTTTTGCTAATCGCCACTGCCGATTAATTGTCATTTCGTTATGCCTTATCTATGCCCGAGTGAGATCTATGCCCGAGTGAGTTGTTCGATACCTGCGATGATGTAATCGACAGTCTGGTCTATGGTTTCTTCTTGGTTGTTATTTCGTTTTCCCGTCCACTCGGCGGCGGCCCAAGCAGCGCCCTTAGAGAGCTCAACAATCAACCGTGCGCGGTCTACGTCGAGTTGATAATGACTCGCGGTGCGCTCAATTAAAAAACTGGCGGCATTCTGCCCATTTTTCTTGAGCTCGTTTTGAATTACGCAGGCAATTTCAGGCTGAGTGATAAGCACTGGGAGCACTGTACCCGGCGCATTGTGCTCAAAATTGCTAGTTACCGAGACGTGAACAATATCTCGAAAGGTTTTGGTGTTTGATACGGCTTTCTCTGTTTTTTCACCAAAGCGTGCATACTCTCGCTTCAAAAGAGCCTGCAGCAATATCACTCGACTCGAGAAATAGTTGTAAACCAGAGGCACCGAGACAGACGCCTCGCTAGCAAGACTCTCCATCGTGAAGTTGGCGAGTCCGTTACGACATATCAGCGTTGCAGCACAATCAAGCAGTTGATCTGCTCTCGCATCGGGGGTGAGACGCGTTCGTTTTCGTAGCATCGTGATGTGCCCGCTATTATTTAATGCTACTTATAATAGCGGGCTACTCCAATGAGTAAAGCGTCTTGCGGTCAGGTAAGAAAAAACAGCTTAAAACACTGCGGTTATCTGTCCGTTGAGTTCAGAAAAGACGAGATGTGAAGTCAGTAAACAACTACCGCCGGACGAAGCTGGGTTGCGCCTCAGAAACACCTTCGTACAGGTACTCCCAACTGCCATCATGCATAACGGCTCGGTGTCGCGCGCCAGGGGTTGTACTCTCCCCGTTTTCGTAGCCTGCGTCACCTTCAAACATGACCAGGACGCTATCACCCTCTTTGGCGAAAATAGGAAGCACTTCTGGGGGTGCGACTGGCCTCTCTCCCTCGATCATTTCTGCTGTATTTTGGTATCCCAGTAAGCTGCATAACGTGATGTATGTCGGCGGCATCATGCCCATTTCACCGGCCTCGTGCGCCTTGACAACATCCGCAACTCGCATCCATTCATGGTCATGGATTTCGCCGCCATCAATCGTGACGGCGTGGTCATGCGCTATGGGTGCTGCAAAAATCCAGGTCTGAAATCGCTTGGGCTCGGCCGTCGGTGTAGTCCACTGGCTGAGCTGAATCATGTTGTCTAGGTCGGGTGTGAGACCGCACTCCTCCTGAGCTTCGCGTGCAGCGGCAATGCGCGCTGCGGCGTCAGGATCACCTTGACCGGCGTCTATATCGGCTTGATCGATGGCGCCCCCCGGGAAAACCCATAGCCCTCCGGCGAACATCAATGCTTTGTTGCGCTTGAGCATGAGTGTCTCTAGACCACCCTCAGTATCACGTAAGAGAACAACGGTGCTTGCGGGTCGGAGGGACTTTACTTCGCTCATTTTGTAGTTCCTGTGCTGCCTTTTTTTGTTTGCGGACTCAACTACCTATTCTGAATTTGCTGCACCTTAAGTATCGGTCGGCGGTGCTCAGAACAGGAAATTAAATGCGAGGCTTAAAATGTACCTTCTATTGTTAAGGTGTACGAGTAGCCGAAGCTTCGGCTTCGTTTTTCCGAAAATGCGACATCACCCGATAGACGGTCGCTGTAGATTGTTCGTTCTAGTCTGTTCTTAGCACCCAAAAGGTTCCAAATATTGGCCCTAATCGTCAGGCCGCCAACATCTTTATTTTCCAAATAGAGATTTAAAATTTCGGGGCTCTGATTGTAGAAGCTTATCTCATCAATTCTGACTGAGGGGTAAACCTCGCTGTAATCGATTGCGCCACCGATCGCCCATGACGAATCTTCAAAATCTTGGCGCAGGTCTAATCGGTAGGATTTACGGAAGTCGTTGCCGATTGCACGTGATGTACCCAAGATGGGATCGCGCACACGTGAATTTGAGTAATCAAATGAAAGGTCTGCTCTACCTCCTTTCCAAAGAAAGCCATCCGACAAAAAAGTGGCTTCAAAAGACCCGCCGTAGCGTTTTGCTGTATTTATGTTGCCTGGTGCCTGCCCACCGCCTTCAATTGGGATGCGATCAACAATGTCTTCAATGTCCTCAAAGAACAGATTGAAGGTCGTATTACCAAGAGCGCCAAACGACCTTTGTGCCTCTACCTCAAGGAGCCATCCTTGGGGCGGCACAAGATTTATATTGGTGACATCCTCTCGTTCTTGATTGACGTCGACTGAGGCTATGAAGTCAAAAAATCGAAGCTGCCCAACATAGCGTTCGAGCTTTGCGGATAGAAAAAGCGTTTCGCTCGGCTTGTAGTTCAGTGAGATAAATCCCTTCGGGCGAACGAAATCACGCACTACTTTCGTGTTTCCTGTTTGGCGAATTTCTGAATACTCGACGCCGAGAGTAGCCTGCGCCGTCATGTTGTTACTAAGTTGATGGGATACATTCAGTGTTGTTTCGGCTCGGGTTTCATCCACCCGCGAGTTCGCGCCGTCGAGCGGCACCGGCACAAATTGACCAGTGCTATTTAGCTCTGCGAGGCCTGCGTCGATATCGAGGTAATTTTCGGTGCCTTCGAGCGCCCAGCGCCACTGACTATCGAGCCCGCTAAAGGCGTACTCCGCTCGCAAAATGGACTCGGCCTCGTCAGCTATGCGATCAAAAACCGAACCTTCAGATCGCCCATCCGCGAAGAGGGTATCTACACGATCGAGGGTGGGGCTGTGTTCGAAACGGTGTAATGCGATGAGTTTTAACTGACCTGCACCGAGAGCGATTTCATAATCAGCCCCTAACTCATAGTTGTATTCGTCCTCTGAGCGTTTAAATTGGCGCGTATTTGCGGCGGGCGTGCCCGAACCCCGGTCTGATACTTCTTGTTCGTCTGAGTAAAAGCCATTGAGCTCTCCCACAATATTAAAGGTGTTACCCGAATCGCTTTGTCGCGAGTAAGACCCGGAAATATTGGGGCGATCGAACTGGCGTCGTCCTGTTTCTTCACGATATTCAACGATACGTCCTGTGCCATCCGCGATGACCTCAGGGCCGTAGTCACCAAATGAGCGTTGCTCATTGGCGATCCCAAGCGTCCAATCAGCGCCTTCGCTACTACCCGTCAACGAAACGCTAAATTCTCGCCAGCGCTCTTCTGAGCTCTCGCCTGTCGGGCGAACCCTCGGAGAGTAGCTGTATCGCCCCGAAATCTGTTTTTGAGATGACGTGACCACATTGAGCACTTGGCCTGACAGGCCACCAATATCTAGGCTGGCACCGTCGAGAATTTCTAACCGAATCACACTCTCTACTGAGAGACGTTCAAGCGCTTGTCGAGGGCCATTGGATTTCCCGGAGACGCGTCGGTTGTTGATCAGGACGTTCGTGTCAGCCTGGCCAAAGCCACGCTCACCGTCTCCGTCGTTTACGCTGAACCCAGGAATTTGCCTAACCATATCCAGTGCTGACCGCGGCGCGAAGCGCACAAAGTCATCGGGTAGGTAGGTCTGGCGTACGCTGTTCGAATTCCCTGTAGCCGACCAGCTAGTCGTCGCAAGTACCAGTGGGAGTGCAGCGGTCAACAATCGACCAACATAATGATTAAAAAGACTCACGGTCGACGGCATGATAGGAATGGAATCTGAGGCAAGATTGAAATTATACACGGCCCCCGCCTATCCGTTATCCCCCATCCGCATTAGGTCTGCGGTGCGACAGGGGCCAAAGTACTGATTCAAGGGGCATAAGGCGGGTAGGGGTATTGCCAGAATGGTGAGTGGCTTTTCGCTTCTTATTGAGTCAGTGATCATTGACTAGATGATCAGGGAGTCGCTTGGGTATTGCGCTTACTAAACAGCACTGCTGCCAGCCTTATTAAAAAGCGAGACCCGGAGGCATCGTCGTTCTCTTCGCTAATTTGATTGACTAACCACTTGGTTGCATCGAGTGGATATGCATCCACTAAATCCGCGTAGCCGTCACCGTCATCGTCGTCGTCCTCTGCATTCCCCACCCCGTCGCGGTCTGTGTCGACTGTGTCATTAGGGTCGAGAGGCAGATCATCAAGAGGATCCTCAACGCCGTCACCGTCGGAATCCTCATCACTGGCGTTTACCCCAAATATTCTTACGTAGTCGACAACAAGTCGCTGTGGAAAGCGCGTGCTGTCATCGGGGTAGCCCGGCCAGCGACCACCGACTGCTATGTTAAAGATCAGAAAAAAGGGTCTTTGGAACGCTTCGAAGTCGGGCGCGTCCGAAAATCGATAGGTGTAAAAGGGCTGATCATCGACTAACCAAGTAACTCCCTCAGCCGTGCGGATCATACTGAATACATGAAACCCATCGGAGAACTGACCGGAATCTAATCGATAGGCGCCGCCTTGATACGTATGTGAGTAGGGTGCTGAGAGGCCACCACGATTCCAATGCATCGTTCCGTGAACGGTGTTCTCGCGGCCTTTGCCCCCAATCATTTCCATGATGTCGAGCTCGCCTGTTTTCGGCCAGCCGACCTGTCGAAAGTTCGCGCCGAGCGCCCAAAGAGCAGGCCAGATACCTTGACCTTCTGGAAGGGCAGCACGGATATCAACCCGACCGTAGGTAAACTCAACCTCCCCCTCGGTTTTCATTCGCGTGGAAGTGTAGGTAGACGCACCAACACGTTGCTCGCGTGCGGTGATGACGAGATGACCGTTTTGCAGTGTGGCATTTTGGGGTTGGTAGTACTGCCACTCGTCATTTCCCCAGCCGTTATCGCCAATATCGAAGTTCCAGTCGCGAGGGTTTACCTCGTTACTATCGAACTCATCTGCCCACAAGAGCTGCATATCCGCATATTCGGAGGGAGAGGTGTTTTCCTCGCCACTAAGGTTATTTACCAGCAGAAGCGGGCCACCTGTGCCTCGCTGCAGTGCTGCTGATGCAGGCGTCATGCGCCATACGATGCGCTTAATATCTATGGACACTAAGCCGAGATCGCTTGGCCAAAATACAAGGCCTGTATCAACCGCCTGAAGATCAAGACCACCAAGCGTCAGATCATCAACACTGATGCTGATGGTTGTCCAGTCATCGCTCAGTGGTTCCGGTAAGCGAATTTCCCCTGAGGAGCAGGGCCATTCACAATCAACCTTTATGGTGAGACCTGTATCGGGTTCCGAGGCTCGTGCCTCGATTTCTAGGGTTCCACCTTGAAAAACGCGAAAGTCTTGGGGAATTGAGGCTTTAAAATATACGCCTGCCAGCTGACCCGTACCCGGATATTCAAAACGAAGGAACGGGCTGTCGTCACTTTCGACTACGGACCAGCTCACGTTTGGGCAACCCATACCGGCATCTTCGATACAACTGGCAAAGTCTATTTCTTGATCGAATGCCGCAACGCCACCATCCCATGTTGGTCCAACGCCAAGCGCATCCACAACCGGTAAGGTTAGGTCAGAGGCGACTGCACCGGCGTGACAAAAAACAGTGATAAAAACCGCTGTCATAAGAGGATAAATAGCTCGTGCGGCTGCCCTTTGTTTCGAGCGTAGCAAACCTGTCACCGGCCTATGAGTCATGAAATTAAGCGTCATCATTCGCTGACAATATCAAAGCAAATTTTTATGTGTCTAGCTTTGAGATTAAGCGACTTCTCAACACGACTGTAAGGATTTCTTTCGTTTAATTAATTCACTAATGAATGCGCAATTCGAGCGTGAGATAACGCATTAGCTTCGCTATATTAAGGTGGTCCACACAAGGGACGATAAGCCGGAGTCAGTACTATGGAAGTCAAAAATACTGTTGAACCACAGCCAGATACGCTGGGTATTACAGGGTTGCTTCACTCCGTTATTAACGTTGGAAGAGATATTCTCGCTCGTCGTCGAAGAGATACCGCACAATCCCCATCGAGCGGGTTAGTCGACAAGTGTACGCAACTTTTGCACCACCGTGGCGAGGCCTCCGGTTTGGCCTTGGCTTGTGAGGTGGTTGATGATTATCGCAAATTGGATGAAGAAAATAGGATTCTTTTTTTCGAAGCCTTGTCACAGCAATTTAGTGTGGACTCAGACGAGGTGGTCGCAGCTGCTCAGCAATATCAGGAGAGTACTACCGGCGAACACTTGATGAGGCTTTCAAAGGCGATAGAAGCGCCCAGAGTAAAATTGTTTCGTCGGATGAATATGGCGCCCAACGCGACACCGACCTTAGTAAAGATGCGTGGCGAATTGCTTCGCCTAAGGAAGACGCACCCTGATCTGCAGGTGGTGGAGGCAGATCTCAAACAGCTCTTCATTTCTTGGTTCAATCGTGGCTTTCTGCAATTAAGTGTCATCGATTGGCAGTCCCCGGCTGCCGTACTGGAGCGTATAATTCGCTACGAGTCGGTGCATGCGATAACGGGCTGGGACGACCTTAGGTCAAGATTGAGCGATAACCGCATGTGCTTTGCCTTTTTTCATCCGACGATGCCCGACGATCCGCTGGTATTTGTAGAAGTCGCAATTACGGCAGGAACACCTGCGGCTATCGGTCCAATTATTGAAAAAACCAACGAACCCAGTGATGCCAGTGAGCTTGATACGGTGGTTTTTTATTCGATCAGTAACTGCCATCCAGGTCTGGCTGGGGTGTCATTTGGTAACTTCTTAATCAAGCAGGTTGTGAAAGAGGTGGGTAAGCGCTACCCGCTTATGAAACGCTTCATCACCCTGTCACCTGTGCCGGGCTTTGCAAAGTGGCTGGCAGCGGAGAGAGGGGAGGCCGAAGTTGAGGGGCTGCGCGAACTTGCGGCGTCAGAAGGTCGTGACACGCGGGACCGTCGTTGGGAGTCAGCGGTAGGTTTGTGTGCTCACTATCTTATTAATGAGCGTAAAAACCACCTCGCTTTAGATCCCGTGGCGCGCTTTCATTTGGGGAACGGCGCGAGCTTACAGGGCATCAACTGGGCCGCCGATTTGAGTGAACGTGGGCTCGCTCAGTCAGCCGGCATCATGGTGAACTACCTTTATGATCTTGAGAGTATCGAGGAAAACCACGACAGTTACTTTGACGAAGGTAAAGTAGCGAGATCCAAGCAAGTTAATCGGTTGTTGCAGTAACCGATTAACGTGCACTAAGAAGCAAACGATCCTCGGGCGAAATTGGGAGGCATTGGGTATCAAAATTCATGTGTCGCCAAGGCAGATTCGGTTTGCGATCTCAGTGTTTTCCCAACCACGTAAAACAGAGGGTAGATAAGAAAGATGACAAGTCGAGGTGTGGTTTTAAGGTTGATCGGTTGCTTGGTGCTGGTGATGTCCCACGCCTCGTTTTCACAAGACGCGGCGCAGATTGCCAGGGCTTATCACCAAGCTGTGACCGCGCGTATTGTGTCTGACTTTCGCGCTTTTCTGAGTCTTCCTAACGTCGCTGCCAATTATGCCGACATGCAGGTAAATGCTGAGTTTATTCAGCGATACATAGCAAAGCGCGGCTTCTCATCGAAAGTCATTTCAGCGGGTGGTGCGCCGTACGTTATTGCGGAGCGCTTAGGGGCTGAGGGTGCGCCAAGCGTTTTGATTTATGCCCACTTTGACGGGCAACCGGTGATTCCCAGTCAATGGTCCTCTCCGCCCTTTGAGCCGACTTTGTGGAGCGACAATCCGCTTGCGGCCGGTGCATACATGTTGCCTTGGGAGCAAGATGTATTCGATCCCCAATGGCGAGTTGTTGCTCGTTCCGCTGGCGATGACAAAGCGCCCGTGATTGCGCTTATGGTAGCCATCGATGCGTTGGTTGCATCAGGCGACATGCCCGATATCACAATCAAGTTGTTTCTTGACGGAGAGGAAGAGCGAGGCAGTCCAACACTCGCAGGAGTGCTTGCCGAGGTTGCCAGCGACGTGGAAGCTGATCTCTTGCTGTTTTGTGATGGTCCCATGCATCAGTCAGGTCGGCGTCAGCTAGTGCTTGGGGTGCGTGGCAGCATGACAGTCGATCTCACAACTTACGGCCCTAACCGGCCCCTCCATTCGGGTCATTATGGCAATTGGGCGGCGAACCCCAGCGAGACGTTGATGCGGTTGTTGGTGTCGCTTAAGGATCAATCCGGGCGGATAACCGTGAAGGGATACACTGACGATGTACGACCCATTTCAGCGCAAGAGGTCGCAGCAGTGTCAGCGATGCCCCAGGTCGATGCGTTGATCAAGCGGGACTTGGGACTCAGTGAAAGTGAATTCGCAGGCGAGCGGCTTGAGAATGCCATTATGCGCCCGGCTATTGTTGTACGGGGTTTATCAGGCGGGGGTGTGGGCGCCGAGGCTAGGAATATCATCGAGCCCTCAGCCGATGCGTCACTTAATCTCAGGCTCGTACCAGGACAAAAACCTGAGGCGGTTTTAGCGTCGTTGAAAGCGCACTTTGAGCGCATGGGGATGACCGTATCGGCAAAAGAGCCGGCGCTCGGAACTGCCAGAGAGAAGCACGTCAAAATGGTAGCTCGACCTGGGGGTTATCGCGCGTTTAGAACACCCATAGAGACACCCGCGGTATCACAGTTGAAGGGCATTCTGGATCGACTGGGAGACCAAGAGACACTCGTTACACCCACAATGGGAGGGTCACTCCCTATTTATCTGTTTGAGGATAATTTAGACGCACCCATCGTGATCCTGCCCGTAGCAAACCACGATAATAATCAACACGGGCGCGACGAGAATCTGAGACTTGCTAATCTCTTTAGTGCCATTGAAATGTATGCAGAGGTCTTGGACGGCTTGGCTCAAAGACCACGCTAGCTAGGGACGTGCCTGGTTTGGGGTCCTGCCGCTTCTCGTCTCAGACTCAAAAGCCGTCGCGAGCGCTATGAATACGTTACGGGGTCTCCACCACCATGACAAGAGGCCAATGATCCGAAACACCGGATGCTTCGGGGAGTTGAAATCGTTTCGGCGTGCCTTTGGCGGTCATTTGTTCAGACGATTTGTTGGCAAGAAAACTCTCTGTCACTGTCCATCCCGAGGTTTTCCCCCACAGCACCATATCAAGAAAAGACCAATCATCTTTAGGTGGGTAGTAGCTGGTGCCCGGACACCCCTCGCAGAGGTCGTGAGCCACCTGCCAAGTAGGCCTCACCCAGCGCGCTAACATATTTTTTTTGCTGTTCTCCTCGCGCGTTGTGTTGAAATCGCCCGCGGCAAAAAAAGCGCGGTCTTTGGGAAGCGATTCAACAAGTGCGTTCAGTCGGGTATAGGCGACCTCGCGCATTTCAGTGGGGTGGTAGGGGGCTGGAAAATGGACGCTGAAACCCGTGAGAGAAACGCCATTGGGAAGTTGAAATGTTGCCTCTAGAATCGGACGCGTGTCACCTGCCCGCGCCTTAAGCGCTGTGGGAAAGGTAATGGGGTGTAGCGTTGCGTCTGTCGCCGGGAACTTAGACAAAAAGGCCACATCGATACCGCGCTTATCCTTTCCTTCAAGAAGGACGGCGGGTTGGTAACCCAGGCCCTCTAGGTAGTCCAAGCGGAGACGCTCCAAGATGCGAACATTCTCTACTTCTTGAAGTGCAATGATGTCAGGCCCGTGTCCATCGTTGACTTGCTTAATGGCCTTAGCCACCGCATCAAGTTTTCGATCAACGACTGCTTCACTCCAATCCCAGTAAAGGCATTGTTCTCGCCAGCGACGTACCGAGATTTTCGTACACTTCTCAACGTGAGCGCTCCCGGTTTTTTGGGACGCGGGTAAGTAGGTTTCATCGTTCTTGCCGGCGTCATGGGTGGTGTCGAACAGGTTTTCGACGTTAAAGGTCATGATGCTGACAGGTGCCGCTATGACGTCAAGCGGGGTTGCAAAGAGTGAGATAACGAGAACAAAGCGCAGAGCAGCATTCGGTAGTTGAGTCGATATCTTCATTGGCATGTCGTTAAGCATGGGCCCGCTCTAAGGACTGGAAAAGAGGCCGCAACGTTAGCAGGACTCAGCCAGCCGAGCCATCTCCTGATAAACATCTGTGACTATCATGATGCACCCTATGCTATGCATCGGCTTCTGAGCGAGTAGCAACCCAACGCGCATGGACTAAGCGCGTCTAGCGTTTACTGCGTGAGTTTTTTCTTGCTGCAAAAAAACAAGCTCGAAGAGAGGTGCTGTTATAGCGCCGACGATCACTGGGAGAGTTGCTTGCTCGTTTTGTTTTGGCTGCGCCCAGTCAGCACCGCGCTAGCGATAAAAAGAAGACGCGCTCGACGCTACGGCTGCTTGACCATCTGCCCACTCATTGAGTTGCACAACGAGCGCCTCGTAGAACATGCCATTGGCCGCAAAAAAACAGGCCGCGACGGCGGCTATTAAGAGTGCGCTGAGGCACTTGCCCAGAACATCTGTTTCCATTGTATTGCCTGATTATTTTTATGGCTTGACTACATTCAACCTTTTTTATGCGGTGAGTGCAAATGCGGGTGGCGATACACCCGCTTTCGTCATTTACAGCGCCTCGACGATGGTGACATTGGCAATACCACCGCCCTCGCACATCGTTTGCAAGCCCCACTTTTTGCCCCGCGCATGCAGTGCGTGGACCAGGGTTGTCATCAGCTTCGTACCGGTGGCTCCCAGCGGGTGACCCAGGGCAATCGCGCCACCATTAACGTTGAGTTTTTCGGGGTCAGCACCTGTGTGTGCCAGCCATGCCATGGGAATCGGTGCGAACGCTTCGTTTACCTCGTACAAGTCTATGTCGCTGATACCCATCCCCGCACGCTTGAGCGCTCGGTCAGTTGCAAATAAGGGCTCCTCCAGCATGATTACAGGATCACCTGCCGTCACTGTGAGGTTGTGAATGCGAGCAAGAGGGGTGAGGTTATGGTCCTTCAGCGCTTGCTCTGACGCGAGCATGACAGCAGATGAGCCATCACAAATTTGACTCGCATTCGCGGCGGTCAGTGCGCCGTCCTCCATCAATATTTTGAGCTGCGCCATACCTTCCATGCTGGCGTCATCACGAATACCTTCGTCGTGTTGGTGCATGGCGGACCCACCGTCAGCTGTTCGGCCCATGATCGCTACGATTTCTTTTTCGAATGCGCCTGCGTTTCGCGCGTCTCGCCCGCGCTGATGGCTTCGAACCGAATACGCATCGAGTGCTTCTTTAGTGTGTCCGTATTTTTTCGCAATCATTTCAGCGCCCATGAACTGGCTAAAATGTCGAATGCCATATTGGTCTTTCACTGACTGAGGGGTTGGGTCAGTCGGTACGTCAAAGACCTTCCCTGCGCGAGCGTTAATACCCATGGGGCAGCGAGACATGCTCTCGATGCCTGCGGCAATGACGAGGTCTTGCGTGCCCGACATGATCGCTTGCGCAGCAAATTGAATGCTTTGTTGTGACGAGCCACATTGTCGGTCGATTGTCACTGCAGGAACGCTTTGCGGAAGATTTGAAGCAAGTACGGCCGTGCGACCGATCTGGTTAGACTGCTCACCCGCTTGCGAAACACAACCAACGATAACGTCCTCAATTGCCGAGGGATCGACTTTGCTGTCGTCAACGATTGCGTTGAGGGTTTGTGCACCAAGATCGCCCGGATGCCAGTCTGCGAGTGCGCCGCCTTTGCGACCTCCGGCGGTGCGTTTTGCTGCGACTATGTAGGCTTCAGCCATAGTGAGTTACCTTCTTATTTCGTTGTTTTTATTGATCAACGGTCGCCTGCGGCGAGTCCATACACGTTCCAATATACCTGATAAGACACGAGTACAAAGCCCGCATATCCGCCCCGCCGTTGTAATGCGCTTTATTGTCTGTGTCTCAAAAGGGCTTGTACGGTTCGTTTTTGTGAACAAGGGGACACAGATGCAAAGTGGTGTCTTCAGGTCGAATACTGCGTCCCCAAATACTCGGATAATGCCGCGAGGCCCTCTGTTAAGGTTTGCGTATCATTTGCGAAACCAATTCGTGCATAGCCTTCCATGTCGAAGGCATCTCCTGGTGTCAGCATCACGCCCGTTTTCGTGACTAAATCGATGCAGAACTCCCGGGCGGTGACGGGAATATTAAGTTTCAACATGGCGGTGGTTCCTGCGCGGGGCTTGACCCAGCTAACCTTGGGTTCCTTTGCAATCCATGCCTCGAGAAGTGCCAGGTTCCCGCGCGTGATCTCGTGACTGCGTGCAAGCACCTTGTCTGCGTGCTCGAGCGCTATTGCGGCAAAGTGGTCGTTGATCATGCCGACAGAGATCGTGTCGTAGTCTCTGTGAATCAGGACCTGCTCCCTCACCTCTTGAGGTGCGACCACCCAACCGACCCGCAGGCCAGCCAACGAAAATACTTTAGACATCCCCGCGGTACTGATGCCTTTTGAATATAAGTCTGCGATTGAGGGTGACATGCCATCACCAACTTGGCCCGTTCCGCGGTAGACCTCATCGCAAAGTAAGTAGGCACCCACCGAGTCTGCGATGTTCACCATATCCTCAAGCATAGGGCGTTCAATGAGTGCCCCTGTTGGATTGTTGGGATTAGTAAAGGCAATCAGTTTGGTGTTGGGCTTTACAGCTGCTTTCAATGCCTCAAGGTCAGGTAGGAAACCATCTTCCCCACGAAGCGCCAGCGTTGTGACATCGGCCTGAATACTCTTTGGAATGGAATAATGCTGCTGGTAGGTCGGCACGATGGAAAGCACATGATCACCGGGTTCAACGATCGCTTTGTGAACGAGCATGTTGGCCGCGATAGTGCCGTGGGTGACTGTAATATCTTCGATGCATTGGTTGGCGTAGAGGTTAGCAATGGCCGTTCGTAATCTTGGTGAGCCCTCGATATCGCCATAGGTGAGCTTCATCTGCAATAGACCCGAGAGATCGTCAGCGCTGCCACCCGAGAGAGCCAGTAATTCCTCAACGGTGATACTGGCAACACACGTTTCCGCCAAGTTGTAAGTACATTGAGTTTCCCACTCGTTCATCCAAATTTCGACTTTGAAGGGCTCTATCTGCATGTATGGCCTCGCTGACTATGTCGCTCTTTTTTGAGGGTGGGTTACAAGTCCATAATCTATCGAATAAGGTGCACAAAGGACATCAAATAACAGGCGAGATAGGGACAGCAAAACGGTAGATTCATGGTTCAAAAGGCGATCAGGAGCATGGCGAGATTTATACTCCGCTAAATTGCCGTGGACGCCGTACCCATACAAAGCGTTATGGCGAGCCCATAGCAAGCTAAGATGTAGGCCATCCATTTGTCACGATCGTATGTCTCATTGCCAAGTTAAGGTCATGTGCGAAGAATCGAAGGGCTTCAGTGAAGGTGAAGGGTTAACGTTGAAAAGGTATCAGACGTGCTCATTATGTATGTGGCAGTCAACTGCGGTATGCCTGAGCTCTGGTCAAACAAAGCTGAAGGTGCCTGCCCAGTGGTTCAGTGAGTACTGCGCGGTAGGCATCTTTAGATCGCTATGAGCCCACATGTAAGCCTTCCCGTCGCCACCATCGATGCGTCACCGCGCCTGATCTTTGAGACGACTGAGGATCAGGATCGCGCTTGGCAGATAGGGGTCTTCTACCTGAGAGCGCCGAGATCACTTGAGCTAGACAAGGTCCGTTGTTTTGGTAAGGGGCTCTCATTCCTGGATAGTCCTTATCGCAAAATTCCACAGTATGGCGAGCTAGAGGGCTTCATTTCTCTCGAAAATAACCAACAGACTAAGCTTGCCCTGAGACGCCATCGTTGGGATGAGCACTATCCGCCAGAGGTTGCGAATTTTGGCCGTAAGCTAGATGAAATAGGGATAGGTATTATTCGCGAAGTTTTTCGCCAGTCTGGGATTCCCAAGCAGCATTGGGCTGAGGCTTCAGGGGGTTATGTCTCAGGAGAGGGCACCGCATTCCTTAACTTTGTTCACTACGATACGCGCCAGCCCGACCTGGGCCTGCGGCCTCATACAGACTATGGGTTTGTAACCATCTTAGACGCGACGGCTCCGGGGCTTCAAATCGAACTCGATGGTTCGTTTGTGGATGTGCCCGTGCTGGAGGGGCACTTTGTGGTTAACTTTGGCGAGGCACTGAATTTCATCACACAACGCTCAGATCGGACGGTCTCGGCTATTGTGCATCGTGTCACGACGCAGTCAGCATCGAACCCGGTGCGTCATAGTATTGTTTACTTTGCAAACCCTTGTCTCGATGGCTACCTTCAGCAATATGACAGCCAAGGCATGTGCCAGGGATCTTCAACAGTCCATCGGTTATTTGAATCACTTGAGAATAAGTTAACCGAAGATAACTAGACGTATGTCACGGCCCCATTACGTTAATGCCCGTTTAATTTCCCCTTACTCGTTTAGGTTAGGGCGGTAGGCAAATTGTTGCCTCGTGTTTAGGCCCCAAAAACAGCAGACAGTATGTAGAAGAAGATAATCGCCAGGCCGGCACCTGCTGGCAGTGTGACCAGCCAGGAAGCGAAGATGGCACCTACGGTCCTCAAATTAAGCGCTTCAACACCGCGAGCTAGCCCGACACCGAGCACAGCACCGACCAGCGTGTGCGTAGTGGAAATAGGTAAGCCAGTGGCGGATGCCAACACCACAGTGGAGGCTGCCGCGAGCTCGGCTGCAAAACCTCTACTGGGCGTTAACTCTGTTATCTTTTTGCCGATAGTTTGAATTACGCGCCACCCGTAAGTTGCGAGACCCGTAACGATACCGGCGCCACCAATCGCAAGTACCCACCAAGGCAAAGCGGCCTTAGCGCCAATGATACCGCCTGACTGAACAGTGCTTACAACGGCGGCCAAAGGCCCGACTGCATTGGCGACATCATTTGAGCCGTGAGCAAACGCCATACCGCAGGCAGTGAAGATCATCAGGACACCAAAAATTCGCTCAATGTTTTCCGTGCTATTTATGTCACCCGATGTCTTGATGTTCCTTAGCAATGCCGCGCCGATACCGGCAATTACAAAGCCAACGAGAGCGGAAATAACCATGGCGTTGACAAACTTTGAGCCCATACCTAGGTCAAGGTCGACGCCGATGTGTTTCAGGCCCTTGAGTAACGTCACCATGCAAATCATGAAGCCAACTATCCACATGTAGATGGGCACATACTTGCGTGCACGCTCAAAGGTATTCTCGTGGTCGAAGATCAGCTTTTGGACAGAGACGATGAGCGCGAAGGCCATTGAACCTGCAAGTAATGGAGACACTACCCAACTCGCAGCGATTTGCCCGACCTTACCCCAGGCGACGGAATCGACAGAAATACCCACTGCCGCAAAGCCCACAATGGCACCAACAATGGAGTGTGTAGTGGAGACTGGCCACCCTTTAATACTGGCAATTAGAAGCCACGTGGCCGCGGCGAGTAGCGCGGACAGCATGCCAAATACCAGTAACTCCGGCGTGTCAGTAAGTACCGCAGGATCGATAATTCCCTTTCGGATGGTCGAGGTCACCTCGCCGCCCGCAAGGTATGCACCCGCGAACTCGAAAATAGCGGCGATGATGATGGCTTGCTTCAACGTCAGCGCCCTCGAACCTACAGAGGTACCCATGGCATTTGCCACATCATTTGCACCAATACCCCAGGCCATGAACAGGCCGAAGACACATGCAAGCGTAAGCAGTATAAAGCCGTGTGACGCTATGATTTCCATTTTAGACGATCCTGTTCGGGCGCATTTTCTTAATTAGTTTTCTTGGCGTGAATTAAACAAGTGCAATGTTAAACTTTTAAGTAATAACTGTCAGAGGTCTTGAGTATTTGTTAGCCGCTTAGCGTCGTTGTTTGCGAGAGAGGTGAGCACCAAAGGCTAAAAGCCCGTCTTGAGCGTCAGCTGAGAATTTTAGAGCGCTATGGTTTGGCGGAAAAGCCTCTAATTTTTATAAATGAACAACGTCCATTGCAAGAGCGCCTTTTTTAACGGCTGTCTCTGGATGAATGTGTTGCGAATAGAAGACACAAGTACCTATTACGGCGCCCACCCATAGTCGTCCATGTTTTGTCGTGATTGTCGGTTTTTACGTTGGCAGACCTTATTTTATGGCCCTTCTGATACTGAGTTGCTAGCTTTTTTATGCCGGCGTAGAGAGATGCGCCGACATCAATCATCTTTAGGGGGCTGGTATGAAGTATAAAATTGGAATGGCGCTTGTCTGTGGCGCGAGTTTATTGGGAATGAGTGGGTGCAGTGACGTCTCAGAAAAACCATCAAATGCGGACGTTGCAAAAGCGTGGATCGAGGCAGGCCAGATAGGACAAGAGGCCACTATCAGTGCGGTCGAACAATATATGGCAGAAGACGGATTGTTCTTCCGTCCTCGGTATGTGGGCTTTGGCTTTACCTATGACAATACGGATGAGTCGGGTCGGATGATCGTCGAAACAATTGTCCCGGATAGCCCTGCTGCAAGTGTCCTTGAGTTGGGTGATGAGTTCACTGCTGTTCGTGGTGTGGCCGTTAATGCGGAGAATCGTGACTCAGGGGCTTTGAGTTTTCGCGGCGCTCCGGGGGAAGAAGTTTCAGCTGTCATCACACGCGGTGAAGAATCTCTCGATATTGCAGTAAAGCGCGGCAAGATCGTCTCGACAATTTCAAAGGCAGACATGTTGGATTGGATGGCCTCAGGCGATCCAGAAGATTGGGGTGATGAGTCCTTTACGCTTAACGAGGTTGTGGCGAGCGAGGGTGTTGCATACGCATGGACCACCATTGCAAACACCGACGACGTGACAGGCCAGCTTATCGAGAGCCATGTGGTTACGCGCTTTCAATTTAATGAGGATGGCCTCGTCACGGCGGTAGCAAACATGCGAGAGGACCGCTTTATCCTTGAGCAGCAGGGCTACTCGATCAGCCGATAGTTGTTTTAGCGTCACGGCCTCTCGATTAACGGTGAGACTGTTAAAGGTTTTGCCCCAAATCGCGTCAGTGGCCAAAGTCACCGGTGTGCCAAAAAAGCCAACGAACGTGATTGCACCGGTAAAACCGCGGTAACAATTGCCGCGATATGAACGGTGTGGTTTCCACCACGCTTTAACTGAAGCACGCAATACCAAGGAGAAGTAAATGAGAGTTTTTAAGTTCTTCGCAGTATTAGCGGTCATAGCAGTTTCACCCCTGTCACTTGGACAGGATCTCAAGCTAGGTGAGTCATTCGTAGGTGATTTCACCATTGATTCAGTCTCGACCACAGATGGCGTTAACTACCATCTGACTGCCTCGGGAGAGGCGGGTCCCTATGGTCGTGTTTACGGTAATTGGTTGTTTACCAATAAGCTGGGTCTAGAGGATATGGGTGAGTTCACTGGTTACGGATGGACTCAAAGCGGGGAAGAAGTGGTCACCGCCACCCTACAAGGCGTTTGGAAGAAAAACGGGAAGGTATTCGACTTATTTACCTTTGACGCTGTTTCAAATGGACTCATCAATGTCGCCACAGGCGAGCTCGATATGGTGAATAAAACCCTGAAGTTCAACGTTGCCCCAGTCAAATAATAAATGGAGATAATAAAAATGAAGAGATTCCGTAATGTTTTGGGCGCCATCGCGCTCTGTTCTGGCGCTTTTGTGCAAGCCGAGCCGGTGATGTCACTTATCACAGTCAATACCAGCGATCCCGCTGGTTATGCTGGGTGGGCTAAAAGTAATGCTGAAGCCATATCGAAGGCTAATGGTGCGATGGCAATGGGTCTTTGCTCACCCACATCAGGTGCTGAGCAAATGGGCGATCATTATCTCTGGTCCTTTTTTGATTCACAGGAAAGTGCCTGGAGTAGCGACCCCATGAACCCAACGGTTCGCGAGGCCGTCGCGAATATGAATGTCGAGCGCACTGTTCGCACATGGGATAACTGGCGGATTGTTCGTGCAGCAGCGGTCACTGACACGGGCCACTACTACAACCTTTATGTGAAGACAGATAATCCCGGTGGCTATATCGCGGTTTTGGATGAGCTACACACCGAGATGAAGAAGCGTGGTTACGACGTTTCGATGCAAGTTTTTATGGGCGACACCGGTGCCACTTCAGGCACCATTATGACGTCATTCGGATCGGCCTCCGCGGCTGAAGTTGGGCGCATGTTAGATGCCCGTTCCGAACCTTGGGTGGCCGAGATCATCTCAAAAGTTGAGGGTAAACGGGAGATGACCCACGGATTCTCCATGGTTTGCCAAACCTATTACGCCGCAGCAATGTAGCATCAGCTTGCTGAACGAGAAGGCCCTGCTTTTGCAGGGCTTTCTTATATTACTGACTTAACCACTTGGAGAAGACCATGAAATATTTAATCACCCTCATTTTTACATTGATGGCAATGAATGTGCATGCTGATGAGATGATGAGAGACGTTAAAACTGCCAATCCGTTTGTTGCGCTCCATCCGGCTGCTCAACAAGACGCCACAGCCAACTATTATGAAGCGGTGGAAAAAAACGTATTTAATGGGGCTATCCCCCTTAAGTATGCGCAGCTTGCGGCGCTCTCGGCATCCGTGGCGATAAGGTGTGAGTACTGCATTCCCGCGCATACTGCGTTTGCCAAGGCGGCTGGCGCAACCGATGAAGAAATAAAAACCGCTGTTGCGATTGCTGCCGATGTTTCACTTAACAGCGCCATGCTCTACGGCAATCAATTTGATATGGACACGTTTCTAAACATGTTCAAGTAGCTGGGCTTTATATCCAGCCTAAAGGCCGCGGAAGCGGCCTTTTTTATACCCGCGGTTTTTAAGCGCGCTGCTGCCGAGTCTGGAAGAATCGAGCATTTAGTCACGACTACTTGGTGCTGGATAGCTCCCGGTCGCGCAGCGTGCGACGCATAATTTTCCCTGTTGTTGTCATAGGAAGACTATCGACAAACTCTATCAGCCTTGGAACTTCATGTTTGGCGAGGTGCTCCCTCACCAGTGCCTTCAGGGACTCAGCCAGCAATTCGCTTGGCTCTGTATTTTCAGACACGACAATAAATGCCTTTATCAGTTCGGTGCGGGTGTCATCGGGGACACCAATGACGGCTGCGAGCTGAACAGACGGACTTTTCAGCAGGCAGTCCTCAATTTCCGTGGGTCCAATTCGGTATCCGGAGCTTGTAATGACGTCATCCGTGCGGCCGTGGAACCACAAAAAACCGTCCTCATCCTGCTCGCCTAGATCGCCTGTGATCATCCAGCCATTAATAAATTTACCTTTGGTCGCTTCGGGGTTATCTAAGTAGCCTGAGAACATGGCTGGATGTGGCCCTTTGATCGCAATGTTGCCCTGAATGCCGCGTTGAACTTCATAACCCTCATCATCAACAATGGCGCAAATCGAGCCCGGCATGGCCTTACCCAAAGAGCCGTGTCGAACCTGCATGAGTCGCGGATTGGTGCCAATCATCCCGTTACACTCAGTTTGTCCAAAACCCTCGCTTATGGTCAGGCCAAAGCGCTCATCGGCCCACAGTGCCAGTTCTTTGCCTACGGCCTCTCCGCCGCTGAGTACAACGCGTAGCTTAAGATCAGGGGACTCCTCAGAGTCAA
Organism: Halieaceae bacterium; assembly: GCA_042090345.1. Classification (GTDB taxonomy): domain Bacteria; phylum Pseudomonadota; class Gammaproteobacteria; order Pseudomonadales; family Halieaceae; genus Luminiphilus. The sequence continues at coordinate 21,061 of JBELJN010000010.1, read as the reverse complement.
TTTGTCGCATGAGTTTGAGTACAGTGGGTGTCAGTAGAGAGACAGTAATATTGTGTTGACCTAAAATGCGAAAGGCAGACTGCGCGTTAAAGCCCTCCATGTCGGTTGAGACAACTCTGCAGCCTGAGTACCACCCAATGAGAAGAATGTTAATCAGACCGGCTATCCACGCCCAATCGGCAGGTGACCAGAGCGTATCGCCATCCCTCGGACCGTAGTCGTAGTAATACTCAAACAGCGGTTTGTTGCCGAGTACCACCCGATGCGGCATCAAGACACCTTTAGGCTGCCCGGTTGTCCCGGATGTGAAGCTAATCCAGGCAGTGTCCTCGCTACGTGTTTTAACGTTATCAAAATGCGACGGCTGATCTGCAATAGAGCGCCATAGAGATAGAGCGTCGTTCGGTGACTCATCATCGACTACCAAAATATGTTCCAGCGATGAGCATACGCCGCGTACACTCTGCACTTTGTGCAGATTTGCTTTGTTGGTAATGCAAACCTTTGCGTCTGTGCTGGTCAGTCGATGCGCTATCGCATCGGGTCCAAAGAGTACCGAGGCGAGACAAGAGACCACTCCCGATTTGAAGCAGGCGAGGTGCGAGATTGCACACTCGGGCGATTGCGTGAGTAATATGAGCGCACGATCTCCTCTCGCCAAGCCAAGGCTACTAAGTAGATTCGCGAGTTGATTCGAGTGGCTCTTTATCTCCGCAAAGGTAAAGTCTTTAACTGACCCGTCGAGGCTCTCGTGAGTTATCGCAATGCGACCTCTGTCGTCAGCCCAGCGATCGCAGACGACATCCGCAATGTTGAAGTACTCGGGAATATCCCAGTGAAATTTACTGCAGATATCCTCGTAACTCTCACCAACTGGAAGGTCCATTAGCCACTCCTACTTTTTATGTCCCAAAGGTGTGTGTCTGTTTTTTATTCATTTCTATACGGTGGATTGAGGGTTTCAGACACGGGCTCGCGTGACTGTTGCGAATCAACCGAAGAGATCACGACGTTTTTTAAAAGCTGCTTTAACACCCTCGTTTCTGAGGGTGCGAAAGAAGTCTTTGAAACTATCGAACTGATGGTAAATAGCGTCTAAATCTGCGCCGCGTCTCACCGAGCTCTCCATACCCATGTTTTCAAACCATGTATTTGAGACTTCCTTTAGGACAGATAAATTGTCGCTAGGTGCTCTGGCGATATGAGCCGCTGTCATTGCGACGCGATCATCCAACTCCTCATGCGGAACCACTTCATTTACCAGACCAATTTGTTGTGCCTCTGTCGCACTGATAAGTCGCGACGTATAAAGCAATTCTTTCGTCTTTCGTAAGCCGATCAGCATTGGCCAGAACATGATGGACGGCGGTATTCCGAGATCTCGTCCAGCGGGATGACCAAATCTCGCTCGCTCACTCACAATGGCGAGATCGCAAACTCCCAGCAGCTCCCCGGCACCCGATAAGCAGTCACCCTGTACTTTCGCAATGATGGGTTTGGGGTAACGCCACAGCTTCATCCAGTAATCGACAATGGTGTGGACATCGTCTCTGTCCTGTCGAATGTCAACATGATCTTCAAAGTTGGCGGGGTATTGAGAGGTAATCCAGTGCTCCTCACGCAAGTCATAGCCTGTTGAAAATGCTTTGCCTGCAGCCCCTATGACAACCACGCCAACGGTATCGTCCTTAAGGACGCCGTCTAACACCGTTTTGAGTTCATTGAGTACCTGCCAGCAAAGCGGATTGAGATCGTCGGGCCGGTTTAATGTGATGTTTAGCACTCGGTCTGTTTGCGAGACTGTAATCATTGGAATGTCACTCATTGGATGAGGCTCTTTTTATTCAAATTGGCTATTCAAGTTTGTTACATAAATTGTTTAATCGATGCACTACCGTAAATCAGACTATCATGAGTGTGCAGGTGTTACTTATAGTCTGGCTTGGGCAAGTCAGGTCATTGGTGCTTATAGCGCATACCAAGTTTGATGCCGCCTAAATCCTCACTCCAATTCATAGCGCCTCCGACCTACACTCGTTGAGTTGTAAGATAATAAGGGGTAGCAGGCGACCGAATTTAATGCCACGTCTTGGTCGTTCAATAACGATTTATCTCTAGTAAGTCCGACAGAACCGACGCTGAACGGTTGTCTTTATAGCAATTAACCTTCGCCCATTATGTACTTTATTTTGGTCCGAGCGCCTCACAATAATGCGTAATTGGCTATCTAAAGAGCCCCGTAAGCAAGAAAACCGAGATGACCTTAAACGTCTACATGCGCGTCATCGTAGGAAATCGCAATGACCGAAAAGAACAATGTCATCGCGCGGTTTTTCAGAACCGGCTCGATGATCAAAGAGCGAGAGCTGGCCGCCACTCGCTAACCCTCTGCGGGCGGATCTGGATTAAGGATATCCTGGGTGCGCAGCTCGAAATCGCTGGCGTCGTGCCGCTCAAGTAGTTGCGAGGATTTAGCGCCATACGGTCGATTGACCATTCGACCGCGTTTTACGGCAGGTCTTTGGGAAATCTCTTCCACGTACCGAGCTAGGTGGGTATAGGTGTGCGCCTCCAAGAACTCGGCGGCGTTGTAGGCTTTTCCTTCAATGACTGAGCCGTACCAAGGGTAGATGGCCATATCGGCAATGGTGTACTCCTCGCCACAGACATACCTGTTGTCGGCAAGCCGCTTATCAAGGAGATCGAGTTGGCGTTTGACTTCCATGGTGTAGCGGTCAATGGCGTACTCTATTTTTACCGGTGCATAGGCGTAGAAGTGACCAAACCCACCGCCCAATAGGGGTGTTGCACCCATCTGCCAGAACAGCCAGTTCAAACACTCAGTTCTTCCCGCGTGATCCTCGGGAATGAACTCGCGAAACTTATCGGCGAGATAGAGCAGAATTGACCCAGACTCAAAAACCCTAAGGGGTGGCTCCTCGCTGTGATCAACAAGCGCTGGAATCTTTGAGTTGGGATTGGCCGCAACGAAGCCGCTGCCGAACTGGGAACCATCGCCAATATTAACCAGCCACGCATCGTATTCAGCACCGTTGTGTCCCTTTGCTAGGAGTTCTTCGAGCATGATTGTAACTTTCACGCCATTGGGGGTTCCAAGGGAATGCAGCTGAAGTGGGTGCTTACCGATCGGCAATTCCTTTTCTTGCTGAGCGCCGGCCGTAGGGCGGTTGATGTTAGCAAAGGCTTGATTACTGTCTTTCTTCCACTCCCAGACTTTAGGGGGCTCATACGTATCGCTCATGGGGGATGATCTCTCGCGTTTCATTGGTTACTACAATCTCAGCTAAGCGAGCTAAGTGTCAATTCTGTTGACACAACCCTGTTGCTATTCAAGGGTAATAGCGGGCACTCAGCTGAGTTCAAAAGTTCGAGGTGCATAGATTAGATGACACGCTGGCGCTTTGGCGAGCCTATGCGCTATCGGGTGCTCGCGCAGTGACTAATTTGTGGCAAACATCGCCTTACGTGCTGTAACGGACTGCTTTCTTGAAGGGGTGAACCCGAGCTCCTGGGGAACTACCTGACGTGGTAACCACGTCAGGTAGTGTATTTATTTAGTCGTTAGAGCCTGCTGCGGAGTCCTTCACAGCGATTAGGAAGTTTGCAACGACCATACCGGCGAGCATTATGGCGATGTTGTCGATAATCGCATTCAACGGTGCACCGACCGCGGGAATAGCATCGAGTGCATTGGCAGCGGTTGGCATTGCAACGGCGGCAACTGTGTAGGCCATACGTCCTAGCATGTCAGCGGCCGGGCTCATGAACCCGCTGATGAGACCTAATATCACAAGTACAAGACCCGACATGGCCGCTACTTGCTCGACAAACACGGCGACAATGGCCACGACAATACCAACAATGGTGATGATTTGATTAACGTTCATTTATTTATCCTTATTGTAATTTAAGTTTTCCGCATCACTCCTGCCCCAGACCACCGTGCTAAAAATTGGTGGGCGCTACAGTCAATGCACTTCTTTAGAGCTAAAAACGCTAGATAAGTTCAAGCGGCTGATAGGGGAGAGGAAGGTCATTCGAAATTAATCAATAAATAGGCCCTTGAACCAGCGAAATTCCCACTCGATGTCGTGTCATATTTTGCAAAAAATTCCTCTATGTCACACCAGCTATTGCGCCGTGTTTACATCCTAAAACAGGGAAATGTCCTGAACGCGTGAGCCGAGAATGTGCCCGGTGACGATTAGAAGTGTTCTTGGATTGTTGATGACTTAGGGTTCGACGGTGCCATCAATTATAAATCTGACGACCTTTCGTCAAAGCTGGCGGAGTTGTCTTCCAACGGTGTCGATATCTATTTTGAAATTACCGGCGGCGCCACTGAGCACGCGCTTTTCGATGCGATGAATGTCCACGCGCGAATGGTGGTTTGCGGCATGATGGCTGATTACATTGCCAAAGAGCCCTCGGCGGGTCCCAACTGGATACCGATTGTTAAGAAGCGCTTTACGATTCGCGGTTTCACCGTGCCCGATCACTACGAGGAGATACCGGCACTACTCGAACAGCTGGCACCCTACGTCATGTCCGGCAAAGTGAAAGACCGAAGTCACTTACTCGAGGGACTCGAGCGATCCACTGAAGGCCTCAACCTGTTCTTTACGGGCGGTAATCGCGGCAAGTTGATTGTGAAACTATAGGTAAAGCCTGCGAGCTGTTAACCGGTCGAGTCCCAGAGCAGTTGAGGCGTTTTCAGTGCTGGTGCGCTTAATTAGAGATTAGTTGACGGGTAGGGAGCAGCCTCGCATTGCCTTCCCGGGTAATGCCAATTTTGACTAGACCTGTTGTGACAAGCGGTAATTCATCGTGTTACTAATGAGTCTATGAAGCGGTTCACTGATGCATCGATGGCAGGTTTTTCACGTTGTTTAGATTTCAACGGTCGATCATCGCGACCTGATTTTTGGTACTTCATGCTGTTGTTTGTTGTGTTGTACCTCGTTGTAGCCTTTGTTGATCAACGCTTCGTCGATTCCACAATCGATATTCGTGAGCTGCCATTGGGGCAGTTCATACCGATGGGGATGGTTGACCCTGAGGTGGGTATATTGGTGCTCATGTATCGACCGATTATGGCCATACCGACAGTGGCGGTTACCATTAGGCGCCTGCGAGATGTGGGCAAGTCAGGCTGGTGGTGCGCTTTGTGGGTGTTGCCGATACCTGTTGTCGGCTGGCTATATCTCATGCCTCTGCTGTGTAGACCATCTCGTGGCTGATTTACGGCTAAAGCCGGTTTATGCGACTGATCCGGGGCTCGTTGATGCTCCCTTGAGCGACGTGCCTAATCAGTGGGCGCCGGCAAAAGGTATTCATCTTTACCATTTTCCTTTGTCTTTAGATTCTCAGAAAGTGCGTCAGGGACTGGAGGAGCTCGGGGTTAAATGGCACTCGCATGTCATTTTGCTGCCACTCCAACAGCAGTTTTCACCGAGTTACGTGCGAATCAATTCTCGATGCGTGGTACCGACATTGGTCATCGATGGCAACGTGTCAACAGACACGATCAACATACTCGATACATTGGCGTCTCGTTTTGGCCCTACGAACAAATGCTTCGAAACCTCTGAGGAGGAGGGGGCCTGCGTTAATGATTGGGTTGATAAGGCGGCAGACTTATTTATAGAAGCGCTTACATACGGGGAAATAGAGGGGGTTAAAAAACCCTTCCCAATAGGGGGTGCCTCTCAAGGCGGGAGCTACCATCAAAAAAAAGTCGAGCTGCTTTCGGGTTTAGTCGAGACCTATAAAAACGACCCTACACTCAGGGCGGCTTACGAAAAAAAGCGGGCGGTTATTGAGGCGACACACGGTGCAATGGTCACGCCGGGTCAGATATCTGCCATCATCACCGCGACGAAAGCTGAGCTTGTCGAGCTCCAGACCCAGCTTCAGACTGGGCCCTTCAACAAAGGCGGCTGGCTGGCAAGCGATGCCTTTAGTCTTGCCGATATTCAATGGGGAGCTGTTCTGTATCGCTTGAGATGGTTAGGGCTGCAACCGCTATTGTGGGAGGGAGACTCCATCATTTCTGCGTACGCTGAAAAGCTCTTCGCGAGAGATTCGTTTCAAAAGGGGGTTGTTCAGTGGTCGAAGGTCGGCCGTAAGGTGGTGCTGCCGGCGATTCGCTATAAGTTGTTAAAGGCGATTGGACTCAAGCGAGACGTTTGAATGCAGCGACCGGTTGGCGAAACAATCATATCTTTCGTAGATGCTTCTATATCTCCTTGTATGTAACGTTTATCGCACCAAGAGAGAGTGATACGTTTACGCTACATTGAGTTTTTTTTGTGGCGAGATAGCGCAAATTCGTTACACGCTAAGCGGACCGTACGCGCGTATCCTCGCCGCCGTAATCTATGATGTCGCAAGCAGTGTCGCGAGCAGGGTCGCGAATAGTGTCGCGAATAGTGTCGCTAATAGTGTCGCTAACGAAGTTGCAGGGAAACACGGGAAACGTCAAAGCAATTGTCTTTCGAGTTAACAGCGCTGGTGGATCCATTATCGCCAGTGAAACGATGAGAGATGAGTTGCGTGCGGTTAAAAATAAAGGACTTAAAGTTATCGTTTCTATGGGTGAATACGCTGCATCCGGTGGTGTTTATATCTCAACACCTGCTGACTTTATTTTTGCCGAACCGACAACGATTACTGGCTCTATAGGTGCGGCAATTGCTATGCCCAATCAAAACGCACGAAACTCGTCACGGAGCTACCAGTGATTGTCACCTTCATGACTATTTCCCCCACAAGTTCGCTTTCTCCTGTCGAGGTTGTTAGCTTGATTAGGTCGGGGTTTGCCGATCTACAAAATAAAGGGGTAATCAATGAAGTATTTTTTAAGCATGTTGGTAGCAAGCGTCATGATTGGAACTTCCCTCACTGCAACAGCGGAGATTTGGGAAGACTATGACTTAAGCCAAGAGGTGACTGAGCTCACGGTTATTGCTGTAAAGCCTAATTATGTCGACGGTTATCTGACGAGACTTGAAGGCACATGGGTCAATTCGATGCAGGTTTTGAAGGATCAGGGTGCGATTAAAAACTTCGCAGTGTGGGCTGCTAATGTCGCGGACTCACCAAACGTATTCTTAACCGTTACTTATGAGAATATGGGCGCCATGCAGCAAAATGCTGAGCAGTACCAGAAGATGGTCGCTGAGATGACCAAGCGCTTTGAGAGTAATGAGGAAGAAAACCAAGAAATCTCTCAGGGCTATGAAGAATATCGAGAGATTGTCGACCGAAAGGTACTTTCACGCGTTCAATACAAGTAGTGTCGATTTGATATAACCGGTGTAAGAAAAGGGGCATTAAATGCCCCTTTTTTATTGCCATCAGACAGGGCTTCTCGTTTGGTAATGTCTTCTGGCCGAGAACAGGCGCCAGAAGGGGGGCCTCCTCTTGTGGGCCCCAATAAAAAACCGTGTGTTTATTTTACGACGGTTTGAGAGGTACCTGCCCCGCCTTGAAGTGGCGACCAGTGTGCTGCTTTGACTCGCCACATGCCGTCCTCTTTAACATATGCCTGCGTCACTCTCGTGCGGTAATTTGGCACCGCCGGTAGACCTTTTGGCTTCATAGCGGCTTCTTGATAATAGTGGGCGATAGCGGCTTTTCCTTCTACCAAAACCACTACTTCAATGTGTTTCACGGACCCCGAGAAGAACTCAAAGTCCGGGTTACCGCCATTCCTAGTGAGTGTGTTGAGAAGTCCGCCACTGGAGAAGAACTCCTTAGATCCACCGGACGAGATGCGCATCGGATCCTGAGAGAGGTTTTTGTTGGTGAACTCCATATTGGCCTCCACAACGTCTCGAATTTCTTGCGCTGTATCGGCGAATGAGAGAGGTGCACCAATTAACAGAAATAGAATGACTGCAAAAGATTGAATAGGCTTCATATTGACTCCAGTTCGCGGAACTGTCCGTCCCGAGTTGTTTGATATTGATGGCTACTTGAGAACGTACGCGCGAATGATGAGCTCGCGATCGACCGGTCTAAACGTCACGATATCGAGGTTGACGGTGCCGTCGTTTAGCGAAACAACATGTCGCATTGTCACAGTGCCGTCTTGTATGTCCCAGCGCCCTGAAAAGTTGCCAACCGCGATGTCATTTCCGACGGCGCCGCGACCGGATCCGTAGACAGTGCCACCCGCGCGTCCCTCGTCATAGGTCAATCGGAACGTCACATATACCCGCCCGTATGCGCCCATATCCCCCTCGGCATTTATGACTGACTCATCATCTCCAAGTGTCAACGTCGTCACGTTCATTACCGTATCGGGTTGTCGCTTTTCTAACGTGAGCGCTTCAGCGTTGACGTTCATGCAAAAGACAGTGGCTATTACGGCAAAAATAAAATGTTTCATTACACGTTCTCCTTAGCTTTTTTTGATGGGAGACGCCCCAAGATCTGACCTCCCTTTAGGTTGTTCTATGTCGTGCCCTAGGGACGCTTACTTACCATAGGGTATTGACGTAGTTTTTTGTCTCTATTTTGTCATGTTTGTCGTAATAAGTTGGTCTGTTGGTAGTTTATTGGTCTCTATCTCACGATGTTGCTAGCGTGAAGTCATCGGCATCTGCCGATTTTTAACAACATTTGGGAGAGGGTTATGAAACGAGCATTACGATTGTTTTTATGTCTAGCGGTAATCAGTACTCCACTCACTGCGCTTGCTGAGCGCTTGGAAGTTTTTAGGTGGCAGGCACTGGAGGGTAAGGGCGAGCAGCTTGTGGGTGCACTGCTTCAAGCCGCCAAGCTTCACGAGAAAAGTGGCGCTAAAGTCGGCATTTTTCAAATGGATGTCGGCGTGCCTGGCGGCGCTACATTCGACTACGTCCTTCGTTGGGATAGCAGTTCAGAGTGGGCAACTACAAAGGCTTACAACAGTAGCGATGAGTGGATGGCCTTCGTCAATGAGGTAACCAAAACACCGTCGGGTGAACTCATGATGTCTTTGGAGGGATTGAATTGGGATGCGTCTGTCACAGCCGGAAGTTTTGCTGACGATGGTCCGTTCAGGGTTTTCATTTGGCGACCCACACCCGGGATGATGCCGAAGATTTATGAGACGTTTATGAGCGCTAAGGCGATTCATGAAGGCTTAGGCGCCAAGATCAATATTTACAACGAGGGTGTTGGTGGCACCGGCAACATACACTACGTCATGTCATGGAAAGATTGGCAGACCATGGCGAAGTCGAACGACGCTATAGCAAGTAATGAAGAGTTTCTTGCTCTGCAAATGTCGGCGGTAGGTCAAGTAAGCCCTGTTGCATCGATTCAGGGCGTTCCTGTCTATTACACTAAATAGGCAACCTATGCTTCTTAGTAAGCCCGCTTTATGCGGGCTTTTTACTAAACAGACCCGCGTGATTACCTGAAACAAGCGAATAGGTTTTTTCCTGAAGGAATTTGCGCCCTCGTTAACTCCGCGGCGCTTACCGTTCGATCAATATCGTGGCAACGCGCTTGTTTAGGACCATGGACCTCGCCACGCTGGTATGCACGATCGAATTGAACAGGGTGGCCGTTGAATTTAATAAGAATGCGTGCCTCCTTGGCCGCCGGTTTGCCAATCAACATGAGCTGGTTGAGTCACTTTTAGCTCACGAATCGTCAAATACCGACGCCGACTTTACGCTGGATCAAATGATTGAGGACCGCTTTCAACGGCTTGTGGCCTATCAATCTATTGGGTACGCACAGCACTATCTCGCTCAAATTGAAAAGGTGCGTTCAGTGGACCAAGATTCGGAAGCGGAGGATTCACTTACTCATACCGTCGCTCAGCAACTCTTCAGACTCATGGCCTATAAAGACGAATATGAAGTGGCACGACTGCACAGTGATGATGCCTTTCGTGCAAAGCTCGATACACAGTTAACAGGCAATTACTCAATCAGATTTCATGTGGCGCCGCCTCTCTTAAGCAGAGCCAACCCAACGACGGGTAAAGTCAAAAAATACGAGTTCGGTCCCTGGCCCATGCCCGTATTTCGTATACTCGCCAAGCTCAAGTGCGTCCGAGGAACACCATGGGATATTTTCGCACTCACAAGTGAGCGCAGGCACGAGAGGGAAAATCTGGCACGTTATCAAGCAGACCTGACTTTAGTCTGCGATCGTCTGAGGCCTGATAACTACCGTGCAGCGTTTTAATTAATGAAGCTACCGGAGCAATTATGTGGTTACGGTCATGTTAAGGCCAGAAATCGAGAAGCGCTGCTTTCAGCAAGCTCACAGTATCTGAGTGAATTCCACGGTGACCCTCAATATTTGGAGGTCACCCGCACAAGCGCTCAATGATACCCGCACTGCCGCGCCCATCTCTCCCATTTGGGCCAGCGCTAGAGCGCGGTAGCAGAAACTCGCCACAGCGCGCGACAAATCAGCGGGGGAAAAAATAAAAATTCACGAAAAACAAAGGGGCCTAGAAATTTGGTACGAGCCACCAGATTGCCTTCAATCGCCATTGTCACTGGCGATTAAACCCTGCGGGCGCCTTCGCGCTGCTCTGGCGGACTAAACGCTCCTAAGGTCACGTTTTTCGAACTGGCGACTTCTACCACATAAAGGCTCACAGAAATCGCCACAACACGTAAGGACTCGTCGAGGTAACACGGGAGAGCCTACTCGTATTCTTCTAAATGTTTTGGCGAGGATTCACCGGAGAAAGGAGCGGGGCCAGTATCAGGGGCTCTGAACCATAACCTTGCTATGAATTAACTGGCTCCAGTAGTTCAGGTAATTGCCCTTCGATTTGCCGAACACGCGTGCATCAATTGAAGTAAAAGATCGACAAGCACACGGTGGTCCAACTTAGGATCACCATAGCAATCGCCATGAACACGGCTGCCGACCCCATGTCTTTTGCGCGCCCAGATAGCTCATGGTACTCCTCGCCAACGCGATCAACTGTCGCTTCAATGGCGCTGTTGGCCAGTTCGGCACACATGAGGAGAAATAAAGGTAGTGCGAGTAGGAGGAAGTCTACGGTATCTCGCGCTAAACAGAGTGCTAGGGGTAGACCAACTAAAACAACCAGTACTTCTTGGCGGAATGATTCCTCATGGCGCCAGGCTGATCTGATACCACGATACGAGTACTGGGTTGCAAGGCGCATGTGCGCCAAACCGCGTTCGGTGGGTTTCATGGAACCGATCCTTAAGAGCTACGCTGTAATTATGCGCAAGGGGGCGCAGCTGTTTCAACCGTCAAAATCCCCATATCGCCTCGTACATAATTTCTTAAAAAAAACATAACGAAAACGTAACCGCACCATCATGAAACCTTAACTGCGCGATTTTAAATTGGAAGGTCAGTTTTCCGATTGATAAAGATCAGACATGAAGGCTAAGCAGTTAACGTTTGCCTCGATAGCAATTATTTCAACACTACTTCTCTCGGCGTGTGAGGGGGACGACGGTAATGACGGAGCACCTGGCGCAGCAGGCGCTGCAGGCGCCGACGGTGCTCCAGGTACTGACGGCTCCGACGGCGCCAATGGAGCAGATGGACAAGACGCTAATGCAGCACTCTCCCTCAAGTTAGTAGGTACGACAGCTGCGCTCGCTGAAAACTTCGACGAATCAGCGGCCGAAATTGTTGCCTATCACGCAGGCAGCAAGACTGCTTTCTTGGTTAATTCAAACTCCAAGGCCGTCGATGTTGTTTCACTCGAGGACGTCACTGCACCTTCTATTACAATGACGCTCGATGTCGCTGGTGACGTGGAGGGTGCTGTCGCAGACCTAGCTCAAGGTGATTTAGGTGCGGTAAACAGTGTTGACGTTTTTGGTGATCACATGGCGGTTGCAATTGAGGCTGACACCAAGCAGGACACGGGGTACATCGCTTTTTACAATGTTGATGGCACTTTGATGTCTGCAGTGGCAGCGGGTGCGCTACCTGACAAGGTGGGTTTCAGCCCTGATGGTCAATACGCGGTTGTCGCTAATGAAGGCGAGCCAAACGACGATTACAGCAATGACCCCGAAGGCTCTATTACAGTGATCGACGTTTCTGGCGGATTCGATGCGCCTGTGGCAGCAACGGCTGACTTTAATGCGTTCAATGTTGGTGGCAGCAAGTCTCTAACGGGTCCTGTCCGAATCTCTGCAAAAGCAGAAAGTGTTGCGCAAGACATTGAGCCCGAGTTCATTGCCTTCTCTGGAGACGCCAGCACGGCCTTTGCCACCCTTCAGGAAAATAATGCTGTAGCGGTTATCGAGCTCGCTGACGCCGAAGTAGACGCTGTGCTCGGCATTGGCTTCAAGGACTACGGAATACCCGGTAATGAAATCGACGCCAGTAATAAAGACGGCGGCGTAAATTTCAATAGCTGGTCTATCTACGGGACGTACATGCCTGACGGCTTCGACGCTTACGACGTCAATGGCATTACCTACCTCGTGACAGCCAACGAGGGCGATGGCAGGGAGTATGTGTCTGACGCCGCAGATGCTGCGGACTGCACGGCTCAAGGCGGTTTCTTGTTTGACGATGGCGACTGCTTCCACTACCTCGACGAAATTCGTGTCAAAGACCTCGATGCCAGCCAGTTCACCGATGAGTTGGTCGCTAAATTGGGCGCAGACTTTCAAGACCAAGACAAGTTCGGTCGCTTGAAGATCATCACTGATCTCGGTCTAGAGGACACGGCCGCGTGTACAAACATAAAAAAAAGCGGTCAGCCCATCGCTTATCCAGATGAGACGCCTGTTGCGGGTTGCGTTTATGAAGATCTCTACTCCTTTGGATCACGTTCATTCACTATCTGGGATACGACCACCGGTCGACCTGTGTTCGATAGTGGAAGTGACTTCGAACGTATTACCGCGCAGCGTCTAGGCGCATCGTTTAACGCAAGTAATGATAGCAACGATGGTGATGATCGCTCTGATGACAAAGGCCCTGAGCCTGAAGCAGTTGAAATCGCCACGATCGAAGGAACTACCTTCGCGTTCATTGCACTCGAGCGTGTTGGCGGCATCATGGTGTACAACATCACAAATCCTCAGAACGCTGAGTTTGTTCAGTACATCAACCCAAGAGACTTCACGGTCGGCGATGATGTGGTTGAATCAAACCTTGCCGGCCCTCTCGGTCCTGAGGACGCCAAGTTCATCACTCAGGATGGTGCGATGTACCTGCTAGTGTCTAACGAAGTGTCCGGTACACTCTCGGTATACAGCGTAACAACACTTTAAGTTTGCGCTAGGCAACGTCGAGGTAATGAAGGTGCAACATGGGTTTATTTGAACGGTATTTGAGTCTATGGGTCGCACTTTCTATTGCCTCAGGCGTCGCTTTTGGCAGCCTGTTCCCTGGCGTATTTGAGGTCTTTGCTAACCTCGAATACGCCAGTGTTAATCTGCCGGTGGCGGTGCTTATTTGGTTGATGATTTACCCGATGATGGTGCAGGTGGACTTTGCATCGATCAAAGACGTCGGGAAACGCCCTAAGGGCTTAGTGCTGACGCTAGTGGTCAACTGGCTCATCAAGCCGTTCACAATGGCAGCTTTAGGGTGGTTATTCTTCCGCGTCTTGTTCGCTGACTTGGTCGATCCGGCAACCGCCAACGAATACATTGCGGGCATGATTCTGCTGGGTGTTGCGCCTTGCACGGCCATGGTGTTTGTCTGGAGCCAGCTGACGAAAGGCGATCCCAACTACACATTGGTCCAGGTTTCAGTGAACGATGTCATTATGATCTTTGCCTTCGCGCCCATCGCTGCGTTCCTTCTCGGCGTGAGCGAGGTTTCGGTACCTTGGGAAACGTTGCTTTTATCGGTCGCTCTTTATGTGGTCTTACCCCTGCTTGCGGGGTATCTGACGCGTCAAAGCCTGGCGACTGAGTCTGATCACTCACGATTGTCGGGCTTACTCACAACCTTGAAGCCGTTCTCCATTGCTGGGTTACTGGCGACTGTTGTCCTTCTGTTCGGATTTCAGGCTGAAACAATCTTGGCGCAGCCGGGGGCTATTGTGCTCATAGCCATCCCTTTATTGATACAAACCTATGGCATCTTTGCGATTGCCTATGCTGCAGCGAAATCCATGCGTCTCCCGCACAACATCGCAGCGCCTGCCTGCATGATTGGCACATCAAACTTTTTTGAACTCGCGGTTGCGGTGGCGATTTCACTCTTTGGATTGCAATCAGGTGCAGCTTTAGCAACCGTTGTGGGCGTTTTGGTTGAAGTTCCGGTGATGCTTTCATTGGTGGCAATAGCGAATCGAACACGCCATTGGTTTCCAGCTGAGGCGGAAGTCAGCTAGCCTTTTGAAGGTTTAAACTCCGTTGGGCGATCGCGGCATAGCGACACCGAACTCAGCACTAATCCAACTCGTTACGACACACGTTGGCCCAGTTGAGACGGGTCATTACGGCTCTATATGCCCACCGTTCCGCGCCCCGTTTGCCTGAACCGTTGCCATCACAAAAACTTCAAGCATCTTTAAATATTTTGTAACACGCTCGTTCTAGGTTTGAGGAAATCCTTAGCGGGGAGTGGCTATGCAGCATCTCGCAAGCCCAAGCGTACCTGAGAAGTGTGCAATGCGTGAGACGATTGAGCTCGAAGTTCAGCGGTTTTTAGAGCAAGGGGGTAAGATCACCGTCCTCGAGAGGCCGTCCTCTGATGAAAGACGCTCTCGAGGGTCCCTGTGGCAGGGCAACGGTGATGATTTTCTTGATGACAGTGACTAAGTTGCGCAGATAGTCACTGTAGGGTTAGTAGCTCACCCTACTTTACGACTGTCTGTGATGTCCCAGCACCGCCTGGTAAAGGAGACCAATGGGCTGCTTTGACGCTTTGGTGACGCCGAGCATCACAAAAAGCTTAGTGCGTCGAGAAGATCATTGCTGGTGGCCATTTGACTGGTGATTTTCTGACGCCGGGTCCACGTTCGCCGAGAGTACCCGGCACTAATATATCCCGAGTGCAACATCTGAGTGCAGCATTCGTTTCTTCCGAGCCCTTTTGGGCTCGGGAGTGATTAGATCGTTTATTCCACGGAACTTCTTATTATTCTGAGGTCGGGGCTTATGATGGAGCCGACCGCGGCGTGCGAGATTCGTGACCTTGGAATTTCCAGTTGAGCTGCAATGGTTTCAGCGGCTCCGATACCTGTGCAGTGACCACCAACCATTAGGTCCAGTCCCGCCGATTTAAGCCACAAGGCGGTCTCATCCAAGATCGTTTTGTCAGCCTTCCAGAGATGGAAGCCACCTAAAATGGAATAGACGGGTTCAGGTTTTATATTTTGAAGCGCCTCGCCGGTATTCATCAGGCCTGAATGACCGCAGCCGGAAGTCATTAACCACCCTTTGTTTGTGAGATAGCCAAGCGACTGGTCATCTTTGATGATGTCTTTGGCCAAGCCACTCTCTGTTGCAACGAAAAGGCCGTCTGGTCCGTTGTAAGCCTCTATTTTCCTGGGAACAGGCCCTGTCAGCCAAAGTGCGGGAGCAATCTCAACGGGCGATTCCACAATAGTAAATGAGATCCCGATGTGCTCCGCTGCTTTCTTAAACTCAGCCGCACTCTTAAAATCACCGGGTCCCACTAAGCGGCCATCTGCCGTCTGTCGTTGGTCGAAAAAACCCTTCGCAACATACACTTCACTCAGTGCAGAGGGATTTGCTTTCTTGAAGTGCTCTCTAAGTACCAAAAGCCCACCGGTGTGGTCTCCGTGAAAGTGGCTTAGCACAACCTTGCTAACGGGGGCGAGGTCTATACCCAGATGAAGCACGTTATGCAGCACTGTGTCGCTACGAAAACCGGTATCAAATAAAACAGACTCTTGCTCTCCCTCGAAAAGGGCAGCAAAGCTCCACTCACCAAGGCCTCCGTAATCCGAAATGTTTGTTGATAAAACTGTGATCTTGTAGGGATTTACATCACCTGAGCTTGCGTCGTTGGAGTTTGCAGAGACGGACGTGGCAAAAAATGCGAGTGATAGAGCGAGTAATTTCAGCATGAACGTTATTTCCCCATTCTTAGTATTCCCTCTTCTCTTGAGGGTGTCAGACTGCGTCACTCGCGTCGAGAGTCCTTTTTCTTGCGAATGGGCTCGCGAAGGAAAGCAAAGCCTCTTTTTTATTGGGAGAGCCAACATGCATACCTACAAGCGCTGTTGCCGCTGGTGAATGAAACTTTTGGTCTTCTCAACTCTGCCTTGATGGCGTGCATGCTTGCCGGGTCGTCTTTTGAATGGCCGTCTCAATCTTGTAGGGGACAATAAATATTCGGATCACTCTTGGGTAAGAGGTTCTCTAGCCAGCCAGTCGCTGGATGAAAGGTTACTATTTTTTGTGAAGCGACGCCTGAAGTTTGATGAATTCTCGTAGCCTAGTTCGTAGGCGACCGCATCCACTGAATTACCCGATAGCAGCAAGCGTTTTGCGAGGTCGTCAACAGCGCGTACTTTGAGCTCAGTAAAAAAATGCTTCAAAGACAGTAAAACCTGCAAGGAGCAGGTTTTCATGTGTGATCTACGAATCGAGCAAGCTCGCTTTAATGGTCGTGATCCTCAGCGTGGCCATGGCCCAATTTGTATTGAAGGTAGCCGCTGTTCCTAAAAAATGCTTCCTCTTCATGGTCACCCAAGTCGGCGAAGTCATAGGTTCTATAGCTTTCAAGCTCAGCGGAAATTGATGAGGCTCGGTCATTATCGGTCTCGAAGGCGGTGATCTCCCAGCGAGTAACAACTTGCGGTGTTGATCGCTCAACACTGACAGGTAAGTTTAAATCATCTAGCATTTCGGCTTTAACGGACTTTCCATTAACAACGCCCTCGTAGCGAGTGGTGGCGAGACAGCGATAAGTTCCGGAGCCTGCTTTCTCAAGAGACGTTAGGGTCTTGTCCGAGACAAAGTTTGTAACCTCGCTCCAACCACCGGGTACATTGTTGGGCGATGGCTCGTGTTCGACACCTATTTTTTCCGCTTTGAAGTACTCCTCATAGCCCAAGGTGTCTGCGGCGTAACGAAGGTAGACACGGGTAACGCCTTGGGGCTGAAACTCGTATATGACGCGATCCTGCGTTTCTCTCAGGAGGGATATCGACTGTGATTGCCCCTGACCGCTGTCGCTGTCCAAGGTGACACCAACAATATCCCCTGCATCAATACATTCAGAAGCGAGTGCGGGTATGGCAATGGAAGAGCAGAGGATTGTGATCGGCAAAAAATATTTCATGTGATAACTCCAAAAAAAGCCACCGTTCGCAGTGAACGGTGGCTATTGTCGTACATTGCTTTTTTACCTTGCGCCGGCATTAGCCTTTGCAATGAGATCGAGCGCGTAGTCGGTAAAGTGGAAGACCGCGTTTTGCTCATTGGTACCCCGCACCAATGATGCGCCGGGACCGATTGCGTAAAGGCCAATGTCTTCACCTGCGTGAGTTTCTGAAGTCAGCGGCACGATCGCCTCCTGGTGGTAGCCAGGAGCTGTGGTATCAACTGACGAGATATCCACTCGACCTGAAGTGATTGGACAGCCGTAGCCAGCGTCAGAGTTGGTTTCAGCACCTAAATCACAAAAGCCGCGTCCATTTGTGTACGTAACCGTCGTAAACGGTAGCTCATCAGCAGCAGCTTGTGGGTCACCACCAGCTGAATACACTGCCTTGCCCAGGATAGGGTTACCGCGAGTGACGTACCCACCCATAGTCATAACGTGGCTGTGGTCAGCTGTTACCATAATGAGCGTGTCTTCTTGGCTTGTCAGATTGACGGCAGCCTGAACAGCGTTTGAGAACTCGACGGTATCCATGAGTGCACCGTAGGCGTTGCCTGCGTGATGTGCATGGTCAATGCGACCTGACTCCACGACGAGCAAGTAGCCGTTCGGATTGTTATCGAGAATCTGGATTGCCTTAGCGGTCATCTCTGAGAGCGATGGCTCGCCAGCGATGTCATTGCTTCGGTCCGCTTCGTACTGCATGTGAGACTCGTTGAATAGGCCCAACACTTTGGACGTGTTCTCAGTGTCAAGCATATCGAAACCAGACTGGTCGGTGACGTACTGACCAGCTGGGTACTTTGCTGACCACTCCGCTGGTAGGTTGCGGCTATCGGTACGGTCACCTTCAGCACCACTTGCTACTGGCTTTTCGACATTGAACGCCGTGTCTTTGGGGATAAAGTGGCGTCGGCCACCACCCATTACAACGTCGATGCCATCGATATCGACACCCGAGAACTTCGCTTCCAGATTGTCCTCAAAGTTCACCAACTGCGACGCAATGTCTTCTTGCGTTGAGCAGGCGCCGTCAGACGGGAGGTCAGAGTTGTCTTCATAGTTTCTGTCGGCAGACTTAGCGTAGTTCGCACCGGGTGTCGCGTGGGTGATGCGAGCTGTAGAGACAACACCCGTAGAGAGGCCAGCTATTTCAGCCAGTTCCATGCTGGTAACTAACTCGTTGTCCGCTGATGTCGAATCACAATCGCCGCGGTCAGCAGTCTCGTTGTAGCCGAATACACCGATATCGGTCTTAACGCCTGTCACCATTGCTCCCATGGTGCCCGCGGAGTCGGGTACCTGTGAGTTTGTGTTGTAGACCTTAACGAGGCCAGCGAACGGGAAGCGATCGAAAGACAGATCATTAGACTCGGGCCCATCGAAGTTAGTGGATTGACCCTCTGTCCAAGACATACCTTTCATTTCACCTTCGAAAATGCGTGCCGCTGTGACTGTTGAAGGTCCCATACCGTCGCCGACGAATAGGATCACGTTCTTAGCCGCGCCACGAACTTCTTTAATGTCGGACGCTTCCATTGCACTGATGCGGCCTTCGTCATTTACGAAGAATGCGTTGTTAACGTTGTTGAGGACATCGAGGCGAGTCAGCTTGATATTGCGAGCATCTTCACCGTCAGCACCGTCAGCACCGTCAGCACCGTCAGCACCGTCAGCACCGTCAGCACCGTCCGAGCCGTCAGATCCGTCAGAACCATCAGAACCATCAGAACCGTCAGAACCGTCAGAACCGTCTGCACCTGCAGCGCCGGCAGGGCCCGCTGGACCCACAGCACCGTTACGACCATCGTCACCCGAACACGCCGCAAGTGTTAAAGCGAGTAGAGCAGAAGCAAGCAGATTGAGTTTTGGAGTAAATAGCATCGTTAATCCCCTTAATCAGTGATCACAGGACGAGCATTGTTCATGATGTGGAACACCATGCTTTGCTCGACGGTACCGCGGACAAATGATGATCCGGGGCCTGTAGCGTGGATAGAAATGTCTTCGCCCGAGTGGGTTTCGGACGTAAGTGGTACGACGGCTTCTTGGTGATAACCCGCGGTCGTGGTGTTAACGTTGGTCAAATCCACGCGCGCACCTGCAGCAATCTCACATCCATATCCGGCATCAGAGTTTGTCTCCGCTGCAAGGTCACAGAAACCACGACCGTTGTTGTAATTCACAGTAGTGAACGGGAGGTCATCGCTTGCTGGTTGTGCACCAACCCCTGCGCTGTAAACAGCTTTTCCTAAGATAGGGTTACCGCGCGTGACGTAGCCACCCATTGTGTTTACGTGACCGTGGTCGGCCGTAACAATGATCAGCGTCTCGTTGGGGTCAGTTGCCTCATAAGCCGCTTTTACGGCTTCTGCGAGTGCTACCGTATCCGTTAACGCACCGGCATAGTTTCCCGCGTGGTGTGCGTGATCGATGCGACCAGACTCAACCATCAAAAAGAAGCCATTGGGGTTGTTGTCCAAGACTCCGATTGCTTTCGTCGTCATCTCAGCAATTGACGGCTCGCCGGCAATATCGTTTCCGCGATCAGCTTCGTACTGCATATGAGACTCGTTAAACAAACCTAGCAGTTTGTCTGTTGACTCAGTATCAACTGCGTCGAACCCAGCCTGATCAGTGACGTAAGCCGCGTTCACACCAGTATATTTGCTCAACCACTCGTCCGGTAAGTTGCGGCCGTCCGTGCGATCGCCTTCCGCGCCGCTGTCAATGGGCTTTTCAACATTGAATGCGGTGTCTTTAGGGATGAAGTGTCGACGACCGCCACCCATGGCGACCTCAATACCATCGACGTCAATGCCGTCGAACCGCGCTTCGATATTGTCTTCAAGATTAATGAGCTGTGAGGCGATGTCTTCAATTTTACCAAAGCAAGATGTGCCGTCTCTGATATCTGAAATATCCTCGTAGTTACGATCGGGTGTCTTTGCGTAAAGTGCCCCGGGTGTTGCGTGAGTCAAACGTGCTGTCGAAACCACACCTGTTGACATGCCTGCTACTTCTGCCATCTCTAAATAGGTCGTAACACCGTTTCCTTGGAGTGTGTCGCAGTCGCCACGATTGGTGTCTTCGTCGTAGCCAAAGACGCCGATATCAGTCTTCAAGCCAGAGACCATAGCGGTCATAGTGCCTGCTGAATCTGGAACCTGAGAGTTTGTGTTGTAAGTCTTTACAAGCGCAGTGTGAGGGAAGTTCTCGAAGTACAATTCGTGCTCTTCACCACCCTGGTTACCCTCAATTGACTGCCCCTCGAAAATGCGAGCTGTTGTTAGCGTAACAATTCCCATGCCGTCGCCAACGAACAAAATAACGTTCTTAGCGACCGAGGGTGTATTCATCGTCTTTTCTTTCATGGCGATATTTGCATTGGCCTCCTGGAACCAGACGCTTTCAGTCTGGTGTGTAGGAAGGATCTGAGCGTTTGCGGTCAAACCGCTGACACTCAATGCAACCGCCATGCTCAACTTGCTTAAGCTTAGCTTCATGAGATGCACCTTGAATGTTGGTTGAATTTTTTCGAACGGCGTGTTCCGCCACCCACCACCTTGGGGGCCTTCTGTTACATGGGCTTTAAACATTCTTTAAGAACAATTTAAGGTTTCGTTAAAAACTCTTAACAAAATCATTTCAATTTTATTAAGAGGCTGATTGCCTGAATTTTTATCTTATGAAGCGACGCTTTTTTGAGGGTCTAGTCTGGCAGTGATGGCCGAAATGATATCCACTCAGCGATTGTCAG
>JBELJN010000072.1:0-4282 GCA_042090345.1 Halieaceae bacterium | reverse complement strand
TTTGACTGTTAAGTTCTCGAATCTGCAGATGATTACTCGTATCAAGCTGATTGTTGATGACGCGGGTTCGGGGTTCGCCAACCGTGTGGTTGATCGTAATGGGGGCACTCCGATTCCAAGCGTTACCCTCTATGGCGGTGACTTGAACGCCATGCAATAAAACGGATGCGCCCGACTTGTTTTTACTGCCATTGCCTACATTGGTGAGTTGTGAATTTGTCATTTTAAAGTGAGGGCCAAAGGTGCTCTCATCGGTTCCACCTCGATAGAGCGAGACTAATGAACCCTGAATATCAGAAAAGGTAGATCCGCTAATGACCACATAGTCGGCGTTATAAATACCCAGGTCGTCGTTTTCAGCATCGAGTTTGAGTACTGAGCCACTAATCCTTGAAAACGTCGAATCAGTAATCGTAATGCGGTCCGCCATGGTTCCTTTAAATCCCGCTAAAACATCGAAAAATCGGTTTACGTCTAAGTCGGAAAAATGGCTGTTCTCTATCACCACTTCATAATTATCAAGCATCGAGTTTCGGCTCGTCCGAATGACGCTATT
Source organism: Halieaceae bacterium (assembly GCA_042090345.1). GTDB lineage: Bacteria > Pseudomonadota > Gammaproteobacteria > Pseudomonadales > Halieaceae > Luminiphilus. The sequence continues at coordinate 3,726 of JBELJN010000072.1, read as the reverse complement.
GCCCGCGTAATCGGGAGCGCTCACACCCGAGATCGTGACGCCGCTTAATTTCAAACTACCCCCGTCCTTGATTTCAAACAGCGCTGATCGCTCAAACGTAATAGTTGCTAATCCTTGTGAGCGCACCGTTACCGCATGCTCAAGGGCAATGGTTTTCCCCACCTCATAGTCACCCGGGGCAAGCTCTACAATTCCCCCCGTACCGGCTTTTTTTATCCCTTGAACCAGGGTGTCCTTACCCGGCGTCACCCTGACCAATGAACCACTGTCAAACCGCGCTGATTTCTCAGGTTTGGGGTACCAATCCACGCCCGTTGAGGACTTTGCTAGGACCTTGATATCTCGAGGCACGCCGACATTTTCGTGATCGTCAGCCGTGGAATACTTCAATCCATTTTCGGCAGTCATAAGGCTTACGGTCTCGGAAGAGAAGCCTGGCAAGACCGGTGCTTCTGATCCGCTGATCACATTCTCGCTGAAGGAAATTCCGGAAATATCGTCATAGACTGTGAAAACATCAGAAGTACGCTTGGACTGCACAATCAAGTTTCGATCAAACGAGGTCCGGATCGGAACTGCTGATCGTTCCGCGTCACTACCGGCTGCGAGCTGAATGTGATCGCTGTCAATCAGACTGTTGGACTCTATGACCGAATCTTCAACACCGTCATAGCGGTTGATCGGTGAGTTAGGAACGCCATTCATGACCACTAAAGCACCGCCAAAGCGGTAGCCTTTGACACCCTCGATATAATTATTCCTGACCGTTTGACGGCGATTGATCACCCGAATACCGCCTGTATGCTCGACCTCATTACCGAAGAAAACATTTTGCTCTACCAGGCTGTCATGACCATGCCGAAGCGTCAGCGTGCCTTTGGATTCATAGAACACATTCCCCCGAATGACATTGGATCCTGACTTGCTCGAGATAATTTCCACTTCACCATCGCATCGATCGAAATAGTTATTCTCCACCGTGGTGAATGAGTTACTGCGAGAGAAGTGACTGGTGCCAATTCGAAGCGTTTCTCCCCCGTTTGACCCGAGTGTTGGCCGAGGCCCAAAATAATTGTGATCAATTCGGTGATAGTTTTCGCGACTCGACTCAGAGTCCAAACGAACCGCTAACGTCACGCCGCGATTGCGCTTGCCTTCAAGATGGTTGTGATCAAATCGATTATTCTTGCCGTAAATCGCGACCCAATAGTCAGCCTCAAAACGCTCTGGATTGGTAAAGTTGTGGATGACCGTCTGTGTCACGCGCGAGTTATTTGCGAGTTCGTCCTTACTTTTTCTGAACGAGATAACCGACTGCGATGGGGTGTATCCGTCGCGAAAAACCAGACCGGAAACCACCAGATATTCCCCGGAAAGCGCCAAATTTGAAGCACCGGTAATAATGACCTCCCCGGGCGTCTCGGCGCGCAAGGTGATCGGCGCGTCCGCAAGACCACGGCCTTCAAATACGATTTCGAAATCGGTCCAAATCCCATTTCCCAAAATAATATTGTCGCCTGGCCGCAGCTTCTCCGATACAGCCCAAAACTCGGTCTGATTGGTGACGCGGTAATCCTCTGCCAGAGCGCTGTATGCGCTTGTAGACAGCAAAAACAGGCACACACCAATGAGAGCGCCAGTGGCGAGCAAAGACTGTAATTTTTTTATGAGCATGGCGTTTAACACTCGGTAGTTATCCTGCGCATTGCTAAGCGCGTAAAAAAGACTGTTCATCGAAATCATCATCTGAGTAGCATCATTAGCGCTCGACTCCTGACGCTATGCCACCAGAACCTGCTGCTGACCCGGGTGGTGTTTGCTCAACAATTACGTCATATAAAATCCGTGCTGCGCCGTCCCAGCCCACCGCAAGAGCTGCACTACCGCGGTCACTACCAAAGCCAACGATAAAGGCTGGAAGTAACGCTACTAGAAGACCTTCTCGGAAAATATCTTGGACCCCTTTTTCAAACCCCAAACCGACACGGTCAATAAACTGATTTAGCGAGTCTGGTTACCCATGTAGGCGCCATGCATTACCAGTATCGCCCTTGCTTTAAGGATGCGTGACACTACCAAAAACGCTTTAGCAGCGAATCGCGGCTTTCTTTGGTCATGCCAATTATACGAATAATAAAAATTTGGTAAGACTAAATTATATTATTGGTTAGGTAGTAAACCTCAAATATGTCAAACAATGCAACCTGAAAGCTCGAAATTTTAGACTCAGCTGGGAAAATTGAACTCATAAATCTCAGTAAAATATGTTTAAAAAACTCCTCCGTAAAATGGCAGAACAAAGTTATTACCAAAATAGCAAGCGTCTGATAGCATGACGCCGTGCACTTTTATTAGGCGTCTGCCATGTCACAGGAAAACCGTTTATACCGAGGCGTGGCTGAGCAAATGCTCACCATGATTCGGTCGGGGGCCTACCCGCCAGGCGGCAGACTGCCGCCCGAGAGAGAATTAGCAGAGAAGTTTTCAGTTAGCCGCCCTACCGTGCGCGAGGCCATTATCGCCCTCGAGGCTCAGGGATTTGTTCGGATAAAAAGCGGGTCGGGCATTTACATATTGCCCGACAGTGAGGATGGCAAAACATCAAACCAGGGCACCCTGCGTGGCGCCAGTGCTTTTGAACTGACCGAGGCTCGTGCCATCCTAGAGGGCGAGGCCGCAGCCTTGGCAGCCCGCATGATCACGCCAGAGCAACTCGCTGCGTTAGAACAAGCACTCACTGAATTAGGTGATGAATATCAAAATGGAGAGTTGCTATCGGAGCGTGCCGATGAGGATTTCCATCGGATCATTGCCGACGCCACACACAACCCGTTTATTGTTGAGATGGTCGAGAATCTGTGGCGATCGCGGAATGATACACCGCGCATTCGGCATGCGTACCAAGAAAATTGTAAGATCGACAGCGTCGCACGCTACAAAGAGCATGAAGCCATTTTTGTGGCGATTCAGGCGAGAGATGCAGCGGCAGCCAGACAGGCCATGCACGCTCACTTCGAGAGGATACTGTCAACACTCATTAGCGCTCAAGAAGCTGAAGAATTTGAGGCCCTAAAAAATAAAACACTGGCAAGCCGAGCCCGATTTTCGCTCGAGCAAATGAAAGTTCGAGTATAAGGACGGTCGCAGCAACTGACCCGTCAGTGACGCCAGCGCTGCACGCTGATCCGCGAAGAAGGTATCACCGCCATTTTGCGGAATCTCTATACCCAGCAAGATGCTGGCGGGCGGGGCGTCCTCAACGCAGGTCATATAGGAACGCCAGGTCGGTTCAGCATCAGCCTCGGCCACCGATCGGCTTCCCGTCAACCTTTACTCTCGAAATGGGCGTCACGTAGACATTATCGAGCCGTGCCTTCTGCTTTGCAGTCATCCGCCCGTTGGGAATTTGCTCAAGGGGCCCGAAACGCTGGCTGAATGTCTTCAGCAAGGCCTTGCCGAGTGTCTGCGCTCTAAACCGAAGAACACCGAAAGCAAGCCACGCGCAGTAAATCGCTTCAAAGGTGTCATTAGTGAGATTCGCTAGGGCTACCCCAGTGATGTCTGCACCACAACGTTCGCATATAGCAGCCACATTCGTTGATCTCTGTCGTTTCTCTTATTAATCATGTCGCACTAACAATTCCGGTTGTACAACTTGCCGACAGCAGCGGCCATCTCAACTCCGGCCAAGGGAAATAACATGACATACACTATGCTAAGTTGACA
>JBELJN010000071.1:0-4288 GCA_042090345.1 Halieaceae bacterium | reverse complement strand
GCAGCTGACCCACCAACGTATCCATTGCTGTAAATTGCTTAGTGTAACGCTCTTCTAAAGATTGCATTCTAGCAACAACATCAAGTCGATCATCAGCAATGTCGTCTATCGCCCCATCGATTCTAGTTTCTCTTGATACCAACATGCCCGTCGATGTGTTGATATATGTGTCAATGGAGGCCTTCAATAGATCCGCTAAACCCGTTGCGTCAGTGTTATCCGCGAGTCCACTCACAGTTATCGCACCAGAGAAAAAAGTTCTCATATCATTGGGATTTGCACTCAAGGCTGACTGGAAGTCCGTACTCTTCAAGGATAATTTTCCGTACTGATCAGAGGTAACACCCATGTCAGAAATCGCCGAAAAAGCATTACCGTTTAGACTCAGTTGCCCTGTTGTCTGGTTTCGAATAGCGCTTTGGATCCGACGTGCGGTCGAATCGCCAGACAGAGCCCCTGCGGCATCTGTGTAATCCATCAGCGATGATAATGTTGTTTGATAGCTATTGTATGCATCAACGAAAGACTTAACCTTCGCCTCAATGCCAGCTGTATCCTTCGCTATCAGAATACTTTCGGCACTGGTTGTGGTTTTCTTCAAAGTGAAATCAAGTCCATCGACCAGACCAGTAATTTTGTTCGATGAATTTGTAAGCGCAAGACCATTGAGCTTAAAGCTCGCGTCTTTGGATGATCGCGCCTCTGTAAGATTACTGACGAAAGCGGGGGTGGCACCAGATGAGTATCCGTGCCTTAAACCTGACAGAGCTGAGTCACTTGTGGTAATCGAGATCGCGGTATCAGCACCCGAGTCGTCTGCGGTAAACAGGAGTCTCGTTTGAGCACCGTCAACAACAAGTGAGGCCGTGATACCAATCTTCGCCGCGTTTACCGCATCGCGAATACCGCTTACCGTGTTGTTAGTGCTATCTAAGGTGATGGTTGCTGTTTTGCCAGAGGCCGCAGTAAATCCAGTATAAGTGCCGCTTGTCGCGCCGTCAGCATACGTTGGATCGCCAACTGAAAGAGTCAGGCTGCCGCTACCCACTACGGTGGTAGAAGATGCATAACCAGCAGTTGCTAGCACTTGGGATGCGGCCAAGTTATCGACTTCGATACTGTATTGGCCAACCGCAGGAGAACCCGTCTGAAGAATGCTGACAGACGCCGGTGTCTCAATAGACATTAAATCAAAAGCGGTACCGTCACCTAGGTCAGTCAGACTTTTATCTAGAGCCGATAACGTCGACTTAAGTGTACCCACAGCAGATAGCTCTGCTTTTAAGCCTGTCTCTTTTCGGTCAAGGCTATTTGTCTTTGGCGCAATGTCTGCATCGACAAGTGCCTTAACAATGGATTCAACGTCTAAGCCCGAACCAAAGGTTCCAAGTGTAATGGCCATGCAACAACTCCAAGCGTCAAAATAATTACTATGCCGCTATACATGCATTAACTATGCCAACTTAAAGTTACTACGTATATTGATTGAACAAGACACCCTTAAGGAAGTCCTCGTCCACCATACCCGGGTCCTGCGAGGCTATAAACTTAGCGACGGTGATGAATTCTTCGGGCGGAAATTGCCGAATGATCTCATCAGATCCAACCGCTCGGACTGCAACGACCATTCGACTCAAGTCCTCCTCAACCCTAAAACTTAAGGATGTATCTTGAGTGACTGCATTTACTACCTTTTCAACTGCCTTCGCTGACTTTTCCAAGCCGTCTTTGGAGGCCTCGTCAGGTGTCACTGTAATTACTGGCTTTTTTAAATCAATGGCTTTCTCTGACTCAGTCAATTGCTGAGCGCCCTCTACAGCGCGGGCACCCGACACAGATCCAACACGCCCATTAATGGGATTCAAGTCTGCCATAGGAAGTCCTCCCTAAAAGTCGTCTTTAAAAGTCCCCACGCTTCTGAAATGATCGAAAAAAATAACATTCTGAACCTATCGCAGTAGTGCCAATACTGACTGCGGTTGAGCATTCGCTTGCGCAAGTACGGATGTTGCAGCCTGCTGCAGAATCTGAGCTTTTGTCAGGTTCGCGGTTTCAGCCGCATAATCAGTGTCCATGATGCGACCTGCCGCGGCTGATGTATTCTCAGCAACGTTCGCCAGATTACGCACTGTGGACTCAAGCTGTGCCTGTGTTGCGCCAAGCGTGGCGCGCTCACTTGCTACATATGCCAATGCATCATCAATTACCGAAATTGCATCAGATGCCTGCGACGCACCAATCTGGGAAACTGCTACAGACTCTCCATTTAGGCTAAAGCCCGAATGTGTAGAGGATAAACTATTGGTATTAACAACGTTCCCGTTTCGTGAGTGCGTGAAAGTCAGAGTATTTGAGTCGTTCGCAAAACTACCTACGGTGCTTACGGCATTACCTTGGTTGTCTTTTGCCAAGTTCAGAGCATTCGCCATGGTGGTGCTGCTAGTACTTGCGGTGCTAATTGACTCTGTTGAATATGAAATCCCACCTACTACGACAGTGTATACACCGGAACCACTGCCAGCTGTGTAGCTGGCAGCATTGCCAAAGGTCACCTTTTCTGCCTGAGAGCTGGTACCTGCCAGATCTATCATCGTAGCGTCTACCTTCAATAACTCTTCGGTTAAAGCCGTAAAGGAAATAGCCGTAGTTTCGTTTGCATTCGCGCCCGACTGGAGGCTAACTGAAGTAGTAAGAGAGTCCGAAATTAAATCCTTATTATTGAATTTGGCCTGGTCAATTACCGTACCCAGCGTAGTAGCGAGCTTTGACTGCTCGGTGTCAAGGTAGCCACGCTCCGTTGCGGACAGCGACCCATTTGCAGCTTGCACTGAGAGGTCACGCATGCGCTGAAGAATTGAGGTCACTTCACTCAAAGCACCCTCGGTAATTTGTGTCATAGAGATACCATCGTTCGTGTTTCGTATGGCCTGATTAAGCCCTCGCACGTGCGATTCAAGGTCTTTCCCAATCGAGAGTCCTGCGGCATCGTCTACAGCCGAGTTAACGCGCTTGCCTGTAGAAAGGCGCTCATAAGCCGTCTGCAAAGCATTAGTCGTGTTTAAAAAGGCCCGCTGCGCATTCATGGATGCGGTATTTGTATTAATGGATAGCGGCATATTTCGCTCCTAGTTGTAGCTTCATCACAACTATTAGCGACAGCTCTCGGAGAAACTTTAGGAAAATTTTAAAAAAACAAAAAAAAACCCGCCTCTCTCGAGACGGGTTCACAGTAGCCTGCTCTCGATCTTACTGAAGCAAGCTCAATACCGATTGTGGTTGTGCGTTAGCTTGCGCCAGGATTGACGTCGCCGCCTGCTGAAGGATCTGAGCTTTTGTCAGGTTGGCAGTCTCTGCCGCATAATCAGTGTCCATGATGCGACCGGCAGCTGCAGACGTGTTCTCTGCAACGTTTGCCAAGTTGCGAACCGTCGATTCCAACTGCTGTTGCGTCGCACCTAACGTGGCTCGCTCGCTGGCGACTTTCGCCAGTGCCTTATCGATGGCATCAATCGCATCACTGGCTTTAGAAGCACCATCAGAAATCGTTTTGCCCGTTGAATCCGTCGCACCACTTCCTGCGGTTTGCGCCACAGTGTAAGTCGTCGCACCTTGGTTACCTTCTTCGGCATACGTGACAACGAAATCACCGTAAGCAGCGCTGCCCGCCGTATCAATAGTAAAATGCGTGATGCCCTCGTTAGTTAATGTCAATTGCAGGCCATCCGCTATCTCTTTGTTCGTATTGTACTGAGTGGTTGCAGTAGCCGCCGAAGTTGCATAGGTGTCAGTGCCTACCGTCAATGTGTAGACGTCACCTACCGCAGTAGTGCCGTCTACACCGAGGGTTGAGCCATTAGTGCCATCAATAGTTGCAGTGGTCAATGACACATCGGAAGTATACCCCGAGCTCTGTATAGTGGTGGCCGCTTGCACGCCCGCGTTGGCAGCGTTAAAAGTAAATGTAAGGTCCGCGTTAGTGTCAGTAGAAGCAAATGTGCCCAAGTCGGACACACCAGATATGCCGTTTAAATGAGATGCCAAGGCGGTCATACTACCAGGAACGGCTATAGCCGAAGCGCTAGTGTAAGTGGTGCCGGCGATATTAACCGTATACGTGCCCGTTTCTGAACCACTAGTAGTCGCGATCGTGAAGCCGTCGAAATTGTGTACAGCTGCGACTTGAGTCCCAGCAACATCAAATCCCGTAATGGTCGCTGTTTCAGCAGATGAAGTCCCGGAACCGGCGAGGTTGATCGAATCCTTATCTACGCCCAATGCATTTTCAGTC
>JBELJN010000070.1:0-4298 GCA_042090345.1 Halieaceae bacterium | reverse complement strand
TCGTTTGGGAATAGGTTTGCTGCGCTGCTTGGAGCGCAACCATCTGTAAATTCATCTCACTAATGGCCTTGGCATAATCAATGTCCTCAAGCCCCGAAAGGCTCTCTTTGAGCTGAACATTGAAGGCCTCATTCAGAAGTTGTTGGTCCTCGACAAGTCCCATTCGGGAACCTAAGTCGGCGATTCCTTCAAGCATCCGTTGCTGGCTAATATCGATCTGGGTGATCGACTGCTGGATGCCAACGTCATCGTCTGCTCGTAGGCTGTCTGATAAGTCTTTGAGTACGGCGAAAGCGTCTGTGTCACCATCACCAAAAACAGCAATCCCAGAGTGGCGAACATTGATCGTCACTCCGGCTGCAATATTCAGAACTCGCTCGCCTCGATCACCCTGGAACTCAATAACACCATCGACTTCAGCGAAGGCTGGGGTATCGGTCGCGTGCCCTGCAAAAATGTAATCACCCGTAGGTGACTGTGTGTTAGCAAGCTTTAGCAACTGCTCACGTATCGCCTCAATTTCTGTCGCCAAAATGGCCCGATCTTCAGGTCCGAGAACGGAGTTGGAGCCCTGAACAGCAATCTCGCGTGCACGTGAAATCAAATCTTCTGAAGTTGATAGGCTTGCCTCCGTCATCGCCAGCTCGTCATAGGCTGTGTTGACGTTTTTCTGCATAACCTCCAGTCGATTTAACTCAGCCCGGACTGCCGTAATCTGCGCAGAGGCAACCGGGTCATCTGACGGGGCATTCACTTTTTTCCCCGTTGCCAAAGCCTCTTGCGTTTTCTGCAAACGCGCTTGTGCATCGAAGATGACATTTAAGCTCCCCTGATGCATCTGAGCTGAAGACATTCTTCCAATCATCGTCTTGACGCCATTAGCAATGTGTCGAACATCTCGTTCGCCACGGTGATTACTTGGGCAGCGGCCTGATACGCCTGCTGATATCGAATGAGATTCGTTGCCTCTTCGTCGAGATTCACGCCTATCAAACCTTCCAATCGATCCTCGGCTGACCTCAGGAGTGACTGTTCTGTTTCCGCATTGCTGATAGCGCTTCGCGTTTCCACTGCCATTCCTGACAATGTGGCCCCATAAAACGAGGTATAACTTTGGGTGCCAGACTTCAGCGAGCTCGAGTCTCGCAGGGCGATCAACGACAACATATTTCTATTGTCACCCACCGCACCGTCTCGATTAGCGGCGGCAATAGACGCGCCATCGGTAATGGCAACCTCCATCCTTGCGGCTGCTCCGAGAGACGGTTCAATAAAGAACACGTCACCCGTCATCGCAGGCGTTGCGGCCTGGATCTCCAATCTCAAACCGTCGAAGTCCAGCACACCATCGGCGACTAACTCACTATTACCGGTTCTGAGATTTGTTAGACGGATACCTGCCTCTTCATAGGCCACTGAAAATCCGTCGCCGGTAAGCTCTCCAACATCAAGGATGGTTGCAGTAATTGTCGACTGGCCACTGTTTGTTCTAGTGCCTGTGACTGCCACATCTAGAGGCTCAAAGAAGGCCTCGCCCGGCTGCCCACTTAGGTCATCGCCTGAGGCATGCTGGGCATTGAATGTTCCAACTATCCCCGCCGCGAGAAGACCGACGTCGCGTCGCGTGTTGTTGATTAGTCTGGCGCCCGCATCAAGTGCCCCACCTAGCTCTCCACCTGTCAATTTGGATGTGACTTCTGATTCACTACCACTAGGGACCGAGAGATACAGCTCGACGGGACCGTCCTGCGCCGCAGGTAGCACCATCCTCAGTTGCTCGGCGCTGTTACCGATCACCAAACGCTGGCCCTTACCGATCGATACATTAATCGCGCCATTCTCTTGCCCATTCGTTTGTATTGCGACTAACTTACTCAAGTCCGTAATCGCCTGGTCTCTGCGATCAAGAAGATCATTGGGCGCACCGCGAGACCCGCTGCTTGCCGAGGCGATACTTTCATTTAACTGTGCTATGTCGCTGGCTAAGGCGTTTATGTCGTCTGTCATATTCGACATTCGAGTATTCAGTTCTTCCGCGTATTCGGATAATCGCTCATCAACGTAGTTGAACCGTTGCGTCAACATCTGAGCCTCCGACAGCATGACCTGTCGCTCGGGTGCAGAGTTCGGATTAGAAGCGACAGCCTCCATCGCAGCAAAAAACTTATCCATTGCCGGCGCAATTCCTGTCGATGGATCTGACAAGAGTCCATCAACACTCTGAGCGGTTTTGGCATACAGCTGGAAATACCCATTAGAACCGGAACGAGTCTGGACATCGCGCGTAAGAAAACTGTCGTGCGCACGCCGGATATTGGAGACCTCCACACCGGTCCCAATCTCCACCTGCCCGACTTTTTCCGGAGTACGTGTACCCAGGAGTACTTCCTGACGGCTATATCCCTCAGTATTAACGTTCGCAATATTGTGGCCCGTCGTCGCAATCGCTCTCTGCATTGAGGTCAGTGCTGACGTGCCAACGTCATAAATGTTAGCCATCGCCGCCTCCGCTCAACACAGAATCGGAAGCCTTGATGTCAAAGCCTGTTTGCGTGTCCTCGGTGGGTAAAGACATGCCTCCCTCGGAGTTTTTAGGCTCGGCGACATAACCTCGAGTCTGCATCTGTTCAACCAGCATCCTGGCAATACCAATCCCCCCTTGCTGGGAGAGATTTACGGCCATTTGCTGGTCTGCCATTGCTTGATAAGTTTCCAGATGATCGGAATTCATGAGATCCGACTTTGGTACAGCGTCACGCATCGATTTCATCATCTGCTGCACGAATAGCGCCTCAAACTGCGAGGCAACCTCATTAATCGCTTTGTTCGGCGCGGAAGCGGCTTCCGCCCGAAGTGAGCCCAGGTAACCAATGTCATTAAAAATCGTATTAGTCATACATAGCCCTTAGATCACTATTAACTGAGCACTAATGGCGCCAGCTTTTTGCAGAGCTTCTAAAATGGCCACCAAATCACCAGGGGCCGCACCTACGCGATTGACCGCGGTTACGATTTCTTTCAGATCCACGCCACCCTCAAAGGCGAACATGCGAACTTCTTCTTCCTCGATCGTGACTTCAGTGTCTGGAACCACCGCTGTTTCACCCACACGAGCGAATGGCCCGGGTTGTGATACCAACAAGCTTTCATCTACCGTCACTGTGAGGTTGCCGTGTGCTACAGCGGCTGGCCCTACGATGACTTCTGAGCCAAATACCACCGTGCCACTGCGAGAATTGATAATGACCTTGGCGGCCGGAGCGCCGCGATTCACTGTGATGTTCTCAAGCTCTGCCAAGTAGGCGACCTTTTCAGAGGGGTCGCTCGGCGCGATTACCTCTACCGAAACCCCATCAAGAGCCTTAGCCGTGCCAGGTCCCATCATCGAATTGACGGCAAAGGCAACATTCCTCGCCGTGGAGAAGTCAGCCTCATGGAGAAGGAATCTGACGGTATTGCTGCCATCGGAAATCGAGGTCGCAACCTCGCGCTCTATTATTGCTCCATTGGGAATTCGGCCTGCGGCCTTGGTATTAACTTGTATTCGTGATCCGTCGTTACCCTCGGCACCAAAGCCTGAGACCACAAGCGAACCCTGCGCCACAGCATAAACTTGGCCATTCCCGCCTTTAAGTTGCGTGAGTAACAGCTCGCCACCCCGAAGGCTGCCGGCATTACCGAGAGACGAGACCGTCACATCAAGTTTCTGTCCAGGCTTTCCAAAGGCAGGTAGCTCAGCAGTTACGATGACCGACGCCATATTTTTCGTTTGTGGATTGACCCCTGGAGGTAAATTAACGCCAAACTGCTGCAACATGCTCCGTGCAGCTTGGATTGTGAACGGGGTTTGGGTTACCTGATCACCCGTCCCATCGAGACCTACAACAAGGCCAAATCCAACCAGTTGGTTTGAGCGCGCGCCCTCGACCATCGCGATGTCCTTAATGCGCTCAGCATAGGACTGCTCGGATAGGGTTATTAGACCAATCAGCAGCAACACAAGCCCGGCGAAAAGTGACCTCGGGAAGGGGCTGTGTATTGATGTTGGGATTGATTTACTGAATTTCATCATACTGCTTCCCTAAAATGGATTGAGGGGGCTGGTGAAAAATTTCGAGAACCAGCCGGGCGTATTTGCCCGATCAATTACGCCGGTTCCACCATAAGAAATACGCGCATCCGCAATCATTGTGGAGGCGATCGTATTGGCCGGGCTGATGTCTTGAGGCCTGACAATGCCACGAAGCTGTATGAATTCTTCCCCTCGGTTCAGCGCTAACCACTTCTCACCCTGAACC
>JBELJN010000001.1:160893-187049 GCA_042090345.1 Halieaceae bacterium | reverse complement strand
TGGTGGGCGCGCCACCTCTATAAAAAAATAATAAATATCGCATGCCTTGAGGTTGATCTACGCTCATATTTACTAGCGTTACGGCTGGAGCCTCAGGACCGGGGGCTTGAGATGAGGCATATAGCTGTATCAAGTGAATTAAAGGTCCGTCAGTAACCTTAGAACCATCTCTGGTCGCGAATTAGCCTGAGCTAACATCGAGATAGACGCCTTTTGCAGTATCTGATGGTTTACCAGCTTTGCTGTTTTAGCTGCCTAGTCAGCATCAACAATACGAGACTTGGCAGCAGAATCTCCTCTGGTGATCTGAAGGGTGCTTAAGGGCCACTCAACACGGCTCATTTGAACGCCTACTTCTCACTTGCCAAATTTAAATTTTCTATACTCCGGTGTGCAGCGGCCATTGAGAGGCTAAACGAGGGTTTTACCTCCAATCCCATGGCACTAAAGGGTATTCCTCAGCCCAAGGGTCACCTTTTTTCTGAGCATTTCATTCGGTCCGCGCTTGCTCGACCTTGGATCTGCCAATGGCGATGATCTGAGATTCTAGATGGTTTCTTTGCCCTTGAATCACCTCTTTAAGTTCCTTGGGAATTCCACGGTAAAGCCCTACGTTCTCCATTGCTCGTAACAAATACAAGGATTGAGCAAGCTCCTGATCGTCAATTAACGTTAAGGAAATCGCATATTTTGTCAGCGCCTCAGCAACTAGGGGCTTAGCGACTGAATTTCCCGTATTGAGGTATTCCTCGAGTAAAAATGCATTTCCTAGATCAACAACCTGCTGGTCATCCCCCACTTCGTAAAAATGATCTATAGCGATTACCATCGCTTTTATACCAAAGTGCCAATATCGATCTCCGCCTTCCCTCAAGAACGTAGAGAAGTGTTGAATAGCCGCGGTTTTGTTTCCTGATTCCCAAGCGGCATTACCAAGGTAGTATTCAAAAACGTCACTCTCATCTCGGCGCTCGAGCGCATATTCTCTAAGGCCCTCCCAGTCTTCAGATTCGAAGAACTTCTGCAATGTCCGAACTTGGCCTTTGTTAAGATCCAATAACTGTTGATTCTCGTCATGGTCGGTTCGCCCCGTAAGATCGAGCATTTGAAAGGCCAATCCAACGTTCGCCAACCTCTCAGCACCCTTTAGAGACTCCGGAGTCTTAAGGAATTTATATTCACTGAATGCCTTTTCAGCGGCATATCGAAATTCTTTGCAAAAGGGACCCTCTAGCTCCCATCGCCAACGGAGCTTAATATCTCTTGTTCGCCCTGACTCGCAGTAAAGGGTCTCTACATCGCTTACCGTGCCCTGGTCTGATATCACCAAAACGGCTTCTACCACTGCTTGCCACCGGAATCGCTCTGCTACTGCAGGGTATTTGGGGTCAGCCATGTAAACAGGGCCGGCTAAATCCAATAGCCCCAGGAAGAAATTTAGTTCCGAAAATCGACAGAAGGAATTATCCGCCCTTTGACACGAGCGATAACGACTCACCTCCTGTTGGTAAAGTACCTCGAGTCCTTTTTGTAAGAAGTGGCCGTTATCACTAGCGACCGTGCTGGAGGCGAACAGCGCAGAAGCAAAAAAAGTAAAAAGTAGGAATCTCATGGACGGTCGTTAGGAATGGGAGTCCTTAAAACCTATATCACGCTATCGGAAAATCAAGTTTCCAACTTTTTGAGGCGACGATGGTGACAGCCGCGTACGAATCGCCCGCTAATTTACCCACTCAAAACCAACACCAGTCCAACGACACCAATACCGGCCTGGCGTCTAGAGACCTATCTTTCCGAATTTGCTTCTGACGTATCGAGCGGGGAACAACTGCGACAGTGACGAGAGTTCTGCCTCCCCTCCCTTAGTTGCGGCTTAGATCTTGTGTTGACCCAGCATTGAAAAATGCTAAAACCAACGATAGAACACTAGCCCCAACTACCGTGAGCTGCTGATTGTAAGCCCCCGTTGCACATGCGTCGCAGACGCACGTACGACGTATTTAACCAAACAAAACCGCGGGGTTCACCATCGTTTTCATTTCCAAGACATTGCCATTGGGATCGGAGATGAAAAAGGTCTCTTGTTCAAACTCAGTACCTTTGAATCGTCGATAAGGCGGGTCCAGATAATCAAATTGACTGCTTTCGATGCGCTTCTTGAGTGCTTGAAACTCGTCCTCAGGCATGTGCGCACCAAAATGGGGAACACTAACGTTGCCCATATCGACATCGTGGCGAACGCCGGGGAGGCGCTCCTCGCTCTGGTGCAGGGTCAACTCGTTTCCCCAGAAGTTGATATCGATCCATTTGCCTTTTTCGCTGTTACCGCTGGCACAGCCCAGCACCTGAGTATAAAACGGAAGTGTGTCGGCTAAGTCTCCTGCCGGTACCGCTAAATGAAAGGTGTTTGACATAACAATTCTCTTCTTACTTTTCGAATCCAGACTTAAAAGATTTGGTGTACGAACTCACCCGCAAAAACGAGTAATTTATTTGTCGAAAGCCCACTGGGGCAATACTTTTTTTACTTATCTACCCGTCATTTTGTCCGCCCTTTAGAGCGGAACGCCGCCGACACAGTTTACAGCGTCCTCTGCGCAGCATATACACCTCTTATTAAGATTTAGATGCAGTTTGGGGTCGTTACGGCACCCTCCTCAGGACACTTTCAGCGCGACAAACAATTTAGCGCAAGTGCGGGGTTATCGCATTCGAGCCAGCTCAAATATCTCGCTTTCAGACGACCGTGAGCACAACAAAACGACATTCAGACCCTTCCGAATGAATGTAAGGCTCTAGCCGAATCTGCTCAAGGTGCACAGATTTTGTCGCGTGCAACTCCAGGACCAAGTCAATAAAATGGGTAGCTCTCCAGTAGTCGTCTCTAACTGTAAAAATCACCGAACCGCCCGGGCGAGTAACACGGACAAGCTCACGAACAGCATCGGGCTTTACGTGCGTAGAGGTGAAGGTACCGATGCAGGTCACCGCATCAAAACTGTTTGAGACCAAATCGAGTGATTGGTTCATATCCATCATGTGAAGCGCATCGTAAATACGTTTCTCTTGAGCTTTCGCGAGCATCCCCGAGGAATAATCAATGCCCGTTATGTTGGCCACGCCAGCCTCTTTCAAAAGCGATCCAACCAATCCGGTTCCGCAGCCCGCATCTAAAACTCGCAGGTCGCTCAACTTCATAGACGCACAAAGCAAGTCCACTGCTTTTTTTGGGCTCGTATAACCCCACTCTTCAAGCAGCTCGTCGTCGTAGCGTGCTGCCCATCCGTCATAGACACCCATCAACTCATCTGTCGATTCTGCTGATAAGATTTTGACATGAATATCTGCCTGCTCACCCATGAACTTCACCGAGTCTTATTTTTGATCGCGCGGCTTCGTTACCACTATGAACCCTTTAGTGGCTCCCAAAGGCCAGATCGCTCACTGTCAGCCAGAGGAATACAAACCCACACATCAGCATTACCAAAACGAAAGCGCGCTCTGTCTCGTTCTTAAACACCCGCCTCTCCAAATGGAACTTCGCTAATACAGTAACCGGAGTTTTGCGCTAAGTCGAAAGACCAAAGTACTCGTCTGATATCAACTGGCTGAGGGCGCTCGACTCATAGTCGCGAGAAAATGTGGACGAGGCTACGCCGCCACCGGATTTTTTCGATACTCTAGGCACTGTGATCAGCAACCAACCCCAAGAGCGTAGTCATGAACCAACGGCAAAATCCCGAGCATTATCAGTCTGTGAGTGACGATATTCTTGTAGACACTGGGGCCATCAATCCGATGCACCCCGAGATATACCAGCGGCTAAAAGGATTTGATCTCGGTTCGACCAACGCGTGGACACGAGGACAGCCATTTGACTACTACAAACGAATGCGTGAAGAGTCTCCCGTTATGTGGACGCCGGGCCGAAAGCCCACCTCGGGGTTCTGGTCAGTGTCACGCTACGACGACGTAAAGCACGTCGAGGTCAACCCTGATATTTTCTCGTCGCAGCGCGGAAGTATGCACATGGCGGTTTTACCACCAAGTGGCAAGGCCGATCGCTTGATGTACGCGGCGCACAACTCACTCATCAATCTAGATGCCGACATACACAGAGACCTTAGAATTCAACAGTCTGAATTCTTTTTCCCAAAGTACGTTGAAACCTTAAAGGCAAGAGTCGGCGCAAAAATAGATGAGCTGCTAGACAATATGGAGCGGCAGGGTCCAGAGGTCGACTTCGCCAAAATGTTCTCGACCGAGCTGCCGATGTATACGCTCTGCGAGATGCTGGGCGTCGACGAGGAAGATCGTCCAAACATCATCAAGTGGATGCATTATTTGGAGCTTGCGCCACAATTTCTAACACACCCCTTGCGGATGTTCATGGCGGAACCTATGTTTCTTTTCCGCTTCAACCAAATGCTGGAAGATATGTTCGACTACGGCGAGCGTGTCATGGCGGACCGAATTAAAAATCCACGAGAAGATCTGCTGACAATTATTGCTAATGCAACGCTAGATGGGAAGCCGCTGTCTCAGAACTACCTAGACGGGTCATGGCTTCTCATTATTTTCGCGGGCAACGATACAACGAGAAACTCCCTATCGGGCACCATACGACTCCTCACCGAATTCCAAGACCAAAGACAAATGGTCATCAGTGACTCCTCGCTTATTGAGCGAATGTCGCATGAAGCCTTACGAATGACGTCGCCGGTCATGCACATGCGCCGGACAGCGACTCGAGATACTGAAATCGCAGGACAAAAGATCGCCGAAGATGAAAAAGTCATCATGTGGTACGGCGCTGCAAATAGAGACCCCGCTGTTTTCCCCAATCCAGACGTCTTCGACATGACACGCAAAAACGTAGAGAAGCACGTAGCATTCGGTCACGGTGTGCATCGGTGCTTGGGCAATCGCATTGCTCAGATGCAGCTCAATATGGCCTACGAGCGCATTCTTGACCGCTTCCCCAACATCCATTGGACTGGTAAGCAGAAAATAGAGCCGATCATCCTTGTGCACGCAATATCAAGCCTGAAAGTGAATCTTTATGGCAAGGGCGCCAAACGTCCGACTCAAGTTGCTGTGCCTCGGTGAGCACCAGTGGTATCACACCAGCTGGATTGCTAGAGGCAGCTCCGTTGTGTTTTTGATCTCTGTCCCTGCAATGTGGGAGTGCATCTCGCGAACTAAGTCACCACTTAAAAGCGTGTTTCTTACGAACTCCTCATAGCGGCGAACGTCGCGGCAAATAATCTTTAGTACGTAGTCCCATAAGCCCGCCATCGTGTAGCACTCAACAACCTCTGGGTGTCGCTCAACCTCGTGCTCGAAGGTCAACAAGTTTTGCCTGCCGGTCTGAGTCAAATTCACCGTGGCAAAAACAACGATCTCCATGCACAGAGCCTTCCTGCCCAAAAGGGCCACACGCCCTTGAACCACGCCTTCCTCCTCTAGCCCGTTAATACGCCGCCATATCGGTGACTGTGAGCTATTTAAGCGCTCGGCAAGAGCGTGCTGAGCCACTTATCAGCGCGGCTGTGCCGACACCGAAACTTACCGAAGCGGCCCAACGAAGGTCTAAATTTGAAAATGGGGTGGCTGACGGGTCTTGAACCCGCTACCTCCGGAGTCACAATCCGGTGCTCTACCTGGTGAGCTACAGCCACCACTGATTGGGACGCTTCCCAAGGCTTTCAGCCGTGTCGATGTGGCCGAAAAAAGTGGTCGGGGAGGAGGGATTCGAACCCCCGACATCCTGCTCCCAAAGCAGGCGCGCTACCAGACTGCGCTACACCCCGAAGTGCGCGACGTGATCATCACATCGCGGGCGGCGAGTCTACAGCTTTTCTTGCCGGCGGGTCAATTGCAGTAATCGACTTTCGCATACATTTGAATTCTGAAAGAATTGCGCCACTCAACAGGGGAATTTTTATGCCGGCCACGCTTTTGGATGGAAAACACGTAGCGCAATTGACCGAAACCGACTTGGCCGAGCGCGTTGCCGCGCTCAAAGCTAAAACGGGAGACCGAACGCCAGTACTCGCAACTATTTTGGTCGGTGATGATCCTGCATCTGCCACGTATGTGAAGATGAAGGCCAACGCCTGTCGACGCATCGGCATGGAGTCAATGGCGATAGAACTCCCCTCCTCAACTAAGACCAACGACTTGCTGAGAGAAATCGAGCAACTCAATGCGAACCCCGATGTACATGGCATCTTACTCCAGCACCCTGTTCCCTCTCACATCGATGAGAGAGCAGCGTTTGACATGATTGCGCTTGCGAAGGACGTCGATGGCGTTACGTGCCTTGGATTTGGGCGCATGAGTATGGGGGAGCCCGCCTACGGGTGTGCCACACCACAGGGCATTATGCGACTTCTTGAGCATTATGAGATAAAGCTTTTCGGTCAGCACGCAGTTGTCGTAGGAAGAAGTCCTATTCTAGGGAAGCCCATGGCCATGATGATGCTTCAGGCTAATGCGACAGTGACGATCTGCCACTCCCGAACGGAAAATCTAGAGGCTCATATCCGACAAGCCGACGTGGTCGTGGGCGCGGTAGGTCGTCCTGAGTTCATTCAGGCTAAATGGATTAAAGATGGTGCTGTTGTGGTCGATGCCGGCTACCACCCGGGCGGCGTTGGGGATATCGAAATGGGGCCTCTCGTAGACCGTGTTTCGGCCTATACACCGGTGCCGGGTGGCGTGGGTCCTATGACGATCAATACGCTGATTATGCAAACAGTTGAGTCGGGCGAGAAGGCATTTGCCTAGACACCCCACATCGGCGCCTCCAAGGAATACAGCGGCTTGGAATCTAACTTAGTTTTCAAGATCGTCACGGCAAACGGTGTTCGACTCCGCCTCGCCATGCAGGGTAGCGGACCACTTGTCATACTCTGCCATGGTTGGCCGGAGAGCTGGTACAGCTGGCGCCACCAAATTCCCGTCATCGCCGAAGCCGGATACACGGTGGTCGCCTACGACGTGCGTGGCTACGGTGAGTCAGACAAACCGCAGGAAATCGAAGCCTATACCCTGAAAGAACTGGCTGCCGATGTCCTAGGCATCGCTGACGCGCTTGGTTTTGAGCGCTTCATCACCATAGGCCATGACTGGGGCGGTCCAATCGCGCTTACGACAGCCCTACTTTATCCTGAGCGTGTTTATGCTACTGGCTCGTTGTCCGTCCCTCACTTGACTCGCCCCCCGCTACCGACTCTCGATTTATGGCGCGCAATTTATAAAGACCGTTTTTTCTATCAGCTGTACTTTCTCAATGAGGGCACGGCTGAGGCCGAATTCGAGGCTGATCTTGCGACATCATTGTTTCTCGTATACACCGCAATCGATGCTCGCGGTATGAAACATCAACAGCAACATAAACAAGGTGGCTTCATGGGTCTGAAAGCGGCCGACGCCAAGCTGCTCGACGATATGACGCACTTCGAAACCTTCCCCGATTGGTTCTCAAAGACAGACCTCGATTACCTCGTCAGCCAATTTCAACTCAGTGGGAAGCGGGGGCCCTATAACCGTTATAGGGCGCAGAACCTGGATTGGGAGGAGCTTGCACACTTAAGCGGCGCAAAGATTTCACAACCCGCGTTTTTCATTACGGGGGAATTGGACCCGGTAAGCCACTTTGTTCCTCTGAGCACGAGCTTTTTAGAGCATGTCAAAAAGAACTACGAAAACCTACTCATTGCCAAAGAGCTGCCGAATGTTGGCCACTGGACCGCGGAAGAAGCGCCTACAGACGTCAATGAAACGATGTTGGAGTTCTTAGCTCGTGTACACGGCTGCGACTAAGCCCATCAACCTCGACGCCACGTTGCACCTGACGCACTGTCTTCGATAATGATGCCCGCAGAATTGAGCTCGTCACGAATCGCATCAGCCCTTGAAAAGTCGCGGCCAGCTTTCGCGTCAGCGCGCTCAACTAGAAGCTGATCGATCGTCTCAGCTGACAACTCGTCAGGGCGCCCTTTTGACAACCATTCGCCCGGTGACTCTCCCAGAATCCCTAACACAGCCCCACCGGCAAGGAGCGCACCTTTTGCCGCGGCTTTTTGTGACTCAGGGGCTTTGTTTAGCACTTTGGCCAACCGATGTAGCTCTGCGATTGCAGCGGGCGTATTTAAATCGTCAAGTATCGCTTTGAAAACAGGCGACTCGGCAGTTGTAACCCTTGTCGGTTCGATGTCAGCAACATTACGCAGAGCCAAATAAAAACTATCAAGGGTCGACTGTGCATTATCTAAGAGCGCGCTGGAGAAATTGAGGGGCGATCGATAATGCGCTGACAAAAGTGCAAATCTCAATGTTTCGCCTGCGTAATGCTCTAGTAATTCACGGACTGTCTTCACATTTCCCAGCGACTTGGACATTTTTTCTCCGTCCATGTCGACATAGGCATTGTGCATCCACGTTCCGACAAATCCTCCCCCGTAGCCACAGCAACTTTGCGCCCGCTCATTTTCATGATGTGGAAAAATGAGATCACGGCCGCCCCCATGGATATCGACATTATCGCCGAGGTGCTGGTGAATCATTGCTGAGCACTCTATGTGCCATCCGGGCCGACCTCGACCATAGTCACTGTCCCAACCCGGCTCTTCATCGCTTGACGGTTTCCAGAGCACGAAGTCTCCCGGATGCCTCTTATATGAGGCGACCTCCACCCGAGCGCCCGCCAGCATGTCGTCGAGTTGGCGACCACTGAGCGCCCCGTAGTCGTCCATAGACGTCACATCAAATAGCACATGCCCTTCTGCAACATAAGCGTGCCCTTTTTCAATGAGACGCCGAGCCAAATCTAACATCGCATCCACGTGTTCAGTCGCCTGAGGCTCCATCGATGGCGTTAAGTTATTCAAAGCGGTCATATCGGCACGGAATTTTTCCGTGAACTCTTGAGTGAGTGTCGTTATATCGATGCCACGTTCTCTCGCAGCAACGATAATTTTGTCGTCAATATCGGTAATGTTGCGCGCATAGGTCACCTTGGGATAGAGCGCGCTGAGCACCCTAAACAAGGTATCGAAAACAACAACGGGCCGGGCATTGCCAATATGCACGAGGTTATAGACTGTAGGACCACAGACGTACATACGAATATGTTCTGGATCGATGGGCTCAAATACTGACTTGACGCCGCCAGCACTACTAGTAAGCAATAAATCAGTCATTGCCTGTCCATGTATCGCGCAAACCTATAATTTTATTGAAAACGGGCTTCTCTTGCGTGTGATCGTAACGGTCTGCGACGAAATAACCCTCTCGCTCGAATTGGAATCGCATCTCTGGCGCCGCCGACTTTAGCACTCGCTCCAAGACCGCTTCACTGACCACCAAGGAACTAGGATTGATCACATCATCCATACGGTCGGCCCGAGAAGGATCCTCAACGTTAAATAATCGATCGTAACTTCGGATCTCTGACCAGCACCCTGACGCCGCATCGACCCAGTGGATCACACCTTTCGCTTTAACCCCATCATCTGGGTCCTCGCCCAGTGTTTGCGGAACAATCGAGGCGTACACCTTTGTTACCTGACCCCCATCGTCTGTGTCACATCGCTCGGCCTCGATAACATAGCCGCCACGCAAGCGAACCCGCTTTCCCAGTACCAGCCGCTTAAACTTTTTATTCGCCTCTTGTCTGAAGTCTTCTCTGTCTATCCAGATTTCGCGCCCTAAGGCGACTTCACGCTTGCCTTTCGTCTCGTCACCGGGGTGATTGGGCACCAACAGCAGCTCTGGTTTCTCTAAATTCGTGAGCTCCAGCGCTAGCGGATTCAGTACCGCCATGGCGCGAGGCGCTGTGGCATTCAAGTCATTACGAACCGCACTCTCGAGCATGGCAACGTCAACAACACCGTCCGACCGGGACGTACCGACTTCCTCGCAGAAGTGCCGCAACGCGGTAGGTGTGTAACCACGTCGACGCATCCCCGCAATGGTTGGCATGCGCGGATCATCCCACCCGCTGACAACACCGGAATCGACCAGCAGCTTTAGCTTTCGCTTACTGGTCACCGTGTAGTTAACGTTCAAACGCGCAAATTCATATTGCCGCGGCCTCGAAGGGACGGGCAGGTTGTCGATGAACCAGTCGTATAGCGGCTTGTGGTCTTCGAACTCGAGCGTGCAAATAGAGTGCGAGATGCCTTCAATGGCGTCTTCCTGACCGTGCGCAAAATCGTAAGTTGGATAGATGACCCAGTCATCACCCGTTTGGTGATGAGCGACCCGCCGGATTCGATAGAGGGTTGGATCTCGCAAATTCATATTGGGAGAGGCCATGTCAATTTTTGCGCGCAAAACCCGAGAGCCATCCTCAAACTCACCCGCCTTCATCGCGATAAACAATGCCCTGTTCTCGCTAATGTCTCGATCGCGATAAGGGCTATTTTTGCCAGGCTTTGTAAGGGAACCGCGATATTCACGAGCTTCCTCTGCACTCAGATCGCAGACATACGCCTTTCCTTCATCGATGAGATGTAGCGCCCAGTCGTAAAACTGTTCAAAGTAATTCGATGCGAACCGTACGTTACCGCTCCACTGATACCCCAGCCACTGTACATCAGCCTGAATCGCATCGATAAAGACCTGGCTTTCCTTCTCCGGGTTGGTGTCATCAAACCGAAGGTTGCACGCACCACCGTATTGCTCAGCCAACCCAAAATTCACCGTGATGGACTTTGCATGCCCGATGTGGAGAAAGCCATTAGGCTCTGGCGGGAAACGGGTTACGATGCGATCGACAACACCGGCATCCAAATCACTCTGAATTTGAGTCCTCAGGAAATTACTGCGTGGTTCTGTGTCCATGGGCGGCCCTTGATATGATGCGCGAGTTTAACAAGGGATTACGTTCAAGTCAGTTTCGCTCAAGCGGTATAGGCTGGTAGTAATTTACTCGAATGCAACTCTACGTATCTGTATCATTCGCGCTTTCCCTCAATATGGCAGTTACAAAAATGGCGATGACACGCGTACTCATGAAAACACTCCTCGGCGAAATGACCCTCGAGCTCGATGCAGAAAAGGCGCCTGCTACCGTCGCTAACTTTGTTGCTTATGCCGAAGCCGGTCATTACGACGGCACAATCTTTCATCGCGTGATCAATAACTTCATGGTTCAAGGTGGCGGCTTTGATACCGAGATGCGCCAAAAAGCCGGTAATGACCCCATCACAAACGAAGCCAATAATGGCCTCAAAAATGATCGCGGAACAATTGCTATGGCACGGACGATGGATCCCCATTCAGCGACTGCGCAGTTCTTCATCAATGTTTCAGACAATGACTTCCTCAACTTCTCCGGTGAGAACATGCAGGGTTGGGGATATGCTGTCTTTGGCCGCGTCGTAGAGGGCGAAGATGTCTTGGACAAGATTCGCGTTGTACCAACAGGCAGCAAAGCAGGTCATCAGGACGTTCCAAACGACCCAATTCTCATCGAGTCTGTAACGGTGCTTGCAGACTAACTATGACGACCTCTTTGTTCATCAGCGACCTCCACCTGAGCGAGGCAACACCGCGGATTGAGCAGGGGCTATATCGGTTTCTCGAACAAAAAGGCGGTGTTGATCGCCTTTTTTTATTGGGTGATATTTTCGAGGCGTGGATAGGCGATGATGACGATAGCCCATTAGCGCAACGCTTTACCTCAGCCATGAAGCGAATGGCTGACCGGGGTACTCGCATTTACTTTATGCGCGGCAACAGGGATTTCTTGGTCGGCGCTGACTATCTCGACAAATTCAACGCAGAACTACTCAGTGATACGGCCCAAATTGTAGTGGCTGGAGAACCCACGCTCATCATGCACGGCGACCTCCTCTGCACTGACGACACCGATTACATGGCGTTTCGCGCCGTAGCGCACGACCCCGCTTGGCAGGCCGATATGCTAGCGAAACCCCTTGAGGAACGCCGCGAACTTGCCAAGCAACTTCGTACAATGAGTAAGGAAGCTGCGAGCAACAAGGCCGAGGACATTATGGACGTTAACCAGGCGGCGGTTGAACGTGCAGTAACTCAGCACAGCGCTTCACGGTTGATCCACGGGCATACACACAGACCCCGCAGGCACTTATCTGAAAACTTTGAGCGTGTGGTACTTGGCGACTGGAACGAGACGGGTTGGTATTTGCACGAGCAAGGCGACACCCTTGAACTCGTGGAGTTTGATCTAGAAGCGTTCGCTTCGTAACGAGACCCTTTTCCTACGTTGTGGGAACACCACTGTGGAATCGCACTTCAGTATCGGGGCTTTCAATGAGGCCTCTTTCAATGCTGCGAAATAGAGCGAGTCTTTCCTCGACAACGTCTCGATCTTCAAGCGAATTTGCCAGGGTGATGTAGTCCATAAAATGGCGTGACTCGCTTTTGAGCAGTGAGACATAAAAATCCCCAAGCTCAGAATCTACGTGGGGAGCAAGGGCGGCAAACCGCTCACAAGACCGCGCCTCGATTAATGCGCCCACAACCAAGGTATCGACAAGTTTATGGGGATCCTTTTTGCGTACTTTATCCCGAAGACCTTGCGCATACCGTGATGCAGTCACAGATTCATAAGTGATGCCGCGCTGTGACATTAGGTTCAGCACCTGTTCAAAGTGTCGCAGCTCTTCGCGCGCAAGTCGGGACATTTTGTTGAGTAATGCGGTGTTGTCGGTATACCGGTGCATCAGACTCATTGCCGTTGCCGCCGCTTTCTTCTCACAGTTCGCGTGATCAATCATTAATAGAGGCAAGCACCCTACCGCAGCCGATATCCAGGCATCGGGCGTCCTGCAGGGCAAAAACTCAATGACAGGGGTTAGATCAACAGCGGCGGGCATATTGTGGAGTCAGACCTCGTCAAACATATCAGGCGTGGCAAGGTAACGGTCGTAGTGAGCTGTCGACAAGATCCAAAAATCCTCGTCGATTTTATCTCTCAGCGCGACGAGCGATAGGTCTGACCAACCGGGATGCACACGAAATCCATATTTACTGGGGTCCCTGATCTGACTCGCCCCCGCTTTTAACAGCTGAAACAGCCAACAATACTCGTCATGCTCATCGTTATATCTTACCAGTTGGGTATCGAGCTGCCATTGCAATAAATCTCGATCGATAACAGTGCATTTATGCGAGCAGGCTTGAGAGAGAAAACCTGATAGACGCTTGTCCACAAAGCGTTTCTCATCCTGTGTGTAACCATTCCAATGTATAACCTCGTGGCTGAATCGCTTACAGCCTCTGCATACACTGTCGCCAATACCGGTCGAACACACGCCGATGCAGGGTGTCTTAATTGGCTTGAGCTGAACTTGTTTGGGATTGGCTGCCGACATAGCGCCGAAGTCTAGGATAAACATCGCATGAATGCACAGAATTGATCGAATCGCTGTCGACATACTTGGTCACAAGCTATAATCCGCGCGCCAAAGAGCGAAGCGCCAACAAAAGTGAGCGCTCTGACACATTCTGGGGAAGAGGAAAATTCTGTGCTTGAAGCTTATCGTGAACATGTAGCCGAGCGGGCTGCTATGAACATTCCACCAAAACCACTGTCACCACAACAGGTCGCTGATCTAGTTGAGCTGTTGAAGGCGCCACCGGTGGGTGAGGAAGACTATTTGGTTGACCTCATCTCGAACCGCGTTCCACCCGGTGTTGACGAAGCCGCCTATGTAAAGGCTGCGTTCTTATCTGACGTCGCCCTCGGTAATGTAGCCTCTCCGCTGATCGATAAAATTACAGCGGTTGACCTACTGGGCGATATGCACGGCGGGTACAACATCGAGACACTTGTAAAGCTCTTAAATGATGACGAGCTCGGCGCTCAGGCAGCAACCGAACTGAAGCATACATTGCTCATGTTTGACGCGTTTTACGATGTGGCTGCAATGGCCAAAGAAGGCAGCGTGAATGCGCAGTCAGTGATGCAATCCTGGGCCGACGCTGAGTGGTTTACCAAACGTGATGAACTGCCTGAGTCTTTAAAAATGGTGGTTTTCAAAGTTACGGGTGAAACCAATACAGACGATTTGTCACCTGCACCTGATGCCTGGTCTCGCCCCGATATCCCTTTACATGCCCGCGCCATGTACAAGATGACTCGCGATGGGCTCGAGCCTGAGGAACACGGAAAAGTAGGTCCCATGGCGCAGGTTGAAGCGGTCAAGTCCAAGGGATTGCCTGTTGCCTTCGTCGGTGATGTTGTTGGAACCGGCTCCTCTAGAAAGTCCGCGGCAAATAGTGTCCTTTGGTATTTCGGCCAACCTGTGACAGGTGTACCTAACAAGCAAATGGGTGGTGTCTGCATTGGTGGTAAAATCGCGCCCATCTTCTACAACACCATGGAAGACGCCGGGGCCCTCGTATTTGAAGCCCCCGTTGAGAAGATGAGTATGGGCGATGTTATCGACATTCGCGCATACGACGGACAAGTTCTGAATGAATCGGGTGAGGTCATCTCAGAGTTTGACCTGAGATCTGACGTCTTATTGGACGAGGTCCGTGCGGGCGGTCGAATTAACTTAATTATTGGGCGTGGCTTAACTGCAAAAGCGCGTGAGGCACTTGGTTTAAGCGAAAGCCCGCTCTTTCGTAAGCCGGATCTACCCGAAGCCACAGACGCCGGGTTTACGCTTGCCCAGAAGATGGTTGGCCGTGCCTGCGGCGTCGAGGGTATCCGTCCGGGTACCTACTGTGAACCAAAGATGACGACGGTTGGCTCCCAAGACACCACTGGCCCAATGACGCGTGATGAGCTACAGGACCTCGCATGCCTTGGCTTTTCTGCCGATCTCACCATGCAGTCTTTCTGCCACACTGCCGCCTATCCAAAACCGGTTGATATCGACACACAACACTCGTTGCCTGACTTTATCCGCAATCGTGGTGGCGTATCCTTGCGTCCCGGAGACGGCATCATCCACAGTTGGCTGAACCGTATGCTTCTACCCGACACCGTCGGTACGGGTGGTGACTCGCACACTCGATTCCCATTGGGCATCTCATTCCCGGCAGGATCGGGCCTTGTAGCGTTTGCTGCGGCAACCGGTGTCATGCCACTCGACATGCCTGAATCCGTGCTCGTTCGTTTCAAGGGCGATATGCAGCCGGGAATAACACTTCGCGATCTTGTGCACGCCATCCCCTACTACGCAATTCAAGAGGGCTTGCTAACCGTCGAGAAGAAGGGGAAGAAAAATATTTTCTCGGGGCGGATTCTCGAAATTGAAGGCTTAGAAGACCTAACGGTAGAACAGGCCTTTGAATTATCCGATGCATCGGCTGAACGCTCTGCCGCTGGTTGCACGATCAAGCTGTCGGAAGACACCATCGGGAATTATCTCAAATCAAATGTTGTCCTTTTGAGGTCGATGATCGCAGAGGGCTATGGCGATCCTCGAACGCTTGAGCGACGCGTTCGCAATATGGAAAAGTGGCTGGATAATCCAGATCTTCTGGAAGCCGATACAGACGCCGAATACGCTGCGGTCATCGAGATCGACCTCGCGGAGGTCACTGAGCCTGTCGTGTGTGCGCCTAATGATCCTGACGATGCTCGTTTACTGAGCCAGGTTGCCGGTGATGAAGTTAATGAAGTGTTTATCGGTAGCTGTATGACGAACATTGGTCACTTCCGTGCGACCGGCAAGTTACTAGATCAGCACACAGGTGGTGTCGCTGCCCGAATGTGGATTTGCCCACCCACACGGATGGATGAATACCAACTCATGGAAGAAGGCTATTACGCCATCTTCGGTCGCGCCGGAGCGCGGACAGAGATGCCTGGCTGCTCGTTGTGTATGGGAAATCAGGCTCGCGTCGCGCCAAAATCCACGGTCTTGTCTACCTCAACCCGCAACTTCCCCAATCGACTAGGAGAAGGCGCCAATGTGTACCTAACATCGGCTGAGCTAGCTGCTGTGGGAGCCATTATTGGTCGATTACCAACGCCTGAAGAGTATATGGCCTACGCCAATGATCTCGATTCCATGTCAGCGGAGATTTACCGCTACATGAACTTCAATGAAATCCAGAGCTTCCAAGCGTTAGCCGAAGATGGACAAAAAATCGCAGCGACACTGATTGAGGAAGTGGCTTAACCCGTGCCCTGATCAGCAACTGCTACTCGAAGCCCCTCACAGGGGCTTTTTTTGTCCCATTGAACATTCAAGATGCCGGGCTCAAGAATAAGTCGAGCCGATACGACACACAGGGACAGCATTCAGTATCGAAGCTTTACGCTGAAAGGGCTTTGAACCCGCGTTCGCAGTCCTTAATAAGGTCTGCAACGTCTTCCAAGCCAACCGCTATGCGTATCAAAGACTGCGTAATACCCGCCTCGCGCTTTTGATCATCTGACAACCGCCCATGTGTGGTCGAGGCTGGATGACAAATCGTTGTTTTAACGTCTCCCAAATTGGCCGTTAACGACATGAGACGAACACCGTTGATAAAGGCCCATGCCTCATCTTGACCACCTGCCATCTCGAACGATAAGACGCCGCCAAACGCCGACTGCTGCGATGCCGCCAATTGATGATCCGGATGCGACTCGAGTCCGCAGTAGTTTACTGTGGTGACCCGCTTGTGCGCTGAGAGCCATTCGGCCAGTGCCATAGCGCTCGCACTGTGCGCGTTCATTCGGAGCTGCAGGGTCTCTAAGCCTTTACTAAAGACCCAGGCATTAAATGGACTCATTGAAGGCCCACACACCCGCACAAAGGAACGAACATCGGCCATTAATTCGGTGGTACCGACGAGCGCCCCACCGAGCACCCTACCCTGTCCGTCTAAGTATTTGGTCGCTGAATGCATCACAACATCGGCGTCGAGCGCTAAAGGCCGTTGAAGGGCTGGCGTACAGAAACAATTATCGACCGCAAGTAGCGCGTTTGACGCATGCGCGATCGAGGCAATCGCACGGATATCGCCCACCTCACAAATAGGATTAGAAGGCGTTTCACAGAAAAAGAGTTTGGTCCTTGCCGTCACGGCTGCGCGCCACTCTTCAAGATTTCGAAGCGAGACAAACGACACCTCAATGTCCAGCTTCGTCAGAATGTTATTAAACAAGCTAACGGTGCTACCAAATACATTTTTCGAGCAGACCACGTGGTCGCCACTCTTAAGAACGGTAAGACACAAGGTCAAAATAGCGCTCATGCCGGAACTGGTTGCAACACAGTCCTCTCCGCCCTCTAAGGCTGCCAAACGCTTTTCAAACACCGATACCGTAGGGTTTGAAAACCGTGAGTAGGTATTGCCGGCTCTGTCACCTGCAAAGGTTGCGGCCGCCTCTTCAGCAGATTCGAAAACAAAACTCGATGTGGCGTAAATGGGATCTGAGTGTTCTTGCTCGAACCCTCTAGTCAGCCCCTCGCGGATGGCTAGGGTTTCAAATCCAGCTTCGGATAAAGGTTCATCTGACAACGCGCTAACTCCGGTTATGCAGGCCAACCAGCGCACCGTCAGCGCGGTCGACAGAATCATCAGAGCGCGCGTCGCTTAAGCCGATTAAATACGCATCGTCGATAATCCCCGTTTGATACTGACCATCGAAAACGGAGAGCTCGAAGCCATCAACAAGCGAGTTCCCTTCTCTGGAGCACTCGATCAAGTCGTCGATTTCCTGATAAATCAGCCAATCAGCACCAATGTGCTCGCTGATTTCATCAATGGTCCGCCCGTGAGCGACCAACTCGGATGCAGTTGGCATATCGATGCCGTACACATTGGGAAATCTCACTGGCGGCGCCGCAGACGCAAAATAAACCTGCTTCGCACCCGAGTCCCGCGCCATTTGAATGATCTGCTGGCAGGTTGTCCCTCGGACAATCGAATCATCGACCAACAACACTGTCTTTCCCTCAAACTCCAGAGGAACGGGATTGAGTTTCTGGCGGACAGACTTTTTACGCTGAGTCTGGCCCGGCATGATAAAGGTACGGCCTATGTAACGGTTCTTCATAAAGCCTTCACGGAACTTTACACCCAGCTCGTGCGCCAGTGCTTGTCCTGCCACACGACTCGTGTCAGGTATGGGTATGACCACATCGATGTCATGATTGGGACGCTCTCGCATTATCTTGTGCGCCAAACGCTCCCCCTGCCGCATGCGAGTTTTATAGACGGAAATACCGTCCATAAGAGAGTCGGGGCGCGCAAAATAGACATGCTCAAAAATACACGGCTTCAGTTTCGGGTTGCTAGCACACTGCTGTCGAGAGAATTCGCCCGCCGCGTCAATGAACAGTGCCTCACCTGGATCCACATCACCAATGAGCTTATAGCCCAGCACATCCAGTGCTACGCTCTCGGATGCCACCATATAGCTTTTGTGCTCACCCTGTGACTTGACTCCAACAACAAGCGGTCGAATGCCATTTGGATCACGAAAAGCAACCAAACCCACATTTGCAATCATTGCGATCGCAGCGTATCCGCCCTCACAACGCGCATGAAGCGCGGACACCGCCTTGAAGACATCATCTGCCTCGGGACTCAACTTGCCCTGACGCTGAAGTTCGTGAGCAAAGACGTTCAAGAGCACTTCCGAGTCGCTATCGGTATTTAGGTGTCGTAAATCGGTTTGATAAAGCTCGTCTGACAACGCCGACGAATTTGTCAGGTTCCCGTTATGTGCGAGTGCAATACCGTAGGGCGAGTTAACGTAAAATGGCTGCGCCAGCGCAGACCCTGAACTTCCCTGTGTTGGATATCGCGTGTGGCCTAACCCAAAGTTACCGGCTAATTGCTCCATGTGCGGGGCTTGAAAGACATCTCTCACCAATCCCTCACCTTTTCGCTGAAGAAACTGGCCGCGATGACAGGTCATGATGCCGGCTGCATCCTGTCCGCGATGCTGAAGCATCGTCAATGCATCATAAATATCGGCAGCGACGCTCTCGTTAGAGGAAATTCCAACCACACCACACATTTCAGTTGCTCCTAAAGCATGCTGCTTTCTTTAATCGTCTCATCGACCACGTTCGGAACATCGCCGTTCAATACATCATCAAAATTATCGGCCAACCACTCGGCAACGATCTCCAGATCGTCGATAACAACCGACTCCTTCAGAAGCGTCGCCTCCGAATCGGGGATCACCCCCTTAAACAATAAGGTGAGCGCGGCCGCAATGATAACGCCACGGGCGGCACCAAAGCAGGCACCCAGCAAACGATTACCGAAGTTCAGGCCCGGCTGGCGTAACTGATTCGAGAGCCAGCGACCGATACTGCCGAAAAAAAACAAAACCGCTACAAACACCCCACCCCAAGCAGTGATATAGCGAATCGACCGGTCATTGATGATGTCACTCATCGTCTCCGAGACAGGAAGTGCGAGAACATTTGCGAGCAAGAAGGCGCCTACCCAACCAAGAAACGAAGTCACTTCCCGAGCAAAGCCGCGAGAGAGACCGAAGAGCGCAGAAACAATAACAACGCCCAAAACGATCCAGTCGAATTGATTAAAGTCTTGAAAAAACTCTACGAGTGTCGTTTCCAAGGCTGCTCAAACCCCAAATTTAATGATCGTTGACTCCACCCCGAAATAAGCATCGATATCAGGCTGAATCTCTATTAGCCGTTGCCGCTGCAAATTTGGCCCAATTCGCACTCTGAAAAGCTGCTGGGTGCCTATAGTAACAGGGGATACGTAAGCTTTGTGACCTTTATTACGGAGTTCAGCTGCAATCTCTTCTGCGCGAGTTGCAACACTCAGGGTGGCCACCTGTAACTCCCAGCTTATGGGTAGGCCCTGACCATCAAAATCGGCGCGCTGGCGCGACGAATCCTGACTCCGCGGCGCTGTATCTGCCGCAATTAACTCAAGAGACGGATTAATGGTCACCTCATCAATCCCCACCCCTTCGCTCGGAGCTGTCCGCTCAATAGAGGGCAATCGCGACCTGTCTACACGCTCAAGCACAGGCTCTCTTCGTTCTGACATCGCGACTACCGGCCGCTCCGGCATTTCAAAGATAGGCAATACCAACTCTTGTTCCGGTTCCGGAGACACGAAAACAATTGGCCAAAAAATGACCGCGAGCGCTCCTAATACAATAAAGCCGACGACCCTTTGTTTAACCATCGACAACACCGACCTTGGTTACTGTTAACTCTCTCAGGCCTGAAATGCCTGCAGCGACTGTGAAGAAAGAGCCAAAAATCAGAAGTCGTCCAGAGCCGGCCAAGCGCGCCAGTGCAAACTCTAACGACTCATTAAAGGTTTCGAACACCTGACCATTGCCCCTTACGTAGCCCACAAGCTCATCGGGGCTTTGCCCACGCTCGCCACCCACTCCATGCGGTAAACACCAAAAATCAATGTCCCCATCGAGCGCGGCGATCATATCACGACAGTCTTTGTCGGACATGACGGCAAAGACGGCAACCGTGTTGTGGACCTTTGGCAACCTTTGTAAAAAACCGTGCAGCTCCTGACAGGCGTCTGGATTATGCGCCACGTCCATGACCACACTTAGCTCGTCAACGCTTGTGTGCTCCCTTCTACCGCGTGGCCTGAGGCGTTTAGACGCAGCCTTAAAAACCTCGCTATCGACTCGCGCCCCCACAGCAAGTAAAGCTGCGACGGCAGCCGCGGCGTTTAAGGGAATCATGCCATCAGGTATTTCCCATGAAAACGTCTGATCCTCGAAGCCCGAAAACAGCTCCTGGGTAAAGTGATACGCCTCACCCGCTCTGATCGCTTTGGCGCCAATCCGCTGTAAGCTTTCGTTTACGGTTTTGGGTGCGGCGTGATCTGCTACGACACAAGGCTTACCGGCGCGGGCGATACCGCATTTTTCAATCGCGATCGTATCGACGTCATTGCCTAACCACTCCTGATGGTCCAAACCAATGGCTGTAATCACACAGGCGTCGGCATCAATGATATTGACCGCGTCTAAGCGGCCACCCAACCCCACCTCGAGCAGTTGGTACTCCACCCCTAACGCGTTAAACACCCACAGCGCTGCGAGAGCGCCAAACTCAAAATAAGTCAGTGAAATCTCTCCGCGCGCCGCTTCGATCGCCTCAAAAGCGCGCACAATAAGGCTGTCTTCGACCTCGAGACCATTCACGCGGATTCGTTCGTTGTACTTAATGAGGTGAGGTGACGTGAAGGCGCCACAACTCACGCCTTGCTCGCATAGCAGGGCTTCCATCATCGCGACGGTACTGCCCTTGCCGTTCGTTCCGGCAACCGTGATTGTCGTCGCAGTGGACACCAAAAGGTGAAGTCGGCTTGCGACCTCGCCGCAGCGGTCTAAGCCTAGATCTATCGCCGTAGGATGACGCTGCTCTAGTTCAGCAAGCCAAGCCTCTAGGGATTTTGCTTTCACCCCTGATGCTTAAGAGGCTAACTGTACGTTGGTGAATTTTGAAAGCACTCTCGCCAACGTGTCTCTCATTTCTGCACGAGGCACGATCATGTCAATGGCGCCATGCTCAAGCAGGAACTCGCTACGCTGGAATCCTCTTGGTAGCTTCTGCCGGATAGTTTGCTCAATGATATTCGGGCCAGCAAATCCGGCGCGCGCGTCGGGCTCTGCGACGTTGATATCACCCAATAGTGCGAGCGAGGCCGACACACCACCGTAAATGGGGTCCGTCATCACCGAAACATACGGCACACCTGCGGCCTTCATGCGCTCAATCACCGCTGAGGTCTTGGCCATTTGCATGAGCGAAATGAGCGCCTCCTGCATCCGAGCACCGCCTGAAGCCGCGAAGCAGACTAAAGGAATACCGTTTTCAAGCGCGACGCCCGCCGCCCGAGTGAACTTCTCGCCAACAGCGTAGCCCATAGAACCGCCATGAAAATTAAATTCGAAGGCAACGGCTACGACATCAAGACCGTGCAATGCGCCGCGATAAGCAATGATCGCGTCTTTTTCACCCGTGCTTTTTTGCGCCGTTGTAAGGCGATCGCGGTAGCGCTTCTTGTCTTTGAACTTAAGACGGTCGACCGTTTCTAGCTCTGGAAACAGCTCTGTCCGGCCTGCCTCATCCAGAAATATATCCAAGCGACGCCTTGCAGTGATGCGCATGTGGTGACCGCACTTTGGACAGACCTCGGCGTTACGCTCCAAATCGGGGCGGTACAGCACAGACTCGCACTTCGCGCACTTGCGCCATAGGCCTTCTGGTACGTTGGCACGTCGGTCGGCATCCGCCTTCCTAACACCAGACGGAATTATTTTATCGATCCAACTCATTTAAGCCCCCTGCTCGACTCAGCGCGCAGTATACGTCGTTGACGGTTTCACTTGGAAGTTGCCAAATTTACGCCAGTTCTTATCGTTGAGATCAGTGAGTGCGCTGCTTCTGTCGCCGCTGCCGGATCAGACTCGCTTGCGTACTGGGCTGCGATGCAGTCAACCATGGCACTTCCGACGACGACAGCATCAGCACAGCCTGCGACCGTCGCGGCGGTTTCAGCATCTTTAATTCCGAAGCCAACCGCCACAGGCAAATCTGAATGAGCACGAATTATGGCAAGATGCGCCTCAACAGCTGCCGTGTCGAGGTTCCCCGCCCCGGTAACGCCTTTGAGTGCCACGTAGTAAATAAAACCGCTAGCCTGCTGTGTGATGGTGGCAACGCGCTCGTCACTGGTTGTTGGCGATATAAGGAAAATGTTGTCGAGCTCACGTCGCTGAAGCTCAGTGTTCATTGCCGCAACTTCCTCGGGCGGCAGATCAACCGTGATCAATCCATCGATACCCGCGTCAGCACACGCATCGGCAACATAAGCGTAGCCCTGACGCTCTAACGGATTTGCGTACCCCATTAGCACCAGGGGTGTCGTTGCATTGGTTCTTCTAAAGTCCTCAACAAGCGCAAGTGTTGATTTGAGGCTGGTTCCACCCTCCAACGCGCGCTCATGTGCTTTTTGAATCGTAGGCCCCTCAGACATGGGATCCGAAAAAGGCACACCCACCTCGATGATATCCGCTCCCGCATCAACCAGAGCGTGCATCAATGGAACTGTTAACGCCTCGTTAGGATCACCCGCTACGAGGTAGGGAACCACCGCACGCCGCCCCTCTTGCTTCAGTTTCTCAAACAGCGGAGCCAGCCGAGACATTAATTAGCCCCCAATTCAATACCGTCGATTTCGGCGACGGTCAAAATGTCTTTATCACCGCGGCCCGAGAGATTCACAATAATGTGCTGGTCGGACGTCATGGTCGCTGCCAGCTTCTCAGCATAGGCAAGCGCATGCGCGGTCTCAAGCGCCGGCATAATGCCTTCGATGCGCGTCACTCGATGGAAGGCGGCAAGTGCCTCGGTGTCAGTCGCGTCAACATAATTCACTCGACCGATATCCTTCAACCATGCGTGCTCAGGTCCTACACCGGGGTAGTCTAGCCCCGCTGAAACCGAGTGCGTATGCATAATTTGGCCATTCTCATCTTGCATGAGATAGGTCCGATTTCCGTGTAGCACACCCGGAATCCCTGCGCTCAACGGTGCCGCGTGCTCGCCGGTACTAACACCTTTCCCGCCTGCCTCAACGCCGTACATCGCTACGTCTTGATCCGCGAGGAAGGGATGGAACAAGCCGATCGCGTTGGAACCACCACCAACACAAGCAACAAGTGCGTCGGGCAATTTACCGGTCATCGCCAGTGATTGGGCGCGTGCTTCACGACCGATCACACTCTGAAAGTCACGTACGAGCATCGGGTAAGGGTGTGGGCCAGCCACTGTCCCGATGATGTAAAAGGTGTCGTCGACATTGGTCACCCAGTCGCGCAATGCCTCATTCATTGCGTCTTTCAGGGTTTTGGAGCCCGACGATACGGGCACAACTGTCGCACCCAGAAGCTTCATTCGATACACGTTCAGCGCTTGCCTACGGACATCTTCCTCGCCCATGAAGACATGGCACTCAAGGCCTAGTCGTGCGGCTACCGTTGCACTCGCCACACCATGCTGACCCGCACCGGTTTCTGCAATGACGCGCTTCTTCCCCATGTATTTCGCGAGGAGCGCTTGCCCGATCGTATTGTTTACCTTGTGAGCGCCCGTGTGGTTCAAGTCTTCGCGCTTTAGGTAAATGCGTGCGCCACCGATCATATCTGACCATCTCGCCGCCTCGTACAAGGGTGACGGACGCCCCACGTAGTGCGCTAAATCCGTATCAAACTCCTCGATAAAGACGGGATCATCCTTTAAGGAGTCGTACAGAGCCTCGAGTTCCGCCAACGCCGACATGAGCGTCTCAGCGACAAACTTACCGCCATAAACACCAAATCGGCCATGTTCGTCTGGAACCTGGGCATACAGGTCTGGATTGATATCTATTGTCATTGCTTTGCTACCTTGCCGGCTTGCACAGCCGCTCGTATAAATCGATTCATCTTGTCGTGGTCTTTAACACCCGCCATGAGCTCCACCCCGCTACTGACGTCCACGGCGTCCGGGCTGGCTATTCTAATGGCTTCGGCGACGTTTTCCGCGTCTAATCCGCCTGCTAACACACGATGTCCAATATTTTTTTCCGGCATAAGCCTCCAATCGAATGCTTTGCCCGTTCCGCCGTGCTCACCCGGCACCTGCGTGTCAAATAAGAAGGCCCGCGCAGACGTGTGAGCCGCGACAATAGCTGACATTTGATTCGTATCCGATACGGGCACACTTTTCACATAAGGCCTGTCAAAGGAGGCACAGAAATCGGGCGACTCATCACCGTGAAATTGCAGTTGTGACAACGCGCAGCAGGCCAAAACTTCTCTAACTTGAGACTCATCAGCGTTAACGAATAAACCAACGACCGTGGTGTAGGGCGAGAGGTTGGCAATCACGTTGGCCGCCGTGGGGGGATTAATAAAGCGCTTACTTCCTGGATAAAAAATAAGGCCAACCGCATCGGCCCCGCTCTCGACGGCGGCGACGGCATCTTCAGTCCTTGTAATACCGCAAATCTTTACTTGCACGCTGGTCTTCCCAAAAGTGGGCTAGTGTATCAAATACTGAGCGCCATGAAGGCGGGGGCCTCAGCCACGAAAGGAATATTGAATTCTCTCGGGTACTTAACACCAACAAGGTATAAACCTGCGCTAGCGGCGGTGTCACCGGCTACCGTCCGGTCTTTCCCATGAAACACGTCTGACAACCAAACCGCATCACGCAAGCCCGCTCCGACTAATAAGAGACTACCTACGATGTTCCTGACCATGTGATGCAAAAATGCATTTGCCTCAAGGTCAACCCAGACAAAGTCCCCTCGGCGCCTGACCGACAGCGAAGTCATATTTCGCCAAGGTGTTGATGACTGGCAACTCGCAGCACGAAAGGCACTGAAATCGTTTTCACCTACAAGAATTTGCGCTGCCTGATTCATCAGCTCAGCGTCCAATGGTCGTTTGTAGTGGGAAACTAAACCCGTTAGCTGCGCAGGCTTTGTTGGTGTATTGCAAATGATGTAGCGATAGCGCCGTGACGTTGCACTGAAGCGAGCATGGAAGTCCGAGGCGACATCGCCAGCCCAGTGAATTGATATCGAATCAGGGGTTTCGCTATTTGTGCCAAAGACCCATGACTTCAGACTTCGACCTACAGGGTCATCAAAATGCACGATCTGACCCGATGCATGAACGCCTGTATCGGTCCTACCAGCGCATGAGGTTTTTACCGGCGCGGCAGCAATTTTGGACAAACCAGCCTCAAGTGCCTCCTGAACCGTTGGAACATCGAGTTTGGTTTGCGCCTGCCAACCATTGAAAGCCCCGCCGTGGTACTCCACCCGCAGTGCCACCCTCGTATTGGGCGCGAGGGGCATATCAGAGAACAACATGGAACTTACTCGATCGACGCGAGCAGTTGCTTCGCGACCTCTACCTGCGCGTCATCCCCCATTGAAATAGCCGTCTCAAGTAGCTCCTTTGCTCCCGTCTTATCGCCCATATCAAGATACGCTCGCGCCAGGTCAAGCGCTGTCTCTGCGGGATCTTCTTCAGTGTCGAGCATACTGGAAGCGTCGCTCTCTTTAGGCGTCACGCTTTCGGGCTGCGCTGCTTCCTGAAATTCGATGTCCAGTGATATGTCCACATCAAGAGAGGCCTCTGAGTCGACAGCGACCTCTGGCGGAGATACCTCCGCGGC